>DATHFT010000091.1:0-43971 GCA_035317965.1 Saccharimonadales bacterium (SeqCode) | reverse complement strand
GACCGTCAGTTCCCTACCCCAAAAATCTCGGAATCGGAACGGACGATTCTAAATTAGATAAAAGTTATACGTATTGCAACATACCGTTGGTCGTTTCTTCCCGTGTTCTCACCTTGGACGTGAATTTTTTACCCCTTACTTGATTCCAGAAACTACATTCGTAGTTTTGCCAGGCGTTGCTCGGCAGCGGCCAGGGTTTCCTCTTTTTTGCAAAAGGTGAAGCGGACTTGGCTAGCGCCATCGGCGGCGTTGCGGTAGAAGCTCGAGCCGGGCACGCAGGCTACTCCGATTTTTTCGACAAGGAATTTGGCGAAGGCAATGTCGTCGGGGTAACCGAAGCGCGCGATGTCGGTCATGACGTAGTAGGCGCCGCGGGGTTTGTATACGGTGATGCCGGCGTCGGTGAGAATCTTCAGCAGGCGCTCGCGTTTCTGGGCGTAAGTGGTGGCGAGCTGTTCGTAGTAGGACTCGGGCGATTTCAGAGCCAGCGCGCCAGCCTGCTGGAGCGGCGCGGCCGCGCCTACGGTAAGAAAATCATGAACTTTACGGATGGCGTTCGTGGCTTCGGGCGGAGCAATGGCCCAACCCACGCGCCAGCCGGTGACGCTGTAGGTTTTCGACATCCCGTTGATGACGATGGTGCGGTCCCGCATGCCATCGATTTGGGCCATGGAGATGTGTTCGGCGCCGTCATACAGAATGTGTTCGTAGATTTCGTCGGTGATGCAGTAGGCGTTCCACTGCATGCAGAGATCGCGAATGAATTCGAGCTCGGAGCGGGTGAAAACCTTTCCGGTGGGATTGTTGGGCGTGTTGAGGATGATGGCTTTGGTATGAGGACCGAACGCGGCGGCGAGTTCGGTTTCGTCGTAAGACCAATCCGGGGTGCGCAGTTTAACGAAGCGGGGCGTGGCGCCGCTCAAGATCGCGTCGGGACCGTAATTTTCATAGTAGGGCTCGAAGACTACGATTTCGTCACCGGGATTGATGATGGCCATCATGGTGGACATCATCGCTTCGGTCGAACCGCAGCAGATGGTGATTTCGCGTTCGGGATCGACCGTAACGTTTTGGGTGCGGGCGAATTTTTCGGCAATGGCGTCGCGGAGAGGCTTGGCGCCCCAGGTGATGGCGTATTGATTGATGTCGTCAGAGATGGCTTGGCGGGCGGCTTCTTTGATTTCGGCGGGCGCCGGGAAATCGGGAAAACCTTGCGAGAGATTGACAGCGTTGTGCTTTTGCGCGAGACGGGTCATTTCACGGATAACGGATTCGGTGAATTGCTCGGCCTTGACCGACAGCATGCGGCGGGCGAGTTCGCCGGATGGCCCGGCGGTGATGTTGGGGATTGATGCGGTCATTTAACCTGCCTGAAGAACTGGAAATAAATTCAATCGCAAAAACGAGAAAGCCAAACCGGGAAACACGGATCTAAAGGCCCGCCACTGTAAATTTCAAGGCAACTCCGACGGAAAGAATTAGCGGCTGCGGCTGGCTGCGGTGGTCGAGATGCCGGCACCAGACCCGTAAATTGTCCGGTAGACTTCGGTGTTGCGCAAGACGATTTGTACGTATTCGCGGGTTTCCGTGAAGGGGATGGATTCGACGAGTTCGGGAATTTCTTCGTAGTTGCGTTCGGACTTCCAAAGGGCAATGCGGTCTTCACCGGCGTTGTAAGCGGCAGCGGCGTATTCCGGTGCGCCGGTGGCGCGCAATAGGCCCGCGATATAGAGCATTCCAAGCTGCAGATTGTAGTCCGGCTGAAAGAGCAGATTTTTGGTGTACTTCACTTTGAGCTGGCGGGCCAGAAGCTTGCCGGTTTTGGGCAGGACCTGCATCAAGCCGATGGCGTTGGCATGCGAGACGATGTCGGCCTGGAAGGTGGATTCCTGGCGGATGAGACCGGCGGCGAACATGGGATCGAAGTCGTTTCTCGCGGCTTCGCGGCGCAGAGCTGCTTCGTAGGGAAGTGGATAGAGCGCTTTCCAGACGGCGACGGGAATGTCGGAAATTTTTCGCGAGTCGAAGCTGGGAACGATGATGCGGCCGTAGGCCATTCCTGCGGCGTAGTGTCCTTGATCGAAGGCGGCTTGCGCCGCTTCGAGCAGGAAGCGCGGAGAGGATGTAGCGAAGTAGGCGTTCTTGAGTTCGAGTTCGGCGCTGGCGTCAAAGGCAATGGCGCGCAGAGCCTGGGCGCGGGCCCAGCGATCGGCGACGTTGTCGGCGACTGGTTCGTCGAAAGGACGCAGCGCAGATGGCGGGGGAATTTGCGCGAGGAAATCGATCGTGTCGACTTCGCCGGGACCAAGTTTGTTGAGACGAAGAGTGGCGGCGCGAGCGAAGTACGTCTGCGGAAAACGGTCAACGGCTTTGTTGTAAAAGCCGCGGGCGTGAGCAGGATTGCCGCTGCGTTCGGCATCGCGGCCGAGCCAATAAAGTGCGTCCGAGGCATTGGCGGAAACGGGATACTTGCGGAGGAAAACGGTGAGCTTGTCATCCGCATAGGGCTGTCGTTGTAGATAGGCAACCCAAGCCACGCGCCACTCCGAGTTATAGGCGTTTTTGCCGTTGGGAAAACCTTCCAGGACCCGCTGGTAGTAGCTGGCGGCCTTGGCGCGATCAAGAAGCACCCAATAGTAATTCCCTGTCGCCATGAGGGATTCTTCGGTCCATTTGCTGGTGGGATATTTTTGCGCGACGGCTTCAACCGTCGTGAGCATTTCGTTTTCTTTCTTGGCGCCTCGGTAGGCTTGTGAAAGCGCGAAATGGCGTTCGGCGTCAACCGCAGGATCCGCGGTATTGAGAGTAGAAAGTAAAGTGACCGGACTTTTCAGTTGGATGCGCGCCTGCGCTACGCGAAGCTGAGCGCGTTGACGGGTGGGGTTCGCCGGATCGCGAAGCATGGTGAGAAGTTTTTCAAATTCAGTGCGAGCTTCGCGCCATTTGTGGGCGTCGTAGAAAACCTGAGCGCGCCCTTCCTGAAGTTCGATACCGGGATAGGCATATTCCCTGCCAAGGGCTTTGGACACTTGCGGCAGTGAGCTTCCAGCGGATTTGCCTTCGTCGGTTAGCGGAAATTTGTAGAAAAGCGATTGGTAGTCTTTGGCCGCCGCCGGCAGCTGGTGGGCCGCCTGATAGGCATGAGCGCGATCCAGGAGCAGACTCGGCTTGGAGCTGGTGGGAGCGTAAGAATTCAGGGCATCGATCGCTTCCTGGGCATGGCCGGTTTCAACGGCGGTCGCAGCGAAGGAGTCGAGAAACTGCTCTTTGAGAGCGGAATTGGGGTAGTCGCGCTGGAATCGAGCCAGATCCGTGTACGCCTCGGCGCTGCGCTTGAGGGCGCGCTTGGATTGTGCGGCCCAGTAGAGCGCATACTCACGAAGCAGGGTGTCGTTCTGCGCCTTGATAAACCAGCCCAGTGCCTGGGCGGAACGGCCTTTGCTGTAGTCCTCATACCCGAGCGCGAGAGCCGCGCGGGCTCCCCAGGGGCTGGTGGTGTTTTTCGCGGCGTAAGCAGAAAGGCGTTCGTAGGCGGCAGGTGCAGCCGAATGAAGTCCCCGCGCGAGCTCCGACAACTCCCTCTGGGCGGCTTGGTCTTCCGGACTTGCCGCGGCAAATTGCGGCGCGGTGGTGGTTGGTTTGCAATTAACGCAGGGGACAGACTTTGGCTTGGCGGTTTTTTTCTTTTTGCGGGTTCTGTTCTGCGCCAGCGCATCGAAAGGGGCGCCGAGAACCAGAATGGCAGCGAGTGTCAGCGCGACAACATTTCGTGACGTAAGCACACGCAAGTTTGCCACAGAAAGCTGTGCAGGAAAAAATGGAAAGATTGCACGGAGTTCCGTCCAAGCAATTAGTTGAGAAGGATCATTCGATTGAGGACTAGTGCTGGCGGACAGGAGTGGAGTACGGATATTCGCCGAGAGCTTCAGGATTGCCTTCTGCAAGGATTTCCAGCGTCCACTGGTAGAAATAGTCCACCGGCTGATCCATGATGGGTTTGAAACGGCGTTCGTATTCGCGGTGAGCTTTCTCAATGTCATCTTTCAGTCGAATGCAAAGATCCTTGTTTTCGCGGCCCAAGCGGACCTGCTCAGGACGTAGCATTTTGATGTCCTGCATGGAAACTTTGGCCACCCGATTGGCGCGACGATGGAGTTCCTGGTCTTCCACTGAAAGACGGCTAAGATCAAATTCACTGGTCGCAACAGGGTCGGGAACAGCGGCGGCAGGCTCACTCGTCTCGATGGGCTCGAGTTCGGGCGGCTGAACCTCAGCGACGCCGGCAGGCGCAGCGGGCGTTTCTACCTGAACCTCGGAAGCCATGGGCGTTGGTGGCACGGGCTCAGGACGCTGCGGAGCTCGGGGCGCCTCAACTGCGACTTGGCTGACCAAATGAGTGATCTGCGCTTCAAGGGGCGAGCGCGGGCCCGCCTGCAGAGATACGGTTACGAATTTCGTGAGAACTTCCAGGGCGGCGGCCAGGGAAGCTGCGGCGGTCTGGGCCCGGAGCATAGGAGGTAAGGCGTTTGTTGGCTTGTTGCTGGCGCAAGCCGAGACCACATCGCTGACCGCGTGGTTGAGTTCTTCCGCAGTGCGCTGAATACGTTCAAGATTGTCGCGAACGGCGCGAGAAACAGCCTGTTCAACAGCGTTCGGCGCGTTGGGGTCTTGTGCCATACCGGTTTTCGGGATTGTTTCCCGGATTTCTCCCGTTTTGCAATTTTGGGGCGATGGGGCCTGCTAGTCAACGATGCCGGGAGGGTGTGTGCCCAATTGTGGAGTAATGAGCAGGGTCAGGAGGTGAGTGGGTTCTAGCGCGATGAGGGCCTCGGCAGCCCCGCGATTTGCCGGGGATGATAGAATAGAGGGGTAGTTGGGGGCGACACGGTTTCGACGGAAGTTGCCGCTTTCCGAAGGCATGCCGGGCACCACCTGCCCGTAATCGGGTGGAAAACTAGAACTGCCAACAACAACTTGGCACTTGCTGCTTAATTAATTAAGCGCAACGCTTCCCCGGGCTTT
This sequence comes from Saccharimonadales bacterium (SeqCode), assembly GCA_035317965.1. GTDB lineage: Bacteria > Acidobacteriota > Terriglobia > Acidiferrales > UBA7541 > Acidiferrum. Next base: position 38,949 of record DATHFT010000091.1, on the reverse strand, counting down.
GCTCATGGGCCCGGATCGAGGCGTCACACTGTGAGCTGGCTGGAGCCTTTCGGTCCGTAAGGCTTTGGCGAGATTCATCGGACTAGCCGGCCGCGTTTCTTGCTCCTTCTGAGCGGGGCGGGCGAACCAAACTGAAGTGAGCTAAGCATGTAGGCTTCGGTTCGTAGCGCTTTTCGGACGGGGGTTCGACTCCCCCCGCCTCCACCATTTAACGACCGTATTTTGTTGTACTTGCACGTATAAATTTCGTCTCGTACACCACACGCATACCGGATTTATCGTGCTTTTTGCTTCACCTCTTGCGTAGGCATTTGAAGTCCTGTCCGCGCCGATCAAGGATGTTTGTGGATTGAAAAATTATAGCAGCTCTGCTATAAACTGAATGTTATGACACCATACGAATTCAAATCTGCACGACTTGACAAAAGCTGGAACCAAACCCAAGCTGCGGCCAAGTTGGGTGTATCGCAGGCCCATCTCAATTGCCTAGAGCACGGCAAGCGGCGACTTACGACCGCGCTTATTCGTCGGGCCACTTCCGCCTATGGCCTGTCACCAGACGCACTGCCGACGTCGGAAGCCTTTACTCCAGGACCAGTGGACGATCAGCGGCTCACGGAAATGCTTGCGCGATTAGAGTACCCAGGATTCGTGTATCTGACTGCGAAGACACACAAAAAGAATCCTTCGGAATTCCTGCTCACGGCTCTGTCGCAACAAAGCATCGATGCGCGAGTTGCAGCAGCTTTGCCATGGGTGGCCTTGAAGTTCGCTAAGCCGGATTCTTGGCTTGTGGAGAATGCTCGAAAATTCAATCTGCAAAACAGGCTTGGTTTCGTTGTCACATTGGCGAAGATGGTAGCGGAGACTCGAAATAATCCGCGATTGTCAGAGTTGAGTCAACTTGAACAAACTCTCGACGAGAGCCGACTTGTAAAAGAGGATTTCCTTCCGCGCCCTCCTCGCACCGGAACCGAAAAAGAATGGTTAAGGAGCAATCGCACAAAAGAAGCTGCCCACTGGAACATTCTGACCCGCATGAGACCAGAGCACCTTCAATATGTCAGTTAACACTCCACTGCCATCTCTACACGCTTCATCTGTCATTCACTCACATTGTATCGATGGGCACCGCGCCATCCCCGGTGAACACCGTCAATCTCAAAGCAGTTGTCTCAGAATTATATATAGTTGCTTCATGGGTGTGGCTGACTTCGCAACTCTGGTGCGATTTCGTAGGCCTTCTCAAACTCTGCTCGGGACTCTGTCTCGCTCCCTGTTTGATGAAGTGCCAACGCAAGGTTGTAGTGCGCCTCCGCATACTCTGGTTTGAGCCGAACAGCTTCACCGAATTCCTTACGTGCTGCAGGCACATCACCCGACTGCAGCAATACCAATCCAAGATTATTGTGTGCTTCCGCAAATTTCGGATTCCGCCGCACAAGATCCCGAAAGACGCTTGCGGCTCCGCTCATGTCATTATTCTGGCTAAGGATTAGACCAAGTTGAACGCGCGCATCCGTGTAGGTAGGATCGATGCCGATTGCTTCCTTCAATTCGCGCACAGCTTCTTCTGTTTTACCCGATTGCGCCAATGCGAGACCAAAGTTGTAATGGGCCTCCGCGAGGTCGGGGTCAGACATCACCGCTTGGTGGAACTCTTCCATCGCGTTCGTCCGATTATTTTGCCGCCAGTAAAGTAGGCCCAGGCCGGAGTGAACTTGCGCGTAGTCTGGCTGCAGCTCGAGAGCTTTTTGATAGGCTGCAATGGCGCGCTCAGCATCGCCTTTGCGATCCCAGGTCAGTCCCAAGTAGTAGTGACCCGTTGGCAACTCCGGGCTTTTTTCAACCGACTGCTGAAACAACGCTTGGGCGTCGTCCAGCTTTTGCTGCTTTAGCGCATCGACACCCTGCATTATCAAAAGTTTCGACTGCGCCAGGCGTGCGCGAAAGTCGTGCAGACCTTTTAGATCTTCCATTTCCTTCCGCGCGGCATCTGATTTTCCCTGGGCGCGCAACGCGATGCCCAGGTTATAATGTGCCTGCTCAAAGTCAGGTCGAATCTCAATCGCGCGTTGAAACGCAGCAATCGCCCCCGCAATGTCGCCTCCGGTCTTGAGTTCCATTCCCAAATTGTATTGCGCCTCGGGGTCTTTCGGATCGAGTGCAACCGCTTTGCGAAATTGTGCGAGCGCGGGTTCATGTTGTCCCTGGCGTCGCAGCGTAACTCCCAACATGGCGTGCGCCGGAGCAGATCGCGGATTGAGCGTGAGCGCGCGACGAAAGTCAGCTGCAGCTTTTTCCAAGCTGCCCAACTGCCCCTGAACCATTCCCATTTCAAAATAGAGTTCCGCCGAAGGCTTTGACAGGAGCGCCTTTTGCAGTTCGGCTTCCGCTGAAGAAGCATCATTCTGTTGAGAGTAAATTCGAGCCAACAAGCGGTGGGCGCCCACATTTTTTGAGTCGAGCTTGGTCGTGGTTCGTAGCTCCTTAAGGGCTGCCGGGAGGTCGTGCAGATCGTAGTGAGTGGCGCCTAATCCATAGTGCGCATCGGCCCATTTGGGATTCAGTTTTAGTGTGGTTGCAAACTCTTCCAATGCCTGCCTGGAGTCGCCTTTCTTTCCCAGCGTAAGCGCCAGGTTGTAGTGCGTGAGAGGATCGTTTGGATTCAGCTCAAGCGCCTTGTGGTAAGCCACAATCGCCGCATCCCAGGACTTATTGCGTGAAAGTTCGATGGCCTGCTGGCGATACTGTTCTGCGGTTTGCGCGAAGGCTGCTTGCGCCAACAAAAGGCCCAGAAGCACGGCAATCCTCATTCGAACAGTCCCAAAACAGGAGTCTAAAAACACGTGGCGGCCACCCGCCATTAAGATACCTCGGCGACTGGCCGCAACGTAGAAGAATTCGCGTCAGAAATCGGCGGACGCGCGCCAGTTATATTACCAGTAGAACTTGGCGCTGACCTGCCCGATCCGCGGATCGCGTGCACCGGTGATAATGCCGAAGTTGTCGCTGTTGATATCTCCGGAAGGATTGGTGAACTGGGCATGGTTGAAGATGTTGAAGAACTCGACGCGTATATCAAACGCAAGATTCTCGTGAATCTTGGTTTGCTTTAGGAAGCCGAAGTCCGTGTTGTTGAATCCCGGACCGTGAAAGAATCGCCGGTTGGAAGTACCAAATGTTCCCAGCGTCGAGTTCAGCGCGAAGGCACCCGGCAGGAAATAGCATCCGGTTACCGTTGGGCAGTCGGGATTCGCGTCGCGCGGATTGACCGTAACGACAGGGCCCACGCGATCCGGCATATCCGTAGAAGAGCTTCCTACCAGGGAGATGTCGTCGCTGCTCTGCCCCATCTGAATCGGGAAGCCGGTGGCGAAACGCGTGATTCCCTCTACTTGCCATCCTTGCGTCAAGCGCTTGGGTAGACTTTTGAACGCGCGGTCAAATGGAATCTCCCAAACATAGCTGGCTACAAAGTTGTGCGTTAGGTCGGACGAAGACAGACCGCGGCTGAGCTTGGGGTCGGCAAAATTAACAAGATCGCCGAACGCGGAAGCATCATCAATCGCTTTCGAAAATGTATATGCCACAGTAAACGTGGAAGTGTTCGATTTATGTTCCACGGATATCTGAGCGGAATGGTAAACCGAGTTAGCCACGGTTTGTGTATAGGTGTTGCCGTATCCGAAGCAGATCTGCAATGCCGAACCCGGGCAGAAATTTGGATCGAGGAGCGAGTGCCGTGTGCTGTAAATGGTTGAGGCACCTTTCTGGAAGACATCGTTTTCATTGCCAGGTCCGCAGCCAGGAGTACCCGCGGTTATGTCTTGATAATTTTGTGCGGTGAGTAGCTGGCAGAGAGCTGGATCGCCAGGGTTGGCTTCCGATTGGGTAATTAGATGATGTCCCGTGGTTCCAACGTAGGCCAGCGTGAGGACCGTTGATTTCGACAATTCGCGCTGTATTGACGCATTGAAGTGTTCTGCATACGGCGTGCGGTTATGAATGTCATACCCGGGGAAAAAGTTCATCGGTTCATAGATCGAGAAATCCAGGGTCTGGTTTGCCGGATCACCTTGAATCGGGGCCGTAAAAGGAAACCGCTGTCCAAGAGACTGGCCGTTAGCGCGAACCCGGAAGGGTTCGTCCATCAGAACCGATACTGGTGAGGTCCAGTACAAACCAAAGGGAGCGTCCGCCACTTCGTAGAAGAGGTTTAAATCTTCCACTGAACTGTAATAAAGCCCATAGGCGGCACGGATGCTAGTCTTGCCGGGGCCACCAAAGATCTTGCCCAAAATGCCATCCGAGAATCCTGGCGAATAGGCCAGTCCCAGCCGCGGACCAAAATTATGATATCGCGTGGGAGCAAGAGTCTGGGGAATTCCTGGGTCGCCCGGGAACACGAGGCCGGTCGGCGAGTTTGGAAAGAGGACTGATTGCTCCCCGGGCACGAACGCCTGGAGCTTCCCTTGCGTGTCATACCAGGGCATTCCCAAATCCCAACGCAGCCCAAGATTCAGCGTGAGGTTCGACTTTACCTTCCACGTGTCTTGCACAAAGGCGCCTGCATATTTCGTACGAGAGTCAAGCAACTGCAAGGCCGCCTGCGTGTAGGGAGCCGAACAGCCGGTGCATGTCGCGCCGAGCAGGAAATCCGCAAATTCATCTCCCGTGACGTTACCGTTGAACGTAAACCCACCGTTCGGATTGGCGAAGTTGCGCTCGTTCACCTGGTAATACCGGAATTCCCCTCCAACTTTCCAAGTGTGCCTGCCTTGCGACTTCGAAAACACGTCAGAAATCGCGTACGTTGTATTTGGCTGGAACGTATTCAACGTCGGCACGCCAATGTTCAATCCCGAGTTGCTGAAGCTGGTTTGCGGAATGTATTCCTGGTAGCCCGCCAGAGGAATAATTCCTAGTGTGCCGGCTCCGGTAACAAATCCGAGGGATGAAAGACTTGCAAAGCTTTCCGTTGGATTGTCTTTGTGCAACACGTTGCGGAAGACGCTCAGCCGGGACTCGTTAACGGCGGTCGCCCCGAATGTTTTTGTATTACTCATCACAAACAACTGAGCTCGCGAAGGGGTAGACGTCGCAAATCCCGGTACGCTCGCAAATCCCGCCAGCGCGCTATCGACGTTCGAATTGTCCAGGTGGTAATACCACGACCAGTTACCGGTTGTCTGATTATTAAAATCTATGCGTTCGCCGAACTTGTTGTCCGTTGCGGAGTTTTTCTGGCTATTGTCCGAATAATTCTGCGTGGGGTCGGAGTTGGTCGGCAGCGGAATGAATGGAAGCATATTGAGTGCCGGTGCGTCCCAAGCCGCTTGTGGAATTACGCCGCCAGGGAATACGTCGCTGTAGGGTTCACCTTGGAAAATGGTACCAGCAGGAAGCCCTAGCCGCGTATTGAGCACCTGGGCCCAGTAGGCACCATCAACCTCCCCTGTCAAATCGGTAAAGTTGCCGGCTCGCTGATCGAGCGTGGGCACATTTACTTGCCCTGTTTCTGCGCCAGATACTTCCCGCGTGCCTTGGTAGTCGCTGAAGAAGAAAAGCTTATTTTTCCAAGCCGGGCCACCAAACGTATATCCAAATTGATTACGGCGCAGTTCGGACTTGCCAGCAAAGAAATAATTTTTGGCATCGAGCTTATCGTTGCGCAGAAACTCAAAAACATCTCCGTGAAAATTATTAGTGCCAGACTTGGTGATGACGTTCACAACTGCGCCACTGAACTTTCCATACTCGGCATCGAAACTGTTCGTGATCAGCCGGAATTCGCCGATCGAATCGATGTTTGGCACCAAACCGGTACCCAAGTTGCGACCTTCGCTGACGTCCGCGCCGTTCACAAGGTAGGCGTTGGCTGTTTCGCGTTGGCCGTTAACCGAAATATTTCCGGAGCTCAACCCGCCCGAAACAGGACGGTCCTGCTGGATCGTGCCAGCCGTACCCGGCGCCACGCCGGCCTGTAATCCCAAAAGATCGATGAAGCTGCGACCATTCAGCGGCAGCGCCAGCATTTTCTTCGAATCCATTACGTCGCCAAGCTGCGTGCTCTCCGTTTGTACCTGCACGGCGTTGGCACTGATGCTGATCTCGTCCTGCACTGGTCCCAAGTCGAGATCGAAATCGAAGCTCAACTGGTCGTTCACTTTCAATTCAATATTGGTGACAGTGGCGGGACGGAACCCGGCCGAAGTTACCGTAATCTTATAGTGGCCAACGGCCAACGCGAGATAACGATACGTACCGTCCGATCCGGACTTGGTTTCCTGGCTGAGATTGGTGTCCGTATTCGTGATCACTATCTTGGCGCCGACCACCACCGCCTGCGAACGATCGCGGACTACACCGCTGATCGCACCGGTTACATCGGCGCGCAACACGGTAGTCGAAATCAGCATTATTAAAACGGTTGAAACAAATAAATAGATACTTCGAGTCGTTCGTTTCATCGGTGCCCCCAAAATTGTGAGTACGATGTCACGAAACCATGCTTGCAATCAAGCTCGTATTTTTTTAATTTTCATTTTTGCCATCCCTATGTGGCTAGAGTTACAACCCAAGGCAGTTTTCTTAGTCAGCATCTCCAGTTCCCGGGATGTGGCGGGAACATTCTGGCTAAAAAAGACGCAACATATGCAGAAAACTGTATGTCGGCCTGGAGTAGCGAACTGAAACACTCGTTTCATGGACTTTCCAGTTTCCCGGCTTGCCGCAGGGATAATCTCCAGCAGACTCGGAAGCACCACAAATTTCGTCATCTTTTCCCTGGTCAGCCGTTTTGTTACATTCAGCCCCTGCCGGAAGTCCCACGACCCTGGTAGCCTTGCTTTAACTCATTGTATTTTGGGCGTAATTACGGACAGAACTGATCGATGGCACGAGTCCTGCGTCCAGGCGTTCCGCCAACAGGCCTTCCCCTGCTAACTTCAGAGGCAGTTCTCACCGAATTATTCCATTTGGTTGGCGATACGCGCCCGGAGAGGGAGGCCTCCTGGCGGTTCATTCGTTCCGGAGCACTGGTCCTCGGTACAATCGAACATGCGGAACTGCCGCACGTGCATCTTGGGATCGACTTATGGATTTTTCCGGTGGCACGCTCGTGTATCTGGCGAAGCGGGAATTTCTGTCCGTAATTCTTACCGTTGATCAGGCAGACTCCCGCAACGTACGGCATTGAAGGAAAGCGCCAGTTCCGCGTACTCCCGACCAATCATCCCTAATCTGAACCAGTCGCGCGCGGCCCTCCGAATGGCCCGCCGGTAACTCCCCTTTTACTACGTGTCTAAAACAGTACATACACGGTTTAGTGTAGCTGGTATCACTTTTTCGGAGGTTCATGTGCCCTTAGACACGCCAATCGCGCCACGAAGTCAAATCCACGACGGCAGTTCAGTGACGGTTGAAGAATCGGACTTGGCGTTTGTATTGGTGCCAGAGAACAAAACTGACACAGTTCAACTCAACGAAACCAACTTCTTCGCGGCTCAGAGTTGGCACTTACCTTACGCCGAGGCGTTGATTGAGGATGTCCTGCCCTTTTTACCAATCTCGATTGTTTTGGCGGAGAGCGCCATTCTGAATCGCTATCTTGAACTGCATGACATTGCCGGCCCGCTGGAAGAAAGAATCGACCTCCGGCGCGCTGTGAATGCCTTGCTGAACTTGAAAATGAAAACTCTATAGAACCCAATTCCCGCTATGGCACCTTCCCAGCAGAATGAACGTCAGTTTGCCGACAGCGGTCGAGGCAAAGATGTTTTCTTCAATCGAAGCGCACACGAATGGCTCTAGGCAATTTTTGCAGTCGACCGTCCAGGCCGTACCCGCCTTCCGTCAGCTCGACCCTGCACAGAGAAGGCAGTTGTGTTTCGTGGAGACCCAATGAAGATAAAGCTTTTAGTTGCTGACGATTCAGACGTGATGCGTGGAGCAATCAGACGCGTTTTGCAAGAATCGGTCGACGTTTCCCTGGTAGGCGAGGCGACCACCTTCACTCAGACAGCAAGGCTTGCGTCTGAACTAAAACCCGATGTCATTGTCATCGACCTTCACATGTCGGATTCTGACGAGTACACGCTTGCTAAAGTTCTGAAAGCATCGCTCGGTTGCCCCATCATTGCCATGTCCCTATACGAGGATGAAGAAACCAGAAAGATGGCAGAGAGCTTCAAGGCGGTTAAGTTTTTGGACAAAACCAAGTTATATCAAGAACTGGTGCCGACGATTCGACAGTTCAGTCGTTTGAATATAAACCCCCGGCTTAGCTAAACAATCCAAGGTAGCCGGGTGATTCATTTTGAAGAAAGTCCGCTGCACATCCTGCGAGTCAAGGAGATGCCGTAAGGTCGAGCGTTTGAATAACTTTCCCAAAAGCAATCTGATCCAATCCCGCTTCGCATCCCTGGCCGGCACCGTCATGATCCAGATGCGCTTCCACTCCTCTCCATTGGTAAGTTCCGAACGTTGACCGTCTCCAGAGCCCTGCGAATTGTTTTCAATAACTAAGTTTGACTGAGGGCTGTTCGGCCGCCAGGAAATCCCCGGCTGTGGAGTTCGTTACCTGTTGGCTAAGATTAGGAACAAGAGGATCCCTTGCAAACCAGTGCGCCTCCCGGATAAAAGGCAGTAACTAGACTTGGGCCCCGTCATCTCAACAGTCAGAGTGGCCGGAAGCTGTTTTGCGCCATTCCGATGGGAGCGCGAATTCGATGCCAAGGGCGTTGGTCGTTGGAGCAACCGGAATTGTGGGACTCAACCTTGCCAGTCATCTTGCCGGGCAGCAGGACTGGACGGTTTTTGGGCTGGCGCGCCGGCCACCCGCACTCGCCGGCGTCCATGCCATCGCCGGCGACCTTCTGAATCCGCAAGCTCTGCGTACGGCGCTTGCTGGAACCGGTCCGACGCACGTCTTTTTGGCCGCTTGGCTGCGGCAAGCGAGTGAGGCGGAAAACATCCGGGTCAATTCGACTTTGGTTCGCAACGTGTTGGAAGCGCTGTCCCCGGCCGGGACGGTGCAGCACGTGGCCCTGGTGACGGGATTGAAGCACTACTTGGGACCGTTTGAAGCCTACGGAGTAGGCCAGCTGCCGGTGACGCCGTTTCGCGAAGAACAACCGCGGCTGGATTTGGCGAATTTTTATTATGCGCAGGAAGATGAAGTTTTTTCTGCCGCAAAACGCGATGGCTTTCACTGGAGCGTCCATCGTCCGCACACCATCATCGGGTATGCGCTTGGCAACGCGATGAACATGGGAGTCACTCTCGCCGTCTATGCCAGCATCTGCCGCGAGACTGGCCGGCGCTTCTTGTTTCCCGGCTCATTGACACAATGGAACAGCCTCACGGACGTGACCGACGCAAGTTTACTGGCGCGGCACCTCCAGTGGGCCGCGACCACGCCCGCCGCCTACAATCAGGCCCTCAACATTGTGAATGGCGACGTGTTCCGTTGGAGTTGGATGTGGGGACAGATCGCCCGGTGGTTCAGGGTCGTTCCAGAACCTCCGTCAGGACCAGGCCTGCCCCTGGAAGAGCAACTCGCCGATGCTGCTCCTGCGTGGAAAAAAATAGCGCAAGAACATGGCCTTCGCGAACAAGATTTGAACGTGTTGATTTCCGCCTGGCATACCGACGCGGACCTGGGGCGTCCTATCGAAGTCGTTACGGATATGAGCCGCAGCCGCAAACTTGGCTTCCTCGAGTACCAGGCAACGGATGACAGTTTTTTCGGACTTTTCACCAGGTTGCGCGCTGCGAAATTAATTCCCTAAGAACCGGGCACCGCACGGCGAACCGCTGCGCAAAGACGGGCGCAGGATGTCAAACTCAGGAATTCGATTGGATATACCAGGTTTTGGGCATTGACTTGGCTGATGGCGGCTGTGAAGCTATTCGGGAAACATTCAGAAAGAACAGATGCTCGAAACGCCGACTAAATCCGAATTGACCGCAAACGTAAAAGGAAAAAGCAAAACGTTCACCGCACTGAATGGGCTGCGATTCATTGCCGCCATGGCGGTGGTTGTGTTTCATTTTGCGCCAGATGTTCGAGGATACGAAAATGTCCCGGGCGTGTTGCAAAAACTGATTAACGAGGGGCCTGCGGCGGTAGCATTTTTCTTTATTCTTTCCGGATTTGTGCTGGCCAATAAATATTTGACGAGTGGAAACAGGCGGGTCGATTCCCGTCCCGAGTTCTACAACTCGCGGTTTGCGCGCTTGTATCCTGCTTACCTTGTGGCTTTCCTGATGTTTGCTCCATTCGCAGTCGCAAAGTATCTCGGCCATTCCGCGGCGGGCGGTCCGGACTGGAAAACCTTCCTCCTTGCGGCGATTTTGAATGCTCTGATGGTGCAGGCGTGGACTTCCTATTCTCAGTCATGGAACGGGCCCAGCTGGTCGCTTTCTGTGGAAGCGTTCATGTATTTGGTGTTCCCGTTTGCCAGTGAGCGCATTGCGAAACTCAAGGACACCGGCAGAACGCTGCTCATTGTGGCGGCATGGTTGATTCCGGCGGGGATCACAGCTGCCTTCACATTAGGAATGATTGAAAAACCGCTGTGGGATTCCTACCTGCGAAACAATCCGCTGCTGTGGACGCCCCTATTCCTGATTGGCATAGCGGGTATACGATTTGTTGAACCATGGAGCAAGGTGGCAAAGACAACCGCAAGCTGGCTGACCCTGGCGGCTTGCGTTGGATTCCTGGCCCTGGCCGCCGTCTGGCCAAAGGATTGGCTGGAAGTTTTTATTACAGGCGGGGTCGCTCCGCTCTTCCTGCTGGGCATTATCCTTTTTACAAGGAACACAAACTGGCTGACGAATTTGGTGGGGGGCCGGGCCTTCGATGCCATGGGCCAAGCCAGTTACATTATCTACATCGTGCAGGCGCCTACCTGGCACTACTGGCAGGCTCTTACCAACGTGCTGCGGCATGTTCCGGCCCGCACGCAAATCGTTGAGCTGTGGCAGTTCCTGGTATTTCTGCCCCTCCTCGTTATTTTTTCGATGGCCATTGAAAGAATCGTGGAAATTCCCGCGCGGCGATTCCTTCTGGGAATGCGGAAACGGAAGTCTCCCCGGGCCACAGGCACCGCCGTAGCCTCAACATCTCCCCAATAGGAAAGAGAGCGTGGCCACCGCTCGGCGGCCAGACGACCGCCATCCCGGAGAGGGTTCGCCCGTAATTTCTTCCGGGTGTCCTTGCCGAGAGTTCTGCAGCTGCGCCCAGCTGAGTTTGTGGCCAACGGATATCCCGAACGAAATTGCAACGCGACAAACCAGGAATCCAACCAGGCGCGAGTTGGCTTGCCTTGAGTACAGCAAACCAGCTATCCCAGAACTGTTCGCCCGTACAGTGGCTCGGGGGTCAAGCAAGAACGTACCATGCAGTAGAACTGGGTCCAGTGTGGCGAGCGAAGGGCAAATCAGCGTTTAGTCGGATTCCCTTTTGCGAGCCTTATTGGGGTTGTCCAGCACTCAATGCCCAAGGAATTTGAGCGAGGAGCGCCAAGTGAGCTGGACCGCTGCACCCAAACGAGTTCGTCGACGCCTTTTAATGATTTTGTCGGTAGTAACGACGTTGGGGGCGGCCTCCTGCGCCAACGTAAATAATCCGGGCACCACGACGAGCCCGCCCGCGGCCGGACCGACGATTAGTTCTTTCGCTCCGCAGTCCGGTACCGCCGGCACCAGCGTCGTCGTAACAGGAACGAACTTCGCCGGCACAACCTCGCTTACGTTTAACGGGACCTCTTCCACCTTCGTAGTTAACAGTGCAACACAGATTACCGCGACGGTGCCTGCCGGTGCGACGACCGGGAAGATTTCAGACACAACTCCGAGCGGGGCAACAAGCTCGGCGGGCACTTTTACAGTGACCGCAGCTGCACCGACGATTACAAGCTTCGCTCCGACGAGCGGCGTCGTGGGTGCCAGCGTTACGATCACCGGAACCAATCTAGCCGGAGCAACCACTGTTTCCTTCAACGGCACGGCAGCCACATTTACGGTCAACAGCGCCACGCAAATTACTGCAGCTGTTCCTTCCGGCGCGACTACCGGAAAAATCTCGTTAACCGCTCCCGGCGGAACGGTAACTTCATCGGGAAACTTCACGGTGAGCGCTGCTGCGCCAACGATTTCGAGTTTCACCCCGACAAGTGGAGCTACCGGCACGAGCGTAGCCATAACCGGAACGAACCTCGCCGGAGCGTCGGCGCTTTCCTTTAACGGAACGCCTGCAACCTTCACCGTACAGAGCGCTACCCAAATCGCGACGAGCGTGCCAGCCGGAGCTACGACTGGTTCGATTCTGGTGACCACACCGGGGGGAAGCGCCGCTTCTCCGAGCGCCTTCACCGTCACACCCGCCGCTCCAACCATCACAAGTTTCACGCCGACAACGGGAACCACAGGAACGAGCGTGGCAGTCACGGGAACGAATTTGACCGGCGCGAGTGCTGTGAAGTTTAACGGGACCACCGCCACGTTCACTGTAAATAGCAGCACGAAAATTACCGCTGGCGTTCCGCCCGGAGCGACGACCGGCAAGATTACGGCCACGACTCCGGGTGGCACAGCCACATCCGCTGCCAATTTCTCGGTTTCCGCCGCAGTGCCGACAATTACCAGTTTCACGCCGACGAGTGGAGTCATTGGGGTCAGCGTGACGCTTGGTGGGGCCAATTTTACCGGTGCGAGTTCTGTAAAATTCAACGGCACGGCAGCCACAACGTTTACCGTGAACACGGCGTCCCAGATCACGGCAATCGTTCCCACAGGCTCGACGAGTGGCACAATCTCGGTGACTACGCCAGCGGGGACCGCGAGTTCCTCCGGCAGCTTTACAGTAAACAGCGCTTCGGGGCTGGATCTGACGATTGACGGGCTGTACGTAACCCAGGCCGCGCAGGATTACCCGACGGCGGTTCCCCTGGTACTGAACCGCAGTGCGTCGGTACGCGTGTTTGTGAAGGCGAATCAGGCGAATACCGCAACACCGCAGGTGCGGGTGGTCTTTAGCAAAGGCAGCACGACGAACACCCTTACGATCAATGCGCCGGCCGCTTCCGTGCCGACGTCAATTGACGCAAATTCGAATGCTTCCTGGAATGCGGCCGTCCCTGCTGCGTGGATCCAGAATGGAGCACAGATTGTGGCAACGGTTGACCCTTCCGGGGCCATTGCGGAGTCCGATCGAACGAACAATCAATTTTCACAAACCATGGATGTGCGCACCCTGGCGCAGTGGCGGGTGACTCTGGTTCCCGTGCAGACCGGCGACGGCCGCGTTGCGACCATCGTGAGCGCTTCGAAAACGGCACTCAGCTGGGTGGACTTTGCCAAGCGGCTGCATCCCGTGCCGGACACGGTGGACGTTGTGGTGGGAAGTAAGATGACTTCCAGTGTCATGACTCTGCTGAACGATGGATCAAACTGGGGAACGGTGTTGAGCGAACTGAACGCAAAACACAATGCCGAGGATCCGCATGAAAATCGCTATTACTACGGCGTTGTCAGTCCAAATTACAGTTCAGGAGTCGTGGGGCTTGGCTATGTGGGAGCGCCATCGGCAATCGGATGGGACAAGGATTCCAGTGGAGTGACCCTGGCGCACGAAGAAGGGCACAACATGGGCGATTCGCATAGCCCGTGCGGAGGCGTGAGCAATCCCGATCCAAACTATCCTTATGCGGGCGGCACGATTGGGGTATCGGGATGGGATGTTTTTGCCACAACCGGAAATTTCAAGCCGACGACAGATCACGACATCATGGGCTACTGCAACAATAACTGGATCAGTGACTATGTCTATAAAAATGAACTGGCGCACCGGGCCAGCAACGACCCGGTAACGCCATCGCCGGACATTGCCGCTGACAACAGTGCCCAAGGCGGACTTCTGGTATGGGGACGAATCGAAAATGGAAAAATGATTCTTGAGCCGGCGTTCCGGCTACCGATTGCGTCGGCGAAATTGCGTACCGGAAATTACCTGTGGCAGGCGCGCGACGCACAGGGGCAAGTTCTGGCGAGCGTTCCCTTTGATGCGCCGGAAATTGCGGACTTGCCGGAAGGAATATCGATCAGGAATTTTGCGTTTGTCGTGCCGATGTCGACAGAAATCCTGGGTCGAGTTAAGAGCCTTCATGTTTCCAGAGAAGGAGTCGAACTGGCCCGCCAGACACAGAGTACGGTCGCGGCATTCGCCGCTCAGGAAGCGCCCAATCCGGTCGAGATTCAGCCTCTAGCCAATCATTCGCTGCAGCTCTCCTGGGATGCCGCAAAATTTCCGGTATTGATGCTGCAAGACGCGCGGACCGGCGAAGTGCGCGGATTTGTGCGCGGCGGCAAGGCGACGCTGCGCGATGTTCCAGAGGAGATCGATATTCATTACTCCGGCGGAGTTTCTGGAAACGCAATTCGCTACCGGAGCCAGCATGAATAGCTTTGGCTGCGCGGCTTTTCAAGGCCTGCGGGGCCGAAGGGTTCCCGCGATGTTTTCTCGCCCGTGGTAGCGTCCGCCGTCAGGACAAAGCCTGGCCCACCTGGCGCGAGATACTCCTGATGAACGCGGGAAGTGCCGCTCGATAGGAAGACCAAGCCCAGTCGATCGAACTTGCCATTGCCGTGAACTCCGCTTCCCCCGCAAACCGCTTTCGGTTCTTGCTCCACTTCGCTGAAAGCGCGGGACTCACGCTCGCCTCGGCGCCTCCCACAACCAAACCGACCAATCCGGCCTGCAACCGCGAGAAGTGTGTCGCGCTTCGGGGCGATTTTCTGTATCTTCTGTGCACCCAGTGGCCGCGGACGGGAATCCAATTCGCGAGGAAAAATTTCTTTGTGAGAATTTCATTTATTGCCGTCGTTGTCGTCGTTTGCTGTGGCGTTTTTTTAGCGAGTGCTCCGGCCGCTGTTGCCCAGTCAGGTCCCGTTGAGGGCGGACACGAGTGGCAGGTCTGGACAGGCGGAGGACACGGAATCAGCGGCAGCCAATCGGGAGATGGCGTGTGGAATGTGGGGGGACGTTTTGGAATGGTTCTGACGGCGCCCCATGGGCCCGGCTTTCTAAAGGGCCGGCTGGAGTACGCAGTGGATGTGGTGCCGGTTTTCATGGTTTTCCAGAATTCGGGCAACGCTTACGGCGCGGGAGTGAATCCGTTTGCTTTCAAGTGGATGCTGGCGGCCCGCCACAGTGTGGTTCCCTATATTGAGATTGGCGGCGGGACGCTGTTCACCAATATTAAGACGCCGCCAGGAACTTCCCATGTGAATTTCACAACCAGCGGCGCGGTGGGACTGCATTTTTTGCGAAGCAAACACAATGTGAGCGCGGAGATCCGGTTCATGCACATTTCCAATGCCGGAATCGCCTCTCCCAACCCGGGAATTAACACCATTCAGTTGCGCGTAGGTTTTGGGATTTTCACGCAACGCCGCTGATTTCGAAAAATATTCGAAAAGTGCATAATGGAATCTGCGCCCCGCAAGGAGACTCTGGATCATGGATAATTCACGTCGTAGGGGAGTTCGAGTGATTGCTATTTACATTGCGGTTGCCGCGGCGGTTGTGCTGGCCGTGGGTTATCGCGCTTTGCGCGCTGACGAGAAGGCCCCCGCTGTCGGCACAGCGGCGCCAGACTTTACGTTGAATTCGCAGGAAGGCAAAGCCGTAAGCCTGCATGACTTCAAGGGCCAGTGGATTGTGCTGTACTTTTATCCGAAGGATTTCACAAGTGGCTGCACGGTAGAAGCGCACAATTTTCAGCGTGATCAGGCGCAGTATGAAGCCAAACATGCCGTCATCATTGGCGTCAGCATGCAGGACGAGGATTCACACCAAAAGTTTTGCACCAAAGAAGGCTTAAGCTTCAAGCTGCTGGCCGATACCAAGTCGGACGTTTCCGCGCAGTATGGCTCGGTGATGAACCTTGGAGTTACCAAGCTTTCGGCGCGGCACACATTCTTGATCGACCCGAACGGTGTAGTTCAGAAGACTTATCTTGAAGTTAAGCCTGCTGAACACAGCGCAGAAGTGCTGGCGGCACTCGACGAACTGCAGAAGAAGGCTCCTGCCAAGTAATCCGGAACTCGCCCGACCGCGGGCGCTAAATTTAAAAACAATCACCAGGGGAACTGGCTGGCCAGGGGGCCCGCTAGTTCCCTGTCTTGCTTGGCGCTGCGCCCGTGGCCTCGGCCGGTCTGGCCGGAGTACCGTCCGCTTTGATGTAGTGGGCGTACCACGACAAGTAACGTTCCAGGCGGTCCTTAATATGGGAAGGGCCTGAGAACTCGTGGTATTCGCCGGGATAAACCACGAGTTCGGTGGCGCGACCCAGGCTTTTGAGCGCTTGATACATCTGCTCGCCGCCGATGACGGGGACATTCCAGTCGATATCGCCTCCCATGAACAGAGTCGGCGTTGTGATATTGGCTACGCGGTAGAACGGCGAGACCTTGTCCCAGGCCTCGCGGTGCTCCCAAGGGTGGCCAAGTTCAGCCAGATAATCGCGCTGGTACATGTCATGGCCGTACGTCGTTGTGACGTTGGCAACGCCGGCACCGGAAATAGCGGCCTTGAAACGGGTGGTCTGGGCAATGATGAAGTCGGTCGACATGCCGCCATAGGACCAGCCGCCCACGCCTAATCTGTCCGGGTCCGCGATGCCCTCGGCGACGGCGTAGTCGACCATGGCCATGTCATCCTGAAAGTCCTTGTTGCCCCAATCGGCAAAAATCACTTTACAAAAGTCCTGTCCGTAGCCCGAGGAACCTCTGGGGTTGGGGAGGAGAACGGCATAACCGCTGGCGGTAAAGAGCTGAACCAGATGACTGAACTCGGCATAGTAGGCCCAGACAGGGCCCCCGTGCGGTCGCAGGATGGTTGGGACTTTCCGTCCAGGCGTGTAATCCAGAGGTTTGTAAAGGTAGCCGGCGATTGTTGTTCCGTCCTTGCTTTTGAACTTTACATATTCACCGTGCGAGAGCTTGAGTTGCGAGATGAGCGCGTCGTTCACATGCGTGATCTGGGTGAGCTTGCCGCCAGCAACGGTATACAGCTCGTCGGGACGATCCAGTGTGGCCAGCTGAGCTACGATGGCGCCTGAGGCCGCGAGAGTGTAGCTATTCACCATCAGGCGACCGCCGACCGGGCGCGTGACGGCGCCGCCACTCACCGGAATCTGGCAAACGTTCTGCGTACCATCGTCGTCCGCAATGAAGAGGATGGACTTGCCATCCGGAGCAAAGCGGGGCTCGGTCGACATGCGGTCGAATGCCTGGGTCAGAACCTTTGCTTCGCCGCCGGACGCAGAAGAGAGGGCTATGTGCTTGGTGGCATATTGGAAGAGCTTGGGATCGAGCTGCGTCACGTAGGCGATCCACTTGCCGTCGGGCGACCACGACGGAGTGTGTTCTTCGCCGGGACTCGAGGTAATTTGCCTTAGACGTGCGCCTTTGTCGGTGTTGTCGGCAGAAACGACCCAAATATTTTCGTCATAGGTGGCATCTGGATCCGGTTGTGAACGGTTGCTGGCAAATGCCAGGAGCCGTCCGTCCGGCGACCAAGCGGGTTCGGAGTCGTCAAAGTCGCCTGAGGTGACCTGCGTGAGGGTCTTGGTCGCCAAGTCGAATGTGTAGAGATGCGTGCGGTGACGGTCGAGATAGCCGATTTCATCTTCTTTGAACTGCAACCGGTCAATTACCCACGGCTTCTGTTTCTTCTTGTCCTTGCCATCGCTGTCCTTGTCCTTATCTTTATCCTTGGCGGCGTCGAGTTCTTCCTGAGTGGCGTCGCGAAGAACCAGAACCAGGCGTTTGCTATCGGGTGACCAGGAGAAATTGTCGACTTCCTGGGGAGTGTCTGTCAGCCGCTGCGGCTCGCCGCCCAGACGATTCATGAGCCAGACTTGCGTCTTGCCTTCGTTGCGGGCAGAAAGGAAGGCAAGGTATTTTCCGTCCGGACTCCAACGGGCATGAGACGACGAAACCCCTTCAGCGGTAAAGGCGATTGCGTCTCCGCCGGCAAAAGGCACGACCCAGACACGATTCTCGTTCTTGTCGTCCTTGAGAATGGCCGTCTTCACGGTATAGGAAACCCATTGGCCGTCGGGGCTGATTTGCGGGTCCTGGACCTCGCGGATCTGAAAGTAATCGTCGACGGTGATGGGTCTGGTTCCGGTCGAAGAAGTCTGCGCGAACGCAGGCGAAGCGAACACCAGAACAGCGGCGAGCCGGACCAGGCGAGAGACAAGTTTCATTCGAATAACTCCTGAAAGGAAATCAAGGCAGCAGCAAAAGGCGGAGTCTATCACACGGAGCAAAGCAGTCGGCGCCAAAAGCCGCGACGAGGGGCTTGTGGCAGAAGAGCGAAGCAGGGTGCAGGACCGCGCAGGACCTCGCCGCCGGATGAAAATATATCCATCACCCTGCATTTTTTTGTTGCGCCGAGAAATGAGTCTTGTATTCTTCAAAAGCGAACTCGCTTCACCGCCGTGACGAGAGTGAGAATCGCTTGAGGAGGACGAGAGTAAAAATTGAGCACGTTATCGCTTCCCGCCCGCTTACCTTCCGACGTAATCTCTAGTGCAAAGACCAAAGCTGCAAAGCTGACGCTGTGGCCGCTGGTGGCCGCGACATTCTTCATGGTGTCTGGCGGAACCTACGGCACCGAAGCCATTGTGAGCGGAGCCGGCTACGGGCACGGAATTTTGATTCTCCTGTTCTTGCCCGTGCTGTGGTGTCTGCCAACCGCGTTCATGATCGGTGAACTTTCCAGTGCGCTTCCGGAAGAGGGTGGCTACTACGCGTGGGTGCGACGCGGACTCGGTAATTTCTGGGGATTTCAGGAAGCATGGTTGTCGCTGACAGCCAGTATTTTTGACATGGCTATTTATCCGACTTTATTTGTTTTCTATTTAAAGCAGATGTCGCCGTGGTTTGGGGTCGGGCATAACGGCGTGTATGCAGGACTCTTTGTGGTCGCGACGTGCGCGGCGCTAAACCTTGCAGGAATCCGCGTCGTGGGGATTACCTCATTGTGGCTGTTCTTCCTCCTGTCTGCACCTTTTGCATTGATTGTGGTTCTTGCTCCTTTCAAGTTGGGGGCCATGGCCGAGCCCCATGCGGCTGGCGCCGGTACCGGTCTCGGACTTCTCGGCGGAGTGCTTGTGGCCATGTGGAATTACATGGGATGGGACAATGCGTCTACCATTGCGCAAGAAGTGGAGAAACCACAACGGACTTACCCCAAGGCCATGATTGCGGCCGTCGTACTGGTTTCCCTTACCTATATCCTGCCCTTTGTGGCCGTCTATTTTACGGGAACGCCCGCTTCCTCGTTTGCCGAGGATGGTTCCTGGGCCACCGTTGCGGGATCGCTCGGCGGAAAAATCCTCGGACTCGAATGGCTGCGATTTGCCATCGTGCTGGGGGGCATGATGAGTGCATTTGGCATGTTCAATGCGCTGGTGATGAGCTACTCCCGACTGCCGTTGGCGATGGCGCGCGATGGGATGCTGCCCAAGTTTTTCGCAAAAACCAGCAAACGAACCGACGCGCCGTGGGTGGCAATTCTCGTGTGCGCCAGCTTGTGGGCGATTTGCCTGGCACTGGACTTCAAGAAGCTGGTGACGCTCGACATCATGCTGTACGGCGCGGCGCTGATGCTGGAGTTTGTCACGCTGGTCGTGCTGCGGGTGCGCGAGCCGGAATTGAAGCGGGAATTCCGCGTACCCGGCGGGCTGGCTGGGGCGATTACCTGCGGAATCTTTCCGCTTTTGTTGCTCAGTTTGGCTTTGGTGGAAAGCGGGAGTGAGTCGATGCTCGGCATGAACGGACTGGTATTTGGCGGGCTCATTATCCTTACTGGATTTCTCACCTATGCGGTTACGGCGTGGCTGCGCACCAGAGACTCCAAGAGCGCTGTCGCGCAGGGCGCAGAAACTGCCTAGGCAATAAACTTCAAACCGAACTGCAGCCGCCCGGGTCACTTGACCGGGCGGTTTTTCTTGCTTTCAGGCGCGCCGAGAAACCGCGCGACATCCTGGCCGGGCCGGTGTTCTACAGAGGGAGCCCAGAGCTGAAGAAACACCATAAAGGGAGGACGTTTTATGAATACGACGAAGGTTGCTAAGAGTGCGGTACTGGCTGCGAGCTTGTTGGCAATGCTCGCAATCGCGCCGGCGGGCCGTGCACAATCGAGCGGCACCGACACGGGACAAGATCCAGCGCAAAGCCAGGCGACGGCGCCCACCGAAGACAAGCAGATGCGCGGTTTCGCCGGTCTGAATCTAACTGACGAACAGAAAGCTCAGATCAAGCAGATTCGCACTGACAGCAAATCGCAAATGGACGCCGTGAACGCTGACTCTTCTCTGGCAGCGGACGCCAAACAAGGGAAAATACGGGAAATCCGCAAAGGGACGCACCAGCAAATGTTCAAAGTGCTGACTCCGGATCAGAGAAAGCAGATGAAGCAGAACATGCGGGAGCGGCGGTCGCAGCATCAGCAACAGGCACAGCCACAATCGCAACCACCGGCGGCGCCGCAGCAATAGTATTGCCGTCAAAACAATGTAAAGATCAACGTGCGGGGACGGCTGGCTGGCCGTCCCTTTTTCGTTCCCCGGACGCGCGAGCGGCACAGTTTGCGGCACAGATTTGATATGCTGCTTTGCGTGAGAAATATCGTTTTCCAGCGGGTGTATTCGCAGATTCGAATTGTTGCGGCTTTTCTTGTCGTGTTCTGCTCTTTGGGATGGGCGGCGACGGCCTTTAGCAACGCCAGCCAAGTTCCCAGCCCGGCGCCGCAAAGTCCCGGCGCCACCCGACCATCCAGTCCAGCGCAGAATCCGCCAACGACCCAGCCTGCACCGGCCCCCCAGCAACTACGGCCGGAGCTGAACATTGTGGTACTCGATCCGGCCCATGGCGGAACCGATTCAGGAGCGCGCGGCACAGGCGGAATTCGCGAGAGTGAAGTGGTGCTTGAATTTGCAACGCAAGTGCGACGGGCACTCGAATTGCAGGGATTCCAGGTCGTGCAAACGCGGCAGGATAATGAAAACCCCTCCTTCGACGATCGTTCAGCCAAAGCCAATGCGCAGCGCGGAGCCATCTTCATCAGCCTTCATGTTTCCTCGACAGGATCTCCCGGAACGGTGCGGGTGTATGTTAATTCCGAGTTGCCCACGCGGGCCGATTCGAGCGGGTTGATCCCCTGGGAGCGAGCGCAGGCCCCTTTCCTTGGCT
Source organism: Saccharimonadales bacterium (SeqCode) (assembly GCA_035317965.1). Lineage (GTDB taxonomy): Bacteria > Acidobacteriota > Terriglobia > Acidiferrales > UBA7541 > Acidiferrum. The sequence continues at coordinate 17,673 of DATHFT010000091.1, read as the reverse complement.
TGAGCCGAAAACTTGGCGATCAAGTGCAAACGCTACTAGCGCAGAGCTTCCGGGGATCGCCAGCTGCGGCACAAGCGGCAGCGATACGCCAGTTGCGCACCACCGCAGCTCCGGCGATTGCCGTTGAAATTTCCAGCGTGTCTGTCGACAATCGCGCGAACCTCGATCGTATGGCGACCGGAGTTGCCGAAGCGATTGCGCGCGGAGCTACGGCGTTTAAACCATCCTATGTTGTAGCGGTCACAGGACAAGGTGCGGCCCAGTGAATCCTCGGTGGAAGGTTTGGTTGATTGGGGGATTGGCGGCGGCGGTGGTGGTGGCGGCAATCTATTTCCCTATTCTCCGGCGCAGATTGCAGAAAGCATCAAATGCGCAGCAGCAGAGTGAGGAACAAGCGCGAAGAGAGTTGACGCAAGCCCTGGCGATGAATCCGAGCGAGCCACGAGTGCGCGCTAAGTTGTTTTGGGCATCCGACTCGGGCGATGGCACGCTCCTGCCCGTTACAGCCGAATTGCCGCTTTCAAGCGATCCCGTCTTGCGGTCAAAGCAAGTGCTCAACACGTTGCTCGCGGGACCGGTAGATCCGGAATTGCGGACCCTGCCACCCGATGCGGTCCTTTTGGCGTTTTATCTGTTACCCGATGGAACCGGGATCGCTGATTTTTCAGAGGCATTGGCAACTTCGATTCCTTCCGGAATTCAAAGCGAGCAAATGGCAGTGGACTCCATTGTGAAGACGCTTGAAGCCAACGTGCCGCAAGTGGCGCGGCTGAAAATCCTGATTCACGGGCAAGAAGTCGAAACGCTGGCTGGACACCTGGACCTCACAGGAACGTTCACCGTGAATACCAAACCTGTGCCCGCGCAGCCAAAGCCCGCGCCAGCAGTCGTGGCGGCGCCTGCGCAGGCGGCGCCTGACGCCAAGAAACTGGTTGAAGCGCCGGCCAAGTTGACACCCGGAACTACGCCGGGCAAACTGGCGCAGCCCGAGCACAGGCCGTGACCACGACGGCGGAAATGTGAAATGGCAATTGGAGGAAGCGTGAGAGCTGATGGCCGTGGCGCGGATCAGATGCGCCCGTTGAAAATTACGCCTGATTTTATTTCAACCGCAGAAGGCAGTGTGTTAATCGAACTGGGCGGCACTCGCGTCATCTGTACTGCAACTGTAGACGACGGCGTGCCCGGATTTTTGAAAGGCAGCGGCAAAGGGTGGGTCACGAGCGAGTACGGGATGCTGCCGCGCGCGACCGAAGAGCGAACTGCGCGCGAAGCGGTTCGCGGCAAACAGTCTGGACGGACCCAGGAAATTCAGCGGCTCATCGGGCGATCGCTGCGCGCTGTCACCGACCAGGAAGCTCTCGGCGAACGCACGGTCTGGGTTGATTGCGATGTGATACAGGCCGACGGAGGAACACGGACCGCTTCGATCACGGGAGCTTTTGTGGCCTTGGCCTTGGCGTTTGAGCGGATGGTGGCCGCGGGAATACTGAAGAGTTCCCCGCTCATCGATACGGTCGGAGCAACCAGCGTTGGAATCGTGGATGACCGGGCGTTGCTCGATTTGGCATATGAAGAAGATTCTCGCGCCGAAGTGGACATGAATGTGGTGATGACGGGCGGCGGTCACTTTGTTGAAATTCAGGCTTCCGCAGAAGGTCGACCTTTTACCGGTAGCGAGATGCAGGATCTGCTGGCACTGGCGGCGGCCGGCATTCGTCGGCTGACCGAAGAGCAGCGCAGTCTGTTGCCGCTGAAATTCAGTGGGCGCTCCCGTTAAACTTTTCCTGGCATCCTCGAACCCGGGGAAGCTGGCGGAATTCCGCACTCTCGTCGAGGAAGGCGAATTCTCCGGACAATTCACGGTTGAAACGTTACCGGCCTACGGTTCGGTGCCGGAATTTTTGGAAAACTATCCCACCTTCGCGGAGAATGCCGCGGGCAAAGCTCTCTATTATTCACAACTGCAAGACGGACTGATTTTTGCCGATGATTCCGGCCTGGTCGTTCCCGCGCTTGGCGGACAGCCCGGAGTGCTGTCGGCGCGTTATGCGGGGCCAAATTCCACCAACGCCGAGCGCATTGCCAAATTGCTCAAGGCCATGGAGGGCAAATCAGGTGCCGAGCGATCGGCGCATTTCGTCTGTGTAATTGCAATCGCCAGGCAAGGTCGCCCGCTGGCTGTTGTGAGTGAGCGGGTGGATGGCGAGTTAGTGGGTGCGCCGCGTGGCACTGGCGGATTTGGCTATGACCCGGTCTTCTCCCCCCCGGCCTACGGCAAGACCTTCGCGGAACTTTCCGCAGCGGAGAAAAACAGATTCAGCCACCGGGGGAAAGCGTTTCGCCGCTTGCTTGCCTGCATTTCCTCCATGCTATAGTTCGGAGTGTTATGGCCCGCAAAGAAAAAAAACACGGTAAAAAGAAGAGTTCGCTCCCTGCCAAAATAAAATTCAAGAAGCAATTCACCAGAGCAAGAATTGGGACTAAATCGCGCGCCGCCGCCATCGCCCCGGAGCGGGTTGCCGCCATACTAAAAGGCCTGGATGAGGCATATCCCGAGGCCACATGCGAATTGAGACACGAAAGCCCGTTTCAACTGCTGATTTCTACCATTCTCTCCGCGCAATGCACCGATGTGCGCGTCAACCAGGTGGCCCAGACGCTCTACAGAAAATATCCGACCGTTGAAGCGTTCGCGCATGCGACGCCCAGTGAGCTGGAGCAGGATATTCGCCCCACGGGGTTTTTTCGCAACAAGACCAAGTCCGTGATGGGCGCAAGCCGGGAGATTCTCGACAAGTTTGGCGGAATGGTTCCCCAAACAATGGAAGAGATGCTTACCCTACCCGGAGTTGCGCGCAAAACGGGCAACGTCGTTCTGGGAACTGCGTATGGAATCGCCAGCGGCGTGGTTGTCGATACCCATGTCATGAGGCTATCCCGGCGTCTCGATCTGACACGCAATGAGGAACCAAAAACAATCGAACAGGACTTGATACAGATCATTCCGAAGGAAAAGTGGATCCAGTTTTCCCACCAACTCATCTGGCACGGCCGGCGCATTTGCGTTGCGCGCAATCCAAAGTGCATTGCATGCAACCTGGAAACAATCTGCTATTCCAAGGATAAGACCGTCTAGTTCCGAGGAGAAGCCCGCATGAAAGTTCCCGGGAGCTAGCTTCCCGGCGGGGAATCCGGAATCGAAGGGTGCACCGCCGGGGGAGCGGTTCCCGGCGCAGGATTGTCCCGGCTTCCGTCCGGCACTGGTTTCCTGACGACCACCCACATGGCGCCACGTTTTTCCAGATCGTAGGATATTTTCATGCTGGCGTCCGAGGAAGGATTGCCTTTCAAATGAAATTCCACCTGGGCCCGCGCTTTTTCGCCGGTGATGGCCACGTTGGCGATATTCATGTCCATCGCGTCCAGATTCAGACCGTTGACCGTTGAAAGATGTTTGACGATAGCGGCCCGGATAGCGTCGTTCTGATTCGTTTGCTTCCTACAGCTCGCCACCTGCACAGAGAGAAACCCAATCAGAGCGAGGAATGACAAAAACCTCATTGTTGACCTTTTCGGTGACAGGAAAGTTCGACGGAACGCCAACATCGTCTGTCGAGGGCTGGATTTTACACCACAAATTGCCGCGCGACGGCGCGTGGGCAAAAAAACACGCCGTGCGCGAAATCCGCCGCACGGCGTGTGATCGCTACCGCTTACCGGCGGTATGGCTCTTTCTTCTTTCCGTTTCAGTGGCCCCCGCGGCATCGCCAGTGTCATCAGCAAAAAAAGTTGCGGTGTACTCGTCGACCTGTTTTTGCGCTTCTTCTTTGGCGATTCCGTAGCGTTCCTGGATTTTGCCTACCAGCTGATCTTTCTGGCCTTTGATGATGTCCAGATCGCTGTCGGTAAGCTTTCCCCATTTTTCTTTCATTTTGCCGGAATACTGCTTCCATTTTCCTTCCACTTGATCCCAATTCATTTTGGCATCTCCCCTATTCTGGATTGGCGGCACGCAGACAGCTGAGGTTCGAACCGGGTGACCGTGACGCTTGGTTTCGGGATAAGTACAACATTCCGGGCCGGGCCACAGAATAGGGTAGACGCTTGAAGCCCCATGGGGAGATTGGTGTAGCGGGCGGCGAAGGCCCGCGCGGGGTGAGCACTCCAGCCTTTTTCGGTTCCGTTAGGCGGCTGGCCCGGAACCACAGATTTAGGCCTGGATGATTTAGGCCTGAATAATGTCATTGCGAACGGCATAGCGAACCAGCTCGCTAACGGAATGACACTCGAGACGCCTCATGATATTCGCGCGGTGGGTTTCCGCCGTTTTCACGCTCAGCCCCAGCACGACCGCAACTTCCTTGCTGCTTTTTCCTTCCGCAAGAAGCTGAACAATCTCACGCTGGCGCGGCGTTAAACGCGTCTGCGGATTTTCGCTCGGCGTCGTTCGGGTTTTCTTGTCCAGATATCCTTCCAGAACCATCTGAGCGACTCGGGCAGTGAAGAAGGTCTTGTTGCGACGCACGGCCTCTACCGCGGTAACCAGATCGCGACTGGCATCCGATTTCAGAACATACCCGCGCGCCCCGGCGTCCAAGACTTCACGAATGAGAGGGTCGGTGTCGTGCATCGTTAGGATAAGAACTTTGGTTTTGGCGTCGTCTTTCAGCATTTGGCGGGTGGCTTCGAGTCCATTCAGGGAGGGCATGCTGATATCAACTACGATTACGTCGGGTTTCAATTCCTTGGCCTTGGCCACCGTCTCACGGCCATCCTTTGCTTCTCCCGCTACCTGCCAGCCAGGCTGCTGCTCCAGAATAGACCGCAATCCTTTACGGACAATTTCATGGTCGTCTGCCACCAATAACCGCAACGTATCCATCTCCGACCTCCGCGAACTGGCAAGCTTGGAACTTGCACAGGCGTGCGAGTGGGTGCGTGCAACTGGTTACCCAATACCCCGCGCGACCGCCAATTCTTGTAGGTTTCTCTTTTCAAGGGATTTACAGGATCCAGAAGTCCTAGTACAAGAGCCGGTCTGGAAGGTTTAGCCAGAATTTCTTACACGATGTCCCTGCTCATCATGAAGTATTTCCCGACTGCACTACCCGCCAAAAGGGGGAATTGTGCCCCCAATTCGCCGAACCTAGTACTCCGGGAGGGCTCGAGAACCGCGAAATTGGGTACACGATGCATTGCCGGAAGGTAGGTGTTCTTCCGTATGGAGAAGAAAACGCGCATCCACTACAAATGTGGAGAACGGGACTTCGGCAACGTCCCGCTAGCAGCACCATTCAACGTTTACAGGAGGTTTGTATGCTGGGCTGGGCAGTAACTTTCTTTGTCGTGGCGTTGATCGCAGGAATTTTGGGATTCACAGGTGTAGCCGTCGCAGCAGCAGGAATTGCCAAAATCCTGTTTTTCATTTTCCTTGTTTTGTTTTTGTTGAGCCTGGTTGGACATCTGATCCGCAGGGTATAGACATTCACGGGTTAGTACACCGCCGACCTGGACGTTGTCGGCGGATTCTCTGGACTGGATGGCGGAGGGTTCATGGACGGCAGGACGATAGCGGGAATTGTGCTGGTGGTGATTGGAGTAGTGGCACTAGCGTACCAAGGCGTCACCTATACGACTCAGAAGAAGGTAATCGACTTGGGACCTATTCAAGCAACGAAAGAAGAACATCACACACTTCCCCTTCCGCCGATTGTCGGGATCGTTTCTTTGGTGGGCGGCATTGCCTTGCTGGCCACGGGAAAACGCGGCAATTAAGCAGGGGAAATTGTAACGATTTACCCGTGTTGTAAACCTGAATCGGAGGAACAGTCAAATGAAAAAATGGATTATTGCACTCGCCGGTCTCGTCGTTTTTGTACCGTATTCATTTGCGCGTCCGGCTGACGACAACGGAAAAGACGAACGGGACCGGCTGCAAAATGCCGGCAAAGTGATGCAAGAGATTCTGGATATACCGGATGATATCCCGCAAGACCTGCTCGATAAGGCGCGTTGCGTGGTGGTCTTGCCCTCCGTGCTAAAGGCCGCGTTCGTCGTTGGCGGAAGTTACGGGCGGGGAGCGATGGTGTGCCGAACGGGAAAGAACTTCAGCGGACCGTGGGGAGCGCCCGCCATGTACGCGCTGGAGGGCGGAAGCTTTGGATTTCAGATCGGCGGAGAAGCCACGGACTTCGTCATTTTAATCATGAATGGGCGAGGCGTGGACAGCTTGTTGCACAGTAAAGTGAAGTTAGGGGCAGACGCTTCGGTGGCCGCTGGACCGAAGGGACGCACCGCGACTGCTGATACCGATGCCTATTTGCGCGCTGAAATGCTCAGCTATTCCAGAGCCCGAGGTGTTTTTGCCGGTATTTCTCTGCAAGGCACCACACTGCGGCCCGATGAGGATGCCAACAAACGCCTGTACGGCAAGGATGCAACTGCGGCGAGCGTGATCGCAGAATCTAAGTTTCAATCGCCTGACGAAGGCAGGCCCTTGGTTGCCAAACTACAAAAGTCGACGCCACAATTGAAGCCCTAATTGAGAGGTTTTTTTTTCGGAAAAAGGGCGGGGCCACTTGGCTTCGCCCTTTTTTTATCGACGGTTCTGTGTAAGGAAGATTCTGCCCAACCTACATCTTCCAGTGTATTGCTCATTCTAAGCATGGGAATTACAACTAATAGTGAAATCAGACCAAGGCTTGAGGATCACGGGTTGTTCAAAGTGGCAAGGGAGATCTGAAATGATGCAGGACTCAAGGGTATTTCCCGATAAGACTCTGATCGAAAAGACGAGAGCTGGAAGCCAGGATGCCTTTGCGGAGTTGGTACGAAGACACCATGCAAAGATTTACGCGGTTTCTCTCCGAATGCTCAAGAACCGCGAGGACGCCGAAGATAACGTACAGAATGTGCTTTTCAAGGCCTACCACCACATGAATCGATTCGAAGGGCAGTCGCAATTCTCCACATGGCTTTTCCGAATTGCCATCAACGAAGCCCTGATGAAGTTGCGGCGGCAGAAAAACGAGCGGCAATCGAACTATCTGGATTTAAGCAAGGACGGGGACGGTAATGGCGGGTTTCCGGAGATCGAAGATGCGCGACAAGACCACGAAGGCGATTACATGCGGCGCGAACTAGCCGGGAAAGCCATGCAAGGACTCCATCCCGCTCTCAAGACGACTTTCCTGTTGCACAAAGGGGAAGGCTGGACTTGTCGGGAACTGGCAGAAACTCTTGGAGTAACAGTAGAAACTGTGAAATCACGTGTTTTCAGAGCCCGGGTACGATCTCGCCGGCAATTACAGCTCCTGGGGCGTTCGGCGTCGGTTGCCTTCTAAAGGTAACTTGAAGTTTATTTTCGGGTTGTTCCGATTTCCGCTCTAATCCCATCCGATTGAATCACTTGCCTCGCCGTATGGTTTCCCTTCGGGAATTCTGCTGGCCCTGCAGTGGTCCCGGCAAGAACTCCAGGATTAGCGGGAATTTTCCAGCTCGATTCACGTACATCTAGAATTGCCATGGGCCGGGTGGTTGGCAGTCAAGCCTAGTCGGAAGTGGAGGCCTTCTGGTTCTTGACCTGCAGTTCGTTTACCACTTGTTGTACGTTGGGAACCGCCCTTGCCAATTTTTCGACCCTGTCGCGCATCGCCTGCGACCGTACTTCACCTTTCAAGGTGACCACGCCGTTTTTTACATCGTACTTAACGTCTTTTTCCAATTTGCGTTGAATTAAGGCTGCGTCCAAGTTTTTTTCTATGGCCTCGTCAAGCGCCGAGTCGACTTTCTTGGCGGTATTCTCGTCTCCTGGAGGCCGCACGGCGATCTGATCAGAAACGACTTGTTCTCCGGCAATCGACTTGGCAATGGCCTCGGCCTGCGCTTTGTCGGCCTCTCCCGGTACATTGCCTGAGAGAGTGACCACGCCTTTGTCAACATCCTGGCTCACACTGACATCCTGCAGGCCCGCTTGCCGGAGAGAAGCGCGAATGCGATCCGCTACCTCGGGCGACTTCGGGGTGCTTGAGCAGCCCAGCATGCCGGCGACGAGCAACGTTGCCACAGCAGGAAACAATCGTGAAGCTTTCATAAGTCTCCTTTATAGAATTGCGTGTCTTTGGCCTGATTTTTCAAGCGGCTCCGGGGAGATGAATCGGGCCGCCAGTCAGTTTCGTGTGAGCTGGGAAAGCGAACAATCCGGAGCAAACCCTAGAAATGAAAGCAAATTACGGTAAGAGAAAAAGCGCTGGATTGCTTGTCGCTGTCAATACTACGGCGTTCGCCTTTTACCAGGTTCGGTAAAGTCTGTCTCTGCTGGTGAACGCCAATCAGACCCTCGGCCAACGGGTTGACTGCGGATACCCAGGCGAGCAGGAGCGCGTGCCGTCCGCTGTTTATTTCTTTTCTTTTCCGGATCCAATTCTGGGCACGTCAATGCCCAAAGCAGTTGCAAGGGCGATTTGATGGTCCTGTTCGTCGATCAAGATTTCACGGATTAATTCAGCCATCGCAAACTCACTGAGGTCTTCGCACTGTTTGACGCGCTCTCGATAATTGCGAATTGTTTCATTTTCGTTATTTAAATCCGCGCGGAGCATTTCTTTATTGTCCGCAGTCAACTTGACAGGGCCCGGCGTCGCGGTCGGAGCCCCTCCTAGATAGTCAATCTGCTTGGCGATCGTAATGGCGTGCTGCAGTTCTTCGCCCGCGTGTTTTTCGAGCTCCGCGGCGATGTTCATGTACTCAGCGCCTTTGAGTACCTGGGAGTAGATCACGTAGGAAATGATCGCCTGGTATTCTCTCGCCAGATCTCCATTCAGGTTCTCAATTAACGCTTCCCGGGTGAGCGGACGGGCGGTTTGCGACGGGTCGGTGCGCGCGGACATGAACGATTCTCCTGGTTGTAAATTTCACAGCAGTCAGAACTGGACTCAGCAGCAATCTCAAGCGGATTACAGCTAGACAAACATGAAAGATGCAAAAAAGCCCGATCGCGGTCGAGAAACGGAGGTCAATCCAATTTTGAAGCGACCGTATCCAGAACATTCTTGCCGGACCGCAAGACTTTGCTGACGGTCTGCTCGCCTCGCGTGACCGCGTCCTGAATATTCTCGATCGACCGGCGTCCCTTACGCTTTAACCGGCGCATCTCGTCTTCCGCGGTTTCTGAAAGCCATTCACGGGTTTCCTGCCCCGACTGGGGAGCAAACAGGAGAGCAAGTCCGACACCAATCCCCAAACCAGCTAAGAAACAAACTGCGGTGCGTCCTGCGGCATTCACGTTCATAGGAACCTCCAGAATCAAGCTCATCACCAGAATATTGGGTGGCTATCCAGCACGGCTATCAGTGATTCGCTGTACCTCGGGGCTTGAAAGCAAGTAGCGGCCAGAATAAACAGTCTCATGGCCTCGTGCGAGACCGGCAAACCGGCTCACTTAATTCTTAGGTACGTCTTCCTGCAGAACCGTCTTTACCAGTTCCGGATCGATGCGCGGACTCACATACGTTCCTTCGCCCATGACAATGAGCAGCGCCCGCATGAGGTCCTGTTCGGCGTCCGACTTCAGCACATACCCTCTGGCTCCGGCTTTAAACGCGCTACGGACCAAATCAACGGATACGTGCAAGGTCAACAGAAGTACCTTGGCTTCAGGCAATTGCTTCTTGATGACCCGGGTCGCTTCCACGCCGTTCATGCCCGGCATCGAAACGTCCATGATAATTACTTCGGGCCGCAATTCCTGGGCGAGGCGGACAGCTTCCTGGCCATTTTCAGCTTCTCCGCAGAGCTCCCACTCCGGATGACTGCGTAAGATGCCTTGTACTCCCCGTCGGATAATCGCATGATCGTCCACAATTAGAACCCGTGGCATGGCGCCTCCGAGCTCAATCCACAACGGGGCATGCAGCGACCTACGTAGGAACAACTGCAGCGGGACGCAAAATAACGACAAGGAATTCTGGGCTTCATTCGTTTTCTGACCGTAATCGCGTAGAAATCTTCAAGCTTCAATAATCTGATTCTTCACTGCGTATCGAACGAGCTCGCTTACCGAATGCAGTTCCAACTTTCGCATGATATTGGCGCGATGCGTTTCAGCGGTTTTTACGCTGATACCGAGAGCGACGGCCACTTCCTTGCTGCTCTTTCCTTCCGCCAGGAGTTGCACGATTTCCCGTTCGCGAGGCGTCAATCGGCTGCGACTCGGAACTTGCGGTTCGGCTACTTCGCGAACCCCTCTAAAACCATCAAGCAACATATCTGCAGCGCGAGAAGTAAAGAATGAGCGGTGGTTGACGAGGGCTTCCACAGCTAGTACTAAATCGCGGTCAGCATCCGACTTCATGATGTAACCGCGGACGCCGGCTTCCACAATCTCGCGCACGAGTTGATCAGAAAAATGCAATGTCAGAATTACGATCTCAGTCTTAGGCTGCAATTTTCGAATTTGGCGGGCCGCTTCGAGGCCGTTCAATTCAGGCATGCTGATATCCATGACCACGATATCCGGCTTTTGTTGCTCGACGAGGGCTACTGCTTCCCTACCGGTCTTGGCTTCAGCGCAGACTTCCCATCCTGCATGGGCAGTCAAAAGCTGTTTGAGTCCGCGCCGGATGATGTCGTGATCATCGGCAACCAAAATTCGAAGGGTTTTCACGCTTGTAGCGGCTCCCATTGGAGAGGCATGGCTTGTAGGATTACCCAAAGGACTATACCACCTCTTCTTTTTCCCGAAGGTCCTGCGTACTGCGAGCCGATCTTGCAAACCTCAAATTCGTACTGTACTACCCATATTACTTTGGACACTCTAAAAACATACCGGATTCTCTGTATTCTTTGCGTGTGGACCCGTGACCACGAAGGACTTGCCTACACACGGTAAGTGTCGAGCCTACAAGATAGGCCCGATTGATCCAACACGCGTTGCGGAGTTGAATAGCGCACGGAGGCAACAATGCTTATTCTGCTGCTGGTCATTCTTTTGCTTATGTCTGTGGGATCGCTTCCGACGTGGGGTCACAGCAAGAGCTGGGGATACTACCCAAGCGGCGGCCTGGGTTTGGTGGTCGTGATTTTAGTTGTATTGCTGCTGTTAGGGCGAATTTGAGCCCAGCGTGTGTTGCCGATCCCGGTTGAGTGGCGGGTGAATTTAGGCGAAGTGCCCTCCAAAAGCTAATAGTCCCATCGCTGGTTCCAGTAAAGTCCGTTCTGTGCGCGAGGTGAACGAGAATGCCAACGCACCGCTTCACGTCGATGTGGACATGACCGACAATTTCTTAGATCTCCGCAGGCCGCAAGTCTCTCGACAGATCCTGGCCCTGATGTGGGTAATGGTTCTGGCGCTGGTAGTTGCCTTTTTCTTTTTCGCAAGTTCCATCTGTATCACTTTGACGGTATCTATTTTCCTGGCAATTCTGCTGGAACCCTTAGTTGCCTTTCTGCAGCGCTGGCATTTTCCGCGATCGCTTTCCTCCGGGCTGATGTTAGTACTGGGGATGATACTCCTGGCTTTCCTTCTCTACGTTTCCTACAACAAAAGCGCGGCCTTCGCAGAAAAAGCTCCCCAGTACGCAATCCGAGTAAGAGACGGGATCCGTCCCTTCATCCAAAAGATTCAGAAGGTCCAGGAGACCGCCGGCACATTCAATCCAGAACTACCGCAAAAGAAAGTGGCGGAAGTAAAAATTAGGGAAACTCCGACATGGCCTTCCTATTTCATTCGGGGATTTGGTTCAATCGGCGGCGTTATTTTTACCGCCGGTGTCATTCCCTTTTTGACGTTTTTTCTATTGGTTCGAAAAGAGCGCATGTACGTGCAGCTTGATGGCGCGCTGGGGAACGTAATTGATGTTCCGCTGTTAGTCCGCCGGCTGGGAACCATGGTCCGCGGATTTGTCCTCGGAAACCTATTGATCGGCTCCCTTCTCGCCGCGATAACCGTCGGCGTCCTGGTGGGTCTGGGGGTGGAAGGGGCGGTGACGATTGGAATCATAAGCGGGTTTCTCAATCTGATCCCATTTCTTGGCGTCGTTCTAGCCGTAGTGGTTCCGGCCTTGGTCGCGTTACTGCAATTTGATACGCCGGGCCCGATTTTGCTGATCTCATTAACGGTCATTTTGCTTCACCTTCTTGCGGCAAACTTGCTGACACCAAAGCTTATAGGAGCACGAGTAAGCATAAGTCCGGTGGCTGCAACGGTTGGAATTCTCTTTTGGGGATGGTTGTGGGGCATCGTCGGGCTGCTGCTGGCGGTTCCCTTGACTGCATTCATCAAGATCGCCGCCGATTCGCATCCCTCTTTGATTCATATTTCGAATCTCCTTGCGGACACTCCGCGACCCCTGCCCCATTGGGCTCAGGTGGGCGAGAGGACCATTCGCGAAGTGGGCCCTTATTTCCGGAAAAGGCTGTGGTCGAAATCAGGTGATTGAACCTGCCTGTTGCGCGGCCAGCCCTGGTTCTAAGGGAAATAGAGTGAATCTCTACAGGAATTTGCGTATGGATTGCGAGGCAGTGAATTGCGATGATGCGCAGGTGGAACGAATACTTCCGCTGGGTCGAAGGGGAGAAAGAATGATGAGACACTTCGAGCAATCGGGGTGCCCGGGCTGGGACTTCATTCTATTCTCCTTCGACCATAAAAAGTTCTTGCCTCTCCCGTAACAAATACCAAAAACAATACTTTTAGACTTCCCGAGAAGGAGACACGTATGGCGTCTGCGGCTTCGATCACCTACGTGCCAAGCAACAAAATTCGAACCTTGGGCCTTTGTTGGGTCGTATATGGAGTCCTTCGCCTGATCGCTGCGCTGGCGATGGTTTACTTCAGCGGCACGGCGACCGTGATGTTCGGCGCCCTGCTTGTCCGCGTGCCTGACCCCTTTGCAATAATGAACCTATTTCACGTTTTCTACACTGCGGCTGTAGTGCTATCCGTTTTCTGCAGCATCCTCAGTATTTTTGCCGGCCTTGCGCTGCTGGGCGCCCGCCCCGTGGCGCGCATGCTGGCGATTTGTTGCGCGGTGCTTTGCCTGTGCGAAATCCCCTTGGGCCTCACTCTGGGGACCTACACGCTCGTGCTGTTGCTTCCTTTCTCTCCGGCCCTGCAGAGCAAATCCGACTAACCCTCAAAAAACTGTCTCGCGGTGTGATGCGCCGTAATGCGGGGCGAGCCGCGCCTCGGCAGTTTTATGTCTCCACATCTTCTGGCAAATTGCGCAGTGAGATGACTTGTCCTTGACTTTGCTGTGACAACTTCCGATGCGCAAGTCTTTACGCTTGGTAAAGCCTTGGAAGTTCATGGCTTCAGTATTTACAAAGTGAGGGATAGTCAAAGTGGTTAGAGCCAAGCAGCCTAGGAACAACGACACGAGAGTGCTCCCATGATACGGAAGGCACTGGGCATCGTTTTTGTCGTTTTTCTGTCAGCACCGGCGCTTCGCGCCCAATCAAACACGCCGATTATCTCCGGGGCCGTGCAGTTTGTCGGTACGAGCGACGGAGGAGCTACGTTCTTCCAGCCAATCCTTGCGCCTGTCCTGGTTGCGCCCATCGGCGATCACTGGCTGATTGAGTCCCGCGCCGACATCCAGGGTTTTATAGCCCGGCAAGACGGGACATCCGGTCCGTATCAAGGGCAGTTCATCACGACCTTGGATTATTTTCAGGTGGACTATATTGCGAACTCGCATTTAACCGTCAGCGCTGGCCGTTTTCTGACGCCGTTTAACATCTTCGACGAACGCTTTACAGCCGTGTGGGTACGCAACTTTCAGGATCCGCCAATTATTTTTCCCATTGGAACCCGGACATCCGGTTCCAGCAACGGAGCAATGGTGCGCGGCGTGGTCGTAGCCAAGAAGAAATGGGAAATGAATTACACCGCTTTTTTTTCAGCCGCAATGAACACGGACCATCTTGAGGCCGGGCGCTCAGCGGGAGGAAGACTGGGCGTGTTCGTTCCAGAATCGGGTCTTGAGCTTGGAGTTTCCTATGAGCGTTTCTTGCAACAAGATCACTACAACGCCGTGGGAACCTATCTAAGCTGGCAACCAACGCAGTTGCCGCTAGATTTGCGGGCCGAATACGCGCATTCACCCGGCGGTCAAGGTTATTGGCTGGAGGGCGCTTATCGATTGGCCAAGCAAAGAGGAACAACGACGGGCCTTGCTCGTTTGCAAGCAATTGCCCGCGTCCAACAGTACTTCAAGGGTGTTTCAAGCCCCGGAGATTCTCTTCCGTCGACCGACACCAAGCGCGTCGATTTTGGCCTTAACTACTATCTTCCTCACGACCTGCGGCTGAATGGCAGTTACGGAAGACAGTTCAGCAGCATTGGAAATGCGAATGTCTGGAACTTCCAGATAACGTACCGGTTCATGTTTCCACTACTTCCCGGAGCTTCCCGATGAGACGAATCGCTTCAGCACTGCTGGCACTTGCGTGCCTATTCGCTTGTCTAAGAGCTTCAGGACATCCGCAAAAACCAGCCACAGACGGAAAGACAAGAACGCCGGCTGCTCGTCGGCAAAACCAGGGAGAAGAAAGGTTCAAGCAGAATTGCGGCCGATGCCACACCGCGCCGGAATTAATTTCTCCACGAGAAGTAAAGGCCGTCACCCGACATATGCGTGTCCGCGCAATGCTGAGCGCAGAAGATGAACAACTCATTCTCAAATTTCTTGCACCATAGGAAGCACAATCTCACCCAAAGGGTCCATCTCATGAAACGACTACTACTGTTGGTTATCGTGTTTACTTCGGCGATTCTGATGCCACTGCCGAAAGTCTCCGGAAAGGCGCAAGCTCCGCGTTCAATTGAAATTACCGCAAGCAGATTCAGCTTCTCACCAAATGAAATCACGGTGAAAAAGGGAGAGGAAGTTACACTCGTCGTTGAATCAAAGGACGTGAGCCACGGGCTTCTGATCGAAGACCTGGGCGTCCGGACCGAAGTGAAAAAGGGCGAAGCTGCAAACGTGAAGATTACTCCGACTACTGTCGGCACGTTTGAAGGACAATGCGCCCATTTCTGCGGCGCAGGACATGGGTCGATGAAATTCAGCGTGCATGTCGTCGAGTAAAACGGGCCATGAAGACCTATCCCTGCTGTCTTCTTTTAACTCTGGTCCTGTGTCTGTCCGGCTGCAAGGTGACACCTCCCGGAAAATGGGAGTCTTCCACCATGACACGAATCAAACATTCCGTCACAGTCGGTGGAAAGAAAAATAAAAATCCGCTGCCAGTACTGGCCAAGAATATCGACAGCGGACGAGTGGCCTTTTCTCATTACTGTGTGGCCTGCCATGGATTCGATGGGCAAAATACCGGAGTGCCCTTCGCCGACAGCATGTCTCCTCCGGTACCTTCACTTAAGTCCGCGAGGGTGCAGGCTTATTCCGACGGCCAGCTGAAATGGATCGTTGACAACGGACTGTCTCCGTCAGGTATGCCGGCATCGAAAGGAATTCTGACCGACGAAGAAATTTGGTCCATCGTTCTTTATATCCGGCATTTGCCGGAGCCGGGCAGCCTGGGCGAACCGGAAATGTATTCGGGGAATGACGAGAATAATTCGCGTTCGTCTAGGCTTTCTCAGGAACGATAGTGCAGAGAACAAACGCATCGACGGCAGATGGGGTTCTCTTCAATTCGCAGGTCCTTCCGGAATTTGCGCGCCGCATCACCATTGATGATGGACTCCAGAGTTCCGTCCCTCAGATTGCCAATCGGCGGATGAAAAAAGCAAGGCCTTACAGATCCGTCGACTTCGATCACCGCTGAAACCCACGGAGCATTGCAAATCGGGGCTGCAGCCGGCTGCAGCTCTAGTTGCGCGCGAAAATGCGCTGCAATTTTGCGCAGCTTTTGCGGTGTCTCCAACACGAATCCATCCGGTCCACCGCAGCCGTTCGTTTCGATTAAAGATTCGATTTCTGCTTCGAGGACGCTTAGTTCGCCGAGCGAAAGGCCGATTTCTTCTTGGCGGCCGATAGGCCATACCAAAGGGCGATTGAAAGCTGAAGAGGTAAGGTCGGCTGCAAGAAACGAGATCGCGTTTAGCCCCAGTTGTCGAGCCGCGCGAACGGTGGCTTCGAGATGTTGATGATTCGCTTTCTGAACCGTGGTCCTAGCCGTAATCCTGAAGTCCGGTCGAAACTTTCTTGCCGCAGCCACCCCGGCTTCAATGAGCCTGAAGGCGCCATCCACGCGACGAATGGCATCATGCACCACATCTGGCCCATCCAAAGAGACGATAACATCGTCGAAGTTACTAGCCACGTCGGCGGCACACTTCTGCAAGAGCAAGCCGGTCGTCAGCAGTGTCAGCCGAATGTTTTCCTTGCGGAGAATAGTACAAAGCACGGGCAAATCAGGATTTAAAAGCGGCTCCCCGCCTGAAAAAACAATCCAGCGTACTCCCAGCTTGCGAATGGAAGATAGATGCGGATCGAGTTCATTTGCGCCGAAACTCCTGGCATCGCGGGTCTTCCAGATATCGCACATAATGCAGCGGCAATTACATGAGCTGTGAGCATGGACAACGAGTACCGGTAGAGAACCGATGCGCTGATCGGAGTCCTGCGTGAAAGCTGTCACAGGTTGGGTGCTAGTTTCCAAGTGTGATTCGCTTTCCGCCCAGCCGGACGTCATTGCCCAGATGCGCTTTTGTTTCTTCAAAAAGGCGATGAAGCGGCGCTCGAATCCACCGGAGCGATGATTCAACACAGATTGCCTCAAGGCCATGCGTTGTTCTTGCCGGTAGCCTGGTCATCATCTCGTCGGATGCCAGCTGCACCCGCCCTCCGATCAAAACCAGCTCGATGTCCTTGTAGGAAAGTTGCGACAACGTGTCAGCAGGGTTGCGTCCAGCGTCTCGCACAGCGATAAGGTCGGCCCACGAACCCACTTGCAGCGCTCCTTCTCCATTCCGCAGGCGAAGGAGCTCTGACGCGTTCCGCGTTACGCAATTGAACAGTTCATCGGGTGGGACGTCTCCGAGACCAAGAGCGAACCTGATTTCGTCCAACAGGTCACCTTCGGCCGTCAAAGAGGAATCACTTCCCAGAGCGCAATAGGGGAATTCTCGAATCTCGGCAAACGAAAGTGTCTTGCCAAACAGGAAAAAATTAGAACTCGGGCACCAGATCAACCCCGCTCCGGCAGAACGCGCCAGTGCTCTACCCTTCGCGTTTAGGCCCAGACCGTGAATGAGCACCGTCTCGTCGTCCAGGGCTCCGGACTGCTGGAGGTCGAAAATTTCCTGAGCGCTGCGATCGTCGATTCCTTCCCCCAGGTGAATCAAAAATGGCCGTCCGCTAGGAGTGCCCCGTTTCTTGCTTGCGGCTTGTGCATCCAGCGGCAAGGAATGCGCCCATCCATATTCGCGAACGATACGAACAACAAAGTCGTCCGCAAAAACCGATTCTTCGTATGGATTGTGGTGGCAGACGGTAGTGACTCCGCACAGAAGATTGCGAATTCCACCCCACCACAATCGAGTATCACGAGGTACCCGGCGATGCTCGAGGATGGGTGAAAGCTCGGGATGGTGAATATCCGCAACCCACTCCGTAAAATTCCTGTAATCGCCCCTTCCCAGGCGCGGGTATAACGCAAATTCCAGGTGGTCATGGGCATTGATCAATCCTGGAAGAACGAGAT
>DATHFT010000090.1:0-52122 GCA_035317965.1 Saccharimonadales bacterium (SeqCode) | reverse complement strand
CATCGCCTATTCCCGCCGGCGATCATGAAGTCGCTCGTGCGATTCCGCTCCCGCCACGGCCGGCTGCGACTTCTGCCGAACAAATGTACTTTTGATTTCCTGCGCCTGCCCGTTACGGCCGCAGACTTTGGCCGCAAGCATGATTTCCAGTACGTGATAGGCGTGCTCCGGGGTGACCCGCGGCCGCTCGCCGCTTTCGATGCATTCAACGAGATGTTGCAAGCCCGCCGTCCATTGCCAGTGCGGATCAGTTTCATAATAACTCTGCCAGGCGCCGACACTGTTCTGCCAAAGTTCGTAACCTTCCGGCGCCCAGTCGTCGCCGAGCATTTGAATCGTGCCGGAAGTTCCATACAGCTCTAGCGCCGGCGAACGATACTTCTGCATGGTAAAACCAGACGTTACCACGGCAAAGACCGCTTCGCCGAAATCGATGAGAATTTGCGCATTGTCTTCGACTTCCACCTTTATGGCGCGGCCATTCACGAAGCGTTCGGGCTGAGCCGTGCCGGTCATCGCCAAGACGCGTTTTGCCGGACCCAGAACCCCTGTAAGGCTTGTTATGCAATAAACGGCCAAATCAAATATCGGCCCGCTTCCCGGTCGATAAAACCAGGCAGACCAGTCAGGACCTGACCAGCCGTATCTGGCGCGAGCGAGGCATACTTTGCCCACGTCACCGGCTTCCACGCGATTGCGGATAAGTTGAAACGTGGGGCTGAGCGTTACAAAGGGCGCACAGACCAGGTACGGCGATGAATTACGGGCCTCCTTTACCAGCTCGCCGGCTTCTTCCAAATTTATCCCCAGAGGTTTTTCAACCATGACGTGCTTGCCGGCGCGCAGGGCTTCCAGCGCGATGGCCGCATGCTGCTGCATGGAGGTTAGAACAACAACCAGATCAACTTCAGGCGAGCGGCAAAGCTCCTGATAGGTGGGAAAATATTGCGGAATCTTCCATTTCTCAAGAATCGGTTTGCAGCGGTCTTCGGCCGTGTGAGACGCGCCCACCACGAGCACCCTGCCTTTATGCTGCATTTTCTCAAGCAGCGGCATGTACGCGCCGTCCATGACGTTTCCGCAGCCGACAACGGCAATCCGTACCGGGCCCTCGTGCCGTTTAACCGGTGCGGCGACTGAACTCGTGCCCGTCATCTGCGGCCCCGCTTCGGCTGGCATCTTCCTCGATTCATGGACGTTTCTCCCTGACGTTCATTTTTTGTGTCAGCTGGCCAGCAGAAAAATCGCGCCCATACCGCAGGCGATTCCCAGGCCTTGCAGGGCGGTGATGTGCTCATGCAGGAGAAGGGGGGAAAGAACGCAAACGACCATGGGATAAACCGCGGTAAGCGGAACCACGATGGAGGCCTTGCCCCCGCTTTTCATGGCAGCGAGTACCGCCCAGCTGCCCAGCGCATTCAGCACGCCCGCTACGAGAACAAATACGATGCTTTTTGTCGAATACTGCAGCGCTGATTTGCCGGGATAGACCAGCGGCTGCAAAACCAGAAAGCCCACCACCAGCCACACCAGAGCCGACTCGGCGGAAACGCGGTCCGTGGACAATTTCTGAAGCAGTCCGCCCAGACCAAAACAAATCAGCGCCAGGATCGTGTAAATAAGCCAGGGTGCCAGGTGCATTCGCTTCGTGTCCTCAGTGAGAAAAAATAACGATCGATACGGTGGCCAGAGCCATTCCTACCAGCTGCGTTTTTGTCAGTTTTTCATGAAGCAATACCACGGCTAGCGCAAAAGTTACCAAGGGATAGAGCGAAGTCGTCACGGCAACGACCGAAGTATTGCCGCCATGGCGATAGGCGGCCAGCAGGCAAAGTATACCGCCACCCGTAATGATGCCGTTCAGTATGGAATAGCCGATTCCTTTCCGGTCGCCGGAGGTGCGGACAGTTTCATTGAGCAGCAGAGCCAAGGCTACCGGAATCATGCCGGCGGTCTGCAGGAACAGGGTGGGTTCGGCGGGAATTTCCTCCGAGCCCAGCTTCAGGAACAGCGCCCATCCTGCCCAACCAATGATGGTAAGAATCGAATACCAGAACCATCGCGTTTTGAATGTTCCGGAAAATGACCCCATCGCAACTCACATTTCTAAGCGGCCCGGTCGGCTGACAGTCAACGGGGAAGGTAACTCGGCGCAATGCCAAAGAGCAAGGTTACCGGCTTGTCGGAAATGTTGCGGTATTGATGCCGCGTACCTTGCGGCAGGTAAAAACCGTCGCCGGGATTTAGCTCATACCACGGTGAAGCATCCGGCACTTCAACGCTGAGTGCCAGGTGCCCTTCGAGCAGGTACAAACATTCATCGCCGCCGTGCGTTTCAACTTCGGTCTGCTGGCCCGGCAACAAAATGATTTTCCCGGCCGTCAGCTGATCGGTGCTGATCAGAAGTCCCGTGAGCGTTTGCTGGTTCTTGCCTTCCATGCGCCACAAGACGTCTCTATCACGCAAAACTTTAATGCGGAAATCGTTTTCCGCTTCCGCTTGGGCCATGGGCCACTTGCCAAGCCACTTGTCCTGCCCATAGCGAAATTCCGTCAAGTTGGGCTTGGTTTTTGCGTAAGCGCTTGAAGTTCCCTGTGACGGCGGAGGGGCAAAAAATTCAAGCACGCGAAGCGGCTCGGTGCCGCAGTTGAACCCGTGGTGCCAGGTATCCCGCCGAAAAAAAGCCGCTTCGCCGGCCTTCACCCGATGCACCTCTCCGGATTCCGGATTGGTCATGACAAAGGTTCCAGAGAGAACGTAGTACAACTCATCGGCGGCGAAAATCGTGCGGTGATTGTCGGAATGCCGAAAACTTCCTCCGGCCGCCATGGAAAAAACCAGTTGATGGATCTTGCTGCTGGAGACATAAATCCAATCAATGACCTGACCTGAAGTTTCGTCACCCCAAACGTGCCGGGTCACCTGTTCATACGGGATGTGTGTAGGCCGGTCAAACGTTGGCCGTGGTGAGGAACTCATCTTATTTCTCCCTGGGGTATCGGCGCCTCGCTCTATGCCTCTCCGTGCGAGGTACCCGTGCAAAAATTATCTTCTAGAAAGAGATTCGGCCAGATACCTGTATGTTTCTAGGCGATGTCACCAGGCCGTTCCACTTCCCAAAGTCCGGACTCGCAACGTCGGTGACAAAAGCGCTGGTGCCGGTTCCTCCGCCCTGCAAAGAAACGCCAACGCCATTGAAATGATGAGCGTTGAATACGTTAAAGGCGTCGCCACGCAGCTGAAATGTGACCCGCTCGCTGAGGTGGAAGACCTTTTGTAGGCCCATGTCAAAATCGCTGTATCCAGGCTGGCGGAAATTTTGCGTGCGAGACCCGCTGCCGGTATAGAAATTGAAATCATTTTCAAACGCGGCAGAATTCAGATAAGCCTGGGAAGAGATGTCGGTACTGCCGAGCGACTGCGCGAAAGGACTGGCTCCGGACAATAATCCGGGCAAACATTGTGCTTGAATTTGCGCCGGTACATTGCAAAACGATGAGAAAATCTGGAACGGAATACCCGATTGCGCGCGGTACACTCCGTTGAATGTCCACCCGCCAATAACGGTATTCAGAAAGCCCGCCTGGCTGACCCAGCGCTTTCCGGTTCCCAACGGAAGTTCATAGTTGAAGGCAATGTTCAGAGCTTGCGGAACGTCCTCAAAAGCCAGCGCCTTTCGCCGCTGCGGTTCGAACGGTGAAAAAACCGTGGTGCCGTAGATATTTTCGTTGGAGTCTGCATCCGTCAACAGTTTTGAATTTGTGTAGGTAACCAGAGCCCACAACCCGTTCGAAAATCTATGCTCGGCTTTCAACTGAAAAGAATGATAGGTGGAGTTGCCGATGTTTTCGTTCCGCCCGACAATCCCGTTGCAGTATTGGGGATACGGCAGCAGGGCTTGGGCAACCGTCGGTTGGCATCCGGCCATCGTCGTCGCGAAATCCGGAAACGGCGCTGGCACTCCATCCAACTCCGTTTCTCCGGGTTGGAAAATATCGTTTAATGCGCCGCCCAAACTTGTAAGGTAGGAAGGATTGATCGCATTCAAGGGATCGAGCTGCGAAAGCAACCGCGTGCCTTTGTTTCCGACATACGACAGAGACACATAGTCCCGAGAAGTAAATTCATGCTCGACCGTCAAATTCCATTGTTGTGCATAGGGAAGCCGGTTAGCGTCCTGCGGACGATAAATCGGAGCGTTGAATCCGTTATCGAAAGTCGCAGTCAGCTGCGGTGGAATCGGAAACGTTTGCGGCAACCCGTTGCTGAGTAGAAATGCCGGCTGCAATCCATTCTGCGAACTGGAGAAACTCGCATTGGTGTTATAGCCGTCCTGCCCAATTCCCCCGTCGTAACCCGGGATATAGGCACTGTCATAAAAAATTCCGTAACCTGCGCGTACCACGGTCCTGGGCCGCAATGCATAGGAAATCCCAACTCGTGGTGCGAACCCCTTGTACCAGATATCTTCCGGCGATCGCCGGTTGGAGAAACCCGGGCCGAATCCTGCAAACGCCACGGCGCCTGGAAGGTTCCCGGCACCGGGGTTGGGCTCGTTCGGGTCGAAATAACTCAAACGATTGGTCGCTTCATAGACCGGGGGATTGATTTCCCAACGCAAGCCGGTAGTCACCGTCAATTTTGGCGTAACGCGCCAGGTATCACCTACGAAAAGAGAGAAGCTCTTGGTATGGGCTTTGATCGTCGGTGAGGTGTAGAACGTCGCATTCGCCGTATCGACTTGTTCGAGAAGAAAGCTTGCAATGGGACTTCCGCTGTTTTGCGTTGGAATGCCGGTTTCTGCCGCCGAAAACCCGAAATTCCCGGACTGATTGGTAAGGAAAGTCGGACTGTTCTGGGAAAAGCGCAGGTCTCCGCCAAAGCTGATGGTGTGCTTCCCCTTGGTCATGGAAACCACATCGTTGGCAAGATAGGCCGGTGCCAGCCACGGTTGAATGTTGGGATCCCCCTGGCCTGTTCCAAATTGCGCGAACCCCGAATCGCCGAAAGAAATGACCGGTGGATACTCGTGACTGGCTACTCCCGGAATTTGCGGCAGAAGTCCGGCCGAATCGCCATCAACGCCGCCGCCATAAAACTTGTCGTTCTGATAGCCGAATCCCAAATGGTTAACGATTCGTGAATTAAATGTGTGATCCCAATTGAGTCTCAGCACTGACGTGCGCTTAAAGGAGGTGGCGCTACTGCTGATCACCGCAGGCAGTGTTGAGAAGGTCGTTTGCGGGAGATACTTGTAGAAAAACATTTCCGAGAAATGATCTTTTTGACCAACGTACTGGTCTATCTTTTCCGTGAAGGTGTACGCGTCGGTGCCCAGAAAAGCGGGCGTCGAGGGCGCCAGGTAATTGTTTAGCGGCCCGGCCGAAGTCAGCGTCGGTAAATATTGGAACCACTGCTTGGCCAGCGAATTTTGCAAACGCGGGTCGGTTGGACAAATGACGTTCGGGGTATTTCCATCACAACCCATAAACTGGTCCCGAAGATATTGCGGGTTTGACGCACTCACGGGAAGCGAAGGATTGTAGTTGGGATTGTTGTGCGTCGTCGCCGGATCGTAAATGGGGATAAGATTGCCGTTCCCGTCCACCCAATCGCGAAAGTCCCCGTTCTGCTCAGCCACCGAAGGAAGCGACAAGGTCTGTCTGGTCACCCCTCCCTGAATCTTGAAACCTTCGAAGTTCACGAAAAAGTATGTGCGGTGATCCTTATTCTTGAAAAACGGCAATTTCAGCGGCCCGCCAAAGTTTCCGCCAAAATCATTCTCAATATCCTTCGGTTTATCCGCGGTGCCCCATTGCGTGGCATTCATTGCTGAATTGCGGTTGAATTCATAAGCGGTCCCGTGAAAATTGTCGGTGCCGGACTTCACATTTTCAACAGTTACGCCGCCCGCGCTCCCGTATTGCGCGTCATAGTTGGAAGTCAGCACCTGAAATTCGCTGATCAGGTCCGGCGACTGGGGAAAGTCCAGCACCGCTCCTGTGAGTCCCTGTACGCCGGAAGAGTTGAACAGGCTGACTCCATCCAGAATCACCACGCCGGTTTGCGACTGACTTCCGTTGATGTGCGCCCCGGTAACGTCTCCCGAGCCGCGCGTAATCCCCGGCAACAAAGAGGCAAAACTCGCCGCCGAGCGAATGGACCCGGAAACCAGCAAAGGGACTTGCTGAATAATTTGCGGGTCGATGCTGCCGCGCAGCTCCGCATTCTCAAAGTTCAACGCCGAAGCGTCGGCATTCACTTCAATTTGTTGGCTCGTGCCGCCCAGGGCCAGCTTGATATTTTGCCGGATCGGATATCCGACGCGAACCAGGATCCCTTCCTGCAGGTAGTCCCCGAATCCCTGAGCCGTGACTTTTATCCGATAATTGCCGGGCACCACGTTGCGGAACGAGTACAGCCCATTTTCGTCCGAGGTAAAGGTGGCTGTGGATCCGGTGTCTTTTGAAGTCAGCGTCACCGTGGCGCCGCTCACCATCGCGCCATTGGGATCGGTAATTTCTCCGTCAATTGAAGCGTTGCTGTTTTGCGCGCGCGCGATCTGCGCGGAAAAAAGCGCTAAGACCGTCAAAAGACAGAGTGTGTGCCGTCTGATCGTACCGACCATGATTGGACTCCTTATAATGCTGCGGCCAATGCACGCACTTGATTTCGCCGCAGCCCCTATGAAAAATTACGACTTTTATGATTCAAGCGCGCTTATGAATACCCTTACGAAAATTTCCCAGCATGTTGTCGCAGTTGCGCATGGTGAAGGCCACGATGGGCATGGTCGTTGTCTTGTCCGTCGGTGAAGGAAAAATACTGGCGTCACAGATGTAGAGATTGGGCACATCGTGCGCCTGCCCCCATTTGTTGGTAACCGAGGTTTTGGGATCGTTCCCGAACCGGCAAACCCCGGTCTCATGCAAACTGGTGCCCGCCTGATTGGGTTCGGTGTCCGCGCCCCACATTTCACCGCCCGCCGCCTTGAAAAAGTCGACCATCATTTTCTTCGAGTGCTCCCACATCAATAGTTCGTTTTCGCCCCATTCGAAATGAAAGCGCAGTTGTGGAATTCCGAAAATGTCGCGTTTCTCGGGATCGATATCCACGTAATTTTTGGCACTGGGCAGGGAAGGCGCCTGAATCAAAGCGCCAATGGGAGTGGGATAGTAGCGTTTGATATTGCGCTTGTATTCGGAGCCAAACCCTTCGAGTTGCCGGTAATGTCCGGGGAATTCTCCGCAACCTCCGCCGACATAAACGGAATAGCCGCGAATGAATTTCTCTTCACGAGGATTCTTGAGATTTTGCCAGCGCGGCATCCAGGCCACCGTGGAATCGGCGATGCTATCGGGCGCGGCCGGCTGACCCAGCAGTTGCGGCAGATAGCCGTATCCGGGATTGCCGTACAGGTGGTCGCACAGATTGCGGCCCAGTTGACCGCTCGCATTGGCAATCCCCGTGGGCCAGTGCCGGGACGTCGAATTGAGCATGATGTGCGCGGTCTCGACGCAGGACGCGGCAAGGACTACGACCTTGGCGTACGCTTCAACTTCTGTTTTCGTGCTGCGGTCAACGTAAGCCACCCCTCTGGCCAAACCGTTTTCGTCAACCAATACGCTCCGCACCAGGGCGTTGGTTTGCAGCGTCAGCTTTTTGGTGTTCTCCGCTTCAGGAATCGTGAACCAGGTGGGGGAAAAAAATGCGCCAACATCGCAGCCGCGCGTGCAGTTTCCGCAATAGTGACAAGCCGGATGTCCGTTATGCGCCACAGTAAGCTGCGCGCAGCGGTCCGGTAGATACGGCACTCCGATTTTTTCACCGGCTTTTTGAATGATGTAATCGATGCAGCGCCACGGCATCTGCGGTAGATACTCGCCGTCCGGGTTGCTGGGCCGGTTCTGAATGGTGCTGGCAACCCCCATGTAGCGCTCGGCTTTGCTAAACCAAGGCGCTATTTCCGCGTAGTCCACGGGCCAGTCTTCGCCGACTCCGTCAAGGCTGGCCGCTTTGAAATCGATATCGCCGTAACGGGCCGAGGAGCGTCCCCAGAAATTCGCTTTGCCGCCCGTTCCTTTGCAGCGTTTCCAATACCAGTCGGTCCCCGGAGCGTTGGAATACGTGACTTCATGCTCGAACAGCTCCGGTCCCTGGTTGTACTCCGATTCTTCGACCGAATAACGCTGTTGATGGGGCTGGCTGGCAAGCGCGTGGGGATCGCCGAACCCGCGATACTTCAGATCATAAACCTGGCGGTGCAGTCGGTAGTGTTTGGCGGGCTCGGTCCGGGGCCCGGAGTTGAGCGCAAGAACACTAAGACCGGCTTCGCAGAGAAGCTTCATGGCCATTCCGCCGCCTGCGCCCGTCCCTACCACAATTGCGTCGTATACCTTGGTGGCCACGGAAAACTCTCCTCTAATTGCGGATCTTCAGCGCTACGCGTTTTTCCTGCCCCGGTTCTGCGAGATGGGCGTGTTCTGGATCATGGGGATGGCTGCAACCCGGCATGCTGGGCCAGACCATTCGCAACCCCGGATAGCCGAGACTTTCCAGTCCGATTTTTGTCGTGTAATAGCCGACGACCGTGTAGTCGCGCATGAGCTGAAAAAACTCTCGCCCGGATTCCGTGGTCGGTTTGAATTTGGCCTTGTAGGCAATTTCCTCAAGCAGGCCCTTCTGCTCGTCCGCTGCACATTCCAGAAACACGTGGCCGAATTCGTATTTGCTGTGGGCATTGAGCCAGCCGAGGCCGGCGATGAATTGTTCCTGGGCCGCGCTGCCGTACTGGAGCAGTTCGGCGCTGCTGCGGGCATCCCACGGTGCGGAGACCGACACGCGATTGGCCAGCATGAAATCAATAAATTCGGCTACGCCCGCCTGCTTGGCGCCCGGAGTTTCGTCGGCGGGAATAATCATGTCCGCCAGATGTTCAATCAGGCGGTATTGCTCGGGAGAAAAAAACAGGAGCTGGTACGGTTCACTTGCCGCTGCGGGCGAGGAACTGGGCCGCACGTGCTCGTGATCGCAGGCAAAGGCCCATTGGCGGAATCCCGGGAATGACGCCGCCACCGAAGCGATGCCTATGTACCGCAGCATCTCCCGGCGTTCGATTCCTTGTCCACCCATGTTCAAAAACTCCTGTGGAACCGATTTCTGGGACCGGTTCCATTAGCGATATCTTTTAGCACGCCGGTAAATCGAGTGTCAAGCCAAGAACGGCCGGTTCGCCTGAAGCCCCCGGGATGATCGGGGCCAGCCCGCGAGATATCGCGGCTTTGCCATTTAAATGGCGGGGAACAGCGCGGAGGGCCGATCGACGGCCACGCGGCGCGCAAACGGCGGGCCGTGCCGTTCTCTTGACGGCTTCGCCGGGCCGTGATACTGATTTCTGGGACCGGTTTCATCCAATACGGCCCCACTGAGGCTGCCATGAATGTGCGTTTCCGCCCGCTCGCCGTCTATGCTTTGGGGAGCCTGTTGCTCGCTTCCCTCGCCGGCACCGCCCGGCCGGGGGCCAGCTCCGGCCGCCCACTTTTTAACGGCAAGAATCTCGACGGCTGGCAGCAGGTAGGTCCCGGTTCCTTTATCGTAAAAGACGGCCTGCTAAAAACCGAGGGTGGCATGGGCATGCTGTGGTACACCCGGGAGAAAATCAGCAAAGCCACAGTTCGGGTCGTTTTCAAATTGACCAGCAAGGAAGCGGATTCGGGCGTCTTCATTCGCATTCCCGAAAAACCCACCGAACCCTGGATGCCGATCAATCGCGGCTACGAAGTGGAAATCGGCGATTGGCCCGACGACTATTCCTGCACCGGAGTCCTGTACACATTCACGAGAGCGCTGGCCCGCCCGATCAAACCAATGGGTGAATGGAACACGATGGATATTACGATCGACGGACCGCATACGGTGGTTTTCCTGAACGGCACGAAGGTGACCGATTTCAGTGAAGGCCAGCCGGTTCCGGAAAAACACCCCGGTTCGATCGATCCGGACCGAGGAGCGCGCCAGGACTCCGGCTATATCGGCTTACAAAATCATCCGGGATCAGAAGTTTATTTCCGGGAAGTCTCCGTGCAACCGCTCAACCCGTAGGAAGCGAAACGCTTCCGTTTTATTTCGTTTTGCTTTCCTCAACGATCTGGTGATAGCGGTTGATCTCGAGCGAACGGGCGGTGGTGCTCGCCCCGCTCGGCCACTCGATCGCCACGTCCACCTGGCTGTCCGCTTTGGCCCTTCCCAGCCCGAAAAGTACGCGCCGGTCATGCGAGGAAAGATAGCTGGAGCCGCCGGTCACCCACCGCGTCAACCGCCGGTTTCCTGTCTCCAGCGTCAGCTTGGCTCCCATCGCGTCCCGATTGCTTTTCGTTCCCACCAGCCGAATCCCGATCCATGAATTGCTGCGCCCGACGTTGTTGCGGAGAAGGACCGGCCGGTCGCCAATACAAGTGAAAATTGCATCAGCCGCTCCGTCGTTGTCCCAATCGCCGATAGCCAGTCCGCGCGCCAGGTAACCGCGGGAGAACGCCGGTCCTGCAGCCGAACTCACATCGGTAAAGACTGCGTTTCCGGAATTGTGCAGGAGCAGCGGCTGCTCCTTATATTTCATCTCGGGTTGCGCCGTTTCGATGACCTCATTGATGTGTCCGTTTACAATCAGCAGGTCGAGCAGCCCGTCGTTGTCGTAATCAAGAAAGTGCGCGCCCCAGCCCACACGCGACCTGGTCAGCGCAGCCAGACGGGAAGACCGCGTCGCATCTTCAAAGGGAAAATTTCCTCGATTGAGAAAAAGGGAATGGAATTCATAGTTGAAATTTGTCGCCACAAAATCGGGATGCCCGTCACTATTGGCATCGCCGGCATCCACGCCCATTCCGGCTTTCGCGTTTCCTGCGCCATCGAATGCGACTTCTGCCGCCAGCGCCGCATCCACAAAGGTCCCGTTACGCTGGTTCAGCAGCAAAAGATTCGGTGACCCGTCCCGCGTTATGAATAAATCCGGCCAGCCGTCTCCGGTGACGTCAATGGCCACGACTCCCAGCGCGCGTCCCACAAATTGGTCGAGTCCTGAAGCTTTGCTGACGTCTGTGAAGGTCCCGTTGCGGTTGTTGTGGTAGAGCGTCAGCGGCATCCCCACATATCCGCGCTGTTCGCAATACGTCCGCACGTTTCCGTATTCGCACCTGGGCGGAATTCCTGCAAACGAAAACTGCACGTAATTGCAGACCACCAGATCCAGGTAACCGTCGCGGTCATAGTCGAACCAAGCCGCCCCCGCCGCCCATTTCCCCGCGTTTTGCAACCCCGCGTCAGCGGTTACATCCTGAAAAGTTCCGTCACCGTTGTTGTGATACAGCGTGCAG
The DNA here is from genome assembly GCA_035317965.1 of Saccharimonadales bacterium (SeqCode). Classification (GTDB taxonomy): domain Bacteria; phylum Acidobacteriota; class Terriglobia; order Acidiferrales; family UBA7541; genus Acidiferrum. The sequence goes on along the minus strand of DATHFT010000090.1, from coordinate 40,753 downwards.
TTGGGAAAGCCGGTAGCAAAAATATCCTGATGGCCGTCATTGTCAAAATCCGCGATGGCTAGGCCCATGCCGTAGTTCTTCACCTGGCCGACCCCGGCCTCCGCCGCGCAATCAACAAATTTCCCGTTTCCGAGATTGCGATACAGCGCGTTTGCGAGCGGTGTCGGGCTCTTCCCGCGCGGTGTTTCGCCGCCGTTCAGCAAAAAAATATCCAGCCAACCGTCGTCGTCAAAATCAAAAAACCCCGCTCCGCCGCCCATCGTTTCAATCAGGTATCGGTCGGGAGAAAATCCGTTGAACTGCCGCCAGCTCATGCCGGCTTCGCGGGTCACATCGGAAAAGATCGCCTCGGACTCTCCCCCGTCCGCGCGCCAGTCAAAGGGAAGGCAGCTGGCGGCAGCGGCTGAAGAAATTGTGGCCAGGAACTGGCGACGGGACCAGGCACGGTTGGTCGCGAAACTGCGCCCGGCTCTGGCTTCGCGCTCGTTGCCACGCCACGCCCTCAAGGCTTCTCCGCCGGAGCCGCCGCCGGTTCGTTTTCTTCGGCGGGTTTCAAACGTTGATAAATTGTGAACTGTTCGGTGGCCTCCGCGGTCCGCCCCAGCCTGCGGTAGACGACGGAAAGGGCAAAGTGCGCTTTGCTCGTGCCGGCGTCCAACGCGATTGAACTTAGAAACTCACGTTCGGCTTCCTGCAGCCGGCCCCGCTGCAAGGCCAGTTGGCCGAGCAGGTAGTGCGCTTCTGCCGAGTGTGGCGTGCGCTTGAGCGCTTCGTCGAGCAGACTCGCGGTCTGCGATTGCCGTTGGGGGGCGTCGGGAGACGCCAGAAACATGGCCGCGCAGGCCAGATAAAAACGGGCATCGTCCGGAAATCGCGAAATGCCGTTTTGGTATTCCGCGATGGCGGCTTCCTGCAAACCGGCAAGTGCCTGCGCTCCGCCGAGTCCCAGTAGCGCGTCGGCGTTTGCGCGATCAAGCTTGCTCGCCTGCAAAAAACTATCCTGCGCTTCTTTGTAGGCATTCCTGTGAAGTTCCACATTCCCTTTCCATACCCAGACCTTGGCATTGTTCGGCGCAATAGCCAGCGCCCGCTCGGCAAAATCCAGCGCTGCGCCCGTTTTTCCCAGGTCGAGCTGCAGGGAAATCATATCTTCGTAGGGAGAAATCCCCGTAGGGTCCACCTCCATCGCCCGCTCGTAGGCTTGCGCAGCAAGCTGCGGCCGGTGTCCGGCTTCGTAGCAATTTCCCAGCAGAATTTCCGCATCAGCGCTCACCGGTCCGTGTTCGGCAAGGTGCAGCAGCAATTCCTGGGCCTTCACAAATTGTCCATTCCGGTAGCGAAGTTTTGCAATCTCGAGGCCCATTGCCGCTTCCTGCGGATGGCCGGCAGGAGTCAGCGCAAATAGCGACTCGGAGGCGGCAACATCGCCCGCGGTTGCGGCAATCTGTACACAACGGCCAAAGGCGTTGGCCCAAAGTGGGTCGCTCGCATGCATCCTGAGCGCGGCAATCACTTTTTCCAGGTTTACTCTGTCTCCGCTCTCTAACGCGGAATGGAATAGAGCAACCACACGGTCTGGTTGAGCAGCGACCAAAGCGAACTGCGAAGCCAGCAGCTTACTCGCCGTTGCGAAATTTCCGCGCGCTTCTGCGACCAGGCCGAGTAACAAAGTTGCTCCGGGATCACCGGGGCTACGCTGCAAAACATAACCAAGATTCGCTTCTGCAGGACCGAGCAGTCCGAGTTGCCATTGCACGGCGGCCGCTTCGCGCCGGAAATTCAGGTTTTCCGGATCGAGTTCGACGGCTTTCTCAAAACTGCCGAGAGCCTCCCGCCATTTCGACTGCAAGCCCTGCACCGATCCGAGCTGCGCGCGGTACGCGGCGACTTGGGGAGCCGCCAGAACCGCGGCCCGCAATTCCTCCTCAGCCGCAGGCCACTGGCGGGCTTTGGCGAGTGAAATTCCGTTCGCGGCATGGGCTGCGGCTGCCGTCGCCCCCTGCGCGCAGGTTTCCAGCGGAATCAGAATCGTCAGCAGGAGGAGAACGGCCAACCGGCCGCTGCGGCTCCGGACGAGGGCAAAACGATGTTGGGAGGGCCTGGGCAGGAAAGTGCCCGCTGGGCTAAATGTGTTTCGTGCTCTGCCGTCGCGAGGCGTCAATGAAGCAATTGAAACCGGTTTCAGAAATCGATCCCATTCCTCGTGGCAGTGTCCTTTTGGCGCCAGCCGGTGTCAAGCGAATTCGCCTCTTCCGGGCGAGCGGGCCTGCGTCTGGTGCAAAGTGCAGGCGCTTGTGAAGATATGCGTTATTATTCCGTGACAACGAGGTTTGACGGTGCCTTACAAAATCCGGGATGTTGCCGAACAAGCGGGGGTTTCCAAATCCACGGTCTCCCGCGTCCTCAACCAATCGAGTCTGGTCGATCCGGACACGCGGCGCCGGGTTCTGGAAACCGCGCAGAAACTCAACTACTACAGAAATGCCAGCGCGCAGCGCCTGGCCCGCGGCGGGCGCAGCGATTTTTTCGGCTTGCTGATTTCCGACATTGAAAATCCGGTCTTCCCGGAAATGATCAAGAGTTTTGAAACCGCTGCCGCCAGCAAAGGCTACGACCTCTTTCTCTGCGCCACCAATTACCACGTTGAGCGAACCGAAGCCGCCGTGCGCAAAATGATCGAAAACGGCGTGCGCGGGGTGGCCATCATGACTTCGTCCGCTACCGAGGAAATTGCCGAACAGCTCGCGGCCCGCCAGATCGCGGTTGTGGTTATCGATCTTGAAGTGACCCGCCGGCACATCAGCAGCATCATCATCGACTATTCCGCGGGAATGTCGGAAGCGCTCGAGCATCTCAGGCAACTCGGCCATGAGAAAATCACCTTCCTGGCCGGGCCGGATGAACGAAGATCGGCTCGTCGCTACCGGGAAACGGTTCTGAAGTCCCTGCAAGAGCACAAACTGCATCTCCAGGAAATCGTGGAATGCGATCAAACCCTGGAAGGAGGCCGTGCGGCGGTCTGGAAAATCGCCGCGGCAGCGGGAACTCCGACCGCCCTTGTCTGCATCAATGACCTGACGGCGATCGGGGCCATGTCCGCTCTGCGCGAAATGGGGGTCAGCGTTCCCGGACAAGTTTCCGTAGTTGGCTGCGAAGACATCTACATGGCGCGATTTGTGAACCCGCCACTGACGACCGTAAAACTGAACCGCAAATCCCTCGGGAAAATGGCCTTCGATGTCCTGGAACGCATGTCGCACTCCAAACAGCGCAAGGGCACCAACAGCCTTCTCGATACCCAATTAATCGTCCGCGGATCAACGGCTGCGCGAAATTCCAAACCCATCAGCTGGAACCGGGAATAGTCCCTCCCTGCCGCGCGCAGATTTTCTCCCCGCGTGTCTATTGCTCTAGGGCTTCCCCGGTATTCGGCAGGCGAGTCCCCCAAGATTGCCGGGCTCGGGGCCTGCTAACTTCATGTAGAATCTCCAAGTTCAGCATGGAACTTCCCCAAAGGTGCTTGTGAAGAAACACTGGATCTTGAGCCAGAACGCCTTCCAGCAGTTCCTCGACTGGCTGGATGAAGGGACGGATTCTCGCGGTCAAAAATACCTGGAAATGCGCCGCCGCCTGGTTGCCTATTTCGACCGTCGCAACTGCGCCTCGCCCGATGAACTTGCCGACGAAACCTTGAATCGCGTTGCGCGCAAGCTGGAAGAAGTGGGCCGCATCGCCGACGCAGCGCCGCCTCAGTACTGCTACATCGTCGCCAAATTTGTACTTCTGGAGTCGTTCCGTGCCCCCGAACACCGCCAGACCAATATCGACACACTTTCCCTGGCGCGCCAGGCCAAATCCAGTTTGTCCTCGACCAGCCTAGAGGCCGAACGCTCGACGCAGAACCAGCGCATGCACTGCCTGGAGGAGTGTCTTCGCCAGCTGTCCATTGACGATCAGAAAATGATTGTCGACTATTACCAGGGCGAGCAAAGATCCAAGATTGAGCGGCGCAACCAGATGGCCCGGGCCCTGGGCATCACCATGAACGCATTGACGATACGCGCCTGCCGGCTGCGCGCCAAACTCGAATCCTGTGTACGAAAGTGTTGCAGCGAACTATGAAACATTTCGCCTGTTTTGTCTTATTCGAGAGAGATCATGTCGGCTGAAGAGCAACTGCGTCTGGACGATCAACTCGTCCAGTATCTGCTGGGAACACTGCCGGAAGAAGAAACCGAGCGGCTCGATGCGCTGAGTGTCTCCGATGACGCCTTTGCCCTGCGCCTGCTGGCCACTGAGAATGATCTCGTTGATGCCTACGCGCGCGGGGAACTGGCCGGCGAAACGCGAAACCAATTTGAGACTTTTTATGCAAACAGCTCTGTGCGCCGGGAGAAACTGGCCTTTGCAGAAGCGTTCCGGCGCGTCGCCACGGCCCGTGCGGCGAGTGCCGCCGAAACCAAAAACGTGGCGCGCAGCTCTGGGCGTTCATTTTTTTCAATTCCCAAGCTGACCTGGCAATGGGGTTTTGCCGTAGCCGCGTTCGTGCTTGCCCTGGCAACGGGCTTTTTTGCCATCGAAAATCGCAACCTTCGCAAGCAGGTGGCCGCCGGGCAAGCGCAGCGAGCGGAGCAATGGCAATCAGAACTTGCAGCGCAACGCGCCGCCACCCAGAAAGCGCAGGAAGAATTGGACCGGCTCCGGGCCTCCGCCACCAGCCCGGAACCTGTAAGCGTCGCGGCGGTCCTGCTCATGCCGCAAACCCGCGGCAGCTCGCCGCCGCTCGGTGTTGTCGTGCCGGCGCGAGCGGAAAATGTCCCGCTCGCGCTTGCACTTGAATCCGACGAGTACCCGCAATATCGTGTTGCTCTCACAGACCCTGCGACGGGCAAGGCCCTCTGGACCAGTGAACGGCGCACGGCCCGCTCCGGCGCCAAAATCAAAATGGTTCCGATCGAACTGCCCCGCCGGCTTTTACGGGAGCGCAACTATCTGCTCGAACTCGCCGGCATTCGCCGCAACGGTTCGCGCGAGCCGCTCAGCACGTACATGTTTCACGTTATCCTCGAGTGATCGTGGCCAGAAACATTTCCCGCGATTGGGCAGACGGAGTACGGCAATGAAGCGAATATCCAGCTTCCGGCAATTTCTCCTGCCCAGCGCGCCGGTGTACTTGTCGCTGGCCGCTGGGCTTACCCTGTTCTCGGCCTGTCCGTCATCGGCTGCCCCACGACTTCCGGTGTCCGCGTCGTTGCCCGCGCAAAGCGCCAAACCCGCAGATGACACGCCGGACGCCACCCTGCTCGACCCTGCAAAAACGATCGACCGAGAAATTGCTGGCGGCCAAAAGCAGTCCTACGACTTGCCGCTCGAGGCCGGACAATATGTGAGTATCACCGTGGACCAGCGCGGAATCGATCTGGCGATCGACCTTTATGATCCCGCGCGCCGGCTCCTGGTCAGTTTTGCATATCACCAGAAGCGCTTCGCGGAAGAAAAAGTTGAATTCGTAGCCGAGGCCTCCGCCACCTATCGTTTGGTGGTCCGGCCCAGCTACTTCGGATCCCCGGCAGCCCGCTACCGGCTGAAAGTAAACGAAATCCGCAGCGCGAACGAAACGGATCGCGCGCTTTTCCAGACGCTCGAGCTGTGCACCGAAGCGGATGTGTTTTACGACAAAGGACAGTACGACGATTCGGTCCGCGCCGGTTCGGCGGCCGTAGCCGCAGCCGAAAAAACTTCCGGCAGAGACGAACTGCTCCTGGCGCAGGCGCTGATCAAACTGGGACTGGCCACGCGCATGAAGGGTGATATCGATGCCACCCAGAAGGCTTTTCAGAGAGCCATCGACATCCGCCGCAAAATTCTCGGCGAAGAAGATCCGCAGACCGCGCGGGCCATCGGCGACATGGGTCTGGTCTTCGATTTGCAGCACGCATTTGTAGACGCCGCGGCCTACTACCAGAAAGCCATCGACATAACCGATCGAACTCTCGGGCCTGATGACCCGCAATCGGCCACGTTTTTGATGGACCTCGCCATCGCTTACGGCAAACGCGGAAATTTTGAAAACGTGGTCACCATGTACCAGCGGGCCCTGGCCATTTCAGAAAAAATGCTCGGTCCCGACGATCAGTTCACCTTCAAGGTTTGTTACAACCTCGGTGACGCGTACCTGGACATGCACCGGAACGATGAAGCCGAAGTCCTGATGAAGCGCGCCCTCGGCATCGTCGAAAGAAAATACGGACCCGATCATCCGAACGCCGCCTACCCGCTGCAAAACCTGGGAATCATCGCGCGGGGCAAAAAACAGTATGACCAGGCGCTCGAATATCTCTGGCGTGCGGAAAAACTTCGCGAAAAAGCGGTGGGCCGGCGCAACCCGGTGACCGCGTCGCTGCTTGTGAATATCGGCAACGTGTATCACGCCAAAGGTGATTACCAGAAGGGTATCGAACTGTTCGAGCAGGCGCTCGAGATCCTGGAATCCACCGGCAGCACCTACAATTCGGCAACCATGATCACTCTCGCCAATCTCGCAAGAACCTACGCCGCCCAGGGGGATGCGGTCCGGTCCGGTGAATATCAGGCGCGCCTGGATCAATCCATGGAAAAGAGAATTTCCTACAATCTGGCGATCGGTTCTGAAAAAGACAAGCTCGCGTACATTGATACGGTTTCCGAGCTCACCAATCGCAGCGTCTCGACCAACATTCGCGAATTGCCGCGTGACAAGAATTCCACTGAAAACGCCGCCACCGCTCTTCTGCAGCGCAAAGGCCGTGTTCTGGACTCGCTCGCCCAGGGGGTTTCTTCGCTCCGCCAGCACCTGAATCCTGAAGACCGGAAACTGCTCGACAAACTCGGCGCAACGACCACGGAACTGGCGCAACTGTCCTTGAGCGGGCCCAAGAAAACGCCGCTGCCCGAGTATCAAAAACAACTGCTGGCACTGGAACGCGAGAGAGAAAACCTGGAAGCCGAAGTCAGTCTGCGCAGCAAAGGTTACTACGAATCCACAGACCACGTGACCTTGGCGGCGGTCCGGAGCGCCATTCCTGACGACAGTGCGCTTATCGAATTTGTCGTCTATTCACCTTTCAGTCCCAAAGCAGTGAACGATCACGAAGCCAACGGAGAACCGCGTTACGCCGCTTACGTTATTTCCCCGCACGGAGTTGTCCGGGTTGTCGATCTCGGCAGCGCCAAAGAAATCGACGATGCCATCTCGAAATTGCGCGAAACTCTCGCTGATCCCGGAAGAGAAGAGGTAACGCGTCTGGCCCGGGCGCTCGATCAACGAGTCATGGAACCGGTCCGGGCACTGGTCGGCGATGCCAGCCATCTTCTGATTTCCCCGGACGGCGAACTCAACTTGATTCCATTTGAAGCGCTCGTCGATGAACACCAGAAATTCTTAGTCGAAAACTTCTCCATCTCCTACCTCACGACCGGCCGCGATCTCCTGCGGCTGCAAGTCGCCCGAAAAAGTCAGAGCGGCCCGCTCGTGGTGGCCAACCCGCTTTTTGGCGAACCCGGGCAGACTCTGGCGGCGCAAGCCGGGACCTCCAGGCAAAATCTCGCAGACGAGCGCCGGCGGCGCCGCAGCATCACCACCGCCGAAGATCTTTCGGGAGTCTATTTCGCCCCGCTACCCGGCACTGGCCGCGAAGCCCGCGCGATTCAATCCTTGTTCCCGGCATCCGAGATTCTCACCGGGACCGCCGCCACCAAGAGCAGGCTCATGCAGGTGAATGCGCCCAGCATTCTGCACATCGCCACACATGGTTTTTTCCTCGAGGATTTGTCTGCCGCGCGCAATCCGGGAACTCCCAGCGCGTCCGGAAAAGCAGCGCCGGCAGAGCAAACCAGGGTCAAAATTGCAAATCCACTTCTGCGCGCCGGGTTCGCATTGACCGGCGCCAATCTCACCAAGGACAGCACCGCCGACGGCATCCTCACCGGCCTTGAAGCTTCCGGCTTGAATTTGTGGGGAACGAAACTCGTTACTCTATCGGCCTGCGAGACCGCTGTCGGCACAATCAAAAACGGCGAAGGGGTGTACGGACTGCGGCGCGCTTTCTTTCTCGCCGGTACGGAAACTCTGGTCATGAGCCTTTGGGAAGTCAGTGACCAGACCACGCAGGAAATGATGACTTCCTACTATTCCGGTCTGAAGCGTGGACTGGGCCGTGGCGAAGCCCTGCGCAGCGCACAACTGGCGCTGCTCAAACGCCGCGACCTGCATCACCCCTTCTATTGGGCCAGTTTCATCCAGGCCGGCGAGTGGGGCAATCTCGACGGCAAGCGCTCGCCCGGCGCGCACTGAGCTGCTTTAATCCCGTAAGTCAAAGTTTTTCAATGGTTTATCATTCCCGCGCCACGACCTTCGGCAAGCCTCCGCTCGCGCCCCGGGACCACCGAGCGTGGCCCTGAAATGTTTTGCCGGAATTTCTCTCATGCATAGAGCGGTTGTTCTGTCGTCTGCTTTGCAATCCAGTCTGGCTATTGAAGGATGGTGGACCCATGCCAAAAAATCCCACGCGTTCAAAACGGGAATCGGTTCGGAATATCGTCGTTGCGCTGACGCTGCTGTCCAGTTCCTTGCTCCTGGTCGGTTCCGCGGTCGCCTATCATGACGACGCCTACGACGACGTCATACGGGCATTCGACGTTTTTCGGGATGACAGCGGACAGTTCGCCACGGTGAATCTGGCAGGCGACACCAACACAAAACACAACGCCTTTTTCCAGGACCTCGGCACCAACGGCCGGCGCTGCGTCACCTGCCACCAGCAAGCCGACGCCTGGACGGTAACTCCAGAACACGTCCAGGATCGCTTTGAGAAAACCGACGGCACGGATCCCATCTTCCGTCCGGTAGACGGCGCCAACTGTTCCAATCTCGACTTCTCCACCAAACATGCCCGCAGGAAAAACTACAGCATGTTGCTCAGCAAAGGACTCATCCGCATTGAACTAGCGGTTCCCGCCAACGCCGAATTCACCGTTCGCGACAACGACAATCCTTACGGCTGCACCGACACGCAAAACATCTCCGTCTACCGCCGCATCCTTCCGACCACCAATATCTCCTTTTTGAGCACCGTCATGTGGGACGGGCGAGAAACGCTCAAAGACGCTTCCGGCAACTTCATTCCCGTTCGCGATGACCTGACGCATCAGGCCATCGACGCGACGCTAACCCACGCGCAAGGCAAGAACCCGCCAACGGCCGCGCAGCTGAAGCAAATCGTTGATTTTGAAACCCAGATATTCACGGCCCAATTGCACGACCGTCATGCCGGCGATTTGAATGACGACGGCGGCAAGGGCGGGCCGAGAGCCCTCTCGAAGCAATACTACTACGGTGGAATCAACGATCCGCTGGGCGGCAATCCGACCGGCGCGCCGTTCTCATCCGTAATTTTTACCCTCTACGACAAGTGGGAGAATATTAAAGACCGGAACTATGACGAGCATACCGAAGCCCGCCGCTCGATCGCACACGGCGAAGAGCTTTTCAACACCCTGCAAATTCCCATCGTCGGAGTCGCCGGCCTGAACGACGCCCTCAATCAGCCGGTTATCAACGGATTCTGCGGCACTTGCCACGACACTCCAAATGTCGGTCATCACTCGGTGCCGGCGCCGCTCAACATCGGCCTAACCGGTCTCGATCGCCGCACTCCCGATCTACCGGTCATCACGCTGATGAACAATAAGAGCGGCGAACTGGTGCAAACGACCGATCCGGGCCGCGCTCTCATCACCGGCAAATGGGCTGATGTCGGCAAATTCAAAGGCCCGATTCTTCGCGGCCTCGCCGGGCGCGCTCCCTACTTCCATAACGGCTCCGCCGCCACGCTCCTGGACGCGGTCGAGTTCTACAACACCCGTTTCAGTTTGAATCTTTCGGCCCGGGACAAGAAAGATCTTGTCGCCTTCCTGAAGACTCTGTAAAACTCGCGTCACTGCAAGAAAAGAGGTGCCTCGCGAAGCGGGCACCTCTTTTTCACTTCCGGAAGCTCGGCCCGAAAACGTTTTAAGCGATCCGTGGCTCAATGGTCTTTGATGTGATAGTGCGCGACGTTGGATTCTCCGCCTCCTTGCGGCGGATTGCATACGACAATTTCCACCGGTTCCATTCGCTCGACGTCGGAAGCCGGAATGTCCGCCTGCAATTCCGTGCTGCTCACAAACACCGTAGTGCGGTCCGCACCGTTCCAACGAATCACCGCTCCCGGCACGTAGTTTCGTCCGCGCACCGTAAGTACAAAATTCTCGTATCCTTGTCGCACCTCGGGATGAACCGAACTGATTTTCGGCACCGGATTGGTCGTCTCGGGCGCTTTGGCCACTCCGCTCCTCATCAAAATCAAGTCCCCAGCCGAGGTGGTGTAGTTATAGTTCAGGAACGCGAAGCCATCACTGCCCCACCGCAGCAGACTGTACGGCTCGTACACATTCGGCGGCAGCGGCAGCGATCCCACCTGCGCGAATGTTTTCTGATCAAAAGCCAACAAACCCGATAGGCCGTAGGTGACAATAAATGTTCGACCAACCGAGGAATCGACAACGATTCCATTCCCGAACGATCCCGGGGTAAGCGGATAGCTTCCAATCGTTTGGTTGGCCACCGGATCAAAGACCAGGCCGCTGTATCCGTAAATATATTTCTGGTCGCAGCCGAACAGTCCGCTGAATCCGTTCGGCGTCGGTTGCGCCGCAAGGACGGAAAGATGCACATGATCCTGGATTCCGATATTCAGCAGCTGGTATCCATTTGAGCCGTAAACTGTGTTGGGATCCCCAAGAAAACAAATGCTGTCGGTGGCGACATATTGCGGATATTCGTTCCCGAGAGTCGCTTGCAACTTGCCGGATCGCACCAGGGCTACGCCCGCCTCAGAAGGGCTTCCTAGCCTCCGCAGGCTGACCACGTAGTCATTCTCTGGTTTCCCCGGCACGCCCGCAAACTGGAACGCGGTCGTCGGGGTGCCGAAGGTCGCGTCCAGTGGCAAGGAAACCATTGAACCAAACTGTTCGGTTTCCAGATTGAATTCCCGCACCGCGTGATCTGCATCCAATCCAACAAACAGAAATTTGCTTCTTTCAGAAAGCCCCAGCGCGTTCGGTCCATTTCCAATGGGCGTGTACCGTTCTACTTTCTCCCTGGCCGGGTCGATACGCGCAATCGTGTTGGCATTCGTCGCTGCGTTTGAGGAAATGGTGGCGTAAATCTTCCGCCCGAACGGCTCGAAGACAAGCGCATTGGCTGAAATGGGCATGATCTGGTACAGCGTCACGGTCGTGGCGTTCGACGCCCCTCCGCCGGGTGGCGGCGTAAATACATCGACGGTCAGCTCTCCCAGATTCTTCAGAAAGTGTGTGGGGACTTGCGCTGAAAGGAAGGTTTCGCTGTTGTAGGTTGTGGCGATATTGCTTCCATTGACGCGAATCTTGGACGCGGGAAAGAAACCTGTGCCAAAAACCGTGAGGGACTGATGGTCCGCGCCTTGTTGCAACGCCAGAGGAGTCACGCTGGCAACCGTTGGGAGCACATAACTCGTCAGTCCCGTGCCTTGAACCGTCACGCTCTGCGGGCTGTCCGCAGCGTTGTCCGCCATCGTCAATACCGCCGTTTGCAATCCCGCGGCGCGCGGGTGGAAGGTCACGAAAATCAGACAAAGGCCGAAAGGTTGGACCGGTTGCTGCGTGCAATTGCTGGCGTCAACGCTGAAATCATGACCGCCGAGCTTGACCGATGAAATCTGCAGTAAATCATCTCCCTGGTTGAAGACAAACAGCGGCGTCGCGGCTCCTTTGTGGCCGACGAGCTGATCATCCAATTGCAGTAAATTTGTCGAGAACTGCACAACCGCCGCCACGCCCTGACCCTCGAGCGGTATCACCAGCGGCCGCGGCGAGGCATTGCCCGTAATGGCGAGCGTCCCCGGGAACTGGCCGCGCTCGGTCGGGTGGAAAACGACATTCACCGTGCATGACGCTCCCGGTTCCAGTGGCGTTCGACAATTATCTGTTTCTTTGAACAGCCCGGTCGTACTCACCTGGGAAATCTCGAGGGCCGCGTTTCCGCAATTGGTCAACGTCAGCGGGGTGGCATAGGAATCCGTGTTTACACTTGTGAAAAAATAAAGTGAGTTTTGATTCAGGCACACCGCGGGCGAGGCAGTCGCCAGATCAAACTTGGTCACAAACGCATGGCTGGTTTCGGTGAACGGCGGCGCTGGTGCGACCGTCGTTTGAAAAGCTCCACTGGTGGTCGGCAAATCCGGATCAAAACTGACTCCGGCTACATACACCGACTCCGGTCCGCTCGCCGGCCCCAAGGCGAGACCCGCCGATTGCGTCCCAATCGATCCTGAAAACAGCGTGGAGAACAGCAGTGCTGACCCCGTGGCATTCAACTTCGAAACATACGTCGCACTGCCGCTTCCGAATTGCCCGGGGGGTATCGTCGACTGAATCGGATTCTTGAGCGGAAAATCCGCGCTGCTGGTAAATCCCGTTACATACGCTTCTCCGCTCGAATTGATCGCCAGCCCTCGGGCAAATCCGGCGGATGGCGTCGTCCCTCCCAAATAGGTCGAATAAATAAGCGCGGTTCCGGTCGAATTTACCTTACTGACAAACGTCGCCGCCGGGGCCGTCTGCAATGCGCCCGGGGTCACCGGGAAATCCGGGGACCCGGTATTTCCACTCACAAACGCATTTCCCGCCGCGTCAACCGCCAGACCCACCACTTGATCTCCGCCCGATCCTCCCAAATACGTGGAGTACCAGAACGCCGACCCGTCCGGTTTCATCTTGGCCACAAATCCCATGGTGCAGCTTCCGCAAAAAGGTGCCGGGCCCGTGTACGCTGTTTGCAGCGCTCCCGGGGTAACCATGAATCCTTGGCTCGCCGCGCCGCCCAAATACACATTTTGTCCGCTGTCGACGGCGATGCTTCCGGCATTTACGGGAAAGAAAGTCCCGTTGCTTTGTTGTTGCGGGTCCGGTCCAATCGTCGTCGCAAAAACCAGCTGGCCTGCGGAACTAAACTTCGCCACAAAAAGCACGGTCAGGGGATACCCGGCAGGCGTTCCAATCACGTTGGTCGCAGGGGTAACCGGAAAGTCCGGCGAGCTGGTGGTTCCGAGCGCGTACACGTTTCGCTGTGAATCGGTTGTTAACGCCCCCACTGTCGCGTAGCCAATGCCGCCCAAAAACGTCGAAAAATTCAAAGCCGAACCATCCGCTGAAAGGGAAGCCACGAATCCCTCTGTTTGATTCTGCGGAAATGTTATGGGAAGAGGATTTCTTGTTGGAAAATCGGTCGAGGTCGTCAAGCCGCCCACTACCGCATTTCCCGAGCCGTCCACGGCAATCGAAAACGGCTGGTCGTAACTCGACCCTCCAAGGTAGGTCGAATACACGAGAGCGGTCCCGGCGGGGTTCACTTTGGTCACAAAAGCATCGGGCGACCCGGATACAGGGCAGTTATTGCAGTTCGCCTGCAAAGGCTGGGCGGTCGGAAAATCCGTGGAAAAAGTGTATCCGGTGAGGTAGGCATTGCCATCCGCATCCGTTGCAATTCCTGTCGCAGCTTCTCCCTGGGTTCCCGCCAGATACGTCGAATAACTCAAAATCGGATCAATAATCAGCGGTTCATTTTTGTCATATTCGCCAATTACAAATCCCAGCCGATGCTGGCCCTGGACGCGGAACCGTCCGGCCACCAAAACTTCCCGGCCGTCTTTTTTCTGATAAATCTTCGGTGCCGAGAATCGCAGGGATCCGCCCGCTGTCTTTATGGCCACGCTCCCGTCCGGGGAGACCCGGACTTTCCCGCCGCCCGCAACGGCCAGCGTGATCTGCCGGTAATCGGCTCCCGGCTGCACAATAAAATCGTGTTCGAGGTGCCGTTGATTCCCGTAAAAAACCAGATCAATTCCCGGATACAGCCCCTGGTAGGCCACGCGCGCGTAATTCGCCACATGCGTGCGCCACTTGGCTGGATCATTGCCCAGCAAGTAGTTGCTCACTCCCTCTTGCACTTCGCTCGGCACAATCTTCAGTCGATCGCTGGCTCCTGGAAACCGGATGCGGACCCGCGCAAAGCGCGCGGCACTGGTCCCGGGGCTCGCCGGCTTCTCTCGCCTGTCCGGCAGCACCAGGGTGGCTTCTTTATCTCCAAGCAGCAGAAGCTGTCCGGTCGGCCGCGCCAGGAATCGCACAGGACCAGCCACTTGCCCCTGATTCTCTTCAAAGGCCAGCGGAAGCTGGCCATAATCCACTGGTCGGCGGGTTTCACTACGGGAGCTCGCGGCTTCCTGCCGATCGGTCTTGGTTGTCGCGCGACCAGCGCTCTGCGCCAGGGCGTACAACGGTAACAGCAGCAGGGCTACCACAAATACAAACGAGTGCTTCAAGACGCCTGGGCGGATAGGCATGGTCGGACTTTCTCCCGGTTTTTTCAAAATCAGCTGCGTGTGCGGTGCACGGCCAGAGCAATACCTGGCCGTGCATATTTTGCGGAGCAGACAGTACCCTTTCGGTTAATTGATGTCAAGTTATACCGTGGCGGTTGCTGCTCCTGCGCGTTGACTTGTGCCCTGTGCAATAACTAAGATGAGCCGACAATGACAGACGCGCAGTCCATCATCGGCCAGACCATCTCCCAATATCGTGTACTTGAAAAACTCGGCGGCGGCGGAATGGGTGTCGTTTACAGGGCCGAAGACACCAGGCTCGGGCGCATGGTCGCGCTCAAATTCCTTCCCGATGAGGTTTCCCAGGACAAACAAGCCCTGGAACGATTCCTGCGCGAAGCCCGCGCGGCTGCCGCTCTGAACCATCCCAACATCTGCACCATCTATGAAATCGGCGAATATCAGGGTCGCAGCTATATCGCCATGGAGTTGCTGAAAGGCGCCACCCTCAAACATCGCATCGCCGGTGGCCCGCTGCCCCTCGACGCGCTTCTCGATTCCGGCTTTCAGGCCGCCGACGCGCTCGACGCCGCACACTCGGAAAATATCGTTCATCGCGACATCAAACCCGCCAATATTTTCCTTACCGAACGCGGGCAAACCAAAATTCTGGACTTCGGTCTGGCCAAAGTCCTCGGCGATCCCGGCGGCCGCTCCGCCACCGCGGGCCCGACCATGGATGAAGCCAATCTCACCAGTCCCGGAGTGGCTCTCGGCACAGTCGCCTACATGTCCCCCGAGCAAACCCTCGGACGGGATCTCGACCGGCGCACCGATATTTTTTCCCTCGGTGTCGTCCTTTACGAGATGGCCACCGGTCGCCAGGCATTTTCAGGCAACACTTCGGCCGCCATCTTCGACGCCATTCTCAATCGCGCTCCTCTCGCTGCTGTCCGCATCAACCCCGACGTTCCCCCTGAACTCGAACGCATCATCAATAAAGCGCTCGAAAAAGATCGCACGATGCGCTATCAGACCGCCGCCGATCTCCGTGCCGATCTCAAACGCCTCCAGCGCGACTCCGGTTCCAGTGCCACTCGCATCGCCAGTACCGAGAATTTCAGCTCCGCCACCAATGCAACTTCCGCTGCCAACATTCCGCCGTATAGCGCAACGCCGAATCCCGCTCACCCGTCCGGCAGCGCTGCCGTTCTCGTGGGCCAAGCAGGAAAACGCAAGATCTTCTTGGCCCTTGTCACTGTCGCCGTGGCTCTCGCGGCCGTCGCTTTCGCTGTTTTTCTCGTCCTCAAGAACGGCCGCCACGATTCGTTGCTCTCTGCGCAAAACATGCACATTCAAAAGCTGACGCAATCCGGCAAAGCCGGCGGAGTGGCCATTTCGCCCACGGGCCAGTATGTCGTTTACGTCTTGCGCGATGGTGAATATCAGGGTCTCACCATGCGGCAGGTTGCTACCGGCAGCGATGTCCAGATTCTCCCGCCCAGCATCAGCATTTTTTATGGACTCACTTTTTCGCCCGACGGAAACTACATTTACTTCACGCAAGCCTCGAAGGAAAATCAGCTGTTCAGCTCGCTCTACAAAATGCCCGCCTTCGGGGGAACGCCGCAACAGATTCTCCGGGACATTGATACCTCCATCAGTTTTTCTCCCGACGGTAAAAAGTTTGCGTTTGTACGCGGCGTACCGGACAAAGGGGAACTCAATTTGCTGGTCGCCAATGCCGACGGCTCTGAGGAACGCGTGCTTGCCGCAAAAGCGAGCAATGTCTCAACCGCCGGACTCTTGGCTCCGGCATGGTCCCCTGACGGAAAAACCATCGTATTCGCGTCGTTGCAACCCGCTGTCGGCAGCCAGCTTCTTGAACTTTCTCTCGCCGACGGCGCCACGCGCACCCTTTACTCGACGCACGGGGACTTGGGTCGCCCGCATTGGCTTCCCAATGGAAGCGCACTGTTGGTACCCATGCGCGACGAAGGTCCCGCAGCGCAAGGGCAGATCTGGACCATCTCGCATCCGTCCGGTGAAGCCCAGCGGCTCACCAACGATCTCACCGATTACAGTCTCCCGTGGCTGGATCTGACCAGCGACGGCTCGTCTCTCGTCGCGGTCGAATTTTCCTTTGCCACCGACATTTGGGCCGTGCCAGCGGGCGATCCCTCGCACGCATCACAAATTACCTCCGGCGGGCCCGCCATTCTCAATGTCTCCGCTCTCGGAAACGACCGCATCGTTTTTCAAACCCGAAACCGCGATGTCTACACCGCCAATTTCGACGGCTCAAAGCAGACTCTGGTCGCCGGCAGCGACCGCCGAATCTCCTTTGTCAGCGGTTGCGATGATGGAAAACACATTGTTTATGACGCGACGAAGGGTGACGACACCGATGTCTGGCGCATGGACTCCGATGGCTCCAACCCGGTTCAACTTACCCACGACAAGACGGCCATGCTGCCCGCGTGCGGTCCAGATAGCCAGTTCCTCACGTATTTCAATGCCGCCAGCTCCGTGGTCTGGAATATCGGCATAAATGGAGAGCATCCCGTAAAATTGGATTTGCCTAATCGCTCAGGTCCATTTGCTCTTTTTTCAAAAGACAACAAATTCATTTTGTACCGATCCGGGAACCCTGCCATGATGCAAATGCGCGAAAGATTCGTCGTTGCGGCGGCGGCAGGTGGCGCACCTGTTTATTCTCTGGAAGTTCCGCAAGGCTCCTTCATCGGCCAGGGCCCGCCCCTATGGTCGCGGGACTATCGCGCCGTGGAGCTAACCATTACCCGTGCGGGTGCTACCAATATTTGGCGGCTGCCTCTTCCCGGCGGACCCATGAAACAGCAAACCAACTTTGCCTATGGTGTTATTCGAGCGTTCTGTACATCACCTGACGGAAAATATATTTTTGCCGCCCGCGGCACACGCTCTGCCGACATCATCTCGCTGGGAACCGGAAAAAATTGATCGTCCAAACCGAATTCGTGGATATCCCGCTTTCCGGCTCACCCATGCGCACCTTTGTCGCTGCTCCCAAAACCGAGGGAAGTTTTCCCGCCATCTGGTGTTATTCCGACATCTTTCAACTCACCGCTACCATGCAACGTTTCTGCGTGCGCCTCGCTGGTTACGGTTTTGTCGCCGCTGCTCCGGAGATTTATCGCCGCATCGAGCCGCCCGGCGCCGCGATTCCCTTTGACGAGGCGGGCCGCACCCGTGGTCTCGGGGACGCAGAGAAAACCCCGGTCGCGCACTTTGATCTGGACTGCCGCTCGGGTCTTGATTGGCTGTCCGCGTACCCTAAAACAGCCAAAGCAAAACTAGGCGCGATGGGTTTCTGCATCGGCGGACATCTCGCCTTTCGCGCCGCCTTTCAACCCGACATCCGTGCCACCACCTGCTTCTACGGCACCGGAATCCACAACGGAAAACTTGGCAGCGACGCCGATGCGGGCTCGCTCGCCCGGGCGCAGGAAATTCGCGGTGAGCTCCTGCTGATCTTCGGCTCCGAGGATCCGCACGTCCCACCGGCGGGCCGCGAAATCATAAAAAAGGCCTTGGAAGGCGCCGGGGTCCGCCACCGGATCGTCCACTATCCGGCCGAACACGCCTTCCTGCGCGACGAAGGTCCGCGCTTCGATCCCGAAGCCACCGACTTGGCCTTTGCCGACATGATCGAGCTCTTCCGCAGCACACTCGTAACCTAGCCGCAAGAATCGAGGTACGCCCGTGAATGTTCCGCTTGCACTCCACAAGTTCTCGACTCTGGCGCTTACGCTGTTGCTTGCCGCAACTTGCGCGCCGCCCGGTGACGGACAAAAAATTTCCAAAACGCTCGCCGAACGGCTCGGTTACCCTTCTGGCACAAAGCTCGTCATCATCCACGGGGACGACCTGGCCGAAACCCACGCCGTAAACGCGGCCAGCATGCGAGCCCTGGAATCCGGAGCCATCAATTCCGCCAGCATCATGGTCCCGTGCCCCTGGTTCCCGGAAATGGTGGACTACGCAAAATCCCATCCGGACATGGATCTCGGTCTGCACCTGACTCTGACCGCCGAACGCGTCTACTACCGCTGGGGCCCGGTCGCTTCCAAGGATAAAGTCCCGAGCCTGGTCGACTCCAACGGCTACTTCCATCACGACTGGTCGGAGGCCACCCACATCAATCCCCAGGAAGCCGAACTCGAACTCCGCGCGCAGGTCGACCGCGCCCTGGCCATGGGCCTGCACCCCTCGCATCTCGACTCCCACCAATACCGCCTCATTGACAATGGCCCCGAACTCTTCGCCGCCGCCGTCCGGGTAGCCCACGACTACAAACTTCCGCTGTTTGTAACCCGCGACTGGTTCCCGCAACACCCGTATCTGGAAAAAACCCTGGCTCCGAACGACGTGGTCATCGATCACACCGTGACCATCGAACCGAGCGTCACCCCGGAGAAATGGAACCAGTTCTACATGGACGCCCTCAAAAATCTGCAACCCGGCGTCACCGAATTCGTAATCCATGTGGCCTTTGACGACGAAGAACTAAAAGCCGCCACTCGCGAACGCCCCACCTGGGGCGCCGCCTGGCGTCAGCGCGACTACGATTTTTTCTCCAGTCCCGAATTCCGGGAGATCCTAAGGACGCAAAACATCAAACTGGTCAGCTGGCGCGAAATCGCCAACCGGACTCGCTGATCAGGGGACCTCGGAGTTTCCCCGTATCGCTTCCTGACCCGCGCCGCGATATTGTTTTCCGTCTTAGCCAGAAAGGTTAGCCATGTTTGAAACGCCAAATTCCTCACCCGCGGCAACCCCCCCGCGCCCGTCCGGCTCCGTCTTTAAAAACCCTCTCCTCTACGGCTCGCTCGCTATCCTCATCGCCCTGTGCGTGAGCGGCGGCATCCTCTTCTCGCGCTATCAGGAAAACAAAGACATCGAGCGCCGCAACACCGAAGCCCGCGCGGAACGGCAACGCTCCCAAGACCGCGCCGCCATCGACCAACTCGGCGGCAAAGATTTCGAGATCCAGATGTTGTTCGCGAATCCAACCACCATCCGTCGCGGCGACACCGCCCAACTCTGCTACGGCGTTGCGAACGCCAAATCGGTGACCCTGGTGCCCCAGGAGAGTCCCGTCTGGCCTTCCGTCAATCGCTGCGTCGACGTGGCCCCGAAGCGAACCACCACCTACACCCTCACTGCGACCGACGCTTCCGGCAACAACAAAACGCAATCGGTCGAAGTCAAGGTCCGCTGAGGTGTTCGGCGCCGCCTGGGGACACCCCCCGCTTCCAGGGCTTGCCCCTTGTAGCCGCAATTCACACCCATCTATAATGATCCCTTGCGCGGGGTCCGGTGACCCATTTCAGCTGTCCCGGACTCCGCAAGTCTTTTCAGGCGGTGCATTCCGGTGAACGACGAAAATGTCTGACCCTCTTGCCAAAATCAAAGAAAAGCTGCAGCTGGAAATCGAGCAGTTGGCTCACGAACTCAACGTCGAGCTCCCGAAAGAAATCGCTGTCGCTCGTGCCCACGGTGACCTCTCTGAAAACGCCGAGTACAAATACGCCAAAGAGCGCCAGGGTTATGTCAACGCGCGCATCGGCCAGCTCAAAAAACGCATGGGCGATCTCGGCATGCTCAATCTCACCAACATCCCGCGCGATCGCGCCGGGTACGGGTCGCGGCTGACGGTCCTCGACACGCAAAAAGACGTTAAAATCGATTACAAGCTGGTCAGCACCGAGGAAGCGGAACCGGAAAAGGGTCTCATCTCGACCACTTCGCCGATCGGCAAAGCCCTGCTGAACAAACGAGTCGGCGATGAAATTGAAGTGACTACGCCTGCGGGGAAAAAAGAATTCGAACTCGTCAGCCTGGTTACGATCCACGACGAAGCCTAGCGTCGCGGGGTAACTTTACCCCAAGTCCCGGCGTCAAAGTGAAGAAGGGAACGAGGGCCAATTGCGAGGGACCATGTATTGGGGATCTGGACCAGAACTCGGCATTCTTACCACTCTCGGCTATAGCCTCTTTGTGGTGGGCGCTGCCCTGATTTGGCGCACGCGCGCGGTCTTTGCGGTCTGGGTTCAGGAAGAATTCGCCCTGCTGCGCCGCAGCCTTTCCCGTCACACCGAAGTCGGCCCCTTCTACGGCCTGCGCGAAGAGAGCCGTCTGCGTACGGTTCCGGTCTGTGTCGTTCGGTCGCTCAGCCGCATTCCCCACACGCGCGTCAGCCCGGTTGCCTATCTCCTGCTCCTCGGCCCGCTGCTTTTCTTTCTCGATTTCTTCATCTAAAAAAAGAACGGGACAGACCCCGGGTCTATCCCGTTTGACTCCCGACCGGGGCCCGCAGGCCAGCGCAAGAGTCCCTGCGGCACCCCTTGGTGTGGCCCTGCCGCCGCTCGCACGCCTTTGGCGAGCGCTTTACGACGCAGCCGCTTCGGCGCTCTTCTCCGGCTGCGCGGCCTCGCCTTTGTCCGTCGACACCCGCAGCGCTTCAATCTTTAAGCCCTTATTCATGTCGAACCGTTGCTTCCGGTCCAAACTCTTTACGAACTCGCGCGTAGCCTTCCCGATCGCCCCGGCAATGCTCGAAGCATCCACCTTGATCGTCCGCCCGTCTGTGCCGACTTTGCGGTCCTCAAATTTCAACGTCACGTTGTAAGTGTTCATTCCTCGTTCTCCTGTTAGGACGCAATGCCCTAGGTGTAAGATATCCCTCTATTTTGAACCAGCCCGGGCCGCAGCGCCATACTTCATCGCTGGTACAAGATATTTCTATGATTCAGCCGAAAGCCAGTTCGGTGCTCGTCTTTTGTGGCTCTTTTGCATCACTTGACACCTGATTGATTCTCACTCGCGACCCCTGCGGTAGCCTGCCTCGCTAAATACTCTCGGGCATGGGCCAGTTCCCCTCGACCGGAATCCGCGTCCTTCCAGGTCGCCAGGAATTCTCGGTATTCTGCTGCCGCCGACTTCGCGTCCCCCGCCCGCTCGCTGCTCAAAGCGATTCCATACAACGGAAATCCCGACTTTGGCCGCTCGACGAGCGCCTGCCGGTACGCCGCCCGCGCGCCGCTCCAATCCTCGGCCGCAAGCAATCCCGAGGCTTCGGTTTCCACCACCGGCCGGATAAATCCAGGCGGCTCGCGATATCCGAGCGCCCGTTCTTCCTGCGCCGCCTGCGCGTAAAGTTTACGCGCTTCGTCGATCTTTTTTTGCTCAAGCCGTATTCCCGCCCGCAGTTCAAGCGACATGATCGAAAGTGTCTTCACGAGCGCATCGGCTTGGGCATCCGGCATCACCGGCATGGTGGTCTTGTGCTCCGCTTTCCGGTCCTTGTCCTTCGACTTGGCTTGCTCTTCATCCTTCAATCGCTGTGAAATCCGCCAAAGCTCGGCATCGAGTTTCCCGGACTTTTCCGCTGCTTTCTGCCAGCCGTGCGCTTGCAGCTCCAGCATCCCGGCTGCAAAATCCTGTAACTGTTCGGCCATGAACATCAGATTCGGCAGCTTCGCGTTCGGCGCGCTGGCTTCGGCCATCGCCAGTACCTGGGCCCAATCTCCGGCCCGCAGCGCCACCGGCAAATTCGGATCGATCCGCGAAATCCCATCCCGCGCCGACCACGGATACAGCGTGCTCTCCAGTTGCCCGCGCGCGCCAGCCAACTTCCTGGAGAGCTCGGTCGCTTCCTGCATTTGCCCGGTTTCCATCAGATTGGCAATCGCATACATCAGGTTGTGCACATAATTCCAATCGTCATCCACCTGTACATGCTGGGCCTTCATGTACGTTTCATCCGCCTGGATGGACGCGGCAAAGGAAGCCTTGGCGCTCGCGTAATCCCCCGTTCGGTAGAAAATGTGCCCCGGCATATGCACCATGTGTCCGGAGGTCGGCGCCAGCTTCCCCAGGATTTCCGCACTGTGCAAGGCCTGCTCCGGCTTCCGGCTCGCTTCAACCGCATGAATCCAGTAATGATTCGCCGCCGAATTTTCCGGCTCGGCTGCAAGTACCGCCTGATAGATCGCCAGCGCTTCGGTCTGCCCGGGTTTTGCATCACCGGCCTCGTCATATCCGTCCTGCAGCGCACCGGCCAGAAAAATCCGGGCCTGGCTATCCCCGGGATTCGCTTTGACAAGCTTCCGCCACAGCCTCACATCTTCGCTCTCGCCGGTCTTTTTGTTTTTCCCGTCACCGCTCCCCTCCGCGTTCCCCGCCACACTCGCTGCAATATACAAACGCTCCGCCTTGCTCGCGTGCCGTTCAAGGCTCACCGCCTTCGCCAGGGCCTGGTCGGCAAAATCCTTTGCCGAGCTGCGGCGAAACGTCTCCGCCTGATACAAACCCCAATAACACATGGCACAGTTCGGATCGACGCGCACGGCCTGCTCAAAGGCCCGCGCCGACTCGTAATCCCAAAAGTCATGCAGCAGATTCAGCCCCTGGTCAAACCACATCTGGGCTTCAGGAGTCCCGGTAATCTTGAGGTGCACGTTCCCAATGCCCGGCAACTTCTCCGGCACCGGTAATTTCTCGGGCGCGACCTCGTCCATCTCCCCGCCCGGTGTGTGGCACATCGCGGTCTGGGCAAGCGCACGCCTTTCTGTTCCGATCGCCAAACACGCCAGCAGACCAATCACCGCCCATCGCCGCTTCATAGAAGCCCCCTTGGGGAACGCCAATTCGCCGATCGGCATTTTCTCGAGCAAGACTACCGCAACTTCCTGCCAGCCCGCCCGCCAAAAACCAAAAACACGACCCGTCCGGACCATCCAGCGCCGTCGCCGCTCGCCCTGGGCGCCCCGAGGCTCGCTCGGATTTCATGAATTCCGGCAGCAGGCGAGTCATAATGGGAACGCGGCGTACGCATTCTTGCTCTGGCAGCTTGCTTGGTCCTGGAATTACCGCGAGGCAACCGCATGAAGACCGGATCCGTTGTCATCGCCCTGCTGGGCTTGCTGGGAATCGTCGGTTTGTCGCCGGCAGCCCAGGCAGAGACCGCAGAAGAAATCGTCGGCAAAGCTCTCGCCGCTCGTGGTGGCCTCGAGAAAATAAGATCCGTCCAGACCGAGTGCGTTTTCGGCAACATCTCCCTGGGTCCCGGCGCCGACGGCCCCTTCAGCGTCGAGCTGAAACGCCCCGGCAAGATGCATGCCGAGTTCACCTTGCAAGGTCAGACCCTCATCCGGACCTACGACGGAAAATCCGGCTGGGTTCTCAACCCCTTCACCGGAAGCACGGAAGCGCAGCCCATGAGCGCCGAAGATATCCATTCGATCGCTGATGAATCCGACTTCGATGGGCCCCTGGTCGATTACCAGTCCAAGGGCGGTCACATTGAATTTGTGAGGAAAGAAGAACTCGAAGGCAAATCCGTCCTTCGCCTCAAACTCACGCAAAAAAATGGCGACGTGCGCTTCTACCTGTTCGACGCGACGAGCTTCGAGCTCTACAAAGGCGAAACCACCCGCACGATTGAAGGCCAGGCCTATCCCGTTGAAACATTCTTCAGCGACTATCGCGACGTGGACGGCCTCAAATTCGCCTACCGCATCCAGTCCCGTTCGCGAGGCCAGGACCAGCAACAAAACATCACCATCGACAAAATCGAGCTCAACACCGCCATCGACGATTCCCGCTTCGGCAAACCCGCGCCAGCGGCTCCAGCCGCCGCCCCGACCGCGGTTCCTGCGCCGGCACCGAGCGCTCCCGGCCACGGGCGTGAAACGTACTGCGACGGCGGCCGCTCGCTGGCCCGGGCGAGATCTCAGCAGCAGAGGAAACAGGAGATGGAAGCGTAGTCTAAAAATTCCTGCGCGGCCGACCGCTCGCCTGGTGCGGCCGGCGATGATACAAATCAGCAACGGAATAGGTAGCGCCCGCCGCAAAGGTGAAACGCGGAAAATTTCCGTACACCGAAAAATATCCGCCACAATCGAGCACCAGCCGCGGCGAAACGCTGTACAAGGCCGAAGCCAGCAAAATCAGGGAAGCGGGATTCGCCGCATTCGCTCTGCTGTAGCCGGCAATTTCTCCGGTCCAGGCCCACTTGCCGGCGATCGGATGCGAATAGGAAAGGGCGTTGAAATATTGGCGGTCAAAACCACGGCCGCCGGGACGGCCGAGAAAATTCGGACCGTAGTTGACGTCCAGGTGATGCTTGCCGAAATCTTTGCTGACCAGAAGCTGTAGGGAATGGCCCATGGCTCCGGTGCCGAGATTTGCGGTAGCGGTTGGAATTTCGGCAAGGTAGAAAATCGCCAGCGAGGGAACAGGTTTGCTCTGATGATAAAACTCGTATTTGAATCCCGCCGCAGAATCGCCGACTCCGGCAACCCCGGAGTCGCGCTCCAGGTGGTCGTTGGTGAACCACAGCTCCATGTGCGGGAAGAGCCCGAATTTCAAAACGCCGTTTATGTTCTGGTGCCCTGAGGCCGCTTCCATGCCGTATTCGATTTCAAATACGCCGCTCCCAACCGTCTCGGCCGTCGAGGCAAAAGTAGGCCGATTGGGTACCGCCGTAAGTGGATCGGGAGGCTCCGGGGCGGGGTTCTGCTGCGCGGTTGGCGGGGCGTCCTGCGGAAATGCGCGAGTGGCAAGGGCGGACAGGAGAACGAGGGCCCCGAGGGCCAGCAAGCAGCAGTGCCGGAAGGCGTTAACCATGGTTAATGCCCGTTCATAATACCAGTGAAGGCATTCCTCGCGCTACAATTTGCATGTAAATGTTTCGTGAATCGCGATAAGGACAGCATGACCACCGGACTTTGCGACACTTGCAGGAATGCGCGGCGGGTCGAATCGGCAAAAGGCTCGGTATTTCTTCTCTGCGAACTCGCGGCAACCGATTCGCATTTTCCGAAATATCCCCGCCTGCCCGTTCTATTCTGCGCGGGCTACCGGCAAACGGGCGAGGCCGAACGGCCGGACCCCGGCAAGCCCCGCGATCCGGGATAGCCAGCCCGCTGCCGGCACCGGCCGCCCCCGCCACTGCTTGTAGAATCCGCTCCGCGATCTCACCCTCGCCGCTCGACTGCGCCGGCCCCGCGCGCTGACGAAAATCGCCAGGGAATGGATTGCTGACGGAAAAACCTTGTGCTAGCATCCGCGCGTTGGCCGGGAACGGCCGGCGTTCGAGAGCGGACCAGGGGATTCGATTTGCCTTCGCCCCGAATTTCTTTTCAGAGATTCGCGACTGGGAAGCGGGGCCTCGCTCTCTGACTCCCCAGCACCTTTCACCCAGGCGCAGGCCCGCGCCTATCCTCAACCGGAGCGGACCTCGCCGGCCAGACCGCACGGCGGTCACCTGCTAAAGGAGGTCGGTATGAAAAGCTATCCCACCAAGGACATTCGCAATGTGAGCATTGTCGGCCACGGCGGCACCGGGAAAACGCAACTGGTGTCGTCGTTGCTCTTCACCGCGGGCGCCACGCCGCGCTGGGGGAAAGTTGCGGAAGGCAGCACGACCACGGACTGGGACGAAGAAGAGATTGCGCGGAAGATTTCTCTGCAAACCGGGCTCGCCCATTGCGAATGGCCGGCTACGCCGGAAGGGCAATCCGGTTCTTCGGGAAACGTGAAAATTAATTTCCTCGACCACCCCGGGTATTCCACTTTTATCACCGAAGCCAAGGCTTCGCTGATTGCCGCCGACGCTGCGCTGATTACCATCGATGCGCACGTAGGAGCGCAAGTCACCACCGAAAAAGTTTGGGATTATTGCACTGAATACGACATCCCGCGCGCGTTTGTGCTGACCGAAATGGATCGCGAGCTGGCGAGTTTCGAGCGGTGTATGGAATCGCTCGAGCAGGTGTTTGGGCGGAATGTCGTGCCGTTACAGTTGCCGATTGGCTCGGAGCGGGCGTTTCGCGGGGTCATTGATCTGGTTTCGATGAAAGCGCATTTCTGCAAACCGGATTGTGACGGGAAAGAAACCGTGGAAGAAATTCCCGCGGCGCTGGTCGATGACGCCAAGGCCGCGCACGAAAAAATCGTGGAGATGGTGGCCGAAGGCGACGATGCGCTGATGGAGGAATTTTTCCAGGAAGGAACAATTCCCCTGAAGGACTTGATACCCGGACTGCGAAAAGCAATCGTCGGCGAGAAAATAATTCCGGTTCTGATGACCTCCGCGCTGCACAACGTGGGGAGCATGAGTCTGTTGACGTTTATTGCCGACGTATTTCCGCACCCGGACGAGCATTCCATTATTGGATACAACGAACCCGCGGCAAAAACGGAGGCCGCCGCGCGCAAATTCGACGACGGACAACCGCTCTCGGTGTTTGTGTTCAAGACCCTGGCGGACCCGTTCGCCGGACGGATCAACTACTTCAAGGTCATGAGCGGCGTTCTGCGAAATGACGCGACGCTCATGAATTACAACCGCGAACTTCCCGAACGGTTTCAACACACGCAAGTTGTGCAGGGCAAACAGTTCACCGAGGTCAGCGAACTGCATGCAGGCGATATCGGGGCCATTGCCAAATTGAAGGAAACGGCGACGGGGGAAACTCTCGGCGAACGCAGTGCGCCTGTTTTTTACAAACGAGCGCATATTCCGGAACCTTCGATTACCTTTGCCATCGAAC
This sequence comes from Saccharimonadales bacterium (SeqCode), assembly GCA_035317965.1. Taxonomy (GTDB): domain Bacteria; phylum Acidobacteriota; class Terriglobia; order Acidiferrales; family UBA7541; genus Acidiferrum. The sequence goes on along the minus strand of DATHFT010000090.1, from coordinate 13,710 downwards.
CAAAGTCGCGCGCGGATGAAGACAAAATCGGCGTGGCGATTCACAAGATTCTGGACGAAGACCTGGCGCTGCATTTTTCGCGGGATCCCCAGACCAAAGAATTCCTGCTCGCAGGTTCCGGCCAGCAGCATATTGAAGTGGTGGTCGCCAAGCTGCACAAGCGGTACCACGTCGATTTGACCCTGAAACCGCCGAAAGTCGCCTATCGCGAGACCATCCGCGGAAAAGCCGATGCCGAAGGAAAACACAAAAAACAGTCGGGGGGACACGGACAGTTTGGCGTGTGCCGCATCAAGATGGAACCTTGTGAACGCGGAAAGGGAATTGAGTTTGTGGACGATATTTTTGGAGGCTCGATTCCCAAGAACTGGATTCCTTCGGTTGAAAAGGGGATTCGGGATGCGGCCGCGCGCGGATATTTGGCGGGATTCCCGGTGGTGGACTTCCGCGTGAGTCTTTATGACGGAAAGTATCACGATGTAGATTCTTCCGACATGGCCTTCAAGATTGCCGGGTCGCTGGCGTTTAAAGAAGCGATGAAAGCGGCAAAACCCGCACTCCTCGAGCCGGTCATGCACGTGGAAGTCTACGCGCCCGACCAGTATTCGGGCGATTTGATGGGAGATTTGAGCTCGCGGCGCGGACGGATTGCCGGCAGTGAATCCCGTGGACACAACGTGGTGATCAAGGCCCAGGTGCCCTTTGCCGAAATGCTGACGTATGCCAATGATCTGATTTCAAAAACCCAGGGGCGGGCCAGCTACACGATGGAGTTTTCGCATTACGATTATGTGCCGAATGAAATTGCAGAGAAAGTGGTGGCGGCACATAAAGCGGGTCGCGGAGAGCAACTGGTCGAAGAGGAAGTGTGAACGGCGCTTAACCACGAGCGGCGTAGTGAGTAACCCGCGCCGCCGAAGTTGCATCCATTCAGGAGCAGTTGCGTGTTTAGACGAGCGCGACTGCTCCTTTTTTTTCCCCGGGTCTCGCTTGCGCAAGCCGGCAGCCAGGCGGCAGAACCGGAACGGCGGAGAACTTGTGATCATCAATCTGGCACGGCGGGCACACAACCACAACTGGGGGCTGGATCCGATCACCCGATCACTGCTCGATACCGATTTCTATAAATTGCTGATGTTGCAGTTCATCTGGAAGCATTTTCCGTCCACCAGTGCGACCTTTTCGCTCATCAACCGGTCGGTTGACGTGCGTCTGGCCGAGATGATTGACACAGGCGAGGTGCGCGAACAGCTGGAACAGGTACGACGGCTGAGGTTTCACAAATCCGAGCTGATTTGGCTGGCAGGCAACACCTTCTATGGCCGGCGGGGAATTTTTGAACACCGCTTCCTCGACTGGCTCGAGCGCGATTTCCGGCTCTCCGACTACGAACTGTCGGTCAAAGACGGTCAATTCTCGCTGCAGTTCCACGGAGCGTGGAAAGAGACGACCTTGTGGGAAATCTACGCGCTTTCCATTATCAGCGAGCTAAAAACCCGCGCCAGCATGAAGCGGCTGAGCGAATTTGAACTGGACATTCTGTACGCGCGGGCCAAGACGCGACTGTGGGAAAAGATGGCGCGCCTGCGGGGAGTTCCCGGCCTCAGTGTAAGCGACTTCGGGGCCCGGCGGCGGCACAGCTATTTGTGGCAAGAGTATGTGGTGAAAGCGATGAGCGACGTGCTGGGAGACGTGTTTAAAGGGACATCCAATACCTATCTGGCTTACAAACACGACCTGGAGGCGATCGGCACGAATGCCCATGAACTGCCGATGGCCATGGCGGCCATGGCCACGAGCGACGCTGAACTACAAGGTTCGCAGTACCGATTCCTCGAATTGTGGCAGCAGACGTACCAGGGTGAATTGCTCATTTTGCTGCCAGACACCTTTGGAACGACACAATTCCTCGGCAACGCGCCGAAATGGGTAGCGTCCTGGACCGGACAGCGGGGCGACAGCAAAGATCCGTTCACAGCGGGCGATGAATATATCCGTTGGCTTGAGCGAAACGAGCAGGATCCGCGGCATAAACTGTTTATCGCCTCGGACGGCCTCGAAGTAGAAAACATTTTGCGATTGCACGCGTACTTTTCAGGAACAATACGGGCGGGCGGCAAGCCTGCCGATTTTCGCACGGCGGAAGATTTTCTGGATGAACGGAAATGGACACCGGAACGCCGGATTCGGTTCAGCGCCGGCTGGGGCACGCTGCTCACGAATGATTTTCGCAATTGCAATCCTCTGGGCGACGGGGGATTTGATCCGGTGAGTCTGGTGTGCAAGTTAAACGATGCAGACGGGAGACCGGCCGTGAAGCTTTCCGATAATTTTGACAAAGCGCTCGGGCCGGCCGAGGAGATTGCAAGGTATCGAAAGATTTTCGGATCCGAAGGGGTAGCGCATTCGCCGGTCGTTACCTGAACGTTTGCCGGAGCAAAAGAAAAGGATCGGACGGGCCGGCGCCCCTGGTGCTCGGCATCCTCAGCTATCGCGAAATCGGAAACGAACGAACAGGCGTAGGCCGCGAGCACCGGGTTGTGGCGTTCGTACAGAGCCAACACGTCGGCGGTGGTCAGTTTTCGGTCGGTCAATGGGGCCTTTCCGACTGGTGTTGCGCTTCCAGAGGGATGACACCCCGGATGCGGGAAATTGTCTGAGACAAATCTCAGGGAGGCGAAAAAGAAACCGGCCGAACGGCCGGAAGTCCGTCCCGCAAAGGCGAAAACCCAAAAAAGGAAACTGCCTGCTAGGACCAGTGGGGGAAGAACATGCCGGTGTGTTGCCGGTGCTCGGTGAAGCGGGGGCCAAATTCACCAGAAAGGAGGGATTCTTCGCGGCGGGCTTTGCTGTAGAAGGAGAGCCAGATGACCGCCACGGCGACCAGGGCGCGAATCTCGCCGATGGCTACCGCGGTGCCAATGAGGGCGAGCAGGATGCCGGAATAGATGGGGTGGCGAACGGTGCGGTAGGGGCCGGTACGGATAAGCTCGTGGTTTTCTTTTAGCGTAACGACACCGCTCCAGTTCGATCCGAGATGGAAGCGGGCCCAGAAGGCGAAGGCAATGCCGAGGGAGGTAAGCGCTACGCCGGTCCAAGCAATGGAGTCTCGTCCGGGTAGAAAGCGCGCGCGGAACCAATGTCCGGGGAAGATGTAGCCGTTCATGATGAACCAGCCGAGGAGAATGGGAACGACGTAAGTGAGGCGCTGGGCGGCGGATTCGCGTTGCTTGGTGCGTTTGCGTTTAAAGGCGGAGACGACCCAGACCACCGCGAAAAGGATCCATAGGCCTTCAATCGATTGACCGACGGATGGGAAATTCATGCGGTGCTCCTTGCTCGGTGGCCTTAGAGGGTTTTGCCCGGGCGCCTGTACTGATTACGTCCGGGCGGCGATGAAAATTTCGACGAGAACGGGGGCTTAAAACAGAACGAGCGGCGCATTTTGTGCGCCGCCCGCGATTTATTTTTGTGAAGTAGAATTAGAGGGGCTGGACGTTCGAGGCCTGGAGGCCCTTGGGTCCTTTGGTCACTTCGAATTCCACAGCCTGGCCATCGTTCAACGACTTATAGCCATCAGCCACGATCGCGGAAAAATGTACGAATACATCTTCACCGCTCTGGCGCTGGATGAAACCGAAGCCCTTGCTGGCATTAAACCACTTCACTGTTCCTTGTTCTTTACTCACTGCGTTACTCTTTTCTGTCAACCGATTGCGGCTGAGCATTACTAGATTAGCTATCTGGTGCTTTGGTCCGAGCCCCTCTTAAGAGCGCGTTCGTCATCAGGCGTAAAAAAAGGCCGCAAGTTTGAACCTTGCGACCGCTTCCAAACCCAAAGGCGATACAAGAGCAACAAACGCAACAAAACAGTACCACTTTTTGTAGGCTAGGGCAAGTATTTTTTAAATGACCCCGTTTTAAGGGTTTACCAGGGGGACACAAGCGCGAACACGGCCAGGCGGCACGTCTTGAGCGAACGGCGAGCCAGCCGCGAATGGCCGCAGGAGGCCGTGCCGAACGCTGCCTCCTGCTGCCAGCAGAGCTACGATCTGCGCGTGAAGCTGAAGACCTCGGTGTGGGTTGGTTTGCCGTTTTCAACGAAGATCCATTCCTGGGTAAGGTGATTGCCATCGGGGAGGCCGAGAGTCAACTGGTGCATGTGGCCGGTTTCCCGGGTGGCGAGGTTGGTGGCACGGACAAAGTGAAAGGCCAGCTTCGGCGAAGGAGCGGTGAGCGGTTCGGTTTGCATTTGCGGTTGATTGCCCACGCTGCAGTAGTGCGTGACGGAAACGCGGGAGCCATCGGCAGAATACATGGTGATCATTTCAACTTCATCGTGGGGATGCAGGCGTTCCATGACGGCGGTGCCGTTTGAAACGACTTGATATTCGACATCGACAGATTTTCCGTCCGGGCTGGCGCCCTGCCATTTTCCGGCGAGGGATTTGATCTGCTCGAAAGCGGGATTGGATTTTGCCGGCGGCATTTGTTGTGCGCGGCCCGGAACTGGGGAAACGCAGAGTAAAGCGACCCCCGAAATTACCGATGCCAAAGCGATTTTATGAAACATGACTGCTCCTTCCTGCTTGTCGATTTTTACTGCGCAACCCCTATTGCCAGATTCGCGATCTCCTAGCGTCCGGTCCTCAGATATTCCTCGAGAGCGTCGAGGCATTCGCCCCAGCCCTGATTGTGCTCGTCGAAGTCCTTTTGTGAATGGAAGACGGCGTGCGTAAGTACAACTTCGGTAGACGTGCCACGCTCGAAGAATTCAACTGTAACGATGGTGTCCGGACTATCTGGATGAAAATTCGGGCCACCCGGTGAGCCGAGAGCCCAGCTCCAGGCGTAGGAAATTTTCTCCGGCGGCTTCACGTCCAGATAGGTGCCGTGCCCCCAATAGACCTGATTCCGTTTGCTGTCTCGGGTCTCCACCAGATAGTGGCCACCGGGACGAATGTCGTTTTCATGAAAGACAGTGCTGAGCGAATGCAAGCCCCGGAACATCCAGAGTTTTACTTTTTCGGGGTCGGCCCAGGCGGCGAAGACTTGCGCGCGTGGCGCGGCGAAGACGCGGCGGACTTCGAGTGTAAGCTGCGGGTCCTTTTTTGCGGTGGCCATGGTTTTGTTTCCTCGCTTGTGGTGGATGCCAGATAGTTGGCGAGAGCGTCGAATTGCGATTCCCAGAAAACGCGGTACTGCTCCAGCCAGGCCGAAGCGTTCTTGATCGGGTCGGCATCGAGACGGCAGCGATGAATGCGGCCGTCGATTTCGCGCCGCAGCAGGCCGGCGGATTCAAGCACCCGGAGATGTTTGGAGATCGCCGGGAGCGAGACGGCAAAAGGCTGCGCGAGTTCGCTGACCGTCGCTTCGCCGCTTGCCAGGCGGGCCAGTATGGCGCGCCGTGTGGCGTCCGCCAGGGCCCCGAAGGTGCCGTCGAGCGCGGCGCTGGAATAGTTAACCATATGGTTTAATATTATTCCAAGGCTTGCCGGTGTCAAGCGGAAATTTTGTGAGCTTCGGAGTCCTCTCGGGGACGAATGCTTTATGAGTTCAAGGGCAGTCGCGGCCGGGTGAAGACGGAACCCAGCAATTTCTAGTCCCGCAGGTCGAGCGTGATTTTCAGGACTTCGGTCGCGAGACGGCCCGCATCCACGTTGTCAATGTTGGCGAGGACCACGACCGCCGCGTTGCGGTCGGGAGCGAGGAGAATATCGGTGCTGGTGCCTTGCTGGCCGCCGGAATGGGAAATCAGGTGGAGGCCAAATTTGCTGGAGATGCCCCAGCCCAGGCCATACCCGGTCGCCTGGCCATCGGAAGTTTTCTGGGACGTCCACATCAGCTCGCGAGTGGAACGCTTGACGAGTTTGTCGGCCAATAGAGCTTCCTCGTAGCGGGCCATGTCCTCGGCCGAAGAAACGAAACCGCCCCCGGGAATCTTGTAGCTGGAATCGAGAACGCCGGCATTTTTCACCGGACCGGATTCGTCCTTGTGATACCAGCGCGTGCGATGGGGGACGATGGCGAAGTAGTCGTCCACTTGTGTGGCGCGCATGCCGGCGGGATCGAAAATATTGGCGCGCATAAAGTCGACATATTTTTGGTGGGCGGCGCCTTCAAGAACACAGCCGAGAAGCGTGTAGCCGTAGGTGCTGTAATTGAATTTGCTGCCCGGTTCGGCGACCAGCGGATCGCCTGCAAAGATCGTGAGCGACTCCTCCATCGAAGCGAAGTGACGCGCGCTGTCGCTCGGGATGTCGCCTTTCCCGTCGGGGTGGTAATGACGGATGCCGCCGAGATGGCCGAGGAGCTGCCGCGTGGTGACGGGCCACTGTTTTTTGGGAAAGGCGGGACAATAGGCCTGCACTTCGGCATCGAGATCGAGTTTGCCGCGCTCGACCAGTTGCAGGATGGCGGTGGCGGTCATGGTCTTGGAAACTGAAGCCAGACGGAAAACGGTCTCCGGAGTAGCAGGCACGGAATTTTCCAGATCCGCTTTGCCGAATCCTTGCGCCCAGACGGTTCGGCCGTCCAGCACAACAGAAACCGAGACGCCTGGTGCGCTGGTAGCGGCGATAAATTCTTTGGCAGCTTTTTCAATTTTTCCGCGTTTTTCCGCGGAAAAGGTGGCGGAGACGGCCGCCTGCGGCGGGGCTTGCGCCGAATGACCGCGCGCAAAACTGCAGGACAGAACCAGCAACAGCAGATAACGATGAGTCGTGATTGCTCGTGGCATACGCGTGACGGACTCCCATCTTGGTTCCGGCGGTCTCGCTCAAAACGCCGAACATTTCATTCCCGGACCGCAAAAGTCTATCAGGATTGCAAATTTCCGTCCTGGCTGCTGGTGGCGGGCTCGGCAACCGGGCGCGTCGACAACCACGAGCTCGCGCCGGACCACCAGCATTGCTCTGGCGCGACGGCGCTGCGATGGAGAGAGCGCACTGCGCGCCAATTCCCTTGCTGAAATGCGGTTCGCAGCGTTTGTGCTTCTTTTTCATCCCGGGCGCCCACACAAGGAACGAATTGTGCCTGGCACAGAAACCGGGCCTCGTACACTGCGCCGCTGGTCTTCGTAATCAAGAGCATGGCGCCGGCGCCTTCGGCCGGTGTGAGTGGAAATAACAGTCGTCCACCCGGGAGCAAAGCGTCCAGCCAAACACCCAGAGGCGAGGTGCAGCCGGCGTTGACGTAGATCCCGTCACACGCAGGAAGCGGCGCTTCGGCGCCGGACCGATGATGAACCGTGACATTGCGAAATGGGGCAAGATTCGTCACCGCGCGCCGCGCCAGGTTTTCTTCCACTTCGTAGGCGTCGACCGAGCCCTCAGTCCCGACCAGCTTGGCAAGAATCGTGGTGTAGTAGCCGCTGCCCGCGCCGACATGGACCACTCGGCGCCCCGAGAGCGGCCCCAGCGCGGCGAGACAAAACGCATGCAGTGTCGGTTGCCCATTATTCAGCGGGCCGCTTTCGCCAAGGGAAACGACGACATCCTGATACAGATACGCGGGATCATCGGAAAGAGTCTCGATGTAGCCGCCGGGCGTAAATATTTTCCAAGGCGCCGGCCCAACGAACTGCTCCCGGGGGGTGGACGCAAAGGCCGCGGCCAGTTCGCTGCCGGCGGGAATTCCCGCATTGGCGGTCACCAGATTTGCAAAAAATGTGCGCAAGGCGGCGCTACGTTCCATACAGGTCTTGGCAATCCCCGGCGGCGTTTGCAACCGGAATCGTTATATCAATTTTCGCGTCCTCCTGCCTTGGAAATAGAGCCTCTGGTTTTGCGCGTAAGCCGCGGCGCCACACCGCCTCGGACACTCGCAAGGCAGCTGAAATTGGGACGGCCGAACCCTGTCCGCTGTATCTTTTAGGTCAACCCACCCTCGCCGGAAAGCATTGACCGCGGTGCGAACAGATACTTACCATAGCTAGATGAAGCCAAAGTGGCGGTGCGCGGCAGCAACCCTGGTTCTGGTCATGGGGCTCGCGGGTTGCGAGGATGCCGGCAAAAAACCAGTGCAGGCCAGGGTGCCGGCGCTGGCTCCCCCGGCTTCGCAAACTCCTGCGAGTCTTCCTGAATTCCCGCTGGGCCGGCCGGCGGACCGTCCGCTCGTGGCCCTGTCGCCCGTGGTTCCTTCCAGCAAGGACTATTTGATTCGCAAAGTGGAACAGAAATTTGCCGCCGGAGAGCAGAACTACAAAGCTGGTCACCTGGAAGCAGCGCGCAAGGATTTTGACGAGGCGGTCGACTGGATGCTCGAGAGCGGGTACGACCCGACGAGCGATCCCAAGCTTTCAGAACTGTTTCATCGTGTGGTGGATACGGTTTACACCTATGAATTGCAGGCCTTCCGGGCCGGAGACGGGTTCCAGGAAGCGCCGGCGGTGCCTGCGCCGATTGACGAAGTAGCGGAGATGACGTTTCCGGTCGACCCGCGGCTAAAGGAGCGGGCCGAAGCCTCGGCCAAGAATATTTCGCATGACCTTCCGCTCACGGTGAATGACGAGGTGTTGTCGTTTCTGAACTTTTTCCAAACACCGCGCGGGCGCGCGATTGTCGAAACCGGGTTGCGACGGGCGGGGCGGTATCGCGAAATGATTTCGCGGGTGCTGCGTGAAGAGGGCGTACCGCAGGATTTGATTTATTTGGCGCAAGCAGAAAGCGCGTTTCAGCCCATTGCCCTTTCGCGAGCCGGAGCGCGGGGAATGTGGCAGTTCGTGGCATACCGCGGGCAGGAATATGGGCTGCGGCATACGTGGTGGATCGACGAGCGGCAGGATCCGGAGAAGGCCACGCGGGCAGCGGCGCAGCATTTGCGCGATCTGTATGGAATGTTCGGCGACTGGTATCTGGCGATGGCTGCGTACAACTGCGGGCCCGGAAACGTGCAGAAAGCTGTCGAGCGCACGGGTTACGCGGACTTCTGGGAGTTGTACCGGCGCAATGTGCTGCCGCGCGAGACGAAAAATTACGTGCCGATTATTCTGGCCCTGACCCTGATTGCCAAAGATGCCGACCACTACAACGTGCAGGTGGATCCCGATTCACCCGTGCCGACCGATGTGATTCGTCCTGGGCGGGCCATTGATTTGCGGCTGGTGGCGGAAACGATTGATATTGATGTGGAAACGTTGCGTACGCTCAACCCGGCTCTGTTGCGGCTGGCGACGCCCGATGATCCGTCGTTTGAATTGCACCTGCCGCAGGGAACGGCGGAGAGGTTTTCCTCCGAAATCGCCGATATTCCAGCCGACAAGTGGGTGAGCTGGCGGCGGCACCGGGTAGCGGCTGGAGAGACACTTTCCTCCATTGCCAAAAAATATCGGGTGACGCCGGTGGCGATTGCCGAAGCCAACAATCTGGAGCGCAACTCGACGCTCGATTCCGGGGAGAAACTGATTATTCCGGCGGCGCAGCCGCAGACCGAGACCAAGCGCCGGCTGGTGAGCTACCGGGTCCGCAAAGGCGACACTTTGGGCGGAATTGCGGACCAATTTAGTGTGGGCACCGACGATGTCCGCAAGTGGAATCGGCTAAAGAGCAACCGCGTGGGTCGCGGTATGGTGCTGCGAATCTATACGGTTGGCGGAAGCCCGGAAACTTCGCCGGCCCGGCGGAGTTCGAAATCCAAACGGAAAACCGGGCGCCCTGCCGGGGCTGTCGCACAGAATTCCTCGAGTCCCACAAATAGACAATAACCTTTTCTTTTTCTATTACTTACAAGGTATTCCGCGCGCCTGTGTGCGGTACGGCACTAAGTGCCGGGCGGCTCTTTTTTTCCGCGAAAATCTGAAGAATCCGGGGATTTCCGCAGAATGCTTGACAACGCTGCGGGAGTACGGTAACAACGGCGCAAGGGTGGAGAGTTGCATTCCTCTCCGGCCGGTAGAGCAACGAGCGGCTCGTGGCAAAAGAGCCCCCAGATTTCCCCTTCGGGAGGATGGCATGGATTTCGAAAAAGATAACTTTGAAGACGATGCGGAGACCTCGCGGCTCGATGACGAGGAACTGGGTGGCGACGGCGACGAGATTGTCGAGGTGGACGAAGAAGAGCTCGTAATCACCGACGAGGAACCGGAAGAAGACGAAGCGCCAGCGGCGGCTCCCGCCCCGAAGGCGGCGGCCAAAGCTTCGGCGCGGCCGGCGGTGAAGAAAGCGGTCGTCAAGAAAGCGGCAGCAAAACCGAAGGCGGCGAAAAAGAAAGCGGCCAAAAAGACGAAACCCAAGGCCAAGAAAAAAGCAGCCAAGCGGCCGGCTAAGAAACGGAAGCGCTAGTTTTTCTGGCAATTTAAGAGTTGAGTGCAAGGCCCGGATGTATGTCCGGGCCTTTTCGTCAGCGGGAAACGTCTGCAGGGATTTTCGGGTTTCGGCGGGGAAACTCGAGCCCGAGGGCAGGGCCCCGGGTTTACAGGTCAACGGAAAGGATTAGCAGCGTGGCGTCATCGGCCCAATGGCCGCCGTTAAAGCCGGCGACTTCAGACAAGATCTTGTTCTGCAGAACGTCCGGAGACAAGGCCCTGTTTTCCTGAAGGAGTTCGAGCAGGCGCACTTCGCCGAATTCTTCTCCTTGCGGGTTACACGCTTCGGTGACCCCGTCGGTATACAAAATAACGCGATCACCTGGATGAAACTGAATCGTTCCCGCCTGGTACTGGTGAGCTGGAAAAACACCCAACACTGTTCCTCCGTCGCGCAAGCGCTCCACTGTGCCGTCACCGTGCAGAACGAACGGTGGATTGTGCCCGGCATTGGCAAAATGCAAGCGGCGCGCTTCATGATGCAGATGCGCATAGAAAAAAGTAATGAAGCGGTCGCTGGCGATGTTGCGGTAGATCAGCGAGTTCAACCGTGCGCATAGAATTTCCGGAGCGACCGAATTTGCCGAAAGAGCGCGGACGGCCGCTTGCAGGTTGGACATCAGAAAAGCGGCGGGCATACCCTTGCCGGCTACATCAGCGATGCATATGGCACTCACTCCTTCTCCCAGCGGAAGCACGTCGAAATAATCGCCGCCCACGGTTCCCGCCGACTGCCACGCCGAGGCCAGCCGATAGCCGGCGGGCTGTGGCAATTCATTGGGCAACAATTTTTGCTGGATAGCGCGAGCTTCTGCAATTTCACGGTCCTGATCGCGAAGATGCTGCAAGATCTCCTCGTGGATTCGCTTTTCTTCCGAAGCGATGCGCCGCGCTTCGCGCCGTTGCTCGCCCAAGGCGATCTGCTTGTTGAGAATTTCCAGCAGCTTGATGTTGTTCCAGGGTTTTTCGACAAAATCGCTCACACCGAACTGCATGGTTTCAACCGCCAGTCCTACGGTGGCCCAGCCCGTCATCGCAACCACCGGGGGCGCATCTTCGCGCGCTTTGAGCGAACCCAGCACATCGAGTCCTTCGCGGCCGGAGGTGGTGTCCCGCGCATAGTTCAAATCCATCAGGATCAGATCAAATTTCTCTTCCGCGCTGTGCAGAGCAGCTAGCAGCGCGGCCGGAGAATTGACCAGCTCGGTGGCAAAGCCGTGCCCTTTTAAAAGCAGGCGGAGGGCATCGAGCACGTCCTGCTGGTCGTCGGCGATGAGGATGCGTCGTGGCATGGGACAAGGCCCTGTAACCGCAGATGGGCTTCCAGTTGAGGGGCCGATTAACGCGTTTGTAATAAATTACTTGGAGTTCATGCGGTTGATTTTAGCCGCGGGCCATCGTCGGTTGCGGGAATGCCAGTCCCACAACCGGACATCGGGCGCGCACCGTACGGGGGGGCAGAAGGAAAAAGGCTGCCGGGTCGCGACGGGCCCTTTCCGGGCCTGGCCGGGACCCGGGCCCGTTACAGCAATGGCTCGGACCAATTCTCCAAAGTTTCTTTTACTTTGTGCAGGAATTGGTGGGCGATGGCGCCGTCGACGACGCGATGATCATAGCTGAGCGTGACGTAACACATCGAGCGAATGGCGATGGAATCGTTGATAACCACCGGACGTTTTTCGATGGCCCCGAGGCCGAGAATACCAACGTTCGGCTGGCTAATCACCGGCAAACCGAAAAGACCGCCAAACACACCCGGATTCGTGATCGAGAAAGTACTCTCTTGCACTTCTTCAGGCTTCAGCTTTTTCGAGCGGGCGCGCTCGGCCAGATCGTTCATGTTGCGCTGGATGCCCAGGATGTTTTTTTCGTCGGCATTTTTGACGACCGGTACGAGCAGGCCCCAGTCGAGGGCTACCGCAATGCCAATGTTGATCTCCTTGTGCAGCACAACGTTCGTACCGTCGAGTGAGGCGTTCAGGGTTGGGAAGGCGCGGAGACCGGCGACGGCCGCCTTCACAAAGAACGGCATGAAGGTCAGTTTGGTACCGTTACGCTTTTCAAATTCGTCCTTGGACTTGGCGCGGAGCGCTGCGATTTTGGTCATGTCGATCTCGTCGACCGAGTACACATGCGGGGAAACGCGCTTCGAGGCCACCATGTGCTCGCCGATGCGCTGGCGCATGACGCTCATGGGTTGCACTTCGTAATCGCCGAAGTAAAGTTTTTCGCGCGGCACGGCGGTTTCAAAGGCGACATGCACCTGTCCTCCGCTGGCAGCGGGGGCAGACGGGGGAGGCGCCGAAGCGCGAGCAGGCGCTGCGGGGCGGGCAGTCGGCGCCTGGTAGGCTTCCGACGCTTCGTCCTGTTCGTCGTACCGCTCTTGGTCCTGACCATCGGCTTGCGGCGCAGCGGCCGTGCCTCCACCGGCGATGATGGCTTCAATGTCCTGCTTGCTGATGCGGCCACCGGCGGCTGTGCCCGTTACCGTGGTGAGATCAATGCCGTGTTCTTTGGCCATGCGGCGGACGAGCGGAGAACTGTGGATGCGCTCTGTTCCATTTCCCGTTGCAGCGGGTGTGGACGATGCCGCAGGAGCCGCGGGACGCTGCACGGCTGGCGCCGGAGCTGCGGGCCTGGCCGGCGCTTGCGGCGCGGGGGCTGCTGCTTTCACTGGCGCGGGAACGGCCGCAGGTGTTGCCGGTTTTGCCGGAGCCGCCGCCGGGGCAGGAGCTGCTGCGCTGGCTGCGCCGCCTGCTGCGTCGATCACGCCGACGACGGTATTGATCGGCACGGTCTGCCCTTCTTTGGTCTTGATCTCTTTCAGCACGCCGGCCGAAGGCGAGGGAATTTCCGCGTCCACCTTGTCCGTTGAGATTTCAAACAAGGGCTCGTCGCGTTCGACCTTGTCGCCCGGTTTTTTCAGCCACTTGGTAATCGTTCCTTCAAAAATGCTTTCCCCCATCTGGGGCATTACGATATCGACGGCCATCTGCATTCTCCTGTGACTTACAATCTTACTGGGTGCGCCAGACAATGTCGCGCCCCGGCAAAAACTTTTCGCCACCCTCAGCTAATACCGGGCCAGCTCCTTGGCGGCGGCAAAAACCTTTTTCGCGTTCGGCAGAAAATATTCTTCAAGCGGCGGTGAGTACGGCACCGGAGTGTCGAGTGAAGCGACGCGCACAAGCGGGCCATCGAGATAGCCGAAAGCCTTCTCACATAGTATCGCCGCAATTTCGCCCGCAATGCCGCCCGTCTTGGTGTCTTCGTGCACGACCAGACACCGGTTGGTTTTCTTCACCGAAGCGATGATCGTTTCCTCGTCCAGGGGCAGCAGTGTGCGCAAATCGATTACTTCTGCTTCGATGCCTTCCTGGGCCAGGGCCTCGGCCGCTTCCAGCGAC
>DATHFT010000089.1:0-9531 GCA_035317965.1 Saccharimonadales bacterium (SeqCode) | reverse complement strand
CCTGCCCGGGAATCAGCAGGTTCGCAAGGCTGTTGCCAGTCGGAACTCCAGGAGCGCAGCCGACGGGTGATCCCGGAGGGCAGGACTGCAAGCCGCTATTGTTGGTGTTGAAGGTCGGCTGGTCGGTGCCGCCATTGTTGTCTTCCACTTTCGCGTTGGTGCTGTAGTAACCGCCGATTTTGAAAAGATGATTTCCATGAACCTTGGAAATATTGTCCTGGACGGAATACAGATCTTCGTGGTTGCCGTAAGGGGCGATGTTCCACATGGTCTGGCCGTTGCCGTAGGGCTGCAAGCCTCCCCAGTTGGCTCCTCCATTGATGAAGGCGCCGGTCTGCTTGAGGGAAGCCGGCCACGCGGTGGGAATCAGCGCATTGAGTTGTGAGATGTAGTCGACAGCCGACAGGCCGGCTGCTCCGGTTCCCGCGAGTGTGGTGATAATGGCATTGTTTCCGTAGCCGAATTCGAAGTCATTTACGAGCGTATTGCTGAGCTGCGAAGTTAGTTTCGCCATCACGCTCTTGGAAGGCTGGCTCCAATCCGAGTTGATGGTCGGAAAGAAAGAATCACCCCAGAACAGGTTCGGATTCGGTGAAGGACTGGTCCAGGAATCTTTCGTGTAGCGGAACGTGGCCCGATGCTTGGACGTGATGTCATAGTCCACTCGCACGTTCCATTCTTTCCAGAAAGGTTTTTGCGTTTCTTGCGCGGCCCAATTGTTCTGGCTTCCGGTCGCGCCGGGGACGTTGGGATCCGGATAGAATTGCGCGAGGAGCAAGCCGGCGGCATCGGGATTGGCAACCTGCAAGGGATTTCCTGGAGCTTGCAGTCCAACGGGGATTACCGGAGCCGAAGCTCCGCATACCGCTGGTCCGCTAAAATCTCCGGCTTTCTGGGCGGCTGTTGGAACGCAGGCGCTCACCGATTGTCCGCGAATTTCGTGGTTCCATTCCTGGTTCCACCACGCAAACAGTTTGTTTTTGATGATGGGACCGCTGGCGTTATAACCCCAGTCGTTGCGGCGGAGTTTGGCTTTGCCGGTATTGTTGTTATTGGAAAACCAGTCGTTGGCATTGAGCACATCATTGCGGCCCGCGTAGAAGACGCCGCCATGAAATTGATTTTCGCCGGATTTCGTCGTGATGCTGATGATGGCGCCCGACGCCTGCCCGTATTCCGGACCGTAGGAGTTGCGCAACATCTTGAATTCGGCAATGGCGTCTACCGACGGGTACACCAGAATCGTGCGGCCAGAACCCATGTCATTGTTATTCACGCCGTCAACCAGGAACAGGTTGTTGGTGTAGGGGTTGCCGTTTACGGAAAAGTTGCTGCCGCCGGTCAGACCCTTGCCGCGACCATCAAAGTCATTCGAAGTCGATACGCCAGGCGACAGCGTGACGAGGCCCATGAAATTTTCGCCGTTCAGCGGCAATTCGCGAACCTGCGTGCCGGCTACCACTTCGCCAACGACGGCGGTCGTCGTCTGCACCTGCACGTCGGACGCTTCCACCGTCATCGTCTCATTCGCCGCTCCGAGTTCCAGCGCGACGTTGATTTCCGTGTCCGTTGACGTGTGAACTTCGATGCCCTTGGTGAGGCTCTCTTTAAAGCTCGCCTGTTTTACGCGGATCTCGTAGATCCCGACAGGCAGCTGCGCAAATGTATAGTGTCCCTGCTCGTTGGTATTGACGCTCGTTGTGGCATTGGTTCCGACGTTGGTGACGACGACTGTCGCCCCCGCAACTGCTGCGCCCGTTTGATCCGTCACCGTACCTGTGATGGTTCCGGAATATTGCTGTGCACGGGAAGCCAGCGGCATCACGAGCACCAGCAGCACTACACAAAGCAGCGCGCAAAACACGGACTTCGTGCCAGCCGCTGCGTCCTTCTCCGTCGTTCTAATTTTCATCCCCACACCCCTTAAAATATTTTGCGATTCAAAGCGGAAAAATTTCCCAAATCTTCCCCATTGAATCTCCAGCAGACTCCACCCAGCTTCCGAGAACCCTTTAGCGATAACGATTGAGAACGAGGAACAGTACGCCTCCACCGTTGGCGTAATGCTTTTGTACTACAGCGTATATAGAGTGGTTTGCGGGCCTTGTCAAGTTAAAATAATGATATTCTAGGCACGAAATAATGTTATTCTTCGATTTGACACGGCTGTGACTGTAACGTTACAAACCGGACCCCAGAGCTTCGCGGCTCGCCCCGGCGCCGCCTTTCCTCCTGTGTTTGCCTTGAAATCTATGATATATGGAGGTTTACATCGACCCTCTCGACCCTGAGGTTGACCCCATGACGGCTCCCGGACGGAAGAAACCAGCTCGCTTCAAAGAGCCCAAGGTCACTCTTAAGACCATTGCCAGCCACTTGAACCTGACGCCCGGGACGGTCTCGGCGGCTCTGAACAACTCCGCGGCGGCCAGATCCATTCCCGAACGCACCAAGAAACGCATCCTGGCGGCGGCCAAAGAACTCAATTACCGCCCCAACTACTTCGCGCGTTCCCTGCGTCTGCAGCGCACCTACACCATCGGGGTCATCGCCGAGGAAATTGGCGACGCCTACGGCGCCATGGTCATCAGCGGGATTGAAGAATACCTTCGCAAACACAATTTTCTGTTTCTTACCGTGATCCACCGGCACGACCCCAAACTCCTCCATACCTATGCCCAGCTGCTGCTCGAGCGCGGCGTCGAGGGCTTCATTACGACCGATACCTCGATCCAGGAAGACCTTTCACTCCCTACGGTCGCGGTGGCCGGGCATGAGCGGGTCGAAGGCGTCACCAATATCGTTTTGGACCATAAACTCGCGGCCCGCATGGCTCTCAGCCACCTGGCAGACCTCGGCCACGAAGAAATCGCCTTCCTGAAAGGCCATCCGGCAAGCTCGGATTCGGCTTCTCGCTGGTCGGCGACGTGCGAAGTGGCGGCCGAGCTGGGTCTCCGCATTCGCCCGGAACTTACCGTGCAAATTGACAGCATCGACTCCACGCCCAATCTGGGATATCCGTTCGGCAAACAGCTCCTCGCGCGCCACCAGCCATTTACGGCGCTGCTCGCGTACAACGACGTCTCCGCCATCGGCGCCATGGTGGCCTTTCGCGAAGCGGGAATTCGGGTTCCGGCCGACGTTTCCGTTGTCGGTTTTGACGACATCCCCGGCGCCATTTTCTCCGACCCGGCACTGACGACCGTCCGCCAGCCGCTGCAGCGCATGGGGCAGATCGCCGCGAAGACCCTGATCGAGCAAATCGAAGGTTCGGCGGAGTACGTTTCGGAAATCGCGATTGAGCCCGAATTTGTCGTTCGCGCGTCCACCGCTCCGCCACCCGCGCATTTTCGACAGCTCTTCTATTCCGACGTCGACCGTTCGCTCGGCGCGAAGGCTGAAATTCCCGGGAAGGACTGAGTCCCCCCCTTTTTGGCCTGCCGAACAGGTAGCGCTACAGCCGTTTGCAATATCCTTATTTCAGAATATTGTTTTTTAGGCCTTTCGGGGCCCCTTTTCTGGCACTCTCGATGCTACGTATGGCCACTTCCACCACGCGAACCCCCCGTCGACTGGCCCTGTTTCTCGCCTTGGGCTGGCTCTTTCTGCCGGCAGCGGTGTCCCTTTTTGCGCAACTTTCGACGGCGGATCATCTGACGGAACCGGGATTCTGGCCCACGCAATCTGCGCCTTCACGAAACGAGTTCCTGGGTGCCGCAGCCTGCTCTCCCTGCCACAAGGGAATCGTCGACTCCCAGAAACACACGCCCATGGGCGGGACGGCTGTCGCGGCCGGCAACTCGGCTGTCCTGCACTCCCATCCAAAAATGAGTTTCGCGTTCGCTCCGTATCGCTATGAGATCCAAACGGGAGCGAGTGGCAGCACGTACTCCATTGGCGAGCCGTCCCACAATCTTTCTGCCACGCTTCTCTGGGCCTTCGGCACCGGGCATGTCGGCCAATCCTATCTGTTCAAAAAAGAGGACGGCAATTTCTACGAAGCGCGCGTGACGTATTTCAGTTCTCTCGCGAACCTGCACTTCACCCCGACTCGGGAACTCAGCGCACCCGCCAAGACGCTTGAAGAAGCCATGTATCGTCCTGTGTCTCCCGGCGAAGTCTCGCGTTGCTTCGGCTGTCACACCACCGCCTCTTCTATCGACGGACAATTTCAGGACACCAATTTGATTTTGGGAGTGAGTTGCGAAGCGTGTCACGGCGCTGGTACGACGCACGTGCAACGGATGCAGGCGAACAAACTGCTGGGCATTTCAGGTTCCGCGGAGACCCGGATTTTCAGTCCCCGCCAGCTGAGTCCTGCCGACTCGGTCGATTTCTGCGGCGCGTGTCACGGGACCTGGTGGGACACCAAACTGGCGGGAGTAAAAGGTCCATCCAACGCGCGTTCGCAACCCTATCGCCTGGAAAACAGCAAATGCTGGGGACGCGGCGACGCTCGCCTCACCTGCATTGCCTGCCACGACCCGCACAAGCAACTGCAAACCGAACCGGCCGCCTACGACAATGCCTGCCTGAGCTGCCACCTGTCGTCACGCGCCGCAAAACACACGCCCGATCATCCCGGCGCCGCGTGCCCCGTTGCCAGCCAAGACTGCACGACCTGCCACATGCCCAAAGTCTACGTCCCGGAAATGCACCACAACTTCACCGATCATCGCATCCGCATCGCGCGTCCCGGCGATCCCTATCCAGATTGATTTCGCTCTACTGGCAAATCGCCGCGCCGCCGGCAATTCCCGAGCTTGCCCCGTAGTGGGCGGGTACGAGCGGAATCTCCCGGGCCCGGGAATTAACACACCAGACCGCGAGCCTCTCACGCATCTCCCCAAAAAATGGCGCCAGCATCGCGGCCACTCCCCCGCCAATAATCAGCACGTCCGGTTCAATCAGATCCACCACATTGCCGAGCCACACCGAAATCAGTTCCACGGTTTCGCGCAAGCATTCGGTAGCCAGCGGGTCGCCTGCCAGGCACGCTTGCCCCACCATCTCACTCGTCACGGCGTCGGCTTCGCCGCCGGCAAGCTCGAGCAGAGCTGCGCCTCGCGCCGGGTCACTCGCCACCTTCGCGCGGGCCCTCCGCCCAATCGCCGTACCGGATGCCAGAACTTCAATGCAGCCGCGCTTGCCGCAGCCGCACAGCGGCCCGTTGTAATCAATGGAAACATGCCCACCTTCGGCCGCCGCTCCCGTCCGCCCGTGATAGATCCGTCCGTCAAAAACAATTCCCGTGCCAATTCCGGTTCCGATGCACGCGTAGAAAACATTCTGGTACCCGCGACCCGCGCCCCACAAGACCTCTGCGAGCCCCGCCGCGTTCGCGTCATTATCAATCTTCACCGGCACGCCATAGCGGCTGGTGATTTTCGCGGCCAGGGGAAAATTCCTCCAGCAGGTTACATTCGGCGGATTGATCACCACACCCGTCGTCGGATCGAGCGGCCCCGGAGCGCAAACCCCAATGCCGCGCACCTGCTCTTCCAGCCGTCCGCCTTCCCGGAAGAGAGCGTCAATCGCCGCGGTAACCGCCGCGAGTCCTTCTTCCGCGCTCCCTTTCGCGTTCATCGGCACGCGCGAGCTCTTCACGATCGTCCCCTCACGGTCCACGATCCCGGCCGCTACCTTCGTTCCGCCAACGTCCACACCAAGAGCCAGCTTCGCGTCCACGCTAGTCCATCTCCCCTGTTAGTTGTTGTGCCAAGAAATTCACTTTACTTGTGCCAGGTCAGGTGGCAACTCTTTCCGGCCGCGATCCCTTCAGGGCATAGTACAGAATATAGAGGTAGCAAACCGCCGGCAGGATGAAGGCATGTTGTATTCCCATATGATCGGCCATCGCTCCCTGCAGGACGGGTAGCAGCGCTCCGCCCACAATCGCCATAATCATGAGCCCGGAACCGTCTCCGGTGAGCGGTCCGAGTTCGGCGACCCCCAGCGTAAAAATACTCGGGAACATCACCGAATTGAAAAATCCAACCAGAATGATGCTCCACATCGCCACATGCCCGGTCGTTAGCATGGACGTGCATACCAGCAGGCACGCGGCAATCGCCGCAATTCCGAGCACCGTGCCGGTTTTCACCTTTTGCAAAATCGCCGAACCAATGAAGCGGCCGACCATCGCGCCGCCCCAATAGAAGGCGACCAGCCGTGACGCCGCCATCTCCGGCAAGTTTCCAATATTCGGCTGGCCAAAATAGTTGATCAGGAAACTTCCAATCGAGACTTCCGCTCCCACGTACACGAAAATTCCCACGGCACCCAATACCAGATGTTTGTATTTAAACAGGCTGATGAACGAGGTCTTCTGCCCGTGTTTTTCCGCACCCGGTATCGCCGGCAGTTTTACCATCGAAATGAGTCCCGCGAACAAGATCAGCGCCAGTCCAATCACCAGATACGGCAATTTGACCGACGCCGCCTGGTCGATCCGGTACGCCGTCGATGTGTCCGCCGACATGGCCTGGATTTGCTGCGCCGTCTGCGATGTCGTGCTTAGAATGAACAGTCCGCCCACGTACGGACCAATGGTTGTCCCGAGCGAATTGAATGCCTGTGTCAGATTCAAGCGGCTCGACGCGGTCTCCGGATTTCCTAAAACGGTCACGTAAGGATTTGCGGCCACCTGCAGGGCCGTGATGCCCGCCGCCAGCACCATCAGGGCTCCGAGAAACAGCGGATAGGAAGGCGCGCTCGCCGCGGGAATGAACAGCAATGCTCCAACCCCCATGGTCAGCAACCCGGCTACCATGGTCTTCTTGTAGCCCAGCGCATCGACGACTTTCGCTGCTGGAATTGAAAAAATAAAATACGCCGAAAAAAAGGCAAACTGAATCAGCATTACCTTGGTATAGCTCAGCTCGAAGATGGCCTTGAGGTGGGGAACGAGAATATCGTTCAGCACCGTCACAAAGCCCCAGAAAAAAAACAGCGTCGTGACCATGGCAAAGGCGCCGCGGTAATTCCCGGCGTTTTGTCCGCTTCCAGCTGCCCCTGCGCTTGTCTGTACGTTTACCATGCTCCCCACGCAATCCCGCTCAGGATTTAGGTCCAGAACCTACGTTTACTCAATTCAAAAGGCGCGAGTTCACGCTCGCCCCGCCGACTCTATCATGCTCCGCTCGCAATTCCCCTGTGTCTCGCCCGAAGCGCGCCCAGGCTCCCCCGCACGGCTCGGGGAACCCCTCCTGCGCTTCTGTTTCCGCAATACAACATCGATATTCTCAGTTCCCGTACTCTCGGCTGGAATGATATAACAAGCCCTCAAGCGCGAGAGCTGTTTCCCGCATCGCAACGACTTTTCTCGAGAGGCTCGTTCATGTCGCTCAACTCACCAGCTGCCGTCGGCACTCGCTTCCTCATTTTGCTTGCGCTCGTTGTTTTGACGAGTGTTCGCGTCTACGGCGAATCGAGCGTTCCCGTTGTCGTTTTTTCCGAGCCCAACTTCCCTTCCGCCGACACGTCCAGCCCTTCCGCCGAGCAGCTCCGTTCCGCCCTTCCCGGTGCACGTCTCGCCTCAGCCGCCGAGCTCGACGCCCTTCTCGATGAACCCGCGACCCGCCTCTTGGTATTGCCGTACGGCTCGGCCTTCCCGGAAGCCTCATGGTCGCACATCTTCGGATTCCTCGAGCGCGGCGGAAATCTTCTGACACTCGGCGGCCGGCCATTCACCCGCGCTGCTTACCAGGAAACGGGCGGTTGGCACCTCCGCGACTACAGCGTCCGCTTCTCGCGCCAACTCCTCATCGACCAATACCAGGACACTCCCGGCTCAAAGGATCTTGACGGTTTTGCCACCAATCCCGACCTCACCATCGAGCCTCCCCGGTTTCGCTGGACTCGCGCCTTCAGCCCGGTTATCCGTCTCAGTGCCGTCGACCTGTACGCGCGCGGCGGCTCGGCCGGCTCTCTTGACGCGCGTCTCGACACGCTCGCCTGGGGCGTACGAAATTCCCGGCGTCTCGCCGCTCCGCTCATCCAAATCGATCATCTGCGCAACGGCTTTGAAGGCAGCCGCTGGATTTTTCTCAATGCGGATCTCCCCGCCGATTTTTACTCGTCTCCGGAAGCCCCGAATCTCGTGCGCACGCTTGCCGAACGTGCGCTCGTGGGTGCCGAAGATTTCTCCGTGCGCCCCGCGTTTCCTCTTTATCTCCCGGGCGAACCAGTCCAGCTCGAACTCGAATGGCAATCCGCCACGCGAGCCAGTGACGCATTCACTCTCGAACTCACCACCTACCCCGAAGCGGATCCGGCGAACCGCGTCACAACAAAAATAAACCTCCCGCTCTCTCTGGCCCCGACACTCCCTGCTCCCGGAGCCAAGGGCCTGCAGATCATCGAAGCTACGCTTTTCAGCACGAGTCAAAACGAGCGACTCCCCCGCGCCACGTACCGCTCGGCCTTCTGGATACGCGACGAAGCCTTCCTCGCTTCCGGCCCCCGGCTTTCTGTGAACGGAAATTTCTTCGAACTCGATGGCCACCCGCTCGCCGTCGCCGGCACCACCTACATGTCCAGCGACACGCAACGCCTGTACTTCGCTCATCCCAACGTTTACGTCTGGAATCGCGACCTCTCGCTCATCCACGATGCCGGCCTCAACATGCTGCGCACCGGCTGGTGGACGGGCTGGGACAAGCTGTGTGATGAGAACGGGCAGCCTTACGAACGCACCCTGCGCACGATCGAAGCTGTGCTCATGACGGCCCGCAAATACAATCTTCCCGTCCAATTTAATTTTTTTGCCTTCCTGCCGGACACACTCGGCGGCGCCAATGCCTATCTCGACCCGCAAGCCGTGCGCCGGCAGCAAACTCTCGTCCAGGCGATCGTCGCCCGCTTCCGCGGCGTACCTTACCTCGCCTGGGATCTCATCAACGAGCCCAGCTTCTCAAAGCATCTCTGGACGCTGCTCCCGAACGGCGACACGATCGAACTCCAGAAATGGAATGAGTGGCTGACCAAGCGTTACCCCAACCCGAATGCGCTAGCCGCCGCGTGGAACGTCCTCCCGAGCGCCACAAAGGGCACCATCGCGGTTCCTCAAGAGATCGAATTCAGTACCCGGGGCATGTATGTCGGCCACAACTCGCTGAAACTCTATGACTATTCCCTTTTCGCCCAGGAAAGTTTCGCCGCGTGGGTTAAATCCATGCGCGAAAAAATCCGCTCGACGGGCTCCGCGCAACTCATCACCGTCGGCCAGGACGAAGGCGGCTACACGAATCGCCTCTCCCCCGCCTTCTTCGGCCCGAGCGTGGACTTCTCGACCACGCACTCCTGGTGGCAAAACGATCACATCCTGTGGGATTCGCTGGTCGCCAAGCAGCCCGGCCAGACCATGCTCGTCCAGGAAACCGGTCTGCAGCGCGAATTAAATCTCGACGAAACCGCGCGGCGGTCGATGGCGAGCGAAGGCGCGCTGCTCGAGCGGAAAATTGCCGGCTCCTACATCCGGGGTTCGGGCTCGATCGAGTGGCAATGGAACACCAACTCTTTCATGACCGA
>DATHFT010000088.1:0-22499 GCA_035317965.1 Saccharimonadales bacterium (SeqCode) | reverse complement strand
TGCCGCTCGTATGCGATGCGCGCATCTTCAGACTTTTGCACTTTAATTTTCAATTCATCGAGCTGATCGGCGAGCCAGGTAGAAGCCTGCGTTGTGGACTGATAGCGGCCTCTGAAATTCTGCTCGATATAATTTTCCAGATGGGCGTTGACGATTCTCGCCGCGAGCTGCGGATCGGTAGATTCAAAACTCACATCCATCAACCGGCTGCTGGGCACTCGGCGCACGCTGAGGCTCCCGAGAAATTCGCCCAACTCGGGTGGCCGTTTTTGATTGGCCAGACTACCGATGGCAACAGCTTCAGAAGGCCCATTGGGGGTTGAAAATTCAGGCCGCGAGGAAAGACCACTATTTCGGATCGTCTGCAGGGCAAGGGTTTCGCTCGTGAGCACCTTCGATTGCGTCTCGATGTAGTTTTCGAGATCCATCATGTAATCGTAAGAATCTGAACCTTGAAATGGCAAAATGTTCGCGTTTTCACGGTCAATTTCGATGCGAGCGGTCGCGACATAAACAGGCTGCATGCGGAAGGTAGCGATGGCAACGATCGTCACTACCGCCAGCATGAACGACAAAATCAGCCACTGGTGCTTGCGAAGAATCAGCAGGTAGTCGTAGAGATGTGGTTCACGCGGGGAAAGTTCGAACGCGGGAACGCGCGGCGGCGGCAGCAGTTCGACGGCACCATTCGAACCATTTTCGCGAGCGAACTTGTAGTCTTCTGACATAGTTTACCGATAGGCGAGGCGATAGAGCACTACGCCGGTTCCCACGGCCAGGCCAATTTCCGCAGCCTTCGCCAACGCTTGTCTTGCTCCACTGTCGGGGACGTAGAGGATGTCGCTCGGCTGAAGCTGTACATCCTCCGATTCACGTTTGAGAACCTTCTTTAAATCAACTGGTACTTCGTGCTGTTTTCCCTGCTCGTCCTTGCGAATGATAACGGCTTGACTGGATTTGGCTGTTTTGTTCAGCCCCCCTGCTAAGGCCAACAATTTCAACGTGCTAAGTTGCGAACGGTCATTGGCCATGACAAAGCCGCCAGGCCGTGCGAGAGCCCCCAAGGCGTAAACGATTCCAGCATGCGGAACCGTAACGATATCGCCTGGTTGCAGGACAATGTTATTACTGGTGTCGCCTGTCTCCATTAGCTGGTTCAAATTGATCGTAATGGTATTGGTCTGAGCATTCTCGGAGGAGGCATCGAGTGGAGGTGGCTCATTGGAAGTGAGCGGAGGCGGCTCACTGGAAGCGGAGTTCACATGTGCAGTATCGCCAACACCGGTGGCTGGTGGTGCGGAGGCGTCCGTTGTGGGGTTCGGAAGGGCATGCCGGGTGACAAGTATGGTGTCCCCCGCGTCATTTTGAATGCCACCTGCTTCCGCCAAAACCTCCACGACGGTTACTTGCCGGTCAGCTTGGTACACCATGGGATGAGGGACGGCGCCCACAATCGTGATGGGCTTGCTCTTTCTGTCTTTCACGCTAACACTGACGTCTGCATGCGTAACAAGCCCATTGGATTCAAGTACTTCAGAAATTTTTTCTTGTACCTGCAGCTCCGTTAAGCCGGCGACACGCAGGCGCACGGGAACAAGAGGCAGACCGATCGAACCGGTCTGGCTAACGCGTACGTCACGACTAAGTTCTTTTACGTCAAATACGTCAACGGATAGCACATCGCCGCTGCCGATGACATAGTCGTGGGGCGCGACGCGTGAAGCGGCAGAAAGCGAGCGAATGCGGTCGTTGGTCTGTTGTGGCGTCCCGAGAACGGTCTGCGCGCGGCTGGATGGCGCCAGAACCAGAATCCCAAGAAGAGCGCTCGTGGCAACAGAAATTGCCACTGCACCCAGTCTTGCTGGCTGCATACGAGTGGATGACCCCCAAGGTTGATTATACAGCTTGTAGAGTGAAGTCATCAGTGATTTCGCCGGTGGTGGTGTCTTCGGCGGGCTGAAATTGGAGGGGGCTGGGTTACTTTGCGAATTTCTATCGTAGCCAGGTGAGCCATGAGAAAGAACAACAAGGCGTTGGCAGGGATGTGGAGGTTGAAATCGCCAAAACTGTGCACGAGAAATCCCACGCAGGCGGCTAAAGCGGAAAAATGAAGGATCGCTACAAAGGAATTGTCCGGAGACCGCAATCGCTTCCAGCCTTCCAGGAACAGCACTCCCAAGAACCAGGCACAGCAGGCGGCGCCGGCAACACCCGTTTCGGCGAGCGCTTCGAGGTAATCGTTGTGAGTATGATTCACAATCTTGCCGTCATAGTTGGTCTCGTATTTTGGGAAGACCGTTTGCAGGGTGCCTAGACCAGTGCCGGTCCAGGGATGATCAAGGAACATGCGCCAGGTATCCTGGCGCATGGAGGTGCGCTTCGATTGCGACGCTTCAAGCGTTTGCAAGCTGGCAAAGCGATCCAGAGTCTTCCTGACGCCAAGCCAGGAAACCATCAGCAACACAACGAGTAGAAGCGCGCCGCCAGCCAAGAGTTGCTTGCCGGCCGTTCGCCGGAACGCCATCCACACCGCCAGAAATATGACCTGCACTCCGACGGCGATGATTCCACCGCGCGAAGCCGACATGATCAGTGCCACGATGGGCATGATCGCAAACAAGCCGACGACAAACCAACGCTCGCGGCGGACCTTGCCCAAGGCCATGGGGACCAGCGCCATGGGAATAACAAGTTCGGCGAAACCGGCAAAGTGATTGCGATTGGCGTAAGGACCAAAAGGAATGCCGCCGTAGCGCATCTCGCGGATCCAGTACAGTTTCCCGTTGAAAGTCAGGTGCTGAAGAACACCGAATGTGGAGACGGCAAAGCCAAGAATCATGATGAACCAGGCAAAGGTGCGCCAGTCGTCAATGCTTCGGAACGCCTGTACCGTCAGAAAAAGAAGCAGGAGATAAGCGAGGAGCAGTTGCAGCTCGAGTTTCGTGTGGTACGCGGAAGCGGTTGCATGAAACGCCCATTGCCCCAGGACAATCAGAGCAAGAACGAATAAAGGAAGTAGAAGCGGGGACAAGAAGAATTTCTCTTCGTTCTGAAGGTAAGCGTAGACGGCCCAGGCGAGGAATAGAAAACTCGAACCAATGACGAGAACAGCGCGCGCCCAGTCTTCCACGGCTCCGTGCGCCAAAACAGCGAAGACCACGAGTGTGTAAATCCCGATGCGGAGAAACCTCATGGTTGAGTGGTTCCGCTGGAATCAGGCACCAGAGCCGCGTCATCGGCCCAGGCGGTTCCCTGGATGTCGCCGTTTGGCTGTTCGCTCTGGTATCGCGCAAGGCAAACCTGGACAAATTGGACGTCCCTTCCCGAGGTCCAGGGCGCTTCAATGCGGGTCCAGGGCTGCGTGCCATGGACCTCTGGAGTCAATACTGTAGCGCGGTCCGCGGTGCCCATCGCATCCAAACGGAAGCGAAGTCCCTGCTCGGTCGTGACACCTGTAGTGCGTATCCAGGCAGAAAATCGATAGTTCGTTGAAGGGCGGACGACAGCATATTCGCAAACATCTGAAAAATTGATGTTCATTTTTCCGTCAAACATGAGGCGCATGGAGCGCATTCCTGAATGTTTTTCGTTGGTGTCGGGAGTGATTTGCACACCGTTTGCATTCGGAGTGAAAAGCCAGGCGAACGCCTCTCCGACAGTCCCCAATTCAAAACCGCCATCCCAAAGGACGGAATTGGGATTGCGCAACTGCGAAAGACCCGCAAAATTCGCGCCCTCATCCCAAACTTGGAGCGCGCGCGCTCCGTCCTTGCGCTGCAGAAGCGCTTTGACGAGCGGATAGGAATCCTGCAAAGCCAGATGGGGGTTTAGTGTGGCGAGACGATCCCAAACTTTGAGCGCATTTTCGATTTGGTTGTCGGCGGTGAGGTCGCGGAGGACATCGACATAGACCGAGCTCACGGGGGGAATAACCTGATTGAGAATGGTGTCCACGTTGGGTTCAACTCTGAGGCAGCGGGAAAACGCTTCAGCCCCACGGCGGGGATCGGCTTCAATGGAGAGCCGGATTTCCTTGAAAGCCTCATCCGTGTGACCCTGGCGGAGCAGATAATTTCCGTAGCGCCAGGCCACTTCGGCCGATAGCGGATAGGTTTGCTTTGCGCGAAGGAAGGAATCTTGAGCCGCAGGAATGTCGCCGTCTAATTCGTATGCGGTGCCGAGTTCAGCCCACGTTCCCCCAGCGTTAGGATCAAAACTGAGTGAGTTCCGGTAGGACTGGATCGCCTTTTGCGAGTCGGGCTCTTCCAGGTTGTACTGCCAGTAACGCCCGAGCAGGTACCAGTTTTCCGCATTGCCGGGTTCGAGCTGCGCGGCGCGCTGAAAGCCTTCCTTGGTATCCCGGCCCGCTTGCTGCACTGCACGGGCATTGCGAATGGCGGAATAGGAAAGGAAGACAAAAAGTACAAAGGCAGTGACGACAACGGCGCCACGGGCAGCTGAGCTCGAGAGTCGAAGAATCATTCTTCCGTACTCTGCCTAATCTGGCGGCAGGGTTGCAAGGGTAAAGTATTAAAAAATACTGTATCCGTCGAGGTACGGGTTCCGGGGCGCTTACTTGCCGACCGAAGCGATGTACTGCTCATCGGCGCGGCCGCGGCGCCGTACGTCAATGCCGAGACGCTTGATTTTTTGATTGAGGGTGGAAAGCGGGATCAGGAAACGTTCGGCGGCTTCGGTTTGGTTCCACCCGGTGCGTTCGAGCATGTCCACAATGATGCGGCGTTCGATTTCGTCCATGATTTGAAACAGAGACGGAAGCGGATTGTCGGCCGCCGCGCGCGATCCCGGATCGCCGGGCAGCGGGGGGAGAAACTCGGAGAGTTGCAGCCTGACCCCACGGACGATTTCCTTGCTGCGAATGCTTTCAGGGAGCAGGTCCGCATCTACGCGCTCCTGCGTGGAAAGGACCACGGCGCGTTCGACGACGTTTTCCAGTTCACGGACGTTGCCGGGCCAGTCGTAATCCATCAAAAGCTTCAGCGCGCCATGCGTGAATACGCGGAGAGGCTTGCCGTTTTCCGTGCAGTAGCGCTCCATGAAATGCGCCAGGAGAAGCGGAATATCCTCGCGCCGCTCGCGCAGCGGCGGAAGAACCAGATTGATGACGTTGAGGCGGTGGTACAAGTCTTCCCGGAAACGGCCGGCGCGGACCAGCGTGAGCAGATCGGCGTTGCACGCAGCGACAATGCGGACGTCGACTTTAATCGTTTCCGTGCCGCCAAGACGCATGAATTCGCGTTCCTGAATGACGCGCAGAAGTTTGGACTGGGTTTCATGGCTGATGGCGGAAATTTCGTCGAAGAAAATGGTGCCTTGATCAGCGACTTCAAAGAGGCCTTTTTTCGAGGCGATGGCGCTGGTAAATGCGCCTTTGACGTGGCCGAAGAGTTGCGATTCAAGCAAATCGACCGGGATCGAGCCGGTGTTGACGGGAACGAAAGCCTTGTCCGCGCGGGGAGAAGCGGAGTGGATGGCTTTGGCGATGAGTTCTTTGCCGGTACCGCTTTCGCCGGTAACGAGAACCGTGGAGCGCGAGGGAGCGACCTGGGTAACGAGGTCGAGCAACGTTTGCATTTTGTCGCTCTTGCCCACGATATTTGGAAAATTGAAGCGCTGCTTGAGTGCGCGCTTCAGCTGAATATTTTCGTCGCGAAGATGACGGGATTCGACAGCCTGCGCCACCTGCGCGAGTAGTTCGTCGTTGGACCACGGCTTGGTGATGTAGTCCATGGCGCCGCTCTTGAAGGCTTGGCGCGCCATATCTATGGACCCGTAGGCGGTGATGAGCACGACCGAAAGTTGCGGGTCGCGGCGATGAATTTCTTTCAGAAGTTCCAGGCCATTGCGATCCGGCAGGCTGACATCGAGCAGCAGAAGATCAAAGGGATGTTCGTCAAGACGCGCCAGACCCAAGGCACCGGTCTCCGCACTGAGCACGCCATAGCCTTCGCTTCTGAGCAGCAGCTCAAGACCTTCGCGGATTTCTGATTCGTCATCGACTACAAGAATCGAGCCTTTAGACATGGACTGCTTTCCGAACGGCAGGGAATTCAACGTGGAAGGACGTGCCTTTGCCAGGAGTGGAGCGGACATCGATCTTTCCGGCGTGCTCTTTGATAATGCCATAACTCACGGACAGGCCCAGTCCGGTCCCGCGGCCAGTCGCTTTCGTTGTGAAAAATGGATCGAAAATTCTGTGAATATGTTCGCGAGGAATTCCGGCGCCGGTATCGGCGATTTCCACTTCGACGCTGCCGTTGTGCGCCATGGTGCGAACTTCCAGCATGCCGCCGCCCGGCATCGCATCGCGCGCATTCAAGAACAGATTCAGGAAAACCTGCTGCAGCTTATTGGCGGAGCCACGCACGGCGGGCAAAGTGTCGCCCAACTGCTTGACGATCTGGATTTGCGAAGTTTTCAGCGGATGAGCGACGAGCGAAAGAGTTTCTTCGACCACGCGATTCACATCAACATCCACGGTTTCGCCAGCGCCCGTGCGCGAAAAATTCAGAAGGTTATTCACAATTTCACTGGCACGGAAGGTCTGTTTCACGATTTTTTCAATGATGGCCTGCTTGGGATCGCCTTCCGGCATCTGTTTGGCAAGCATTTGAATGTAATTGGAGATTACCGCCAGCGGCGTGTTCACTTCATGCGCTACGCCGGCAGCCAGCAATCCAAGAGATGTGAGCTTCTCGGTCTGGGTCATCTGCTCAGCCATTTGTTCGCGCTGGGTCACGTCGTCAAGCAGCAGCAGGCGCCCGATGCGTTCTCCCGACTTGCTGACCAGCGGCGTGATGGAAACATTCACCGTTAGAAATTTCCCCTGACTCTGCACTCGTTGTTTATAGATGCCGGTAATCTGTTCGAGGTCACCCCTTGCGGCAATTTCAGTCGCAAGTTCTTCTGGAAGGATGGCGGAGAGCGGCCGGCCGACCGCATCCTGCCGGGTAACGCCGAAAAGCTGCTCCATACGCGTATTCCAGGATTCGACAAGACCTTCAAGATCCACGGCCAAAACGCCGACATTGAGCGATTCCACGATGTTTTCGCTGAAATCCTTGAGCCGAGCGATTTCCAGGGCCTTTTGTTCAAGCGAGGAATAGAGCTGCGAGTTGTCCAGCGCTACGGCGACGTAACCGGCAATCGTTTCGACGAGCTCCACGTCTTCACTCGAGAGAAAATCGCCATCGACCGTTTTTCCGAGCCCCAGAACGGCGACCGTATGTTCCCGGATGCGGCACGGAACAAAATAGTTCAAATCCAGTTGTTCGAGCGTGCGGCGAACGGAATCGCTCACATCTCTTGCCGCGCGGGGCGACTCAAAAAAGAGCGCCCCACGGGCAAACTCGGGCCGGGCCGGCTCGAGGAAGCTAAGATCTTGCGGTTCGGTGAGACGCACGCCCATGGAGCGCGCCAAACGCATGCAACCGGGCTGGGCCGGTTCTTCGAGGAAAATCGCGAGGCGATCGACGAGAAGCGTCTGCGAGACGCGGTCCATGACCGAACCAAGCATAGGCTCAAGGCGCACTTCATTCGTCAGGGCGCGACCAAATTCAATCAGCGTTCGGCGATAGTCCAAGCGGTCGCGATAGAAAAAGCGATCAAGGCGTCCCTGAATCCCTTCACGAAAGGGCTGGAACAAGAACGAAGCGATAACGATCGCGATAACGCAGCCGACCGGGCCCGTGGTCTGCGTATGGAAAATATTTCCGATCAAAGCGACCAAGGCGAAATAGATAGAAGCCACGGCCGCGGTGGCTGCCGTGTACGCCAACCCGCGTTTGAAAATAATATCCACATCCATCAATCGGTAACGGATGATGGCGTAGCCAAAACACAGCGGAATCAGAATCAAGCTTAGGGCGGCAAACCTGGTGAGTCCGCGGCCAACCGAATCGAGAATATAGGGCAGGACGTAGAACAGCGTGAACGGAAGGCTTCCGGCCAGCGTGCCGCCGGTCAGCCACTTCAGTTGCTGCCGCAGAACGCCTGACGGTGCGCTGCGATAGCTCCGGTAGAAGACAATTCCCGCCCCCAGGAAGCAGCCGCCGAGGTACCCCAGCTCGATTTTATCCAAGAGCACACGGGAACCCAGCCAGGGAACAAAACCGAGAGCTTGCAGAGCAACGCTGATGTGAATGACCACCAGCGCGATTGCCGGGCCATAGACCAGGGCGAGCTTCGAGACCGAACGCGTTGCGCCTTCGGTTCGTTCCGGGAAGACCAGCGCAAAATGAAACAGCAGAGCGGGCGCCAGAAGACGCGCAAGGACGCCGCCCCAGTAGACTTCATAATCGAACGCGTCCAGCTTTCCGCTGTACTGAAAGGAGAAAAGTACGAACGACGCCAGGCAGAAAACATAGAAATGAATCGCGCGGGGAGCGTTCCACCGGCGGATGAAAATGAACAAGCCGATAAACAGATAGAGCAGGCCAACGATGCGAAAGTAGTTTTCTACCGATGCCGGTTTTTCAGCGGGTGCAATGACCAGCGGAGTTTCAAACTCTTCGCCATTGCGCAGCAGCTTGTAACGCACTTGCGACCAGATTCCAGAACGCCAGAGTCGTTTGGTAACTTGCACAGCGCTGGTAACGGGAGCGCTGTTAAACGCCACCATCTGATCGCCGGCACGGATGCCGGCTCGCGCGGCCGGCGAGTTCGGGGCAACGTGCCAGGCTTCCACACCGTGCAGGGTATCGAGCCAGGTAACGCCATCGTCAGCCGTCTCGTACTGCGCTCTTTGGACAAAGTTCAGCCAAGCAAAAATCATCGCTGCTACGGTGGCAAGCGCCAGCGTGACGGCTCCGAGGCTGACTCGCAGATTCTGCTTCATGGCTCAGTCTGGCGGGAATACACCCCCGCACGAAATATCAGGTGCAAACGGATGTCCAATGTTTGGTAGGAATCCTGCCAGCCAACTCGTTTTTTATCAATACCTTACAGAAAACAGAGGGCAAGGACTTCCCGGCAATCCATTTTCTGGGAGGACACCTACATCTTTCAGGAACTAAGTTTTCTCTAGAATTGGACGCTCAAGCCGCCACGGAAAGAGCGAAAAGCGGGGACCACCATCACATTTCCGTCACGGCTGGTGAGTGGCACGTAGCCTTGCGCCAGCAGGTTGTCGCAATCGACGATGGCTTCCCAGCGGCCAAGCGAGAAGCGTGGCAGTGGCTGGCGAACGCTGACGTGGAGATAGGGATCCATCTGAAAGAGCGACTCGCCGTAGCTGTCCACGCGGGAAATAGCCGTTCCGCTGATCCACTTGTAGCCGGCATTCACACGAGTGCCGAGGCGGGGGACTTTGGCAGAGACATTGGCTCCGAGCGAATGGCGAGCCACTGTTCGCATTACATCGCGAAGTGCGCCTTCGGCAACGTCGGCAGGGCTCAGCGCGCCACCGAAAGCGTAGACCGCGGTCACTTCAATGTCGTCATCGAGCTTTTCCTGCATGGCGACCCGCGTACCCCAGCTGCTTGAGGAGCCACCGTCATAGGCAAAGCTGTTGGAAAAATAATCCTGGAAGTACTCATCGGTTGGCAGATTGTTGCCGCGGCCAAAGATGGCTACGTGGCCATTGTCGTCGTGGAACGCCGCGATCTGCAGTTTTCCGTGCGTGCCCAGCTTGCGCTCGGCGGCGATTTCCTCATGCCAGCCACTTTGCAAAACCGGATGGCCATCGCGCCACAGCAAAGCAGGGAAAGCGTCTAACTCATTTAAGGCCGCGACCAGTTCGCCGCCATTTTCTCTGTCGGAGGATTCAAGCGGCGAGGAGCCACCGGGCTGCGAAGCGAAGATGGCCATGGTGCGCCAGTCATCTGAAATACGCGTATCGATTTCCGCCCGCGGCCGCAAAGAGGAAGCGGATGTGCCAAGACCTACGAGAACGTATTCTCCGCCGTACCGGAGTACAACACGGTTGCCCAAGGCCATCGCACCACCTTGGTCGGCGCGCACACCACGGAAAGTTGCGCCATCAGGCCCAAGCTTGGCTTGACGCAAGACGAGCGCCGTGTGCGGACCCGCGCTCATCGAACCAGTCGGCAACCACACGGTGGCAAATCCGCCAGCCGGAGAATCGGACTCATAACTCATTTGACCGGCGAAGATCATCCGGCTGGATTGGCCGATTCGCTGGTCATAGGCAAACGCGGTAGCCGGAGAGGCGGCGACGTTGGAAACTGATCCCGGGCGACGCGCGCCATCGGTAAATTCAATGCGCGCCCGCGGTATGCGCGACAGAGCGCGCTCGATACTCGGACTGGCCGCCGCTATTTGATCCTTGTCCATCCACTGCAGTATGGGCCGGTCCGTTGAAGCGGAGCGCAGCACCCATTTCCAGTCGTCGGTCTCAAGCGTGGCGCTCGAGGGAACGCGGCGCAGCTGATCGAGCGAGGCAAACATCGACTCCATCTGGATGCGCAGGACCGTCGTGAGATTGGAGGTGATGCGAACGCGCTTTTCCAGAGTGGGAAGGAAACCAGCGAGGGTTACGCGAACGGTGTAAAGGCCGGCCGGGAGTCTCTCTCCCCGGAAAATTCCTTCAGTGTTGGTGAGATATCCCTTGGCAATGAGCGCGCCGGTGGTTTCTGAAATCAGTTCCACGCTCGCGCCCATCTGCGGCGTGCCGGCCGTATCACGCACCACTCCTGCCAGCTTGCCGGTGGCATGCTTCGCCTGCGCCGCTGTGGTATGCGCCCCAAAGGACGAAACCATGGCGGTTAGGACCAGAGCCCCCAGGGTTCGGAGCCGTCCTTGCATCACGTTGTGTTACCTCCCGGGTGTAACGTTCGCGGCCGTCTTTGTTGCTGGCGGAGTTTTCACCGTGAAATCTGCTGTTCTGGTAATGGTCTGATTTGAAAGCGTATCTGTCGCGCTAATTTCGATGGAGTACTTGCCGGGAGCGAGAGTCGCCAGCGGCAAGAGCCGCTCGACGGTAACTTGATCGCCTGTCTGTTTCATTTCGCTCGAATTCTCTTTAAATTGCAGAACTTGTTCCGAGCCTTTTTTCACGGTGTACTGGAACGTCGCATTGGACTTGTGCGTCGTTTCATCCGGCTTCAGGTTGTAAACCTGGAGATATATATCAAGTTTGTCCGCCGTTGTGAAGTCACCTTCCATGCGCGGACGAACCTTGGATGACCCCAGAACAAATTGGCCAGTGCCAATCTGCTTGGCAGGAACGTGCTCAATCTGGTCGGCAAGAATCAGCGAGCTGGCTTCGAGCTTGGCGTCGTCATAGCGAGGAACCTGCAGGCGCGTATTGATAACGCCTACGTTCCCGCTCTGCACGTCCTTGATGACGAGGTCCAGACGATACAGTCCGGGACGCAGCGGTACAGCCTTTTGATAAATCGACTGCAGCTTTAGAGACTGCTGGAACAGAGAATCGGGAAAATCCTTGCTGACGGGATCTTCAAAGGTCTGCACAACACGGCCGGTCAACGTACTCACGCGGCCAAAAATGTTGAGGGTGGCCGAATGCACGCCATCTTTGGTCTGGAAGGTGAGCTGTCCGTTGGGGATTTGAATGGTCACCGGGACGAGAACCGTTTCGTTGGTGACTTTCAGATAGTCCGTGCGCCAGTTGAAATGCACCTGGTCGCGCACGATGCGCGCGGTGACCAGAGCTTCGAGGTCCTTGTACTTTACTTCTGGCGGTTTAAAGGCCTTGGCATACATTTCCAGGCGGGTAAATTCGTTCATGCTGGCAGGCGTGCCGCCGAGCGAGGTGGGAAGGTTGGTGCCATCGGAACGCGTGAAGCGATCGGTCTTTGAGGCCATTCCCATCGATTCCATCAAGCTCAAACCGGCTCCGGGAACGTGCAAAAGGGCGTCTTTTTCTGAAGGATCCATCGTCAAGTGATATTCGCCGGAACCCGTGGGATCGACGAATTCCATGATGACGTTTTCGCCCATGCCTTCGATATAGCGCCAGCGCCAGGTTTCCCAAGGATAGGTGGTTGTGGAACCCCCGCCTTCTTCCATGGGCCGGTCGTAGGTACCGCCGGTCGGATGCGATTCAATTTCATCCGGCGGGCCCCAAACGATGTACATGCGGCCGCGGTCGGTCTTCCAACCGGGAATACCGGAAGCGTAGTGCTCGTTGGCGTAGGCGATGCGGCGGTAGTGTTCTTCTTTGAATTCGTTGTCCGGCAGGTCCGGGTTGGGACTGCGGCGCAGCCAAAACTGCTCGATGAACTGTTCGCGCTCTTCGTTGGTTTCATACTGCAAAAACGCGGTCCGCTCTTCCGGCGAAATGATGTAAGTGACGTCCTCGTTCAACCATTGTTTGTAGGTGCTGTCCAATTCCTTCAGCGCCTTTTTCATTTTGCGCTTTTGCTCTTTATCCATCTTTTTCGGACTCGGCAGAGCGGACGGGTCCTGCGCCGGTGCTGCCTGTGGTGGCGCCTGTTGCGCAGAGATGGAAGGTAAAGCGATGGCGAGTGAGAATACGGAAATAAACAGGGTTCGAGTTACCCGTAACATGGAAAGACACCTCAAGCTCTAGGACGTAGCGATTCTAACCCCCGGATAAGCCCCGCGTCAATCGAGGAATCCCCTCATTTTGTGAGACTTATCCCCCGCGTGGGTTAGAACCTGTGGAACAGAGAGAGGTTGCCTGTCATTTTTTGATGGGAACGGAGGGAAGGGTGATTCCGGCAGCGAAACCGCCGGACCGGCTTACTGCAGCCGTTGACCCTGCAGGTCGGAGCCAACCAGGGTGTCAAAAATGGCCAGCACGTGGCGGCGGTAGTCCACAATTCTGGTAAAGACATCGCGCAGGGTGGGATCGCGTTCCGCTTCTTTGTGCCATTTGACGAGCACGGTCGTCGGAACCTCAATGTCGCGGCGCAAAAGTTCGGCCGAATGCCCGCGCAGAAACAGGCCATAGAAAAAGGCTGCTTCGCGTTGCGGGAAGTCGAAATCGTGCACGACCTCGCCGGGAATCAGTTGTGTCATCGTGGCCATAAAGAAAATGCAGTTTACCCAAAAGCGTCGCGGCGTCAAGTAGGACTCTCGATTCCCCGACCCCTTCCAGATAACATCCCCTCTTTTCAGTCTGTTGTGACAGCGCGAATTTGAACGGAAAATCCGTGCAACGCCGTGGTTGCCATGGGATTCTAACCGCCGTAGGATGAATGAGACCATGACTAGGTTACATAACTCAGCAAAGAAATCCCTAGCGAGCCGAACGGTCGGTCGCTTTCTGCGGTTCAGCTTCATCGCCGGAATGAAGACTGTCGAGGTCAATCCGGAAGATTTTCGCAAACAGTTGGCCGAGAAGCACGGACTGTGGGTGCCGAATTTTTCGCGCATGAAGGACGTTCCCGTGGAGCGGCTGGAC
Source organism: Saccharimonadales bacterium (SeqCode) (assembly GCA_035317965.1). Classification (GTDB taxonomy): domain Bacteria; phylum Acidobacteriota; class Terriglobia; order Acidiferrales; family UBA7541; genus Acidiferrum. The sequence goes on along the minus strand of DATHFT010000088.1, from coordinate 9,127 downwards.
GCCATTGCCGAGATCTTGATTCGCGATGCGGGTCGCCTGGCGCTGGCCGAAGGCGCAGGATTTGGCCTGGGCGGCATGATTACGCTGCTTCCAGATACCGGGATGCTGACCGCAATTACCTTGCGTTTGATTCAGCGGCTCTGCCTGCTTTACGGATTTGAGGCCAAGGGACGCGACCAGCGCATTGAAATGTGGAAAGCGGCGGCCGTGGCGGCGGGCATTGATTACGGCAAGGACATCGCCGAAAAGCAGATGCTCGAAAAGCTGGCGCCCCGCATTGTGGAACGGCTGGCGGCCAAGCTGGGCGCCGAAGCGGCTGAAAAATGGGTGGGGCGGATGATTCCGCTGGCGAGTTCGGCAATCGGCGGCGCGCTGAATTTTTCCTTCGTACGTTCCTGGGGACGGCGCGTGAAAGGCAATTTGCGCGAGCGTCACGTTGCCGGCCGCAGCCCCGGCGGGCCAGCACAGGACGGTACCTACGTCGCTCCGGGCCCGGTTCTGGTTGCTTCCAGCTGAGAACTTGTTACTGAACGCGACCATGCTGACGTCCTGCAAAATATCTTTCGTGTCTTGCAATCAAAAACGATGCATCGCCCTCTGAAGCCAATTCTCGTTCTCCTCGCTGCCGTGTTTTGTTCAAGCGGCTTGCTCCTGCCAGCCTGCGCACAGGAAAAAGACGAAACGAAGGGCACGCTCGCCGAACCCGCCGACGCCGCCGAGGTTCGCTCACAAATTGCGGTGGCGGAAAAACTCGGTGGCATTGTTCCCGACCGCGGCGCAATCCTCTATTTCCTGTCCATTGCCAAGCAACATCTGGGGGAGACCCGCGAAGCCCTGTCCTTACTGAAAGAATGTCTGGCCCTGCGCGAGGGGTTTGATCCGGCCGGCGAGCCGGCATTCAAAGGACTTAAAGAGTCCAAGGAATTTATCGACCTCGTCGAGGATGTTCACCGGGATTTTCCGGTCGTGTCCCAGGCGCGCATCGCGTTTGTGACCGAAGAAAAAGACCTGATTCCGGAAGGACTGGCGTACGACGCCCGGCAGACGGTTTTCTACCTCGGAAGTCTGAATCGTCGGAAGATCGTGAAAATCAATGCCGAAGGGCGCGTTTCCGATTTTGCACATCCCGCCTCGGGCGCGCTTCTTCCGATTCTTGGGATTCGCCTTCACCCGAGTGACGGAACAGTCTGGGCCAATTCGTTTTCAGAAGACGTCGGTAAAGCCGAGCTGCTGCACTTCGATGCCGGCGGGAAATTGCTCGGACGCTACGCGCCGACCGACGGCGCACGACACGGCTTCAATGATCTCGTTGTTCTTGAAAGTGGCGAGATTGTCTTGTCCGACAGTCTGGCCAACATGGTGTGGCGGTTTGATCCGCGTCAGGAAACCTTTTCGCCGCTCCGGATTTACCGTCCGCTTCTGTATCCAAACGGCGTTGCGGAAACAGACGACAGCCGGCAGGTCTTTGTGGCCGACAACGTTGGCGTAGTGCGAATCGATCTGGGCAGCGGAACAAGCGCGGATGTGATTCCCGGGCCTCGCAGCACGCTGGCCAGCGCCGATGGTCTCTATTGGCATGCCGGAAATTTGATTGCGATTCAGAACGGCATAGGCTCTCCGCGCGTCGTGATGTTTCGGCTTTCCAAGGACGGGAGTCGCGTGCTGCAAACCACGGTTCTGGAAAACCGGTCGCCGTTTACAGTGCTGCCCACCACGGGAGCGATCAAGGGCAACGATTTCTATTTCATCGCCAACAGCCAGATTGACAATTTGAACGGCGATCGGGTTTTGGATTCCACCCGGCTTGAACGCGTGCGCATTGCCGTTGTGCATCTGCAATAGTTACGGATGCGGCCTGGTGACGGCGGGGCCCAGTGGAAATTCTGCATCGAGCGCCGTACAGTAGAATGAGCAGGGCCGCGGCTTGAGCCCGGAAGGATCGCGAGGAAAAATATGCAGGGCATGCGAAAAACGTTCGGTGGATTGATTCTGTTTTGCGTTGCCATTGCGCTTGCGGCACTGCCGCAGCATGCCGCGTTGCGTTCTCAGCAGCAGTCCAGGCCCGGAATGGACATGCCGCAGTCTGGAGAAAACGAGCCGGTGCCCGCCTTCCACAGTCAAGTCCCGAAAGAAGCGCTGCCCGCCACGATGAACCCCGATCAATTCAGCAACCCCGTCGTACAGAACGCCTATCGCGTGGCAGCACTCAGCAAAAAAGTGCTTTACCAGCAGCCCTGTTACTGCCACTGCGACCGCAGCCAGGGGCACGGCAGCCTGCTTGACTGTTTTGTGAGCAAGCACGGCGCCGGGTGCAACGTTTGCATCAGTGAATCTTTTTACAGCTACGAGCAATCCAAGAAAGGCAAGACCGCGGCTCAAATTCGCGAGGGCATCAAACGGGGCGACTGGCAGTCGGTTGATATCAGCAAATACGAGCAGCCGCTCCCTGCCAAGCCATGATTTTGTTTCGGCCGTGGTGCCTTTTTCGGGAATGTCCGGCGGAAATTATCTTGCCCAGCCGCAATTCTGGTTCGTAGACTATTAGCCCCAGCCAAAAACAGGAGGAAGCATGCGAGGGAGTTTGAGGAAAGTATGTGCGCAGGTTCTGTCATTTGCCGTGTTGCTCGGCATCCTGGGTTTTTCGGCCAGGGCACAGGAAAAGCAGCACGTCGTTTCTCTGGACGAATTGAGCAAGGATGCCGCAAAGCCCGCACAAACGCGACAATCGGATGAAGGCGCAATTCGCTCGCTGCTGAGTTCGGATGCCGGCCAGCAGGCCCTGAAGTCGGCAAACGTTGAATACGGAAAAGTCGATAAAGCGATCAGTCAGATGAGCGACGGAGACGTAGCGCGGCTGGCCGAGCGTTCCCGGCAAGCCCAGAGTGATTTTGCCGCCGGCAGCCTATCCAATCGCGATTTGCTGTGGATCATTTTGATTATCGTCGCGGTGATCATCATCGCTTTGGCCGTGCGCTGAACGCGATCTTCACCCATCACATCTTCCGGAAGGCCAGCTTGCTTTCCTTCCTCTTGTTCTCTCTGGTGCTGGGAGGCTACGGCGCCTCCCAGCACCAGAATGGCATCTGGCTGGATGTTCCCTACGTACGACAATCAGAAGAGGGATGCGGCTCTGCAGCGATCTCCATGATCCTGCAATACTGGAACGCGCAAGCGGCCGTCGTCGAACCTGGCGAGTGGTCCGCTGAGGCCATCCAGAAGAAATTGTATTCCCCCAAAGCGCACGGTATCTTCGCTTCCGACCTGGAGAAATATTTCAAAGATTTGAACTTTCGCACGTTCGCCTACCAGGGCCAGTGGGAAGATCTCCGAGAGCATCTCGTTAAAGGCCGGCCGCTTATCGTAGGCTTGCAGCTCAGCGGCAAAAAGTCCCCGTTACACTATGTCGTGGTTACAGGAATGGACTGGGCCAAACCCGCCGTTCTGGTGAACGATCCCGCCCGCGGACGGCTCTTGCGCATCGAGCGCGCGGACTTTGAGAAGACATGGCAACCGGTCCGAAATTGGATGCTGCTCGCCGTTCCGCAGCATGCCAACTAATTCTCACACTCTGTGCGATTGCGACGCTTGCGACGCACTCGTTCGCGCAACAATCCCCGGGTGATGCCACTCGTCTGGCAGCGGCACAAACCGCATTGGACTCTGGGCGCTGGCAGGAAGCAGCGACCCTCGCCGCCGGTCCCGCCGGGCAGTCAGCCGAATTTGATCTTATAGCAGGGCTGGCTCTGGCTCATTTGCAGCATTGGACTGAAGCGCGCGCATCGCTCGACCGCGGACGGCTCAAAGCCCCGGCGGACGCGCGGTTTCCGGTCGAACTGGCGGGAATCGCCTATAAGACAAAAGACGTTTCCGCCGCCAAGCGAGATCTTCATGCCGCCCTCAGACTGCGCGCGACCGACGCCTACGCGCAGGAATTTCTGGGCACGCTCTATTTCCTGGACGGCAATATTGAAGCGGCTTTGAAATATTGGAATCCTCTTGAAAAACCGCGACTGGCGAGCGTCTCGATCGCTCCGCCCCCGCACCTCGCCCCGGCGCTGGTGAACCGGATCGTCCAGTTCAACGCGCCCCAGGTTTTAAGCGTCCGGTCGCTTCTGGCGACCACTGCGCGCCTCGACAATCTGGAGGTGTTTCCGCGATCACGTCTGGAACTTGTGCCAACACCAACCGGAAATTATGAAGCAACCGTTCACGCCGCCCTGCGCGCCGGCTGGATGGATTCTCCGATTGAAAATGCCGTGTCGCTGTTCAGTGGACTGCCGTACTCAACCGTTTATCCCGAGTTTTACAATCTGGGTCATCGCGCGATCAATTTCACCTCCCTCGCGCGCTGGGATTCAGAAAAACGCCGCATCTACGCTTCCCTGACCACTCCGCTTCTGGATAATCCCGCCCTGCGTCTTCGGTTTTTTAGCGATGTACGAAATGAGAACTGGAATCTGTCGACGACTTATTTTGGCGGCACTCCCCTGACAGACGTGAATGTGCGCCGGGCAACGGGTGGACTCGAATTGCACGAAGTGGAAAATGGTTTGTGGAGTTGGAGCGCAGGTCTGGCATTTACGAGCCGCTCGTTTCGAAATTTGCCAGCAGTCCCGAGCGCGAACTCACAACCATTCTTTACGAATGGCAATTCCCTTTCCGTATGGCTGCGCGCAGAGAGACCCGTCCTCCGCGTGCCGGAGCACCGATTTCGTCTCGATGCAGAAGGAGAATTGCGCCCTGGCCGGAATTTTGCCGACGGAATGGGAGCTTTCACAACATTGCGAGGTTCTTTGCAGGCCCACTGGCTGCCGCGCGCCAAGGGTGACGATTACGAGATGCACGCGCAACTCCGTGGCGGGCTAACCATGGGCAAACAAACGCTGGACGACCTTTTTCAATTGGGAATCGAGCGCGACAACGATCTCTGGCTGCGCGGCCACTCCGGAACAATCGACGGCCGGAAAGGCGCAGCTCCACTAGGCCGTCGCTACTTTCTCTCGAGCTGGGAAATGGACAAGAATGTTTATGAAGGCGCCTTTTTCGTCGTAAAGGTTGGACCTTTCCTCGATTCCGGCGCCACGGCCGACTCTTCCGCTCTTTTCGGCTCGCAGCGTTGGCTTTGGGATACGGGCGCGCAATGCAAAATACGCATCCTCGGAACCGTTACGGTTCTGCTTTCTTACGGGCGCGATCTACGTGGCGGCAAAAATACGTTTTATTCCTCGGCTCTCCACTAGGACCGGGTTTCCCATAGCAAGCTCGCGCGCACTACTGAAAATATTTGGCCCGAAGTGTCTTGAAACCATTGAATGGATTGATTCACCGCAAGCGATAGGCAGAAAAGAAAAAAGGCCGCTGCTGAAAACAGCAGCGACCCCCCTCATCGCGAAGCGAATTTACCAGACTAACTTCAGTCCCAACTGAATGTGGCGCGATCCGCCCGAACCAATCACGGGATTGGCAGCCCAAACGTCCGGAGTGCCGCGAATTTCCCCGAACGAGCTCGAATACAGGTCCTTGGAGATAGAACTCGTCGAGAACAGCGGATGATTCAAGACGTTGAACATTTCGCCGCGGAATTGCAGCTTGAATCGTTCTGAAATCGCCCAGAGTTTGGAAACCGAAGCATCCCAGTTGGTAAAGGCTGGTCCACGGAAAACGTTGCGGCCCGTGTTGCCGTATGTTCCTGGAGCGTTCGGATAAAGTGTTGTGCCGCCCATGGAATAGCAACCGCCATTGGCGTCGAGTGCCGCTTGCAATCCCGGATCACCGTTCACTGCTGCGACGCATGCCGGATCGGATGGGTCCAGAAGAGGAACGGGGGTGTTGGGAGCAAAGTGGAACTTCGAAGGGTCGCCGATAATGTTCCAGCGATCGTTGCCGGCATTGTTGTAGCCTTCTCCGGTGGCAGTCAGGTCGTTTCCATCGTCATAGAAATTCATGGGCGTACCGCCCTGCAAAGTGAGCAGCGTCGTGACCTGCCATCCTTGAAGCATTTGAGCGAACGATTTCCTGCCTGGCAACTCATAGGTGGCGGAAAGAGTGAAGCGGTGGCGGATATCGTAATCTCCGCTGGCTCGCTCGGAGGCGAAGTCCAGGCTGTTCTGGGGGACGTCCGCCAAATTGGTGGTTCCCGCTGCGGTATCAATGGCGTGTCCATACGTATAGCCGGCGAGGAGATACAGACCTTTCGAGTAGCGCTTGGTCAGTGTGACCTGCAAGCTGTTGTAAACCGAACTCGACTGGTTGCCCAGGAAGTTGATATAGCTGATATAGGGAAAGCAGGGGCCTCCGTGGCCGAGTCCGCCAAGAACCGTGGTCGGGCAGTTTGTGGTCAACGGCCTGGCCAGTTGTTCAATCGCGCTATTGTCCTCAGCGATCCCATAGTCAGGATTATTGACGACGAGATTCGGGTCCGCTTGATTGGGATCGACAGTGCTGTACAGCTTCACACCGTGATTCGCAACATAGGCCACTTGCAAAAGAGTGTTAGGAGTCAGCGCCTGCTGAATGTTGATATTCCAATTGATTACGTACGGAGAATGCAATTTGGGATCTACGCCAAAAATTGTGCAGGGCACGTCGGTGCTGCAAGTGGTCAAGCTGGTGGCTCCTGCTACCGGGAAAATCGGCCCTTCTACCGACCAATTGATCAAGTCTGTAGGAGCGCCCGTGACGAGAGACGTTGTCAACGTTCCCGTTCCGGCGATTGTCGTCGTCGTGCCATCGGTGTTGGAAATGATCTTGTCGAGTCCGCTGGGATTGAGGTTCAGTCCCCCTCCGCCGAACATGAATGTCCGGATGGATGGCTGAACAAAAATCATTCCAAAACCCGACCGCACTACGGTTTTACCGGTGCCGAAAACGTCCCACGCGACCCCCAAGCGGGGCGAAATGTTGTCGTAATTGGATTGGTAGGGCTGGTTGATGCCGTGGCCAACCTGTACAATTCCCTGCGTGGGATCAAAGTTCGCAAGCAAGTCTCTGGAGTCCTTAATCGGGTTCGTAACGTCGTAGCGCAATCCCAGATTCAAGGTAACCCTGCGCGTTATGCGGTAGTCATCCTGAGCAAACAAACCGAAAGAATGCATACTGATGTTTCTGGCGGCATCGCCCGTCTGCAAGCTCCAATTGCGTATGGGAGTTCCAGCGACGAAATCCTCGAGGAAGCGAAAGTTGACCTGGCCACGACCGTTGCCGGCACGAAGATAGTCCACTCCACCAGTTGAAAAAATTCCGCCAAAACGGAACGTGTGCTTTCCGCGCGTATAGGTCATGGTGTCGGAATAGTTTTCCGTATGGCTGGGCGCGGTCCATAGCGGCCAGGCGGAATTACCACCGAGATAGTTAAAATCAACGTTGCCGGCATTGATACGCGGGAACCCAAACAAACGCGGATCGGTTATCCCGGTGTTCAATCCGTAAGTGGTTGGATTGACATTGGAGTCGAGGGGCGCAATTTTTTCATAGAAGCGGTTGTAGCTGAAGCGCACGTCATTGGTCCAACGCGAGTTCGGAATCCAAGCCCAATCAACACCGAACACTTGGGTAATTGGCTGCGCCTGGGTCAACCATTGCGCAGCAACTGGAAGGGCGTCTTCTTCGACTTCATTCGCATTGGCATAAATGAACCGGCCGGAAATTACGTTTTTATCATTGGGGTGGTAATCACTCTTGAAAACCAGATTGTCCGCGCGATTCAGGTTGTTGAAATTGTAGTTGATCAGCGCCGGATCGTTCTGGCTGATCGTAAGACCGGGATTTATCGGGAAGTATTTTGTAAGGGAAAGGCTCAGCGCGTTGCAAGTCACGGGCAGAGGCGTGATGCCACAACCTGCGGCCGCTTGGGCATCCACCAGGCTGTATTCCGTGGCATCGATTTCATTGGGATCCACGCGACCGACAAGAGACGTGGTCACCGGTGTATCAATTTCCACCGGATTGCCTACCTTGCTGCGGACTCCTTCGTAGTTGGCAAAATAAAACCATTTGTTCTTGATGATCGGTCCGCCGAGAGAAGCGCCAAACTGGTGCAACAAGAGCGCGGAAAGCTTTTGTCCCTTGGGGTTGAAAAAATTGCGGGCGTCCAAAGCACTGTTGCGGTGAAAGTAGTACGCCGATCCATGAATGTTGTCGGTGCCTGATTTGATGCCGATATTTACGACGACACCGGGCTTACTCCCGTAGTCAGCCTGGGGCTGCTCTTGCGTATTGAATTCCTGAATGGCATCGAGAGGCAAAGTGCTGGCGGGCGTGCCGGAAATACCTGCATCGTTGACGACTGTTTCGCCGTAGTACACGTCGTTGTCATTTGCGCCATCAATAATGAAGTTGTTGTCATCCGGACGCAGACCATTGGATGTGAGGGTGTGGAAGCCGCCACCGGGATCGCGCTGCACGCCCGGATGCAAGGGAAGCAAATTCTGAAAATCGCGGCCCTGCAGCGGTAACTCGTTGATGGCCTTATTGGAAAGGACGCCGTTCAACACTGCGTTGGTGCTTTCTGTCAGCGGCGCTTCGTCCTTAACTTCGACGATTTCGTTTACCTGACCGGGCTTCAGTTGAAAATTAATCGTCAAGTCGTTGCCTACTTCTACCTGCACGCGCTCCCGTACCGTTTTGCTGAATCCACCTAGTTCCACGGAGATGGAATAAAAACCTGGCTCAATTCCCGGCGCCACATAGGTGCCATCTTCATTTGTCTGCAACACGCGCTTCACATGGGTGCCGAGATTTTCGATGGTAACCGTGGCGCTGGCAACCGACGCGCCACTCCCGTCCGTGACCTGGCCGCTGAAACGACCCTGAGAAGTCTGCGCCGCGCCCATTGGAATCAAAAGCAACGTCACACATAACAAACAAAGAAACGGCAGTACTTGGCGAAATTTCATTTCCCCTCCGAACTGGCTATTCAAAATTTCCGCAAAATGCGGCGTCACACGATCAGAAAAATTTGCAGATAACGAATTATTACAATGAAAAATGCTGCGATAGGGGTGTTTCAGGGGAACTTATAATCCAGAGACTCGCGCTCCGGACCACACGAGAGCGTTTACTTGCTCCAAGCGTGCGTTGGACACAAAGTTGCGTGTTTCCATGTATAAACTTCACCCCAACAGAAATC
>DATHFT010000087.1:0-28929 GCA_035317965.1 Saccharimonadales bacterium (SeqCode) | reverse complement strand
CGCGGCAACTCATTTTTTTTCCCCGCCCGCGCGCGAAAATGAATCGCCCAAACCCACCAAATAATCATTGCCGACAACAACCCCAGGACAAGATGCAGCAACAAAACCCCTTTGAGATGTTTCCCCTCCAGCGCCCACTGCCATGCAATCAATCCAGTGATCACAGTAGGTACTGTCGCAATCGCCGCCAGCAAGAAATTGATGCGCGCAACAGCTCTCAGTTCTTGCCGTTTCATCCATTGCGCCCAAAAGTCGATTCCGACTCCGCTCAAAAATAGCGCGATCGGAAAATGGATCAGCACCACGTGCTGTGCGTGCTTTTCCAGCAAAATTGTTCTGAAGTCGAGGGGATGCATTGGCATCCCCCTACTTCACAGTGACCATAGCGGTCATCTTCGGGTGTAGGGAGCAAAAATAGGGATAAGTCCCCGCCTTTGTGAAGGTAAACGAAAATTTCTCGTCGGTATCCAGCACTTTTGACTTAAAAGTCTTATCGTTGTCCGTGCTCACGACCGTGTGTGGAATGTCGTCTCGGTTGATCCACGACACCGTCGTTCCCACAGCCACCGTCAGATTCATCGGACCGAAACTAAAGTTGTCGATTTTCACTTCCACATTCTCTGCTTTGCTTTCCTGCGCCACAGAGTTGGCCTGGATATTTCTCATCGGCAAGAAACAAACTCCCGCAAACAACGCCAACCCCAGGCACATACTTCCCGCTAAATTCTTCATTTTCTTCACCTGTCCCCTTTAAGCTAAATTTTTAAGTTTCACTGCAAACTCATTCCTTGCTCTGCTTCTCAACCCAATTTCGAATCCACAATTGCCAGCGCATGCTGCCCTTTCACGAACTTCACATCCGTAATCCCCAGTACGCCTTTCAGTTCTTCTGCCGGCACTTTCATCGGCCCAGGCGATGGTGCCGATCCCGGCGCTGGTTGCGGAAACGCCGTCGAAGCCGCCGTATGGAACGTCACTTTTCCTTCGACCTTCTGCATCGTCTGGTGAATGTGCCCGTTTAATACGGTCACCGATCCAAACTTTTTTAAATAACCCAGCGCCTGCGCACTGTCTTCCGTGCCCCAACCCCATTCCGGGTACACCGACCAAAGTGGAATATGTGCAAACACCACAATCGGGGTGCTCGACTTCAAATGCTTCACGTCGTCCTCTAACCATTCCAATTGCTCGGCGCCGAGAGAACCCAGCCCGCCTGCCTTCAAATTCATCACGTTCACCAGGCCTACAAAATGCACGCCCTTCTTCTCAAAGCTGTACCAGCCAGCTCCCTTGGATCCTTTTCCGTATCGCTCCAAATACTGTTTGCCGTCGTCGTTCAACACGTCGTGCTCGCCCGGTACATAAAAAACATCCTTCGCCGTCGCGCCTTTCAAAATCTGGTCCACCGCATCAAACTCTTCCGGCTTCGACAAATGGCTGATGTCCCCGGTGTGCAGCAGAAATTGCGGGGCCACGCTCAAGGCATTGATCTTGTCCACCGCGGCCTTCAACGTTCCCGCCACATCTGTATTGGCGGCCTTGTTGAATCCCATGTGACTGTCGCTGATTTGCGCGAAGCTCAACTCGCCCTTCATGTCCTCCGCTTTCATGTCTCCCATCTGACTCATGCTGTAGCTTTTCAGCACTCCGCCCTGGATGACACAGAACGCTCCCGTTCCCGCCCACGCCATGCACTTCAAAAAACCGCGCCGGTCTATTCCGTCGTGGTTGTGGTCATGCACAATCTGGTCTTTCTTCTTGTCGCTCATGATTTCTCCCTCGCATCCTTGTCGCACTCGGCTTGATTTGTCTGTCTGCCTCAATTCAAGTGGCGCGGGAAAGAGAGTCCAGGGAACCCGCGCCACTCGCAGACGTGTTTCATCCTGGTAGACAAGCGCGCGCTGTCAAATATTCCCTTTTTTGCCTTGCTTTATTTTTTGAACGAATTGCACTTTTGGGAATAAAATCTCAACGGAGGCAGTCTTGCACCATGGAAGCTCCTGCTCAGGGAAGTCAGGGGAAAGGTTCAGACGTGTTGGACTCGCAAGACCAGTTGCGCTTTGAGCAGCTTGTGCTGCCGCATCTGGATGCAGCCTTTAACCTGGCTCGTTGGTTGTTGCGCAGCCGCGCCGACGCAGAAGACATCGCCCAGGAGGCTATGCTCCGCGCCTATCGCTTCTTCCGCGGTTACCACGGCGGAGACGCCCGCGCCTGGCTGCTACAAATTGTGAGGAACACCTGCTACACCTGGCTGGAGAAAAATCGTCCCGTGGAACAAATGACCGAGTTCAACGAAGAAGTCCATTTGCCCTCCAGCGCCACGCCGGAATCGCTCGCCATTGCCACCAACGATCGTGAACGCCTCACGCGCGCGCTCGAAACTCTTCACGCGCGCAACCGCGAAATTATCGTCCTGCGTGAACTCGAAGGCTGCTCATACAAGGAAATTTCCGCCATCACTTCGATTCCAATTGGCACCGTCATGTCCGCTCTGTCTCGTGCGCGCCGCCAACTGCAGATCGCGCTCGCCGCTCCCGATCGTGAGGAGGCCACTCATGGCTTGTGATCAATCGCGCACTCTGACTCATGCCTATCTCGACGGTGAGCTTGATCCCGTCCGCGCCGCGGAATTTGAACGCCATCTCGAACAATGCTCTGCCTGCATTTCCGAGCTTGATATCCAGGAATCGTTGCGCTCTTCCATCAAGCAGGCGCAACTCTATGAAAAGGCTCCTGCTTCTCTTCGAAAAAAAGTCCTAACAAATGTCCATCGCTCGGAGCCAACTCCCATTCGGCCTGCGCGTCCCTTGAGCACCTGGATTAGCGCCGCTGCCGCCATCCTTTTACTCGCGTGCGCGAGTTGGTTCACCATTCCTCGCCTGCACAATGTTGGCGATCAATCTGTAATTGCTGCGCAAATCGTCGACGCTCATTTGCGCTCGTTGCAACCCGGCCACCTGGTTGACGTTATTTCCACCGATCAGCACACCGTTAAGCCCTGGTTTGATGGCAAGCTGGACTTTGCTCCGCCCGTCTCCGATTTCGCCGCCGAAGGTTTCCCCCTTCAGGGCGGCAGGCTCGACGTCGTCCACGGCCGCACTGTCGCCGCGTTAGCCTACGGCCGCCGCAAACATCTCATCAGCGTGTTCATCTGGCCTGCCCCGCAACTAGATTCGGCCACTCATTCCGGCGCCCAACAGGGCTACAACTGGCTTATCTGGCAAGAAAATGGAATGCAGTTCTCCGCAGTCTCCGACGTTGCGTCCGCAGACCTCACTCAATTACACACTCTGTTCTCTCGCTGAGCACAATTCTCACTTTCCATTGCACAAATCAGGGTGCTTTCTTCCTTCGGCCCGATAACCTGCTGTAACTGCCATCGCGATTTTGAGTTTTGCCATGACCAATGTCCTGAATTATCAACTCTACGTTCTCGTCCTCTCCTTTTTCCTCCTGTGGCTCTCGGCTCGTGTCGGAATTACTCTGCGCAGGCTTCGTTTCCCTCTTGACGGGAGGGGAAGGTGAAGATTTCAGTGTAGTCATCGCCGCTGATCGTTTCCGTCTCGTTCCTCCTCATCGCCGACATCGACAGTCGCGCGGAGGCGTAATAACGTGTCACACCACAAAATCTGGTGAATCCCGGCGACTCTCTGCGCACTCCATGAAAATAGAGATGAATTTATTGCCGCCTTATCGCTCACCATTTCTTTATTTTACGTTGATCGTGCCTGTCATCTTCGAATGGATCGAGCAGTGATATGGATACGTCCCGGCCTTGTGAAACACAAAGGAATATTCTTCGCCGGTATCCAGCATTTCCGAAATAAAAACTTTGTCGGTGTTGAAAACTGTGTGCGCCATGCCATCATGATTGGTCCACGTCACCGTGGTGCCCGTGGGAATGTTCAAATTGGCCGGCTCAAATCCCGAACTTTCAATAAAAATCTGGGCGCTTTCCTCGTCCTGTCTCCGCCCAGCCATTTCTCCTGACGTTCCGGGCGCTGACAAGCATAGAATTCCGGCGGCCACTGCCCCTGCACAAAGTCTTGCAATAATTCTTTTCACCGTGCTTCCTCTCATGAGCGGCTCAATCCTGGCTTCTCGATAACTCTTCGATGCATCGCCCATTGCTTTCGAAGCTCCGTTACCAGTCCATTCTCTCAAATGGAGATTGCTTTTGGCGCTTGACATCGTCACCCCAGCGTCATATATTTCCTATTGGTTATACAACCTGACGGTTATATAAATGTCTTCCACCCAACTCGACGCCACGTTCTCCGCTCTGGCTGACCCTACTCGCCGCGCCATCCTCGCTCGCCTCTCTTCTGGCGAAGCTTCCGTCATGGAACTTGCCGAACCTTTCAAAATGTCCCAGCCCGCCATCTCCAAACACCTCAAAGTTCTCGAGCATGCTGGACTCATCTCTCGCGGTCGCGACGCTCAGCGCCGCCCTCGCCGCCTCGAAGCCAGCCCTCTCGCCGATGCCACGCAATGGCTTGAAAAATACCGCGAGCACTGGGAACGCCATTATCAGCAACTCGACGCTCTCCTGGAAGTGATGAAACTTAGCGATTCGAATTCCAGAAAAAAGAAGAAATCCGTCAAAAAAAAGGAGATCGCCTCTCATGAACGCCAAACCGAGTAATTCCCTGAAAGTCACTCTGCCCAATGATCTGGAAATCGTAATGACCCGCGAGTTCAACGCTCCGCGTCATCTCGTTTTTCGTGCGCTCACTACGTGCGATCTCATCAAGCAATGGCTCACCGGCCCTCCGGGCTGGATCATGGTCACCTGCAGCATGGATCTCAAGGTCGGCGGAAAATTTCGCTGGGTGTGGAACGGCACCAATTCAAAAGTGATGGGAATCAGCGGAGTGTTCCTGGAAATCAACGCGCCCGAGCGCCTGGTCAATACCGAACTTTTCGACGAGCCTTGGTACGAAGGCGAAGGCCATATCACTCAGGTCCTCACCGAAGAAAATGGCAAGACCACTCTCACCCTCACAACCCGCAGCATCTCGAAGCAAGTCCGCGACAACGTTCTGAAGTCTGGCATGGAACAAGGCGTTGGCATCAGCTACGACAATCTCGCTGCTTTGCTGGAAACCTTGTGAGCATGAATACTTGGAAAAGTATCGGCGCATTTTTCGCCGGTTTGCTGGCAACCGTCATTCTTTCTATTGGGACCGACATGGTGATGCACGCCACCGGCATCTTTCCGCCAATGGGCCAGCCGATGAACAATTCTCTCTTCACGCTAGCCACCCTATATCGCACCATCTACAGCATATTCGGCGCATATCTCACGGCGAGTCTCGCGCCCGCCCATCCCATGAAGCACGCACTGATTCTCGGCGCCGTGGGCACAGTCCTCGCCCTCATCGGACTCCTTGCCACCTGGAACAAAGGTCCAGAGTTTGGCCCCAAGTGGTACGCCATCGCTCTCGTCATACTGGCCATCCCACAATGCTGGCTCGGCGGCAAACTCCGGATTCTGCAACTGCATACGCCGGTCCCCGCCAAACCTTGAAACTGAATTCATCAATGAACAAAAACGAAGTCTTGAAACTCCTCCGGGAACGGGGAACACAACAGAGCATAGATGGCATGGCCCGTTACGGCATCCAGGCCCAACGGGCCTTTGGCGTTCCCATGGGCACTTTGCTCACACTCAGCAAGGGCCTGGGCAAAGACCACACCCTCTCACTCGCGTTGTGGCAAAGCGGCTGGTATGAGGCCCGCCTGCTGGCCGCTCTCATTGGTGATCCACAACGCGTAACGTCAGGGCAAATGGACGCGTGGGCCGCCAGTTTTGAAAGCTGGGCCGACTGTGACACCGTCTGCTTCAAGCTTTTTGATCAGACACCTCTGGCGTGGACGAAAATCCGCCCCTGGGCTGCTTCAAGAAAGCTGTTCGTCAAACGGGCCTCCTTTGCGCTACTGGCGTGCCTGGCTCTTCACGACAAGTCCGCTCCGGACAAAAATTTCCTCGCCTTGCTGCCCCTGGTCGCGCGAGGCGCGCGCGACCAGCGCAATTTCATTAAGAAATCGGTAAGCTGGGCTCTTCGCGCCATTGCCAGGCGTAACGAGAAACTGCGAACTCCCGCCACTGCATTGGCCAGGCGCCTGGCCTCGTCCGATTGGCCCGCCTGCCAATGGGTCGGCAAAGACGTTCTCCGCCAATTGCCGGCTCCCAAAAGTCGCAAGAAACGCGCGCGCCCGCCTGCGTAAGCGAATCATCGGGTTTCGTTCTGCCGTCAATTCGTAGGCAGGCTGCTGCGATACCGCGCGAAAGCTTCACTGGTATAGAATGGCCGCCCTGTGGAGGTTCCAGTGACAGGCCCTCGGAGGTACGTGATGCGCCGGCTTTTTCTCTTGGTCCTATTTCTGTCAGCGTCAGTTTCCGCCCAGTCCCCAAAAGCGCCTGATGTCGCGCCCTTCCTAACCGTTGACTCCCGTGTCTTTGTTCTCAATCACGTCCGGGTCATCGACGGCACTGGTGCCGCGCCGGCCGAAGACCAGGCAATCGTTGTAGCCCACGGCAAAATCCAGTCCATTTCGCCCGCGGCTTCGGCGCAATTCCCCCAGGATGTGAAAATTCTCGACTGTTCCGGCTTCTCCGTAATCCCCGGTCTGGTCGGAATGCACAATCATCTTTTCTACACCAATTCCGCCGCCATCCAGTCCCGCAACGGAAGGCTCGAAGAGCCCGGCTTCCTGGTCGCTGAACTCGCCTACACCGCTCCTCGCCTGTATCTCGCCGCCGGCGTCACGACCATGCGCACCACCGGCAGCGTCGAGCCTTACAGCGATCTCAAAATCAAAAATCGCATCGACGCAAACCTCATGCCGGGCCCAAGTATTGACGCCACTGCTCCTTATCTTGAAGGGACGCCCACTTTTGTCGGACAAGTTCACGAATTAAGCGGCCCGGACGACGCAAGGCAGATGGTCGATTTCTGGCACGGGCAAGGCATGACCTCGTACAAGGCCTATATGAACATCACGCGCGCCGAGCTTGGCGCCGCGATCCAGGCCGCCCACGCCCACCACGAAAAAATCACAGGCCACCTATGCTCGGTCACTTGGCACGAAGCCATCACTCTCGGCATCGATGATCTCGAACACGGCCCGGTTTTCGCAGACACGGGTTTCGTCACAGACAAAAAGCCCGACGTTTGCCCATCCGGTGGCGAAAAATCCTGGCTGAATGTGGATATTGCTTCTCCGCAGGTGCAGCAGCTCATTCAAGATCTCGTCTCGCATCACGTTGCCGTCACCTCAACGCTTCCCGTCATGGAAGCTGGTGTCCCGGGCCGTCCCCAGCTTCAGCCGCGCGTTCTCGCCGCTCTCTCCGGCGATTCTGCGCAAAACTACCTCACCGCGCGCGCTGGCATTCCGCTTGATTCCCCAATGACCGCACTCATGCGCAAAGAAATGGATTTCGAAGTTGCCTTCGTTAAAGCTGGTGGACTATTGCTCAACGGTCCAGATCCTACCGGCAACGGCGGCGCGCTCCCCGGCTTCGGCGATCAACGTGGTGTCGAACTCTTGGTCGAAGCAGGTTTCACGCCTCTTGAAGCCATTCACATCTCCACGCAAAATGGCGCCATCTTTCTCGGCCGCCAGGACACGATCGGCTCCCTCGCTCCCGGCAAACAAGCAGACCTGGTCCTCATCAAAGGCGACCCTTCCAAGAAAATAAGCGACATCGAAAATGTGGAAACGGTTTTCAAAGCAGGACTAGGCTACGATTCGCAAAAACTGATCGACAGTGTTCGCGGCCAGGTTGGCATCCGCTGAGGAGTAAAACTATTCGTAGCGCAGTGCGATCATGGGATCGACTCGGGTAGCCCGTCGCGCCGGAATATATCCCGCCAGTACTGCCACACCCGCCAAGATCGTGGCCACAACGATCAACGTGGCTGGGTCACCTGGCCTAACACCAAACAACATATGTCCCACTGCCCGCGAAGCCGCCAGCGCACAAGGAATTCCCACGAGTAAACCGGTTCCCGCCAATAGCAACGTCTCGCGCAGCACCATCCCGAAAATTTCTCCACGCGAAGCGCCCAACGCGACCCGCACTCCAATTTCCCGTGTCCGCCGCGACACCGAATACGAAATCACTCCGAATATGCCCGTCGCTGCGAGCACGAGCGCCATTCCCGCAAACAATCCCAATAAATAGGTCCGGAACTTCGGCTGGGCCACCGAGGTCATCATCGCTTCCGACAACAGCGCCACTCCCGTCACCGGCAAATCTTTGTCCATCAGCTGCACATCCTTGCGTATCGTTCCCGCCACATTGGCCATTCCTAAATTACTCTTCACCACCAGCACCGCCCCCGGCAATGGCGACTGCGCATACGGGACATACATCATTGCTCCCGGCTCGCGTTCAAGCGTCGCATCTCGCACATCACCCACCACCCCCACAATTTCACGGAAATCTCCGGCATCCGGCGGAAATCCAAACAGCAAGCGTTTGCCAACCGGATTTTGTCCGGCGAAATACGCCTTGGCCATCGCCTGACTGATGACTGTCACTCGCGCCTTGTCCATGGCATCATGCGCATCAAAAACTCTTCCCGCCACCAGTGGAATCCCCATCACCCGGAAATATTCAGGGCTGGCTGCTACATAATCTGCGGTTCGCGATTCGGCGGCGGACTGCGGTGGCGCTCCTGCAATGTCAAACGTCAGATTCACCCGGCCATCCGCCAGTGGCAGCGGAATCGCCACCGCCGTGTCTTTCATTCCCGGCTCGGCCTGCACCCGCTTCAATAATTCCTGCGCAAAGGCGCTCCACTTTTCCGGCGTCGCATACTGTGTGCGCGGCAGTGAAACTTCCGCCTTCACCATGTTCTGCACCTCAAATCCCGGACTCACCGCCAGCAATCTTGAAAAACTCCGCAGCAACAATCCCGCCATCACGAGCAAAACCATCGCCAGCGCCACTTCCGCCGCCGCTAGAAAACTTCGCGCCCGCCGCCGGCCGCCGCTCTCCCCCGACCGGCCATCTCCCTCGCGCAAACTCTCAATCACATTGGCCTTGGCCGCAAAAAATGCCGGTGCCAGTCCGAACACACAACTGGCCACCGCCGAAAGCGCCAACGCAAATGCCAGCACCACTCCATCCACTCGTACGCCGTCCGCCAGCGGCAGTGAAGCCGGCAACAACACCGTCAGCGCTCGCACTCCCGCATAGGCAAAAAGGACTCCGGCGACTCCGCCCAGCAACCCCAACACCAGATTCTCGCTCAGCAGTTGCCGTACGATTCTTCCGCGACCCGCTCCCATCGCCGTTCGCACCGCCATCTCGCGCGTCCGAGCCGTTGCCCGCGTCAAAAGTAGATTCGCGATGTTGGCGCAGGCCATCAGCAGCACCAGCCCCACCGCTCCCAGCAAAACCAGCAACGCCGTCTTCACATCGCCCACGATCATCTGCTGCAGCGGGATCATGCGACTCGCCCAACCAGAATTTTCTGCCGGAAACTCCGCCTCCAGTCGCGTGCTGATGGCCTCCAGTTCCGCCTCGACCCGCTCCATCGAAACTCCGGGCCTCACTCTCCCGGTAACTTGCAG
Organism: Saccharimonadales bacterium (SeqCode); assembly: GCA_035317965.1. GTDB lineage: Bacteria > Acidobacteriota > Terriglobia > Acidiferrales > UBA7541 > Acidiferrum. The sequence goes on along the minus strand of DATHFT010000087.1, from coordinate 19,341 downwards.
CCAGTGCCCGCCTCTCCGTTCCATCCATTTCCCAAACAGCGGATCGTTCACCAGCGGAACCCATATCTGTTCGCTTTTGGTAATTTCCGGAAAGCGAAACGCCGCCGGCATCACGCCTACCACGGTAAAAGCCACCTTATCCAGATTGATCGATTGCCCGATTATTTTTTCATCCGCGCCGAATTGTCCGCGCCACAAATTTTCGCTCAGCATCACCACTGGCGGAGCGCCCGTTCTGCCGTCTTCAGCAAGAAAAATTCTTCCTGAGAGTGGCTTCGCGCCAAACACCGAGAAAAACTCCGGCGTCACTACCGACGTGTCCACAACCGTGGGCTCCCCATGCCCCGTCAAAGTCAGTTGATGTCGCTGTGCTCCGGCCATGCCGCTGAACACTGTGTTTTGCTTCCGCACTTCTTCAAAATTTAAGTATGACCAGCCCGTTTTTGCCGACGAATCCTTCTTCTGCTCCTGAAACACATTAAAAAGCTGCTGCGCATTCGCATATGGCAATGGCTTCAGCAGTACCGCATACACCACGCTAAAAATCGCCGTGTTCGCTCCCACTCCGAGAGCCAGCGTCAGCACCGCCACCACCGTAAATCCCCAATTTCTCCGCAGCATCCGCACTCCATAGCGGATGTCCTGCGCCAACTCTTCCATCCACTGCCAGCCGCTCGCTTCCCGGCACTCTTCTTTCATCTTCTCCACTCCGCCAAACTCCACCCGCGCCCGTCGCAGCGCTTCCTCCCGCGTCGCTCCCGCACGCAGCAAATCTTCCGCATACTTTCCCACATGGAATTGCAACTCCTCATCCATCTCGCGCTCCACCCCCGCGCGCCGCACGAGTCCCCTCATCCGCGATTTTGCCGCGCTCCAAATCCTCACACTTCCTCCGGCTTCGTGCTCAAAATTCCGGCGATGACGTCGGCCATGCGGCTCCATTTCTCGGTTTCCAACTGCAGCCGCTTCTTCCCCGCCGCCGTCAGCGAATAATATTTCGCCCGCCGATTGTTCTCCGACTCGCCCCACTCGCTCTTGACCCACCCGCCGTGCTCCAACCGATACAACGCCGGATAGAGCGACCCCTGCTGAATTTCCAACCGGTCCTTTGAAATCTGCTGGATCCGCAGCAAAATCCCATACCCATGCAGCGGCCCCAGCGAAGCCGCCTTCAAAATCAACATATCCAGTGTCCCCTGCATCACATCCGTCTTCTCAGCCACTCTTTCCCTCCCGCAAATCCGCACTTCCCTAGGGTGGTTAGGAGTCTAATCCTGTCTTTCCTAGTCCGTCAAGGGGACGCTTCTCGCCCACGGCACTCGCCCTTTACTCGTTACAAACTTTAGACAAATTTCTTTCCACGAATTTCTCCAAACAGTGCAAAAATACTTTCCCAACCCATGAATTGCCTCTGCGTCCCCTATGCCTGAAAAACTTTTGGACTCTCTCCATACCGGTCTGGTCACCTCCGAAGAACTCGATGCCAAGCCCTATGGTTTCCGCGTCACCTGGATCAAATGGGACAGCGGCTTCCGCGGCAGCGATCTGCAAATTACCGATCGCATCATCGGCATTGACGGCATTCTTTACGACGCCACCAATCGCAAAGATCACGACCAGGCTCCCGGCGGTTACGCCGAAGATCAATACTGGGAAAAGAAAGGCGCGCGGGACGGACAATCCACCACACTGACAATCTGGCGCGATGGGGAAGCTCTCCAAATCGCCGGCCTCGTCCGTGCCGATCGTTCCTACACGAACGATGCAGGGCGAAGAGCCATCGCACCCGCAGGCCCCGAGGCCCTGACGAACGATGGTTTCGACAACGCCTGGATGGGCTGGCTCGAAAAATTTGAGGATCGCGCTTCCCGCATCTTCGATGGCGGCTGGCAGCACACCCTCAATATCCGTCAGGAGCTCGCCGACGCTCTCGAGGAGGGCCCCCGCATCGATTTTCTGCTCAAAAAATATCCTGGTCCCTTCGCCACAGTCACCAAATCCGATTACGACCGCCTCATCGACTCACTGCGCGGTAAAAAATACGCCCTCACTCCCGCCGACCTTGCGTATCGTTCCCTCACGCAACATCGTGTCGACGACGCCATCGCCGCTGGCCAGCAAGCGCGCGCAAGTTTTCTTTCCAAAAATTCCGCCGCGCCTCTCGACTCGCTTCCCGCCGTCGATCCCATCCGTGGCGATCGCCAGTCGGTCGCCGGCCAAGTCGTCGAAATTGCATCGGTCCAGGAAATCGCCGAAGCGGGCCACGGCTGGTATTACGCCCAGGGTGCGCAAGGCGCTGTCTACTTAATTGACTCGCGTTCCCCGGCCATGACTGCCGTCTACCTGGCCGTCGAGCGTTTCAAGCAGTTAGTCTCTCCCGAGGTAAACGACGTGCACCAATTTATCGGCAAAGTCACCACCACACCCACCATGGTCGCCGCCGGACGCCGGGTCTACACCGGCCTCGTCATCGAAGTCCTCGCCGACACAGTGGACGGAAAAGTTTTCGTCGATCTCACCACCGGCGGCGCCGAACCGCTCTTCGCCAACGAAGAAAAAATGCATCCGCCTCCTGTCGTCAATACCAGCGCCAAACAATCTCCCGAGCAGGTCATGACGTCCTTCATCAACGCGCTAAAACTTGGTGACCAGGATTTGTGGTCCAGCTTTTTCGCCACCTGGAGTTGTTCTCGCAACGACGACGGCAATTGCATTTACGACCTCAACGGCGGCCCCGATCCCGGTTCGCACAGCATGGACTATGTCCACGCCCGCCGCATGATCATGTCCGATGTGTATGACATTCGCGTCGCGAAAGTCGGCCCGCTCCGCTCGCTCCTCGACAAGCCCAAAATCGAAGGCGTCACCATCGAGCTCGATCACATCGGCCTGTTCGACGGCGAATATCACGCCTATCGCAATGCCGAACTTCACCGCATGTGGCGTCTCCAGCGCGTGGATAACGGCCCCTGGCGCATCACTTCGGATCAGGGAATCTAAGCAAAAATCCAGAGCAAGGAACCAAAATGGCCACCTACGACGCTCGCATCAAGGAAATTCGCGCCCTCATTGACACTTATCCCGGCCCTGAAATCGGCACCGTCGACGAAGCCACCGCTCGCTCCAGTGAACAAAAGGCCGTCAAGGATGCGCTCGCGCGCTATGACGCCATCCGTTCCGTTCATTTTGATCGCTTCGTAAAGATTCTCGACGACCGCGATGCTGCGGGGGCCTGGGAAACGGAAGCCAGTGAATCCCGCAACTCCCTCCATCAAACATTCGGCGACGCGTTCCACGATGTGAAAACGCCGACCATGCTCGGCTTGAAAATTGTCGTTGGGGGTTCTGAGGAAGAAGACAAATTTTATGACACGCTGGTTGCCGCCAAGTCCGCCGGCGCGGCCATGGACGCCATCGCGATCTACAAGCAGCAGCTAACGGAAAAAACCGACGCTCTTAAGTCCAAGTGGGATGAAACTTCCAAAATCGCCGCGGAAATCATGCGCGACGAAGACACCGTGTCCGCCGAAATTGTTTCCGTCCTCAATGATGCGATCAGCCGCGCCGCCGACAAGCACAAGAATATGCGCGAACTCGCCCGCAACTTCGTCGAGAAATGTTCGCAGGCCATGGCCATCGCGGCTACCGTTGCCGCAGTAGCTGGCGGCGCTTCGCCGTTCCCCTCGGAAATAAAAGATATAGTCGATAGAACGAAGGAAGTCACTGAGGTCTGGGGCCATTTCTCCGCCGACATGGACAAACGCAAAGCCGCCTATCTGCAGTATTTCACCAGTGACCACGCTTCGCTGCTCGTCATGTTCAAAGGCGCGCGCGAAGACGCCAAGAAATTCCTGGACGAGCACGATTACACGAAGCTAACCACTAATTTCACTGCTCCCGCCCGCAACGCGCTCTCCGCCATCACGTCCAGCGCTCGCACTTCCGGCCAAAAATCCGACGCCGAAGCCCTCGTCTCGCAGTTGCTAAAGAAAATTGACGAAGCCGAAAGTGCTGCCAAAACGCAGTGGGACAATTTCGTGAAGGAAAATCAAACCAAATTTTTCGGGCCCTTCAGTCCGGACCTGGACGCTGCCGTCCTCGGCTCCGGCAAATGGAAAGATTTCTATTCCAAGGTCTCTTCTATTAATTTGCAGGGATTGCTGGAAGGTTGGATCGGCGACGAACGCAGTGACTGGCGCGAAATCGATCAAACCGCCATGCCCGAGGAATGGAAATCCGAACTCCGCGAATCCCTTTCCGATTCCCTTGAACGCCTGGCGCAGACCGAAGACGCCATCCGTCTCAACAACAGCAGCGACGCCGTCGTCACCTTCGTCTCCGTCAAACTCAAAGACCTCGCCGACAAAATCCGCGACTAAGAAATCAGAAGTCTTGATGTTCGCCTGATCCCCAAAACCAAGACCAAAACTCCGCTACACTCTTTCATTTTTTCGCAGCCCGCGAATCTTTCACTTTTTGCCGCCCCACAAAAATCCATCCTTTAGAATCAATCACTTCTGCACTCTTTCCTGTGCAACAGGCGGGCGTGGTATCCCCCGATTCCCGAATTTCGAGCTGCACCGCCGCATGCACCGGGATTTCCTGTTGCGATTTTCGCGTTTCGTCTTTTCCCCGGCCACCAGTACAATCGCCGCGCTCCACTTCGGGGGAACTCATGAGCTTTAGCCAACGTCTCCAGGAGATCCGTGACGGTTTCGACCGTCCCTTCTGGGTCGCCAACATCAGCGAGATTTTCGAGCGCATCTCCTACTATGGCGCGTTCTCCTCGCTCGCCGTCTACCTGCAGGAAAAACTCAACTTCTCCACGCAACAGACCAGCACTCTTACCGGCATTTTCGGCGGCATGGTCTGGTTTCTTGCTATTTTCGGAGGAGCCACCGCCGACCGGCTCGGATTCCGCCGCGCGCTTTCCATCGCTTACTTCATTCTGGCCACCGCTTACTTTCTCATCGGCTCAATCGGAGCGCCCTGGCTGGCTCCCGTGCGGGACATGGTTCCCCTCGGACTGTTTGTCGGGTTCATTCTGATCCTGCCCGCCCTGGGCATTGCGCTGGTAAAACCGTGCGTCGTGGGCACGACCGCTCGCGCCTCCCGCGAAAATGTTCGCTCGGTCGGTTACTCCATCTACTACACCATGGTCAATGTAGGCAGTACCGCCGGACCGTACATCGCTTCTTGGGCCCATCGCCACCTCGGCGTCGAAAAAGTTTTTTTTGTCGCCGCCGGCAGTGTCTTGCTGATGTTTTTCTTTGTTCTTATTTTCTTCCGGGAACCGCGCCAGGCCGCCGACACTCCCCTTCCCACTATTTCCGAGACTCTGCGTAACTTCCTTACAGTGGCTTCCAATCCAAAATTCATGCTCTTCTTGCTCATCTTCACCGGCTACTGGATTGTCTTCTGGCAGCAGTTCATCACCCTTCCCGGCTATATTCACAATCATGTCGATCCCAACGCCGACGTCGAACTTATCCTGGTTACCGACGGCCTTTCCGTCATCTGCCTCACGCTCTTGCTCAATTACCTGTTTCGCAAAGTCACCGCTTTCCATTCCATCATTCTCGGCACTGCGGTCACTTCTTCGGCGTGGATCATCATGGCCATCCATCCCGCTGTGTGGACCGCCTTCCTCGCCATCTTCGTGCTCGCCCTCGGGGAAATCATTCATCAGCCGCGCTACTACGAATACATTTCGCGTCTGGCGCCTCATGGCCAGCAAGGCACCTATCTCGGATTCGCGTTTCTCCCACTGGGGATTGGTTCGCTCGTCGGCGGCTGGTTAGGCGGACGCGTCATGCACCACTACGGCGAAGTCGCCCATAAACCAGCACAGGCATGGCTCGTATTCACCGCCATTGGCTTTGCGACCGCTTTGTTGTTGTGGATTTATGACCGCGTGATCAAACCAGGCAAAGAGATTTCCGTACAATGACTGGTCTGAATTCCGTAAGGGGGCTGGCCGTTAGCCGTGATGGTTTTCCGCGAAAATCGCAACCCAGCTGGATGCGGCGGCCGCCACCGGCGAAGGAAAGGAGCAACACGAACCAGAGTCTGCCGCTTGAAGTCTTAGCCAGGAACCCTAGGCCGTTAACTTTGAACGATTTCTCAATTCAAAGTCCGCCGCAGCGCCTCGAGCGCGGTGCGCGCCAGCGAATAGCGCGGTTCAATGTTCAAAGCTTCCTGAAAACAGCGCGCGGCGTGGCTGTACATCTCTTTGCCTAGATACGCCCGGCCCAGATTGTAATGCGGAAAGTGCCGCGGCTCGTAACGCTGCGCTTCGGTCGCGCGCTCCAGCCAGGGAATCGCTTCCTCAAAGCGTCCCAGTTCAATCATGTAGGCGCCAATATCGTTGTAGGGATTGCCAAATTCCGGATCGAGCTCAATGGCCCGCTTGCATTCCGAAATCGCGTCCTGAATTTTCCCCTGGTAGTGATAGGTCCAGCCCAGGAAGGTATGAGCCTCCGCCGTGGGGTGCAGGTCGAGTGAAGATTGGTAAAGTTCGACGGCGCGCTCGTAGTCGCCTTCCATCTGCGCCTGATAGGCGTCCTGCAATACTTCCCACGCCCGCGTGAGGGTCTCCATGCTCATGAATAAATTGTTCACTCTGGAATCTCCGAAGTCAAAAGTACGAAAGTCCCATTCGTGTCCAGGGTGAACCTGTCCTTTGTGCCGGGTTTTGCCGGTGGAAATTCTGGCCATAAACATACAAAATAGGGGTCAGCCTGGAGACCACCGTGAAGGGGGACTTGTGAATCGGACTTATCTAATTCTTGGGATGGCGACTTTGGCGGTCGCTGGCGCTATGCTGGCGCAGGACCCGCCGGCAAAAAAGCCTGCGCCGAACGGGGCCGCCAAAGCTTCGCCCGCCGTCATTGCCCGCGGCAAAGAGGTATTTGATAAGAAATGCGGCATCTGCCATTTCGCCGATAGTGACGCGAAAAAGATCGGCCCCGGCCTCAAGGGCATCGGCAAACGCGGCACGTTCACCGTCAACAACAACAAGGTGACCGACGAGTCGCTCAAGACCTGGATCGAGAACGGCGACTCGCTGATGCCTCCGTTCAAGGACGTTCTCGACGAAGCACAGATCAAAGACGTGATTGGCTACGTCAAATCGCTGTAGCAAAAAATATCCCGGTAGCTGATTTCTCAGTTACCGGGATTGAATTCCTGCTGGTTCAGGAGACGATTTGACTACTTCAGTACGGCGTCCTTGAACGCCTTCGATGGGCGCAGGCGGACTACGGTCTTCGCCTTGATCTTGATCGCTTCACCGGTCTGGGGATTGCGGCCCATACGTGCCTTGCGGTGCGCTTTTACGGCGCGCCCGAGGCCCGGAATCACGAACTTGCCTGCACTACCTTTCGCTTCTTTCACGGCGAGCTTGAACAGCTCTTCGAAAAAGAGAACGGCTACTTTCTTCGGGGTGCCGACCTTCTCGGCTAGGTGAGACACGATCTTTGTTTTGCTCAAAGGCTTGGCTGCCATCTATTCTGCTTATCCTCCTGATTTTCTTTCCACCACGGAGTCACCGCGGCAGGCCTCGAGTTGAATACCCCTGTAATTCCGCGGAAAAACCCGGGCCGAAAGGGACTATAGCGAACGAAAAACTAGAACGCAAGGCCCATTCGTCGAAAAACAAGGGAAAAATGCAGTTTTTCCCGGTTGAGCTGTGAAAAACCGCTAAAAATCAGGCTTTTCCAAGTCCGAAGCGTGCTCCGAAATGAATTGTGCCCTGTGGTATGCTGCAAAATTGCCGGAAAACCAAGGAGCACGCCGATGAACACGCCAGAGAACTGGAGCGAACTCGAGCAAAAGATTACCGCGGCAGTAAAACTGACCAAACGCCCGGTGGCCGTGGCGTTTCTCGATTCCGCGCCCGCCGGCGTCCGGAAATTTACGGGCAGCCAGCCGTCGAGTTGCAGTTTTTGGAGGTTGGCCGCGGCCGGACAGTCATTTTATACCGTCCCGGAGAGTCACTTTAACTGTGCGGTGGGCGCCTACACCCACAACATTGCGCTCTCGCCGGAACGCGAGAAAGAAACGGCAGAGACTCTGCAAATGATGTTTGACCTTGGCTATGTAAAGCCGGAAGAAGTGCCTCAGATTCCGCGGCTGCCCCAGGCGCCGGCGGCCATCGCCTACGCCCCGCTGGGCGAAGCCGCCTTTGCTCCAGACGTCGTGCTTTTTGCGTGCAAGCCGTCTGCTGCCATGTTGCTCAGTGAGGCCGCGGGGCGCGCGGGAGTGGCGAGCGGCGCGCCGGCTCTCGGCCGGCCGACCTGCATGGCGTTGCCGGCAACCTTGCAACACGGAACGATTTTGAGCCTGGGATGCATGGGAAATCGCGTTTACACCGGACTCGGGGAAGACGAAATGTATATGGTGATGCGGGGAACGGATGTGGCGGCGATGGCCGAGGCCCTCGGCGTGATTACCAACGCCAACAGCGCCTTAAACGAATACGCCAAGGGCCGCCGTTCGGCCCTGGCAACGATCTAGAAGAGCGAAGCAGAGACCCTCGCTCGAGACACACTCGTTTACAGGGAAGCCAGGTCCTCGTAGAAGTGGGCGATGGCTTTGATTCCACCGAAATAGTTTTCCAGGGCGATGTGTTCATCGGGAGCGTGGGCGTTCTCATCGGGCAGTCCGAAACCGATCAGGACACAGGGAACCTTGAACGTGTCATGCATTTGCGTAACGAAGGGGATCGAGCCGCCTTCCCGGATGAAAACGGCTTTTTTGCCGAATCCTTTTTCCAGAGCAGTTTGCGCTTTCTTGAAAATCGGCGCGTGGAACGGCGCGACCCAGGGTTTGCCGGTGCTTAAGACTTCAAACTTGCAGTGCACGGCTTTCGGTAGAAGTTTGCGAATATGTTTTTCGACGAGTTTCGCAATTTTCTTCGGGTCTTGATTGGGCACCAGCCGCGTGGAGAATTTTGCGAAAGCTTTGGAGGGAATCACGGTCTTGGCGCCTTCGCCGGTATAGCCACCCCAAATTCCGTTCAGTTCAAGAGTGGGACGTATCCAGAGCTGTTCGACGATAGAGAACCCTCTTTCTCCAAAATACCCGGGAGCACCAACCGCCTTTTCAAAGTCTTTCCTTTTCCAGGGAAGAGCATTGAGCGCTTTACGCTCGGCGCTGGAGACTTTGGCCACGCCGTCGTAAAAGCCAGGAACAGCAATTCGGAAGTTCTTGTCGTGAAGCTTGCCGAACAGTTCGGAGAGAATTGCGAGCGGATTGGGAACCGCTCCGCCGTAAACACCGGAGTGCAGATCGTGCGCCGGCCCTGTGAGTTCCACTTCATAGTAGTTGAGGCCGCGCAGCCCATACGTGATCGAAGGCACACCTTTGGCCAGCATGGAGGTATCGGAAACCACCAGGGCATCGGCTTGCAATTTCGCCTTGTTCCTCTGAACGTAGTCCCACAGGCTCACGCTGCCGACTTCCTCTTCGCCTTCGATCAAAACCTTGACATTGATGGGAAGCCGTCCATGCACTTTCTGGAGCGACTCGAAAGCCTTGAGATGAATGTGGACCTGGCCTTTATCGTCGGCGGTGCCCCGGCCATAGAGATTTCCCTGGCGGACGGTCGGTTCAAAAGCCGGGGAGGTCCACAGATCCATAGGCTCGGCGGGCTGCACGTCATAGTGGCCGTAGAACAGGACGGTCGGTTTGCCGGGGGCATCGAGAGATTCCGCATAAACCAGCGGGTGCAAATTTGTGGGAACGATTTCAACCGATTTAAAACCAGCCGCGCGAAGGTTATCAGCAACCCAGCGCGCGCCGCGTTCGATATCGGCTTTATGTTCACTTTTTGCGCTGACACTGGGAATTCGCAAAAGCTCGCATAGCTCGGCCAAATGCGCGTCGCGGCGACCTTCTATAAATTCAGCAAGGTTCATAGGAGATGAGGGATGAGTCCTTTCGAGATTAACTACGCACAAATTGAAGCGAATATTGCGGCTGGTGGGCAAAAGCGGATAAAAGAAAGGAGCCCCTGGCACGCTAGTGACTATTCTATGACCGCGCGCGGTCGCGGTTCAAGCAACGCGGGGGCAAGGTTTGTCTATCCGGCACACCTGACCCGCAGGGCAATTGACGATAGGGCGAGGGAAGTTCCAATATGAGCCATGAGCGAACCGAACCCATCTTCGCTGCGGCGCAGCGCGCGGGCATTCCACAAGATGCGCGTCCAGGCACAGGGCCGCGCCCACAACCGCAAGAAATTCAAAGAAATCTGCGAAACGGTGGTTGTGAACGCGCACGGCGGGCTGCTGTTTCTAAAACACGAGATTGACAACGGCGAAATGCTGGTGCTGACGAACCCCGAGACGCTGGAAGACCAGGAATGCCGCGTGGTTTTCCTGGGCGAGCCGGGAGACCGCGGGCAGCGCGTCGGAGTGGAATTCCTGACCCCGGCGCCGCATTTCTGGGGACTCGATCTGGCGGAAAAACCAGAAACACAGGAAAGCGACCCCGCCGAGGTTCACTAGAACGAGAGCTGCGCTTTTTGTCCGTTGAATCACTCGCCTGCCTTGCAATTCCCTGGTCTTCCGAGAGACATTTGACACTCTAAGCTCATCCGGCATTCCAGAGCAGTTCCTGGAGCGACAGGAGGCAATCCATTACTTCCTCAATTGTCCGCGCCCTTGCCGCGATTTCCTGTGCACTGCTGGTTGCCCCTTACGTCTACGGAAGGATCGAACCAGCGTTTCGGCTGGAAGAGAGCGCTTGGCAAGCGAGCGACGTGGTTTTGGTAGAGACCACGGTGAATGACGCCGAATTCATCGTTATCGACCCCTGGAGAGGAAATCTGCAAGGCGGCGAGCTGATTCTGGTTCATGGCCTGGAACCACAGGATGGGGCTATCGCAATTTCACAACTCACAGCCGATCCCTACCGACCCCTTGTGCCAGTCATAGCTGTTCCACAAGTCCCCAGGCAGCCCGTAGGTTCTCTGCTGCTGCTGTTCTTAAGACGAGACGCTCCCGAGGGACCGTGGAAAGCCGCAGGTTTGTGGGAGGACATGAAGGCTTCCGTTGTGTGGATTGCAGGCGGCAAGACCTACGACTTCGAGCAATGGTCAAGTCCGGGCCCCAGCCTGCTGGTCGAGGAGCAAGAAACGGTCGGAGAGATGAAACAGCGAACGGCGGAAATCGGAGGAATTCGCGAAAAGCTGCTGCGCATCGCAAAGGAAAAGGATGGACAGGAGAAAGCAGAAGGACTTGAACCTTTCCTGCATTCCGAAATTCGGCCCGTCAAACGATTTGCGACGCAAGAGCTCGGAAATTGCGGTCCCCAGGGGCTCCAGACGATTCGTAGGATGATGAACGATCCGGCGTTTGCGAAGGACAGGATACAAATCACGGAAGTCTTTGCCAAGGCGGGTGGACGGGACGTGGGAGCGGAATTGAATTTGCTGTTGTTGAAGGAACTGGAATTCTGGAAAGGCGAGCGTGGGTCGCTTCAGGAAGGTTGGTGGGATGGCGACCCGTCCGTTAGCGAGCCGCTGCGAGCGCACTACGCGATGGCGTACGAGCTGATCTGCCTGCTTGAAACGACCGGCTATACGCCGGCGGCCGGGACCGCTCGGGAATTTGCGGACTACTGGAGAACGATGCCGCAGGGCACGTCTCAGCATGAATCCGATCAAACCGGGAATAAAATGGTGAACACGTGCGAGCGACTGGCACAGATACTGGACGGTGCCGGGCAGCCGTAACGGGCGCGCTCCGGAGTACGAGCTCCACCATCTTGGGGGGAGACGAGGATGGTTGCGGTTGCCAGCGGGCGCGATGAAATGAGCGGGGCTAGGCAGCGGCGGCCGCAGCGGCTTTTGCCGAAGCGGGAGTCTTACGGCGATTCAGGATGCGCCAAAGAAGAAGAAGGGCGACGAGAACTCCGTAGACGAGGGGCTTGCGGATGTCGGATTTCACCAGCCAGTAGTAGTGGACGACGGCCAAGATGGCGCACAGGTAGATCAAGCGGTGCAATTGCTGCCAGCGCTGGCCCCCGAGGCGGCGAATCATTCCAGCGGTCGAGGTCAGGGCCAGCGGGATCATCAGAACAAATGCGGCGAAGCCAAGGGCAATGAACGGGCGTTTCACGACGTCCTTCAGCATGGAGGGCAAACTGAAATTCTGATCGGGACCGAGGTAGGTAAGAAAGTGGAGGCAGACGTAGAAGAAAGCGAACAGGCCCAGCATGCGGCGAAAGCGAATGAGCTCGGGGAGGCTGAACATCTTGCGAAACGGCGTAATGCAAAGAGTAAAGACCAGGAAGCGCAGCGCCCAATCGCCGGTCGCGTGCTGCAGGCTTTCAACAGGATTGGCGCCGAGTTTGCCGCCGAGGGAGCTCCAGACAAGCAGCGCGAACGGAACAAGCGAAAGCATGAAAACGCCGGCTTTTGTCCACTTGCTGGTTAGGATTGCGCGCAAAGAGAGCCGCCTGTTCGGAGATTTTTACTGAACTCGCCGCAACCAGAATCGGTTGTCAGTAATTTTTCTTCAGGTCCATGCCGCTGTACATGCCCGCCACGATGTCGGAATAGCCGTTGAACATGAGCGTGTTGCGCTTGAAAATTTCGCCAAGTCGGCGCTCTTTGGACTGCGTCCAGCGAGGATGGTCGACTGTGGGATTTACGTTGGAATAGAAACCATATTCATTGGGCGCAAGAATATTCCAGGTGGAGGGCGGTTGTTTTTCCTGAAAGCGGATTTTAACCAGAGACTTGATGCTCTTGAAACCGTATTTCCACGGCAGGATCATCCGCACCGGAGCGCCGTCCTGATTGGCTAGGGTTTCGCCGTACATCCCGACGCAAAGCAGGGCGAGCGGATTCATCGCCTCATCCAGCCGTAAACCTTCCACATACGGAAAATCGATTCCGGCATAGCGGGCCTGCGGCATCTGGCCCAGATCGAAATAGCTGGTGAACGCCACGTATTTCGCTTTTGCCGTTGGTTCGACAAGGCGGGCCAGCGCGCTAAAGGAAAACCCAATCCAAGGGACCACGATCGACCAGGCTTCGACGCAACGATGGCGGTAGATACGTTCTTCGAGCGGAGCGATTTTCAGGATTTCGTCCATCGTGAACTTGCGGGGCTTCGCCACGTCGCCTTCAACGGAGACCGACCAGGGAGTGGTGCGAAAATTCACCGCGTTTTTGGCGGGATCCGTTTTCTCGGTGCCGAATTCATAGAAATTGTTGTAGTGCGTCACGTCTTGAAAGGTGTTTTGTTTTTCGTTCGTGCTGTACTGGCTCTTGGCAAGGCCCTCGAACTTGGTTGCCGCAAAAACTAGGTTCGAAGGTGAGACCAGATCCCAGACCCGCGGGCCCCCGACTGCAACGGCACCGGCAACACCCATAGCTTTGAGAAACTTGCGGCGATCGAGATAAACCGACTTGGGTGTGACGTCGGCATATGTCAAGTCCGGATTTTTACCTAGCAACATTCGATTTTCTCCCTGCGGCAGCGGGTGGCGAATCCGGCTTCTACCACATACTACGTCTGTTCCCATCGATTAGATGCGAGAAATCGCAGCGCCGGCCGCACGCGCTTGCGCCCTCATGCGGCGAAGAGAACGAGCCGTTATAGGAGTCTTCCGGGCGGCGAAGGTTACACCGCGTGCGCCCGCTCACGGGCCGCCCAGCCGGCCGTGTCCGGCTGTTTTGCTGGACAGGAATTTGCCGAATCGAGCGGCGTTGGACGGGAACCATAGTTCACGTACACTGAACGTCGAAAGCCACAAATTTCATGCCCCTAGCAGACGGAAAAAAGACTCAGGCCATTGCCGAGTGGGAGTTGCTGGTGGAGTGCGCGTCTCCTGCGCCCCGAACCGAGAAGCTTCAAGATTTGGCGAAGACCATTGCGTGGGAAAAACTGCTGGGGCTTGCAGAAGATCACGGCGTTCTGGGGCAGGTTGCCACACAACTGGGCGCCCTCGGCGACGGGATTGTTCCCGGTGAGGCGAAGCGGAGATTGACGGAATTGCATCGCGGTCAGCTCTTTGCGGCGTTGCGCATGAGCGGAGAGCTCTTCCGGCTGGCGGAACGTTTTACCCGAGCAAATATCGGAATGCTAACGGTAAAAGGGCCGGCTCTCGCGGTCCAGGCTTATGGCGATCCGGGAATGCGGTCGTATGGAGACATCGACCTGCTGGTGCGCCAGAGCGATATTTACCGGGCAACTGAAATCATGATTGCCGACGGATTTGACGCTGCGATTCCGCTCGCGGCGATTCGGGCCGGACGAATTCCCGGGCAATATCTGTTCAGCCAGAGGGATTCGAAGTTGCTGGTGGAGTTGCACAACGACCGGACGCTGCGTTATTTTCCGCGGCCGCTCCGACTCGAAGAACTTTTTCAGAGACAGACTCTCGTGCGGATTGCGGGGCGGGAAGTGCCTACGCTCAGCGTGGAGGACACGCTGGTGCTGATTTCCGTTCATGGAGCGAAACATTTTTGGGATCGCTTGATGTGGATTGCCGATGTGGGCGCGCTGGTTGCGCGACAAGCGGCGATGGATTGGGAGCGGGTAGACCAGGCGGCGCGCGAAGTGGGCGCAGAGCGCATGGTGAATACGGGATTGTGTCTGGCAGGGGCAGTGTTGGGAACCAGTTTGCCTGCTCGGGCATTGGCGATGGCCGGAAAGGATCGCGTGGCAAAACGGCTTGCGGAGCAAGTTGTCGGGTGGTTAGGCGGCGGCGAAAATTCCTTGACTCTCGCGGATCGCGCTTTTTTTCGGATGCGGATGCGCGGCGAAGGATTGCTGGCAGGAGCGCTGTATTTGCTGAAGTTGTCGCTTTCGCCGACCGAGGAGGATTGGAAGATGGCGACCGAGGGACGGAAAAATCGCTTGCTCGAGGCGGTGGCGCGGCCTGTTCGGTTGGCGAGAAAATACGGGAAGAGTGACAAGAACTAGATTTATCGGAGTGCCAAAACCGAGAAGGGCTCACAAGCAAAACCGGCTGCACTCTTGCAAGGGCAGCCGGTTTTTTGTTTTTGGACGAGTCGCGATTAATTGACCGTTAGCGCCACCGGGGCCGTGTGGCTCAGCGCTCCGGAAGTGCCGGTAATGGTGAGGTTGCTGGTGCCCTTGGGTGTGCCACCGGTGGTTCCCCCGTTGTTGTCACTGCTGCTGCAGCCACCAACGACGATAAAGATGAACATGGCCGCTAGGGTGATCAGGCGGACGCGCGTATTTTGCGTCGAGCGAAAGAGGAGGAACATGACGAAGGCCAGGAGAAACGGAACGCCCCTCAGCACATACGTTGTCGGCGGAATGCGGAGCGCAGCGGGAGGGGCCATGAGCATGGCCGCATGCGGCGCTGTGGTGGTGACCGTGACGGTTGCAGTTTGCGCGGTCGTGCCATCGGTCGTAGTGACGGAAGCCGGCGCAACGGTGCAAGTGGAGTTCGCAGGAGCACCAGTGCAGGCAAGAGCTACGGTTTGATTGAAACCGTTTTGCGGGGTGATGGTGACGGTGAAGGTTGTTGTACCACCCTGAGCGACCGACGCCGTCGCTGGTGTACCGACCATAAAGTCGGCAGCGGCGGCGGTCCCGTTGCCGGTGAGCGTGATGAGCTGCGGGCTCGAAGCGTCGCCGTCGGTAATCGTTAGGGTTCCAGTGGCTGCGCCGGTGGCCGTCGGCGTGAATATTACGCTGACAACGCAAGTTCCGGGAACGGCTCCTGCGGCTGCAGGTACGCTGGCTACGCAAGTCGTGGTGGTCGCGAAAACGGGGTTGGAAGATACGGCGCTCGTGAAAGTTACGGCCGTCGCTGTGCTGTTCGACAGAGTCACCACTTGAGCCGCACTGGCCGTATTTATGGTTTGATTCCCAAACGTGAGAGTCGTTGGAGAGACGGTAAAAGCTGCGCCTGTGCCGGTGAGAGGAATCGACTGCGGGCTGGTTGAATCGCTGTCGGTGAAGACCAGAGCAGCGGATTCCGCGCCTGCAATTGACGGAGCGAATGTGACACTGACCGTGCAGGTCGCGCCAGCAGCGACGGTCGTGAGGCAGGTATCAGCGGACTTGACGTAATCGGTTGCGGAAGCGGCCGGCGTGCCTGCGGCAATTGCGATGGATGTGAAGGTAACTGCCGAGCTTCCGTTATTGGTGACGGTTAGGGTCTGCGCTGCGCTGGTCGATCCGAGCAGTTGGATGCCGAAATCCAAACTGGAGGGAGCGATTGAAAAAATCGGAACAAGACTGAGTTTGGCAACGAATGCATCGGAAGTACCACCGAGGGCGGTTTGGAATGCTCCGGCCGAAACCGGGAAAGTGGCTGCCGAGGAATACGTCTGGCCGGCGATGTAGGCGTTCGGGGGAGTCGCGGAATCAATGGCGATGGCCATCGCTTGATCGGAGAAATTAGGGATTCCTGCGCCGCCGAAGTAGGTCGAGTAGAGAAGGTCCGCTGCACCACCGCCGGCTGGATTGAGCTTGACGATGTATGCGGCTCCGATACCTCCTGGGGCGAAGGCGGTCTGGAAAGCGCCAACCGAAAGTGGAAAATCAGGCGGCGGCGACGCTGTACCGCCCGTAAGGTAGGCGTTACCTGCGGAATCGGCGCGTATGCCACTGCCAATTGTGCCGAAGGAGCCGCCGATAACGGTCGAATATTTCAGCGAAGCGACAGCTTCCGTGTCAATGAGCGAGATAAAAGCGAGTCCATGGGTATCGCCCGTGGTCTGGAATGCGCCCGTGGTGGTTGGAAAAGCGATCGAGCTGGTGCTACCGGCGACATAGGCGACATTGCCGGGGCCGACTGCAATGGCCGCGCCGAAGTCACCGACACTGGTGCTGTCGCCGCCCAAGTAGCTTGCGTAGGTCAGCGAAGCAGCGCCGGTTGCAGCGGTATTAATCTTGGCAACGAAAACTGTGCCGTTGACGATGGAGGGTGGCGCTACGACCTGATAGCCGTTGTTGGGGCCGCCATTGGCAGTGGACGCCGGGAAATCGAGGGAGCTTGTCGTGCCTGTAAGGTAGGCATTGCTCGAACTGTCTACGGCGACGCCAAAGGCTTCTTCGCCCGTGCCCGTGCTGAGGGCAAAGTCGCCCGAGCCTCCCAGATAGGTCGAATAGACGAGTGAGGCAGTGCCGGACTGGGTGGTATCGATGCGTACGAGGTAGGCATTGCCGTCAGGGGTGTTGAGTGTGGTTTGGAAGCCGTTGAAGATTGGAAAATTGGTTGCGGTGCTGAACGGGGCCGAAGTTGGCGACGAGAATGAAACGCCGCTGATGTAGGCGTTGCCGGCGGCATCGGCAGCGACGGCGTCACCATAATCGCCGTTCGTTCCTCCTACATAAGAGGAGTACAGCAGTGAAGCATTGCCGCTCTGTGTCGGATCAATTTTGGTGATGAAACTTGTTCCGGAAGCGTTCGATGGAAGAGTCTGTTTGAAAGCGTTAGCCGTGGTCGGAAAGTCGGTCGAATGCGTCTGACCGGTTACATAAATTTTGTTGGAGGAATCGACGGCAACACCGAACGCGTAGTCGCCGAGATCGGATCCGCCGGAAAGATAGGTTGAATACAGTTCACCAGTGCCACCCGAGTTGATTTGCGTGACGAACACGGCTCCGTTCGTGTTGCTGGTCTCTGGAGCGACGGTAACGGTGCCCGCGGTAACCGGGAAATCGGTCGAAAACGTGTTGCCGGCAACGACGGCGTTGTTGTTGGAATCAACGGCAACGGCCCAAGCCTGATCGTCACCGCTGCCGCCCAGATAGGTGGAGTAGTTCAGGACTGGATCGAGAATCAAAGTCTGCTTGCGGTCGTAGCTGGCTACGGCGAAGGTAACGCGGTGAGTTCCCGAGATGGCGTACCGAGCGGCAACCTGCTTCTTTTGTCCATCAATGTTTTGGTAGACGACGGGCTTCTGAAGTTCGACTTCGCCGCCGTCAACTTTTACCACCAAGTCTCCGCTTTTGTTGATGCGCAGACCTCGCGCCCCCTCTAGATTGAGGGCGATGGCATTGGGATCGGCGCCGGGAGCGACAACCAGGTCATATTCCAGGCGGCGCTGATTGCCGTAATAGATGAGGTCGACGCCCGGGTAGATCGACGCGTATTTTACCCGGGAGAATGTCGGAATGCCTGCGTGCCAATTTCGCGGATCGCTTCCCGTGAAATAGTTCACCTTGCCGGGGAGTTGATCTTCGCCGACCATTCTGGCGGAAGGATTGGCGCCTGCAAATTGCATGCGCAGAGCGGTAGTGCGCTCGGCGAGACGTGCCTGGCGCAGTGCGCGCAATGTTTTCGCGCGGTGGCGGGGCGAAAGATCATGAGGACCGGAGCGGCGCAAAGCCAGGACCGCTTCCTGGGACGTCAAGAAAAGCTGATAGCCGGCGCCGCGGGAAACGAAGCGCACCTGCTCGGCAGTTTGTCCCTGGTTTTCTTCAAACCGCAAGGGCAAGTTGGCGTAGGCCGAATTCCATTCCGTATTTGTCTTGGAAGAAGCGTGAAGGATGGCGGGATCAGATTTTTCTTGCACAGCGGACGACGCATGCTTTGCCGTTTCTTTGGATGCGGGAAAAATGAAAACAGCGGAAGCCAGCACAGCGAGTACGACAAGAGACGCAACTTTACCCCTTGAACCCCAAGCGTTCATAAATACAATCCTCCTCAATCTTCACACCCGTGCTATTCCCTGCAAAATGCCCGTCAAATTTAGACACAAGTCCTGCAGCGCGCTGCTGCAGCGAAAATAAGCATGTTGGTCGATGCTAGCACATCGTTTTAAAACGGAAAGGCTGGCCCCCGGCCGGCCAATGTGGCTGTAGCGTATCAGATAACTGAATTCCCCATGATTGCAATTTGGAATTGTCGGGCCGTGGCGCAGAAAGGTTTTATTGCACTAACGTATCAAAATCATTACAGATCAAGCGACAAAGCCCGCTGAGCTGCGAGATGTCGTCGTTGCGTACCAACTGGCGAATTGGAATTTTCGCGACCAAGCGGCCGATCAAAGCGAATTCCGCCGCGCGGAGTTCGCTGGTCAGAATGTTGGATCCATACGTGTTGATAAGCAGCGACAGGTGCGCAGATTGCAGACGGGTACCCTCTACGCCCGCCGTAGCCCCGGGAGTGCGAGAACCGAGCAGATAAACCGCTCCGAGAGGCAAAGTTCGTCTTTCAAAACTCGTGCCATTGCTCCCTAAAGAGAGCCGCCTTTTGTCCCAATCCTGGGTAAATTGCGGAAGTGCATTGGGGGAACCGAACAGGGTGTCTACCGATTCGGGCCAAAGGGAGAGATGCGGATAGGCGGGCATGACCTGGAAGATGCCCGCTTCCTCGACCAGGGCAACGATGTCATCG
>DATHFT010000086.1:0-32999 GCA_035317965.1 Saccharimonadales bacterium (SeqCode) | reverse complement strand
CTTTTCCGGCTGCGCGGCGCGCTCCTGTTACCACAAGAGACAACACCGTACCTATCCCGAGATAGACGATTGTCGCCTAACTCACGCCCAACTAAATCCGTGACTCGATAGCGGCAAGGACCGGATTCGCGTACCTGTGAGAACGAAAAGCGCATTGCAGACCGCCGGCAGAATCGGCGGCAGCGCGGGTTCGCCAAGACCAGTGGGAGGATTTTCAGTCTTCAGGAAATGAACCTCAATTTCCGGAGGTACCTGCATCATGCGCACCGGCGGATACTCGTGAAAATTGCTTTGCACCGCACGGCCTTTTTCAATCGTGATTTCATACCCCATCAAATGGCTCAGGCCTTCGATAACGGAACCCTGCACTTCGTTGGTGGCGCCGCTCGGATTGATAATCTGGCTGCCAACATCGCCTGCGACCCATACTTTCTTGACTTTGATCTTGTTGCCAGCATTCATTTGAACTTCCGCAACTTCGGCGAAGTATCCTCGATGGCTGAAATGAAAAGCGACGCCCATGGCCGTATCTTTGGGCAAGGAGCGCGAGCCCCAATTCGATTTCTCGGCAACAAGCTCGAGGACGCCGCGCATACGGTTCGCTTCAAAATGCGGTGCGCCTGAGCTTGGCGCGCCGGCCACCACAGGGGCTGCGGGTTTTTCTATCGGTGGAACGGCCAGCAAGGCGAGCCGAAACTTGACGGGATCTTGGCCCGCAGCGTGCGCCAGCTCGTCGAGGAATGACTGCATCACAAACGCGATCCCATTGCTCCCTGGAGCACGCATGGCGCCTGTCGGAATGCCCGACGGCATGAGTGTTGTCTCTAGACCGTAATTTGGGACAAAACGCGCCGGAAATTCGTCGGGAGAAATTCCCGCGGACGAGGCGAAGCGCTCGCCCTCTCCGAAACTCACGAAATGATTATGCCAGGCAGTTAGCGAACCGGAAGCGTCGAGCGAGCCCCGAAGATAATGAAATCCGGCAGGCCGGTAAAAATCGTGCCGCATGTCGTCTTCGCGCGTCCAGAGCAGCTTGACAGGCGCTCCGCCAATGACTTTGGCAATCCAGGCGCCCTCGATGGTGTAATCGTTGGTCAGGCGGCGGCCGAAACCTCCGCCCATACGCGGAAGATGCATGGTGATGTCGCTCTCAGAAATGCCAAGCGTCTTGGCAACTTGCTGCAATCCCCGCTGGGGCGTCTGGCTTGGAACCCACAGCTCGAGCTTGCCGTCTTTGAACTGCGCCGTACAATTTTGCGGCTCAAGAGGCGCGTGCGAAAGGAACGGATAGAAATACGCGGCTTCCACAGACTTGGCGGCTTTTTCCAGAGCGGAATTCACATCGCCATCGGTGCGCAGGGATTTCGCAGGTTTCTGCTTGGATATTTTCTCTGCATCGCGCGCAAAACCCGCACTGCTCTGTTGCGCCGTTGCGCCCTCATCCCATTTGATTTGCAGCTTCCGGCGAGCGGTATTGGCCTTCCACCAGCTGTCGGCAACCACCACGACGCCACCGACCAGGCCGGTTAGATCGCTGCCGCCTTCCACAACAAAAGCGTGGCGGACTCCGGGAAGCGCCTTAATTTCGTCGAGATTGGCGCTGACAACTTTACCGCCGAACACGGGACACTTTTCGAAAACGGCAAATAGCATTCCCGGAAGTTTGAGATCAATCCCATAGAGCGGTTTGCCGGTAACAATGGAAGCGTTGTCCACTCCCGGAACGGATTTGCCGATAATCTTGAACTCCTTGGGATCCTTGAGCTGAACTTTCGTGATGTCTGGCGCCGGCAATTGAGCAGCTTTTGCTGCAAGCTCTCCATATCCGGTCGAACGACTGGTCTTCTCGTGAAGAACGCGGCCTGCGGATGTGGTGCACTCCGATTCGGGCACACTCCAGGTCTGAGCGGCAGCCGTAATCAGCAGCTGGCGACCGGCCGCGCCAATCTGCCGCATCGGGATCCAGTTGTTCGGCGTCGCCGTGCTGCCCCCGGCTACCTGCAAGCCATATTTCGAAAAACTAACGTCGGTCTGCTCAATCTTGACGTTCTTCCAGTCCACATCCAGTTCTTCAGCGATGAGCATGGGCAGCATGACCTTGATGCCCTGACCAACTTCAGGATTCTTGGCCATGAGCGTAACCATGCCGTCGGGGGCGATCCGGATGAAGGCATCCGGAGACAGTACCGCGGACGGTGGCGCTTGAGGACTGCTGGCAAATGTATCCGTAAAAGGATCGAGTTGAGCAGCAAGGAGAAAACCGCCTCCCGCCGATGCGGTCACGCGTAGAAAAAAACGACGGCTGACGAGGGTTGCCTCTCGAGTTGCCATAACGCCTCCCTGTTCCGAGATTACCGCGATGGGCGCAATGTTCAAACGAAATAGTACCGCACCCGGCGCGGGAACGCCGGTGGAATACCCGCACTCCCTCGGGGGATCAAAATCAGATCTCTGGCAGGTGTGAGAGCCGATTCCGCAGCAAAGTGGACCATGTGAGCGTTGCGGTCCGTGCGCCAAGTTCTCGACAGTCAGATTGACTCGTTGTGAACCGGGTTGCTGAGTGTGCCGATTTTTTCAATGATAATGCTCACCTGGTCGCCTGCCCTCAGCCATTTGGGCGGCGTGTGGGCCATTCCTACGCCCTGCGGCGTTCCCGTGAATATCGCCGTTCCCGGAAGCAAGGTCGCGCTCTTGCTTAAAAACTCGATCAGTGCCGGCACGTCAAATATCATTTCTCGCGTGTTCGCGTCTTGCCGGGTTTCTCCATTGACCGTCGTCTGGATCCGTTGCCCGGAAGGATCCCCGAGAGTCTCCGGGGTCACAAGGCACGGCCCGAGAGGGGCAAATGTATCGAACGTCTTGCCCCGGCACCATTGCCCGCCGCCGGTCTTCAGTTGCCAATCCCGCGCGCTGACGTCATTCCCGCACGTGTAACCCGCCACATAGTCGAGGGCTTGCTCCCGAACGACGTTTTTGCACGGCTTCCCGATAATCACCACCAACTCTGCTTCGTAATCCACTTCTTCGCTGCGCCCGAAACGCGGAAGAACGATCGGCTCGCCCGGGTGTTGCACCGCATTCGGACCTTTCGCGAAAACAATGGGATAGTCCGGATCCTTCATGCCCACTTCTTGGCTGTGCAACCGATAGTTTTGCCCAATGCACCAGATCATCGTGGGGACCACCGGAGCCAGAAGGCGCCCAATGTCGGCCACCTCCTGCGTAGCCCGCACGGCCGAGAACAAATCCCCCTCGGCCCGGTGGTAGCGTCCGCCTCCCTGCTCGATCGCGTGATGAATCTTTCCTCTGCGGTCTTCGTATCGAATGATTTTCATTTTTCGCCCGGCATTATCGAATTTGAGCAAAGTAAGTCGAACCGCCATCGCCTTCGTGTTGCTCCTAAAGCAAGGGCCGAACCGACGCCAGTAGCTTGCCCGTTCCCATCTTAAACGGTTTCAGCCTTCGGCCA
This sequence comes from Saccharimonadales bacterium (SeqCode), assembly GCA_035317965.1. Taxonomy (GTDB): domain Bacteria; phylum Acidobacteriota; class Terriglobia; order Acidiferrales; family UBA7541; genus Acidiferrum. Next base: position 29,530 of record DATHFT010000086.1, on the reverse strand, counting down.
TACTTGCCAGTCACACAGGTAAAGGCAGACAGAAGCGATTCGGCCTGTCTAGACGCTACCGGATCGAGTTCGCCAAACCTTCAAGGACATATTTTATGAGGTCTACTGGAGTCTTCTGTCCAAGCTCTCGCGAATATAGGGCTGATTGTCCGGCGAAGAGTTTGAAGTGGAACTCGTGGCTGGTATTCAAGGCGTGAACGTATATCGTGGACTGTGCAGGCTCGAAACGTAAGGTTGCGGTCATGACATGCGACTTTTTATTCTCCAATTTTAGTTCGTTTGGGCTCACCTCAATCAGCCTGAGTACAACAATCCCGCCCAACGAGATATTGAACTGCGTAAGCCTTTCAGGAAGTTTGCTCCTAAGTTCCTCCCAAAAAACGGCTCCCTGCGCTCGTAGCAATTGCTGTTCCGTTTGATAGGCTTGCTGCTGCTCTTCAGTCGGCTGCCCTGTGTTCGGGTGCTTCCGACATACATCTTTGTCTTTCATGCACCCCTCTCCTCCGACACTAACAAGGAGCGGTGAATACGGGTCAAATCGTTTCCTCGATTTAGGGGCACGGCTTGGTAAGAACGTGACGGAGTTAACAGCTAACAACCATGTTTTTAGGTATGCGATAGGATAAGGTAACGCGGATGGCTTGGCGAAGAATTGCACAGGTCGAACTAGATTGCACAAAGAACGAGACTGGCTTGTGCGTTCCCGCTTCGGCCTGTCGGAATCGAACCGCCACCTGAACCTTGGCAGGCTCCGTCTAATACTCTAAGACGCTGGAACGGCGGCATTTACAGAAAAGGCGAATGATAGTAATTGGAAAATAGTGGAAAACAACGACGGCTGCCGAGCCGAACGAAGTGCACATCTTTGGCGAGAACCCCCGAAAGTTAGTTTCGCCAGTCTTCAGATCGCCTCTAGCGATAGAGCCGAGACGTGACGAACTGACTTTGGCTTTTTTGCAAGCGCTATCATTCTCGCCAACAGTTACGCTCACCTGATGAGGAGACGCAATGGCCGGATTCAGGGGCACATCGCCATGCCAGGTACTCACCATGCCTGACCATTGGTCGGACAAAAGCGCTCCGGAAGAGGTGGATTGTTCCTCCTGCTCAAATGCGAACGTCTGGCTTGACATCCCAGGAGCTTAGGGGCTATTGGCATTAGAGGCAAAAAATGAATGGATAACGCCATCGACCAAATCGGGACAGCGGGGATCATTGTCATTCTGAGGAAAAAATGCGAAGAGTTCATAGTCGAATATCTGCCGCGGCTCGTGGGAGCAGGATTACGAGTGGTCGAGGTTTCAAATACCGCCGAAAGATCTGCTGACATTCTCACGTCGTTGGTATCCCAGTGGGGTAATCGACTGTTGATCGGCGCGGGAACGGTCCGTAACAAGTCAGAGGCTGAAGAGGCAATCGCTTTGGGGGCCCAGTTCTTGATTTCACCCCATTTCGATGCCGCCCTCACGGATTTCATCTTGAAACGCAATGTTCCCTACCTTGTCGGTTGCTACACTCCATCGGAAATCGCCGCGGCTCTTGATGTTGGCGTTTCGGCCATCAAGATCTTTCCTGCTTTCCTTGGCGGCCCCAGGTACATAAGAGCTCTGCTTGCGCCGTTTCCTAAGACTCGTTTCGTGCCGACCGGAGGTGTTAGTCCTTCGGAAGTTCCCGAATATTGGAATGCCGGCGCATGGGCGGTAGCCATCGGGTCAGAGATCAACACCGTTGTGGGCGAAAAAGGCTGGACGGACGAGCAACTGAACGCACTCTTCGCGGGCAAACGAGAATGAAAGCGATCAAGGCTGACCACGGAATCAGCATTTGCCTCGATGTGGGAATCACGCAGACGCGCGCCTGGGCACTGCAATCTGGCAATATTGTCGCCAAGGCAAAAGTCTTTGAAGGAATTCGCGGATCAATCGCCAATGAAAACCGCGCTCCCGCGATCAATGCGATCCATGCGGTAATAGTCGAATGTCTCGAAAAAATGGACGGCACTCAGAACTTCAGTGCTCTCGATTTTATCTCCGCGGCAGGGATGATCACATCCGAGCTCGGGCCGTATCCTGTATCTCATATTCCAGGTCCTGCTGGCATGCAGCAGCTCTCAGCAAATATAGCGCAGCGCTACTTCTCAACAGATAGACAGATACCCTTGTATTTGGTTCCTGGAATTCGCTTCGGCAATGACTGTGATCCCGATGCCAGTGACGCCATACGCGGAGAGGAAACTCTCGTGATGGGAATGCTCGCAATTGGACATCTCGCCCCCGGCGATGCACTACTCAATCTCGGCTCGCACTGGAAATTCATTGGCACCAATACTGCTTCCGAAATCATCGACAGTTATACGGGAATGGGCGGAGAGTTAATGCTTGCAGTCTCGCGAGAGACGATTCTAAAGAACAACCTCCCTAGTGAGCGGCCGGATGAATTTCTCGAGCATGCCCTGAAAACAGGGCGTGACCGTGCCTCCCGCTACGGTTTAAGCAGGACTCTGTTCCTGTCCCGAATGGATTCGCAACGGCGGGCTCTCCCACCCCAGGAGATCTACTGGCAGCTGGCCGGCGCACTAATCTACGACGCTCTCGTTGGACTTCGACTACGCCTGGCCGGAGTTAAACGTCTGGGTATTAGCGGCTATCTGCCCTTAGCACAGGCTTGGGCTGAAACTCTCTCGCCACTCGGAATTGAATCGCGGATTTTCTCCGATGATGAAGTTGAGAGTTCCTTCTGTGCGGGATTGCGCGGCATTGTTGCCGCACATTGTCGACAGTCGGTCAAATGACCGGGCATTCGATAAAGATTGTAAGGATCGAGGGCGAGATAGGTTCTGACTCGTAGAGCCAGCAGTTCCTTCGCACGCCTTGATGGCTTCTTCCAGCCACCTTTCGAGGGTGGAACCCCCAGCATCGAACATTTCCGTCTTCGTTGGCGTAATGATCCTAGTTCGCTGGTAAAGCCATGGTCGGGAAAAGTTCGTAGGCGAAGTCGCGGGCCTCGACAGAGGGCCAAGCCACCTTGAGCTCCTTCAGCGCCACATCCATTGCCTGGGATTGTCATCGATGTTGTGGGCCAAGACCACGACTCAACTGCATCAGACACCGCATGTTGATGTCACAAGGTGATGGTTGACATCTTGTTTTGGCGTATGTCATCATCTCAGGGATGAGGACCACGATTTCCATCGATGATGATGTGCTTCGGGATGTGAAGCTTTATGCGGACAGCCGGGAACTCGCCCTCGGCAAGGCCGTGTCCGAGTTAGTCAGGCGAGGCCTGCAAGCTCCGCTTCAGACACGGTTGGTGAATGGCTTTCACGTAGTGGACCTTCCTCCCGATTCTCCGATGGTAACCACAGAAACCGTGCGCAAGCTTGAGGAAGATCTCGAGTGACCGCGACTTGTTTGCTGGATGTAAATGTACTGGTCGCAATGATGTGGCCTGCGCATGAAGCGCATGCAAAAGTCCAGCATTGGCTTTCGAAGCGTGGAACCGCGCACTGGGCAAGCTGTCCTTTCACTCAGACTGCATTTGTCCGCATCGTTTCGAATCCGGTGTTTTCGCCGAATGCCCTGACGCCGGCCAATGCACTTGCCTTACTGCGTTCAAACCTCGAGCACGCTGGACATCAATTCTGGAAGGATGAGATCGGTTTGGGGGAGGCCATCGATCTGCTTAAACCAAAACTAATTGGCCATCAACAGGTCACCGATGCCTACCTGCTAGGCCTTGCCATCCATAAGAAGGGAAAGCTTGCTACTCTCGATCGTAAACTTCCGGGATTGTTGTCCGAAGCGGCGGGAGAGCGCGGGTCGATTGCCGTCCTCTGAGAGTCCAGGTGGTAGTTGGCGAGACTGTGACCGCCAGCGGTCTTTGCGGGCCACCCCTGGCAACCTCAGCATTATAGGGTTCAGAAGATTCGACGAAGGTTGTTTTCATGAGTGAAGGGCTTCTATTAAAAAACGTAAGCACGGAAGCGAAAAAAAACGATGCGAAAACTGAGACACCTCTTGAAGGATGGTTCCGACCCTGAGACGTTTGTTTTTCGCTCTCAGCGCGGAGAATCGTTCCCAGAGACCACCATACTGAATCAAGGGCTCTATCCAGCAATCAAAGCACTGGGTCTATCACAAGGGGGCTTGCATGGGTTTCGACGGGGATGCATTCGGAGATGGGAACTTGCCGGAATCAATCCTGCTGTCATCCGCCAGCAAATGGGGCATAATTCGCCCCGAATGACGGCTCCTTATAGCGGAGAAATCCCGCTAGACCAGGGTTCGCGCAGCCCTCTCCAGTAAGTTATTGGAAAAAATGGAAAATGAAATTGCGGCTTGAATCGCTGTAAATGCTTGATTTTAGTGGAGCGGCCTATCGGAATCGAACCGACACCTGAACCTTGGCAAGGTTCCGTACTACCACTATACTAAGGCCGCTGAACGACTTTTTATTTATAGCATGCCAGGCACAGCAGCTACAAGCGTTCCGTCATGCGCCTGTGCAATCTTGCGAATACTAAATTACCCTAGGAAACCTGGCTGATTCGTGCGGTCTTTACCACCGGAGAGCGCCGCTGCCGCTCGGCAAACCGTGACGCTTTGTCCTTATCGGTATAAACGCGGCCAAACTTTTCACCGTCGGCATAGAATACCGTAACAAGCCAGTGATGATGTTTTCTCCGTCGGTCTTTGCCGAAAGTAGTCTTTTCTTTCTTTGCGGTTTTCTTCTTCACAGTTTTTGTCACGGTTCCATCCAGGATACGGTGTGGTGTTCCTTTCACTATCGCAGGGAAGCCGAAGTCACACAAGTACCGTATCAGCTACTAACGTGCCCTTTATTGCAACAGAAAATCGGTTCGATCCAAACACAACTTGTTCACTGGTCGCTTAGATTCCGCAAGTGGCTCCGCGGGCACATCGATGGGATCTCGATTCTCGCGCAAAGCGGTCTTTCTACTTTTGAACTACGTTCAAGACAATCTCACCGTCGTGGACCATTCACGTTTCGTCGACCCGACAGCATTGCTCCAGACCGTCGACGAACTAGTTACCGCTACAGTCATCAGCAATCCAAAGCTCAGGGGCCGGGCGGTTTTTGTAGACGCTATGGCATCTCATTGCATCTAACAGCTATTGCAGCATGGGGCCGCAAGGCGCCACGAGCTGGAAAATCCTTCGATTTGCGTTGCAAAGCATGAAACATTTGCCTGTTTTTTACGTCTTTATAGGTGAGGAAAGCGCTACGCTGTACAGCAGAGAGAGTCGATATGCTATCAACCATCACAAAACAACCGCCCCTCGTGGAAGACCTGCGAAACCATTCGCCAGAACAGTTGGCTGAACTCCGCATTTTGCTCAGTGCTAATGCTCCGTCCCGCCCTGATCCGCGCCGCCCGGGCTTCTTTGAAGTCGAAGGAATCTCCAGTACGTACTACATTTTCAAGTATCCGACCGGAGCCAAAGTTCTCTTGCTTGGCATCTGGCAGCGGGACCAGGATCCCGTTGCGCGAATGGTCGCCTTGGCCGCTTGCCCTGCGGCATAACTTGCTGTTTAGCCGGATTCCCCGGCAAAACCCAATACTAGAAAAAGCCGCGCTCTGCGCGGCTTTTTCCTTTCCTGGCTTTGCGTTTGCTTGTGATTTCTTCCGTGTGCCTGTGCGGCTTAGTCCTCGTCCAATTGCAATGCCGCCGAGTTGATGCAATACCGTTGTCCGGTCGGCTGCGGACCATCATCAAACACGTGCCCAAGGTGCGCATCGCATTTGCTGCACTTGGCCTCGACCCGCTTCATTCCATGGCTCGTATCCACTTCATTATCAACAGCTTGCTCCGAGCTTGGCGCATAAAAACTAGGCCATCCGGAGCCTGAGTGGTATTTTGTTTCAGAACGAAACAGCGGCTGCCCGCAGCAAACGCATTTATACGTCCCCGCGGTCTCGGTCTCCTCATACTCCCCGGTGAACGGCGGCTCGGTCCCTCGCTGCCTCGTCACATAGTACTGATTCTGCGAGAGTTGCTTCTTCCACTCGGCCTCTGGCTTCTGAATCTTCTCGTCCATTGAATTTCTCCAGTTCTTTCAGGAAGTGGCGCTTCCCTTGCCCATCAGATACCTGCTAAGGCCTAAACGATTCAAGCGCGGAGCCTCCCAGAGGCTCCGCCAGGCCTTCAGTAGAGCCATACCCATTTTATGCCAATCACGCCTGAAACCGAATACGCCGTCAAGCGCTCCAGCCGCCGTGCCAAGATGGCTCGTCCGGTGCGTGTCCGCCCCTCGGAGCCGCGCGACGATCACTTTGAAGACCTCCCCACCAGCATCAATGTCTCGAAAGAAGGCATCTTCTTCTCCACCCGCCGGGACGCTTATTACACCGGCATGCGCGTCTTCGTCACCTTTCCGTTCTCCCATGTCCACGATCCCCTGGCATGCGAATACGTCGCCGAAGTCGTCCGCGTCGAAAAACTCTCGAACAATAAATTCGGTGTAGCCGTCCACCTGAAAATGACAGTGAACTACTCCCCCAGTTCACTGTCCTCCGCTGTCGCTCGCAACTGAATTTCGTCCAGTAAGACTCCTTTTCGCCGAGGCAGTTGACATGCGCTCAAATTTTCTTTACCTTAGATTTTCGACATGATTCTCTCACTCCGAGCGTACCCGCATACCCGCCATCATCATCACGGCCATTCGCCGCGCGCGCTGGAGTGTGCATAAGGTTTTCGCAACACAAAGCACTCATCAGCCCGCTGGCGCCGCAAGCCTCAGCGGGTTTTTTGTTTTTATGCCGTTGTAGTAAGAATTTGTTGTTGTGGGGGCAGGGGTTCGCTCCTCCCGCTGGTGCACGACCGAGATTTCATCTTTTAGGAGACTGCCACGTGACCGCAGAAATCGACTTCAACAAATCCGGCGGACTTGTTCCTGCCATCATCCAGGACAGCCGCACCGGCGGGGTCCTCATGCTTGGTTTCATGAATGCCGAAGCTCTCGCGCTCACCCAGCGCAGCGGCGAAGTGGTCTTCTTCAGCCGCTCCCGCAACAAGCTCTGGAAAAAAGGTGAATCGAGCGGCCACGTTCTTAAAGTTCTCGACCTGCGCATCGACTGCGACGCCGATGCCCTCCTGATCCGCGTAAAACCCATCGGCCCCGGTGTCTGCCACGAAGGTTACCGTAGCTGCTTTTTCAGGAAACTCGAAGGCAACGGCAACAGCAAAATCATCGAGCGCAAGACGTTTTCGCCGGAAAAAGTTTACGCCCAGGAGAAAAAGTAAATGTCCTCGAGCTCGCTTGCAACTCCGATCAACACAACCAATCGCCTTAAATTGGGGGTGCCCAAAGGCAGCCTGCAGGACGCCACGCTCGAGCTGTTCCAGCGGGCCGGTTGGAAAATCACCCTCAGCTCCCGTAGCTACGTCCCCTCCATTGACGATGTCGAAATCGAATGCCTCATGATCCGCGCGCAAGAAATGGCCCGCTACGTTGAAACCGGCAATCTTGACGCAGGCATCACCGGCCATGACTGGGTCGTTGAAACCGGAGCCTCCGTTGAAGAACTCTCCGAACTTATCTACGCCAAGCAGCGTCTGGCCCGCGTCCGCTGGGTTCTTGCCGTTCCTGAGGATTCGCCGGTCCGCGACGCCCGCGACCTGGAAGGCAAAGTGATTGCCACTGAAGTTGTAAACATCACCCAAAGATACCTCGCCCGCCACGGGGTAAAAGCGCGCGTGGAATTTTCCTGGGGTGCCACCGAAGTCAAAGTTCCCCAACTCGCCGATGCCATCGTCGAAGTCACCGAAACCGGCTCTTCTCTCCGCGCCAATCGCCTGCGCATCGTCGACACCGTGCAGGAATCCTCCACGGTCTTCATCATGAACAAACTCGCCGCGCAGGATCCCTGGAAACGCGAAAAAGCCGAGAACCTCATCCTCATGCTGCAAGGCGCCATCGCCGCCGCCAGCAAAGTCGGCCTGCTTCTGAATGTACACCGCGATAATTTGCAAACCGTGCTAAATGTTCTTCCAGCGCTGAAAAATCCCACCATCTCCACACTCAGCGATCCCGACTGGGTCGCCGTTAACACCATCATCGAAGAAGCCGTCGTCCGGCAAATCCTTCCCAAACTCAAAGCCGCCAAGGCTCAGGGAATCGTCGAATATCCCCTGAACAAGATCGTCCTCTGATGCGCATCCTCAAACTCAACGCTGCAACCGAAAGACTTCTACTCAGCGCCCGCGCAGAGCGCGATATCGCCGCCGAACGCATCGCCGCACGCATCATTGCCGATGTGCGAGCAAACGGCGACGCTGCGCTGGCCAAGTGGGCGAGAAAATTGGACAAAATCAACTTGCGGCGTGACGGCCTCTGGATCTCCCAAACGGAAATTCAGTCCGCTTACCGCAGTGCCGCGCCGCAGTTCATCAAAGCCCTGAAACACGCCGCCAGGAATGTAACGCTCGTCGCCGAAAAACAATTGCCCAAGCCGTGGTCGCTCCGGGTTGAACCCGGCGTCAGCATCTCCCAAAAAGTCAGCCCCATCGATTCCATCGGCTGCTACATCCCCGGGGGCCGCTACGCCCTGGTCTCCACGCTCGTCATGACCACGGTCCCCGCGCAGGTCGCCGGAGTCAAACGCATCGTCGCTGTCTGCCCCAAACCCAATCTTGAACTCCTGGCCGCTGCGCACATCCTCGGGGTCACAAAAATCGCCCGCATCGGCGGAGCCCAGGCTATCGCCGCCTTGGCCTACGGAACAAAAAGTATTCAGCGCGTGGATAAAATTTTCGGTCCCGGCAACCGCTACGTCACTGCCGCCAAGCAACTCATCAGCAGCGACTGCGCCATCGATCTACCTGCCGGCCCCACCGAAGCCATCGTCCTGGCAGCGGAAGGAAATCCCCAGTGGATCGCGGCCGACCTCCTGGCCCAGGCTGAGCACGCCCCGGACGCCGGAAGCTTTCTGGTCACCACGTCCACCAAGCTCGCCGAACAAGTGCGCGGCGAAATCGCGCTCCAGCTAAAACAGCTCCCGGAGGACAATCCGGCCCGGGCCTCGATGCAGCACACCGGCGCAATCGTTCTAGCCCCGTCGATCGAAGCCGCTTGCGAGTTTGTCAACCGCTTTGCCCCAGAACATCTCAGCCTCCCCGACCGCCCCGCTTCTCTGCTCAAAAAAATTCGTGCTGCCGGAACCATCTTTAGCGGCCCACTCGCCGCGCAGCCTCTCGGCGACTACCTCAGTGGCAGCAACCACGTCCTTCCCACCGGCGGCTGGGCCCGCATGCGCGCCGGCCTGTCCGCCGCCGACTTCGTAAAATCCATCACCGTCCAATCCTTCACCGCGAATGGATTCCAAGCATTAGCCGATGATGTGCAAAGGCTGGCCCGTGCCGAAGGCCTCGAAGCCCACTCCAAGGCCATCGAGGTCCGCCGATGAATCCACTCACCACTCCAAGAGCCAGGTTCGGCCCTCGGGGGCGGGCCCGATCGATAAACGCGGGCCTGCGCGCCCGGATTTCAGATTTTCCCAACTCCCCGCTCAAGGAGATTCGTCGATGAAAGTAAACTTGCCCGTCCGCCAGGCCATTCTCGATCGCAAGACGTATGAAGTTCCCTCGGAAAGCCGCCTCGGCAAGCTCCGTCTGGACTTCAACGAAAACACCACCGGCTGCTCCCCGGCCGTAAAGCGGGCCCTGGCCAAGATCTCCTCCAAGCAGCTGGGCATGTATCCGGAATACGAAGTCGCCAACAAGAAGCTGGCCCGCTTTTTCAAAGTCCGTCCCGAAGAACTGCTCCTGCAAAATGGCGGCGACGAAGGCCTCCGCCTCTTTTTTGATGTTTTTGTAGAGCAAGGCAGCAGCATTCTCATCTGCGAACCCACTTTCCCGATGTACCGCTACTACGCTGAAATCTTCGGCGCAAAAGTTGAGGTCTGCAATCACGACGAGGAAATGCGCTTCCCTCTCGATGAAGTTCTCGCCGCTCTCGGGAGCAAACCCCGCGTCCTGTTCATCGCCAATCCCAACAATCCTACCGGCACAGTCGTCTCGCGCGGCGACATAAAAAAAATCCTGGAGGCCGCCACGGACACCGCGGTGGTTATCGACGAAGCGTACTGGGAGTTTTGCGGCACAACTGTCCTGGACTGGATCAACCAGTATCCCAACCTGTACATCGTCCGCACTTTTTCCAAAGCCGCAGCGCTCGCAGGGCTGCGGCTCGGAGCAGTCATCGCTTGCCCCGATTCCCTTTCCTACATCCGCCGTGCGGGCTCGCCATTTCCCGTGAATACTCTCGCCCTGGTGGCCGCAGAAGCCGCCATCGGCGACCCCGCAGTGATGAAACGTTACGTCAGCCAAACCAAGAAAGTTCGCAATTGGTTTGCAAAAGAAGCGAGCAAACTCGGCGTCAAGGTCTTCCCGAGCGGCGGCAACTTCATCCTCGCCGATTTTGGGGAACCCGGCCCCGCCCTGTTCAGCAGAATGCGCAGCGAAGGCATCCTCCTCCGCGAACGAAGCCAACAAATCGCTCCGGGCTTTGCCCGCATCACCATCGGCACACAAGCCGAAATGAAACGTCTTCTCGCCTACGTCAAGAATCATTTCAAAGCCCCAGGGGCCACGAACAGGAACGGACGAAGATAAAATGTCCAGAACCTCTACCATCCACCGCAAAACCAACGAGACCAACATCCGCCTCAAACTCAACCTCGACGGTCTTGGCAAATCCAAAGTCTCCACCGGCATCCGTTTCTTCGACCACATGCTCGATCTCGTCGCCCGCCACGGCGCCTTCGACATCGAACTCACCGCCAAAGGCGATCTCGACGTGGACCAACATCACACGGTCGAAGACGTGGGCATTGCACTCGGGGAAGGGGTCGACAAAGCCTTAGGCACCCGCCGCGGCATCCTGCGCGCCGGATATTTCCTGATGCCCATGGATGAGACCCTGGCCGCCGCGGCCATCGACCTGGGGGGCCGCCCGTTCTGCGTGGTGAAGGCTAAAATTGCCGCTACCCATGTCGGCGGCTTCCAAGTCGAACTCATGGACGATTTCTTCCAAGGCTTCGCGCAATCCGCCCGCGCCAACGTCCACCTTCGTTCGCTTTACGGCCGTTCCTCGCACCACCAGGTAGAGGCAATCTTCAAAGCCTTCGCCCGCGCGTTGCGCTTTGCCGTTTCCCAAGACCTGCGCCTCCGCCGCGTGCTCCCCAGCACCAAGGGCCTCCTGTGAAAATTACGCTCATCGACAACGGGGCAGGCAATGTCGCGAGCGTCGAACGCGCCCTGAGCCGTCTGGGCGCTGCTTCTGAACGGGCGTCCGGTCCGGAAGCCATCACCAGCGCCGGAGTCATTATTCTTCCCGGCGTGGGCCACTATTCAGCCCTGGTGCGCGCCCTCGACGAGCGAAATCTTCGCCGGCCGCTGCTCGGTGCCATCGCCCGGGGCGTTCCCTTCCTCGGAATCTGCCTCGGGCTGCAATCCCTGTATGAATCAAGCGACGAAGCACCGGACCTGGCCGGCCTGGGTGTTCTGCCCGGCCGCGTTAGCATGTTGCCGACATCTGTAAAACTCCCGCACATGGGCTGGAATCAATTGCAGAGCACAGCAAACTCCCGCTTGCTCGCGGGCATCGACAAAAACGCTTTCTTTTATTTTGCCCATTCCTTTGCAGCGACAGACGCGGACCAGAGTACCGTGGCCACCTGCGCTCACGGCAGCAAGTTCGTCGCCGTCGTCGAACGGGACAATCTTTGCGCTGTCCAGTTTCATCCAGAAAAGAGCGGTGCGCCCGGCGCGCAACTCCTGCAAAATTTCCTCGGGTTCGCCGTATGAGCCTGGCCCGTCGCATCATTCCCTGTCTCGATACCGACGGCCAGCGCGTCGTCAAAGGCATCAACTTCGCCGGTCTCCGCGACGCGGGCGATCCCGTCGAACTAGCCGCTCGCTACGATGCGGAGGGCGCCGACGAACTCATCGTCCTCGACATCGCCGCCTCCCGCGATCATCGCCCCACATTTCTGGAAACCATCCGCCGCGTAGCCGGCGAGCTGGCCATCCCGCTGACCGCCGGCGGCGGTATCCGCACACTGGAAGACGCCCGCGCCGTGGTTCGCGCCGGAGCCGACAAAATCACCGTCAATACCGCCGCTGTCGAACGCCCCGAACTAATTTCTGAACTCTCGGGCGAATTCGGTGCGCAAGCCGTAGTCCTCGCTATCGACGCCAAACGCGCCGGCGATCACTGGGACGTTCGTGTTCGCGGCGGCCGCGATTCCACTGGTCGCGACGCGTTGCAGTGGGCCAAGCGCGGAGTGGAGCTGGGCGCAGGAGAGATCCTGCTTACGTCGGTAGACAAGGACGGAACTCAGAGTGGTTTTGACACCACGCTCACGGCGGCAATTGCAAGCGCAGTTTCCGTCCCGGTCATCGCTTCGGGCGGGGCAAAAACGCCGCAGCACTTCGTCGATATTTTTACAGAGGGCGCAGCCGACGCGGCACTGGCGGCTTCCATTTTTCACGACAGGTTGCAATCCATTCGCGAGCTAAAGCAATTTCTCTCTGAAAATAAAATTGAGGTCCGTTTCCCGTGTTAGTCCCGTGCATCGACCTGCAAAAAGGCCAAGCCGTCCAGCTCGTTCACGGCCGCAAGCGCGAACTAGCCGTAGCGGATGTTTTCGGCCTGCTGGACCAATTCCAAAAGTACGAATGGCTGCATATCATCGACCTGGACGCGGCGATCGGCACCGGAAACAACGATGAGCTTGTCGGCCGGCTCTGCAGGAAAGCCCGCAGGCAATTCAAGTTAAAAGTAAGAGTGGGCGGCGGCATTCGCACCGTGGCGCGCGCCGAGGAAGTCGCCGCATTCGGCGCCAATCAAATCGTTGTCGGCAGCGCCGTCTTCCAAAAAGGAAAAATCAACACGCGCTTCCTGAAACAATTGCTCAAAAAAGTTCCACGAAAAAAAGTCGTAATCGCCCTGGATACGGCCAAAGGACGAATCACCACCCACGGCTGGCGGCAACGCCTCTCCCTGCAAGCCGAAACAGTCATGGCCCAGCTCGAACCTTTCTGCTCCGCGTTCCTGTGCACCGACGTCGACCGGGAAGGAACCATGACCGGCGCCAATCTTGAATGGTTCGGCAGTCTCCGCGCCGCTACCAGTCATCCGATCATCGCCGCGGGCGGAATCAAGACTCACGGCGAGCTCACCGCGCTTGCGGAAATCGGCATGGACGCCGCCGTGGGCATGGCCGTCTATAAAAACAAGCTTCGCTAGTCCTGTGGGGATGAACCCAGCGATTCATATCAACGCATATACGCGTCGGTAATGTACTGCTGCACCATCCGTTGCGTATTGAAAAACGATCCATTGATCGCAATGGCGTGCATCATGATTTCCAAATAACGCTTTCGTTCGTTATAGAACATCGGCAAAATCACGTTTTCCAGCTTGGCGTACAAATCATCGGCTTCCGCATGATTGTCAGTCGGCGCGACAGGATTGGATTTCTTCGCTTCACCGATCGACCAGCCGGTCACACCTTCAATGTGGCCTTCGACCCACCAGCCATCGAGAATGCTCAAACTGGGCACGCCGTTCAGCGCGGCCTTCATTCCGCTCGTGCCCGAAGCTTCGAGCGGAAATTGTGGAGTGTTCAGCCACAAATCGACGCCGGAGGTGATTTTTCCGCCCAAATCCATGTTGTACTCATCGAGAAAAACGATCGGCACAGTCTTGCGCAGGGCTTTTTTTGCCTGAAAAATGTTCCTGATAATGTCTTTGCCGCTACCGTCATTCGGATGCGCTTTTCCGGCGTATACGATCTGAAAAGGTCCTGCCGATTTGGCGATCTGCCGCAAGCGGTCCAGATCCTGCAATATCAAATCCGCGCGTTTGTATCCTGTGGCGCGGCGCGCAAAGCCAATCGTAAAAATTTCGTGATTGAGACTAAGTCCCGTCTTTTTCCGCACGATTTCAAAAAGTTCATGCTTGGCAATCAGATGGGCCGCCCACACATCCTCGGGCGGCAATCCGAGCGCGCTGCGCAAGCTGTAATTGTCCTCGCGCCAGCAGCCGATGTGCCGGTCAAACAATTGCTGAAACGCCGGCGCGGTCCATGTGCCGGCGTGCACGCCGTTGGTAATCGCTTCAATCGGAACTTCCGGAAACATCTGCCGCGAAGTTTCGCCGTGCTGCTTGGCGACACCGTTCACGTATTTGCTCAGGCTCAGGGCGAGGTACGTCATATTTACAGATGCGCCCTGCAGCGCCGCTTCCTGCAAATTCAGAAAATTCTTTTCGGCCTGCAGGACACGCTTCACGAGGTCCGCCGACGAAGTATCCTTTAAATTGAAAAATTCCGTCTGCTCCGGAAATGCTCGCGTCAGATACTCCATCGGAAAGCGATCGTGTCCTGCGGGCACCGGCGTATGCGTCGTGAAAACGCATTTCCTGCGCACGGCGTCGATGTCCTCCCCGAGAATCGATTTGCGCTTCGCCTTTTTCGCTTCTTCATCGAGCAATTCCAGCGAAAGCAAGGCCGCGTGTCCTTCGTTCATATGGAATCGCGCCAAATCGTTGTAGCCCAGCGCGCGCAACATGCGCACACCGCCAATTCCCAACAACACTTCCTGGCACAAACGATAGTAGGAATCGCCGCCATACAAGGTTCCCGTGAGATTACGATCCGCCTCGGAATTCAACGGCATATCGGCATCGAGAAAATAAATCGGAACATTGAACCCGCGGACACCTTTGGCGTCGTAGCGCCAGCAGCGCAACTCCACGCGCCGTTTCTCGAGCGGGACGGAAATACGCGGCGTTTCTTCTTTTAGGAAATCTTCAACACGCCACTGCACCGGCTCTTCGCTTTGTGTGCCTTCGTCGGAAATGTACTGGGAAAAATATCCTTTGCGGTAGAGCAGAGATACCGCAACCAGCGGCAACCGCAAGTCGGCCGCGGCGCGGATGGTGTCGCCGGCCAGGACCCCCAGCCCCCCGCTGTAGCTCGGCATGGCGTTCTCCAGGGCGATCTCCATGGAGAAATACGCTACGAGCCGTTTGTCCGGAATTCCCTGCGTTGCCATTTCTATCGATTCTCCGTTGCTGCAGCACCGCACGGCGAAAAGGCCCATGCGTGAACTTTCTATTCTCCGAGAATAGAAGCGCACAGGCAAGAGAGGAAACGCCGGAAATTTCCAAATACTCGAATTTCAGCTACTAAATCGATTGTCCTGCAAGCGGCCTGCCAGCCAGCGGTAAACCCGGTTCCGCTCGCGCCCGCGACTAGCTCGCGTGCGAAACCAGAAAGATCGCCAGCGCGTAGAACACGAACATCATCGCCAGATACGCATAGGCTTTCCCGGGAGCGCCTTTAAATTCCTTCCACGCAAGAACGCCCCAAAGTGCGGCGACCATCGGCGCGGATTGGCCGATGGCGTAGGAAATGGCCACGCTGGTGAAACTGGCGGCGACCAGATTGAAGACCATACCGACGCCCCAGATGCATCCGCCGAGAAGCCCCAACAGGTGGCCCGAGGCGGGTCCGCGGAAGTAGTCGCTGAAGCTTACCGGTGTGCCGACCAGCGGCTTGCGCATGAAGTACAAGTTCCAGATCACGCAGGAGAGCAAAGCCCCCAGTGTAAGAAACACGGCGGTGCTATAGGGACCGAGCGGGTTGCCGACCGTGGTCGCGTGTGCGACAAACGGCGCCCACGAGCCCATAAGCACACCGGAGACGATGCAGGTGATGATGCTTTTCCTGGAGACGGCGCTGCTACCGGTCGAGAGGGATTTGTATGCCAAGCCGTCCAGGATCACGGCAACGACCGCGCAAACGACTCCACCCGCGATCAGCGGGGCGTTGCCCTTCTGTTGGATGACGTAGCTGGACACGGTTCCCACAACCAGGGCGATGCCGATCGAAACCGGAAAGGCGATGGCCAGCCCAGCCATGTCGATGGCGGCCACCAGGAGCAAGTTGGCAAGGTTGAAGATTGCTCCCGCAACGAGCATGTAGCCGATATTGGAGTTGTCTGCCGAATGCACGTTATTCAGGAAACTGTTCGCGTCATGGCCGGTACTGCCCATGGTCAGTGCCAGGACGAGTGAAATCAGAAATATGCCGATGGCATAGTCCCAGTAAAACAGTTCGAAACGGTAATTCTTGACACCTTTATAGGTATTGGCCCACGAACCCCAGCAAACGGCGCTGGTGATCATCATTAAGAGTGCAATGGTAAAACTAGCTGGAGTAAACATTTATAAGAGTGCCTCGCTGGTGACGAGTGATGGTCGCGCAGCTCGATGGTTCATTGAGCCGTCGCTGCTTATATGCGGGGTGGCGCATGGTGTCAAGGCTAAACCCTAATTGCAGGACGAACCCCAGACAAGGGCCGCGGTCGCCGCTCAACGAGGTTCGCGATGACGCGGCGCTCGGTGCGACACCGTTCCCTTTTACGAAGCAAGCGAGTGAAGCGAGCGGCTCGCGGGAACAGGACCTTGGAGAGAGGACGCGGCTGACACCTGACTGTGTTTGACGCGACTCGGCCCCAACGCTTCTGGCTCGGTCGCGCATCTATTTTTTTCCAGCGCGTACTGCAGCGGGGGGCGTGGGTGCGGTCATGAGATCGACGTATTCCTTATAGAATTTTTCCTTGTCCAGGTCCTTTTGAACATCGACCAAGATTTCGCCGAGACCTGGTTGTTGTCCGGGTCTCCAGGCAAGGGTTTCGCCATAGGAAGCGCCATGGTCGACTTGCACGTCGATGTACAGCTTCTCCCACTTGGTAACGATGGTGGGGTCAAGCCAGGCGACGGCGGCCAGCTCGTCCCAGAGATATCCGGCAATCGCGTATTTGGCGACATATTGCGCCACCGGCCTCTGGCTTCTGCCAATACGCTCGATCAAGTCCTTTTCCATGTTGGTCTTCACGGAAATATCGACCGTGGTCAACACAACCCGAGGCCAGTGCGCGTGCAGGACGCCGCGGGACGCTTCAGGATCCATCCAGAAATTAAATTCGTGACGAGGTGTAAGACTGAATTCCGGGTCCTCCGTGAGGGGATGGATGCTGCCGCCCATGGCAATCAATTCTTTGCTGAGTTCCGGAAAATGCGGGTCGATGGCCAGTGCCAAAGCCAGATCGGTCAGCGGACCTGCAGCATAAATCGTGACTTCATGCGGATATTGCCGGACCATACGCACCAGGAAGTGCGCGGCATCTTCTGAAGAAGGCTTGGTCGTAGGAGCTCCCTCGGGCAACGGAGGAACTTCATAGGGACCATGCACGGCATTGGGGGGGAAATTCCAGGCGCCCTGATACCCAAGCTTTCCGTATAGAGTTTCCCATCTGGCGATGTACTCTTTGCTGCTAATCAGCGGAAAGACGGCTCCGGGAACAACCGGAATGTCCGTGCGACCAATAATTTCCAGCAGACGAAGGGTGTGTTGAACTTCTTCATCGCGCCAGGCGTCGCCGGTGACCACGGTAATGCCCAGGACATCGACTTCTGGCGAATTTATGATACTGAGAATGGCCTGCATATCGGAACCGCCGGGGCCCGAAGCGTCCTGGTCGATGATGACCTTGCGCCTACCCTGGGCCGAGGCTATCGGAACTAAAGAAATGAGAGCGACAAGAAAAATAAAAAGGGACAGGCAACGGCGAGCCGCGGCCAGGGCTTGAACGGATTGGACCTTCATGTAAAAAACTTTCATATGAATAATAATTTGTAAATCCTATTTACTCGAGTACCGATAGCCGTTCTCTCGCGGACCCCGCGTTCCGTGCCAGTTCCCAGAAACCAAAAGCCGCAAGCTCTTATGAAAAGAGGGTCCCGCCGTCACCGCGGGACCCCCGATTCAGCGTTGAGATTTCTGCATCTCGGTGGCGGCCTAGAACGTAAGCTTCAATCCGAACTGGAACAAGCGCGGGTTGTTGACGGTCGAACCGATGGTGCCCAAACCTGCAGAGTTGATGTCGTTTGCCGGCGCACCGAATTGTGGGTGGTTGAAGAGATTAAAGACTTCGGCGCGGAAGTTCAGGCCCATGTTTTCCCACGGGAGCGAGAACTGTTTGATCAGCGAAAAGTCCGTGTTGGCAAAACCTGGACCGTTGACGGGAGCGCGGTTCGCGTTGCCAAGCTCGCCCGGCAGTGCCGCGGCAAAGGCGCATGGATTGAACCAGGCACCCGGGACGCCGACCTTGTCAGGCGCCAAGCCGCCAGCCGAGGCCAAAACCTGGCATTGCGGGTTGGGGTTGGCAGCCACGGTTCCCGAGACAGTGGGAATGGCAATCTGGTCCGGGCGGTTCTGGCTATTGCCGTTGTTCTGAAAATTAACTCCGCTCTCATTGAACGTGTTCACAACGAACACCGGAAAGCCCGAAGTGACTTTTTCTATAACGGTAATTTGCCAGTTGCCGAGAACCGTGTTGGCTGCCCCGTTCCAGCTGTTGCCGAACTGTTTGCCCTTCCCGAACGGCAAGTCATAAATGATGCTGGCCGTGAAACTGTGATTGAGGTTGATCTGCGAGTGTGCCCAGTCAAGGCTGTTCCACCCCGGCAATGGGTAGTAGGTTGCGCCGATGGAGGTGCCCAAGCCATCGCCGAAACCGTTATCGTAGGTGCCGGAATAGGTGTAACCGACAAGCGCGTAGACGCCGTGTCGCGAGCTCTTGGTTTCGGCCTTAATTTGCAGGCCGTTGTAGTGCGCCACGCCTTGATCGGTAATGTTGGCAATGGTGGAAAAGCCGAAGGGAGTACTGGTGTCATACGGCTGGGGAACGAACGAACCGCCAGGACCGCAGCCCAACGTGTAGCCCGGAATTGATCCGCATCCGGCGGGAGTGGAAACGTTGAGATTGTTCCCGTCAATCAGGATGTGCTTGCTGCGCGAGCCCGCGTAGCCAGCAGTAAGGACAATGTCACCGGGCAACTGATGCTCGATATTGATGTTGAATTGCTGGACCGTGCCGAGCTTGAAGTTCGGATTTTGCGATTGAATGGTGCCGGTGAACGTATTGGGGTCCGGCTCGGTAGGGATAATCTGGAACCCATCGGACAAGCTGATGGCTGAAGGAGTAAGCCCGGCAGTGGCACAAGCCGCGGTGACGAAAGTACACGTGCCACCAAAGGCAAATCGATCGGATTCTGCGTAGTAGGGGGGATTTTGCCACAAGCCTTGTGCGCCCTGGCTCCACGCGGAGTCATGGAAGATGGCGTAGCCACCGCGAATGGCGGTATTGTTGCTGCCCCACGGCTTCCACGCAAAACCGATGCGTGGTTCGACGGCTCGTTTGTCGAACTGGATGCCGACCCATTTGTCCGAATTCTGTCCCGCGATTTCGAATTGGCCCGTAGCAAAATCAAAATTGGCCTGGCGATTGGCTGCTTCAGAAATCGGGGTGGTCAAATTCCACGCAAAGCCGAGGTTGATGGTCAGATTCTTGGTGATGCGCCAGTCGTCCTGAACGAAGGGCCGGAAGGTTTTCCAGCGACGGCCCGTGGTATCGCCCTGGAACGTCTGGTCGTGAATGGCGAGACTCGGGAGGCCAAGAAGGAAATCGGATTCCGGATTGCCGCTCCACAAGCCAGTGACCACCCAGAAACCATCCTGAAAGCCTTCGGTTCGTACGTTCATTTGATTGGCGCGGACGGAGAAACCGACCTTGATTTCATGCTTGCCGCGAATGATATCGATGGTATCGCTGGCGGAATAGACGTTGGTGCCACCGGTAAACGGTGAAAAACCGCGGTCACCGAGGGCCCAGAAGCCGCCGTTAAATTGCGTCGAGGTAAGGCCGCAACTCGTGCCGCCATCGACACAAGTTCCAAGGCCACCCGTGCAATTGAGGTTGGCGCCGGGAATACCGATTTCGGCAGCTGTACAGGTGCCAGTGCCCTGCGAAGTGATGTAGTTGAAGATCCGGTTGTAGCCAACGCTTAATTGATTGACAAGAGTGGGCGAGAAGATGTGGGTCTCGGCCACGGCGACGTTGCGTCCGTGATTGAGGATCCCCTGATTGCTTCCAAATGCATTGGACTCTGCAAAGGAACCGGGACCACCTCCGCCGGGAACGACCGAACCGGCCTGGTCATAGCTGAACCGAGCGAACATGTTGTCGGACCCGGAGAAGTTATGATCGACTCGGACGTCGAATTTGGTTTCGTCGAGGCTGCGAACCGGTGAATTTACAAAGTTGTAGTTGCCGGCCGGGTTGTTGGCGTTGGGGAGCGGGTAGAGATTGATCATCTGTGCGGCAATGGGATTGATCAGGCCGGCAGGAATGATGTTGCACGTCTGGGCGCCCGCGGCCTGGCTGCCATTGGGAGCGACGGGCATAGGGTTGCCAGCCGCATCGCACTGGAACGGAGCAGAAACCGGGCTGGCATCCGTGCCGCTCGTGGCGTTGGGGTTGGTAATGGAACCCGGGGCCACCGGCCGACCAAAGGCGTCAGCGCTGAAGTCACCCGTACGCATGGCGGCGGTCGGAACGAGGCCGGTGAAGGTAACGCCCTTGCGCTGATATTTCTGTTCACCGTCGATAAAGAAGAATGTTTTGTTCTTGTGGATGGGGCCGCCGAGGGCACCACCAAATTGATTCAAGTTAAATTTCTCCGGGGTGATGGCGAAAAAGCTCCGCGCATCGAGCGAGGTGTTGCGGAAAAACTCAAAAAGCGAGCCATGGAAATTATTGGCGCCGGATTTTGTGGTCACGAGAACGGTAGGGCCAGCGCGCAGACCATATTCGGCCGAATAGTTGTAAGTGAGGACCTTGAACTCCTGAATCGAGTCGATCGAGGAGAGGATGCCGATGCCGCCGGCGGTGAGCTCGTTGTTGTCGTTGCCGTCGAGAAGCCAATCCGTGCTGTTGGCGCGCGAACCGCCGACCGAGAGCGAGAACGAGCCGCGGGTGGCGACTTCGCTGCTGGCAGCTCCAGCGAAAAAGCTGCTGTTGCTGGTTTCCTGCGTAGTTCCCGGAGTGAGTGTCGCCAGCTGGACGAAATCACGGCCGTTGAGCGGGAGTTGGGTCACTTGTTGCGCGGTGATGACCTGGCCGAGCGAAGGATCGTTGGTCTGGACGGCTACCGCGGTCGAGGACACCTCGACCTGTGATGAGACCGAAGAAGGAGCAAGGGTGAAATTCAATTCGCGGGACTCGTCGACTTGCAGGCGAACGTCCTTGCTCTCAACCGTTTGGAAGCCTGAGAACTCAACATGCAAAGTGTAGATTGCGACTGGAAGCAGGGGAACGACAAAGTGGCCCTCGTCGTCGGTCTTGGCTTCACGCACGACGCCGGTGCCTTGTGAAGTGACTGTGACAGATGCCCCAGAAATGACCGAACCCGACTTGTCGGTGACGGTACCGGAAAAGCTGCCGGTGGCCTGACCATAGCTGGCCGAAGAGACGGAAAGCCCGAAAGCCAATACCAATAGCAGAACAATTATTCTATTTCTCATTATGCAAAACACCCCTTTGGGCAACCCCGGTTGCCACGATTTCCCTACCCCACTGTACACGGTCCACGCAAAGCCTTGCTGCTTTCATCGCCCGTGGAAAGTTTGCATCCTACGTTTACAGCCAACTGCTTAGTAGGCGAATAATGCCATAGACCACCGGCCGATTGCCATGTCTAAGAGCTATGTATTTAGTATGCACAATTCGCCGCCCCAAGACTGCACTTTCCTGAACGGGAAGTGCGCAGGACACATTGGAAACTACCTGCCCTGAATCCGCGAAACAAAAAGCTGCAAAAATTTCTCCGCCTGCACGTCTATGCAGACTTTAACGTTTGGTTTGACAGGGTCCAGCGCTTCGATGACATAACGGTCCCCATCGGGAAAATGGTGCAGAACATTGCGTTCGATCTGGTTGCGACGGTTGGCAACGGTTTCGCCGCGGGTAAATTCGCCGCGGGTTTCCACCTCCACTTGCATGGCCTGCGTGGTTGCCAGAGCGCCATCAAGGGTCACGCCAACAGCCAGCGGGTCGTACATTGGTGTTCCGCTTTCCCCAAATTTTTCTGAAAGAACGACGAGCGCTTTCGCGACTTTATAGATGAAGTCGTTGACGGGACCGTGGCTGCGGCCGAGTTCATCGAGCTGTTTGCGGCCGAAGATCGTCTTGTCGCCGACATCGAGACCAACCATGGTGAGCGGCCATCCGGCCTGGAAGACAATTTGCGCGGCTTCCGGGTCACCGTAAATGTTGGCTTCAGCAGCGGCATTGACGTTGCCGCCTTTCAGCGAGCCGCCCATGAGAATGACTTCTTTGACGAGCGGAATGATGGTGGCGTCTTTTTGGATGGCAAGAGCAATATTGGTGAGCGGGCCGACCAGAACCAGAGTGATTTCGTGCGGGGCGGCGTGAACCATTTCAATGATCAGGTCGGGTCCGAAGCGTGGGTCGACTTTACATTTACTGGCGGGCAGCTCTACGTCGGCGATGCCGTTTTTGCCGTGCCAGAATTCGGCGGTGACCAGTTTCTGGAAAAGCGGTTTCTGCGCGCCACCGGCGACGGGAATGTCGCAACGGTTGGCGAGCGACACCATGCGGAGAGCGTTTTCAAGGCCCTGCTTCGCAGTTACGTTGCCGGCGACCACCGTGATGGCGCGTACGTCCAGCTCCGGCGAGTTCAGGGCTAGCATGAGGGCGAGAGCATCATCGGTGCCCGGGTCGGTGTCAAAAATGATCTTTTTGCCGGTGGCATTGGCGTTACCGGGGATGAGCAAAAGAGCGGCCAGTAAAGCGCAAAATGACAACCCGAGGCGGCCGAGATGCGGCAAATGGGAACTGCGAACGAGCGTTTTGAATGGATTCATTGTGAATGGAAACCTGTGACGGGAGAATTCGGGAATGGTGAAGGGCATGGGACTGGTAAAGAATACATCACAGCTGCAACAAATGTTGCATAAAATCAAAGTTAGTTTACCGAAATAGAACTGTAGGAGGACGGAAATGGCGGCTGCGAGGGCGGAAGTCTACAAACCGAAGACGTAAAGGACGCGGTCCGAGGCAATCGCTATGCGCTGGCGACCGGCGACGGCGAAGGAAATTGGATTTGCGCCGATGGGCCCGCCCGTCTGGAAGTCCCAGAGGGGCTTGCCGGTGCGGGCGTCGAGGGCGTAGAAGTTGCCTTCGTTCGAACCGGAAAAAACCAGGTCGCCCGCCGTAGAGAGGACCCCGGACCACGGAGGCGTGTTGAGTTTGAATTCCCAACGCAGATCACCTGTGGTGGGATCAAGCGCTTTGATTTCTCCCCAGGAACTGTCCTGCGGCGATTCGTCTTCTCCGCCTCCCAGGTACATGGTGCCCGCTTTGTATTCGGGATCGCGTTTGTAGAAAACGGCGGAGGTATTGCGGACGGCAACGTAGAAAAGGTTTGTTTGCGGGCTGAACGAAGGGCTGTACCAGACGCTGGCACCATTGGCGTTGGGCCACACCAGAGTTCCCTTTTCTGTCGGCTCGGAATTTTCCGCCACAATGGGGCGGCCTTTGGCGTCGATGCCTTTCGCCCAGGTTTGTTTGGCATAGGATTGCGCGGCGAGGAATTCGCCAGTGACGCGATCGAGCACGTAGTAGAAACCGTTGCGGTTGGCAGTAGCTATGAGCTTGCGGTCCTGGCCTTTAATTCTTGCGTCGAAAAGAACAGGGACCTGGCTGGCATCCCAGTCATGGGTGTCATGCGGCGTAAATTGAAAATGCCAGCGCAATTTTCCGGTTTCACTGTCGAGGGCAACAAACGAACAAGTATAAAGATTGTCCCCGAGGCGGACCTCACCATTCCAATCGGGACTGGGATTGCCAACTCCCCAATAAATCAGTTTCAGTTGTGGATCGTAGACGCCGGTGACCCAGGTGGGGCCGCCGCCGGTTTTCGCGCTGCCGCCGGCCCATGTTTGGTACGCGGGATCGTCTCGGGCGGGAATGGTCCAGAAGCGCCAAGCCCGTTTTCCTGTTTTCGCATCGTAGGCGTCGACGAGGCCGCGAATTCCCGCTTCCCCGCCGCTGACCCCGACGACCACTTTGCCGTCAATGGCGAGCGGGGCCAGCGTCATGCTGTAGCCAACCTTGTAGTCGCCGACTTCTGAGGCCCAGCGTTGAATGCCGCTTTTGAGATCAAGCGCGACGAGATAGCAGTCAAGAGTTGCGATGTACAGCTTGTCGTCAAGGACGGCCGCGCCGCGATTTACCTGTCCAAAACCAAGGCTGTGATAGTCGGACGGAATTGGACGCTTCCAACTCCAAAGCGGACGACCTGTCGCGGTATCGATGGCGGTCGCGGAGTTTGGGCCGGTGACAAACATGATGTTGTCAACCACAATGGGCGAGACTTCGTTGCCGGGATCGGGAAATTGATAGACCCACTTCACTTTGAGTTGGCCGACGTTACCTGCGGTGATTTCGTTCAGGGGCGAAAAGCGATGGCCGGCGTAGTCGCGTGAATACGTGAGCCACTCGCCAGGATATCGATCGGGATTGGCGATGTGCTCGTAGGGGACTTGCGCCTGCGCGGTCGCGCAGAAAGCCGCTACCACCAGAACTTGCAGCATGAATTTCATTGCGGGCCCCTTAGCGAAGCCAGGTAGGCGACGAGATCCTGCATCTGTTCGGTCGTGAGAAGCTCAGTGAACGATGGCATCGGAGAGAGGTCTTTGCGCTTCTGCAGCTCCTTCAGTTCAGTCTTGCGGAGGCTGTGAAATTTTCCGAAATCGTCTTTGATTTGAATGGAAAAGGTGTCCTCGTTCACCCGAATGCCTTCAAGCGATTGGCCGGAATTGGAGACGGCCTTTACGAAAACAAAATCATCGGGAAGTGTGGACACAGGACTGGCGAGCGTTTTCTGAAGATACGAGGCGCTGCGACGCTTGCCAACTTCGGTGAGCTCAGGACCAAATCCCACGCCCTTCCCGTCAATGATGTGGCAGCCTGCACAACCGCTTTTTGAATAGACGATGGCTCCGCGCCCCGGGTCTCCCGGTAATTTCTCGGGTGGAATGCTGCCGAGCGAATGCACATAGGCGGCAATGTCCGCCACATCCTGTTCAGAATAAAAATAGCCCGCCGGCATTTCAGGTGGAATCCCACTCGTGATGACCGCTTTGAGCGCGGTGTCGTCCGGCGCACGGGCAAGCCGCGGACGTGTGAGCGTCGGGCCGCGGCCGCCGGTGCCGCCAAGGCCATGACAAACAACGCAATTGCGTTCAAAGAGGCGCCGACCGGCCGCCGGGTTTGGCTTCCGTGCATTGCTCTGGGCTTGCGATCTGGAAGCGGACGCGGGAGGAGCGGCCGTGCGTCCCGCCACGAGGCAAAACGGGAACACCACCGCGAGCAAAACAGGAAGCGTATTTTTCTTGGCTCGAGAGATCATTGGAGAACAGCACCACCAAACAGCGATTGGGAGCCCGGCGAGAGTATATGCCGTGGAAACCAGTGTCAATCAAAAGCAAAAAAAAGCATTGTGTTGTAAGCGGCTGTAATTGCAAGGCTTCAGACGAGAAGCATAACGATAGGTGCACGACACCGCGCAATCGTGAAAAACTTCCTGATTTTGACAATTTTTTGGGGGACACGGCACCCTTCTCTACGAAGA
Organism: Saccharimonadales bacterium (SeqCode); assembly: GCA_035317965.1. Lineage (GTDB taxonomy): Bacteria > Acidobacteriota > Terriglobia > Acidiferrales > UBA7541 > Acidiferrum. The sequence continues at coordinate 3,937 of DATHFT010000086.1, read as the reverse complement.
GGCCAACCATGAGTGTGTGCGAAACAACCGTAAACCGTTTATTGGATGTAGTCTTGCGCCTAAATGAGAAGGCTTTTGAAGAACGTGAAGGCTGCGGAAAGAACACCGAGAGGTATTTTCGCCTTTCCGGCGAGATACTGGGCTATTCCAAGGTTTGCGCGCAACTGATTGAGTTGGACGACGTAAAGTAGATTGAGCACGTTGACCTGACTGTAGAACTTAATCGCAAGATTCTCGCTCCTTTCACAAATAACCCTGCCGAACCACGATCAAATTGTCCTGAGTGTCGTTTCAAAGAGAAAAATCGGGTAGAGCCACACCAGACAGAGGTGCGGCCCCGCAATGAAGTGGCGAAACGCCCAGGTCTTTTTTCTGCTCTGTTTTTCCTCGTTTTTGGGAGCCGGTCCGCGAGGGCTTGCGCGGCGCTGCGATTTTCTGAGCCAATCAAGGTGAATAGCGAGTAAAATCCTTCGCGGCAACAAGATCAAGATTCGAGCGTTTCTCTCTTTTTTGTTGGCCTCAGGAGCGTCCGCAGATGTTAATTGTTGTCACCTTCTCGATCCTATTTATGTGGCTGCTCGTCGCGTCGGCGCTCATAGGGATCGGTTCACTATTGCTCGGTAGGCTTGCTGCGGAATATTCTCTGTGCGATGCATTCTGGGCCGGCCTTTCTGTGGCAATTGCGGCTGCGCAGATCTATCATTTCTTCCGACCGATTGATGTTGTTTTCTCTGCGCTACTTTTTGCCGTTGGACTCCTGGGAATAGCGCTTGCGCGAACGGCCCTGGTCCGCGCTTTGCTCCCAGCCCTGGGCATTGGTTTGTGGACCACTGTTTCCCGGGTGGCAGTCATTCTTGCAATCGCAGTCCGGTGTTCGGGGCCATTCCTTCATTATGATACCGGTTTTTACGGCGCTATGGCGGTTCGATGGTTTACCACGTATCCGATCGTTCCCGGCCTGACCAATCTCCTGGGACAACTCGGTCTGAATTCAAGCGTATTTCTGGGTGTCGCCGTCTTGAATCAAGGTCCGTGGCATGAGGCCGGGTACCACTTATTCGTTGGCCTGCTACTTTGCGCTCTCGCGACTAGAATCGTCGCCAGTTTTACATACGTGTTGCGCGGAACGGAAACGCCGCTCGACTACTTCCTATTGCTGTTTTCCATGCCGGGCGTGGTTTGGGCATTCAATGGAGAACTGGTAGGCACAAACACAGATTTGCCCACGACGATCGTATCGATCATGGCCGTAATTCTCTTGTTTGACGCTCTAGAGAAGAAAAGGACTCCCGAAGGCTCGGAACGGAGAATTGAATCGCTTCTGCTCACCAGTCTCATGCTTTTCACACTGGCTGCTACTTTCAAGATTTCCAGTCTGGCTCTGTGCGGAATCGGTTGGGTCATGGCCACAATCCAACTTTTGTCGAACGGGAGCAACGCAAAACGAAAGCGGCAGCTGATCCTGGCTGCACTTCTGCTGTCGGGTTCGGTAGGAATTCCCTGGATTTGTCGCGGAGCGATCCTCAGCGGCTATCCCTTCTATCCCAGCAGCGCATTTGCGCTGCCTGTGGACTGGAGGGTACCGCGTGAGAGCGCTGACGGGCTGGCTCAGTTCAACCGCTCATGGGCTCGCATCCCTCATGCAGCTTTCGCGGAAACTGCCGGAACGCGGTGGCTAAAGCCGTGGTTTTCTGGCGCAATCAGGAACCGAATCGATTTCATCATTCCCGCGGCAGTTTCGTTCGCCGGATTAATCATGCTGTTTTCCCGAAAAAGAAAGCAGAACCTGTACTGGCTGGCGGTGCTGGTCCCCTCGGTCGGGGGCTTGTTATTTTGGTTTACTCTGGCGCCTGCTTTTCGCTTTGGCGAGTCCGCCATTTGGATAACTGCGGCGTGTTTGGGGACAATCGCTTTTCAGCAAATGCTCCCAATCTTGAATCAGGTCAACAAACGAGCAGTCGTAGTGGGTCTGCTTGCGATCGGCGGGTGGTGCAGTTATCCGCGCACCCTGTGGAGAATGAGTCTCGAGCCATCCCTGCGCTCGCATAGTTTTGCCGCCTTGCCAGCTGCCAGAGTTTTCCCCTACGTTTTAAGCTCTGGGCTGGCCATCCGTGTTCCCACGTATACAAACCAATGCTGGGACACGACAATCCCCTGTTCTCCAAATTTCAGTGACAACCTCAAGCTGCGCCGGGAAACATCTCTTCGATGGGGATTTAAAATCGACGGTGCCCCCCTGCCGGCAGGCTCTGATAAATTCACACCACTGCATCGCCGCTACATCGACTCGACTCCAGTTGTCGACGTCTGTGCGAACTGTCACTTCCAATCCAAATAAGGATCACCATATCCTCCGCGGGACAGTCACGCTTCGGCAGAGGCCTCGCGAGAGAGCGAGTCACCCGCTCAGGATCTGCCAATCCAAAAAAAATCGCAAGAATTGCGTAGCCTCGGTCGGATGCGAGAAGCTATTCTTGTCCAGTTGGGTTAGCTGCTGCGTGTGATTATCGCCGGCTTCCGGTTGCGCAGTAACTGACATCGAAAGAATGCCATGCGTTTTTTAGCCTTGCAACGGGCATGCCCCCATTGTGGTAACCACGATGTTGAAAGGCGGCGGCGGCGTGGTTTCTTTGAATTCACCATTTCCAAGCTCTTAAAACTCCGTCCTTATTATTGTGACAATTGCGGCACGAAGTTCTTCCGTTTTTGCCCTCAGGACGCAGTTGGCGCCAGTGTCGCGCGAAAAAAAACCAGTCCGTAGACATTTTTCTATCAAAATCGTTCGCCGATCCAGAAACTCTTAGCCAAGCTAGGGGTCTGCCCCGTTTGAGGAGGGACTTTTCGCGATGCATCGACGAACGGTCTTGGATAGATGGCCGGGCGAGGGATTCGGGCTGGGCCAGTCCCGGGGAAAGAAACACGATGAAACAAATCAACTGCCGGACGAAGGAATAGGACAAGCTTGTGAACGGTTGATATGTAAGGTCCGCTTACGGACGCAATTCTTTTCGACATAAACCTCGAAAACAATTCAAGTCTGGTGGGCGCAACCGCAGTACAAATCCGGCCGAGAATCCTTCCTATCTCGTCAGATCTAGTCCGACAAGGCGGTAAGCGCGGTGCATATGAACGATATGGATGAAAAATTCGTCGGCTGTTTGCATCCGACAAAGACCAGCGATCCCCACGGGGGACTTGCCGCGTCTTGCGCGGGCAACAGGGGTGCGCCGGACGGGAATGAGACGAGGGGGTGTCTAGAACAGGACATCTTCCGATCTAGGGCCGGGGATAGGGTGGAGGGATGACCCGTGAACCCCCTTGCGACCTAGAACGCGAAGCCGGTCATGTCTCTGTGCCGCATGCCAGCACAGCCAACTTGGGAGAAGACGCGCTCTGGGACAGCGAAGAAAAGTATCTGAAGCTCCTTGACGGAATCAAGGATTACGCGATCTTCATGATAGACCCGCACGGCCAGATTCTCAGTTGGAATACCGGTGCCGAACGAATCAAGGGATACAAAGCCGAAGAGATTATCGGTCGTAATTTTTCCTGTTTTTTTCCTAAGCAAGATATCGAGCGGGGCAGGCCGGAGGAAGTACTCAGGCTGGCTGCCGCATCCGGCAGTCACGAGGAACGAGGCATGCGACTGCGGAAAGATGGCTCGCGATTTCTGGCGAGTGTGACCTTTACAGCGCTATACGACCGGAACGGGCGGTTACGGGGATTTTCTGAGTTTAGCCACGATCTCAGTGAGAAAACGAAGTCGGAGGCGAAGTACCGCGGCCTGCTGGAAGCGGCTCCGGATGCGATGGTCGTCGTGAACCAGGGCGGCGAGATCGTTCTGCTGAACGTTCAGGCAGAAAAACAGTTCGGATACAGCCGCGATGAACTCGTCGGCCAGCGGGTCACTAATATCATCCCTGAAGGTTTCGCAGAA
>DATHFT010000085.1:0-18169 GCA_035317965.1 Saccharimonadales bacterium (SeqCode) | reverse complement strand
CGCGAAAAACAGATTGAGAAATGCGGCAACAACAATCCACCAGCCGTAAAAGATACCCGTCGCTTGAGGGTTTGCCATGAAGGTATCGCCTATCTCCTAAGATCTGAAATTGCACATGGTCGGGCTGCGCCGCGCTCATTGCCAGGCAGAAATATTTTCAGGGAGACCTCACCCAAACTCCGGCCCCATGATCGCGCAAATGTAGTCTGGACGGCCCGCAAAATCGTTCGTCCCGCGATACATGCGCGTCAGCAATCGCGAATATCTGAATCCCCCCGCCTTCAGCAGCTCCTCTGTGAAAGGATTCTCCTTCATGCGGTCCACAATCAAGGTCTCCCGCGGCGAATCTCCGAGGAAGGTCTCCAGCATCTGGGCTGCTGTTGCAGAATCGCGGGCAATCCACGGCCCCAGATGGTCCGCGAAGGATCCCTTTCTGGTGAACGCATACCCGTCGAGCCGCCCCGCGCTCCAGATTCCCATGGTCATTTCAGGCGCATTGCGGTTCAGCGATCGCAGCAGCGCACTCCGGTCGGCCCCAAAGCACACCGCATCCGTTTTGCAAATCGACTCCAACAACTCAGGCGGAAGCCCCGCGGGCGGGCGAGCAGCTGATCTCGCCTGCGCAACGTTCCGCTCGAGAGTCCACCGCTCAATCTCATATTCGGAAACAAATCCGAGCTTTTCATACAGGGGTTTTCCTTGCGGCGTAGCATCCAGTTTGATCGATCGAATCTTCCGTTCATCCAGATAGGTGATCGCTTTTTCCAGCAACTGCGTACCAATCCCTTTGCTCCGGTACTCCGGATCGACCAAAACCATCCCTACCCATGCGAACCGGTCTTCGTAGGTGATTGTTGCTGCCGTGCCGCGCACCGCCCCGTCCGCCTCCACCACAAAACATCCCTCGGGACTGGTCTCGAGAAAACGGGTCCAATCCTCCGCGGTCTGGTTCCAGCCGGCAATCTCTTTCAGCCGCATTCCCGCCGCAAGATCCGTTTTCAACATGGTCCGAAGCCGCATCGTGAGGCAATCTCCGCGCTGCATTGTAAACCGAATCCCGCTCTGAAAATAAGAAAGTATTCGCAAGAAAAAGAACAAAAACGGAAGATTCATGTCAGCACATCGAGTACAATCATCCTCATTGCCGAACAAAAAGGAATGGCTGAGTGCCGAGGCAAAAAACTTCAATCCAAAATTTATCCGAGCTTGAAACCGCCCTCAGCGAACCCACAGAGGCGACGATCCGCACCTTGGCCGCTCTGGGAGGCGACCTTCTGATCCTCGGCGTTGGCGGGAAAATGGGCCCCACGCTGGCCCGCATGGCCAAACGCGCCACCGATGCTGCTGGAACCAAACGCCGCATCATCGGGGTCTCCCGTTTTTCCGCCGAGGCGGAACTTTGCCCTCTTGAACGCCAACTGCAATCCTCGGGCATCGAAACGATCCGCTGCGACCTGCTCAATCGCCAATCGCTGCAAAAGCTTCCAGACGCCAGCCTGATTGTCTACATGGCCGGAATGAAATTTGGTTCTACAGGTCAGGAATCACTGACGTGGGCCATGAACAGCTATCTTCCCGGCCTCGTCTGCGAACGCTATCCTGCCAGCCGCATCGCCGCGTTTTCCACCGGCAACATCTACGGACTCACGCCCGTCACGGGCTCCGGCTCAAAAGAATCCGACTTGCCAAACCCGGTCGGCGAGTACGCCACCAGCTGCCTCGGCCGCGAACGCATTTTCGAACATTTCAGCCGCGCCAATCGCACTCCTGTCTCCATCATTCGACTCAACTATTCCACCGAACTTCGCTACGGGGTGCTGGTCGACATCGCCACCCGCGTTCATACCGGCCAACCCGTCTCTCTCTCCATGGGCTACCTCAATGCCATCTGGCAACGTGATGCCAACGCCATGAGCCTGGAAACTCTCGCTCACGCGTCTCATCCGCCGTTTGTCATCAACATTGCCGGACCGGAGCTCCTCAGCGTTCGCAAGATTGCCGAACAATTTTCTGAACGTTTCGGCAAGCCCGTGCGCTTTTCCGGCAGCGAAGCCGAAGACGCGCTCCTCAGTGACTCCGCCAAATCACGGTCTCTTTTCGGTGAACCCACGGTCTCGGTCGATCAAATGCTGGACTGGATTGCCGACTGGGTCGCCCGCGGCGGCGAATCGCTGTCTAAACCCACACATTTTGAAGAACGTTCCGGACGCTTCTAAAGAAAAATGAAAGCAGGGAAGCCCCTCCAAAATGCCCAACGCGCTCAATCCTGAAATCGCGGCCGAACTGAAACGCGGCGTCGTAATCCCGGCCCATCCCCTGGCTCTCAATGCCAGTCGCAAACTGGACGAACGCCGGCAGCGCGCCCTTTCGCGTTATTACCTCGCTGCCGGATCCGGAGGCCTGGCTGTGGGTGTTCACACCACGCAATTCGCCATCCGCAATTCGGAGATCGGCCTCTTCCGGCCCGTTCTTGAACTCGCTGCCGAAGAATTTAATCGCGCCGATCGGTCCCGGCCAATTCCTCTCATTCGCATCGGCGGAATCTGCGGGGAAACTCCGCAGGCCCTGGCCGAAGCGCAACTGCTCGACGACCTCGGCTACCACGCTGGCCTGCTGAGCCTGGCCGCCCTGCAAGACGCTCGCGAGGGAGAACTTCTCGAGCACTGCAAGCAAATCGCGCAGGCCATTCCGGTCATCGGTTTTTATCTCCAGCCCGCTGTTGGCGGCCGCGCTCTTTCCTACAGGTTCTGGCGGGCTTTCGCCGAAATCGAAAATGTAGTGGCCATCAAGATCGCGCCATTCAACCGCTACCAGACCATCGACGTTGTTCGCGCCGTTGCCGAATCCGGCCGCGACATCGCTCTGTACACCGGCAATGACGACAATATCGTCATGGATCTCCTCACACCTTTTGCATTCAGCGCCAAGCGTCGCGAGAATCCCACGCGCATCGTCGGTGGACTCCTCGGTCACTGGTCGGTCTGGACCAAGCGCGCCGTGCAATTGCTCGGCGCGTGTCACGCTGCCAGCAAGGCCAGCCCCAACGTCCCGCAATCGCTGGCGCAGGAAAGTATCGAGGTCACCGACTGCAACGCCGCTTTTTTCGACGCCGCAAACTCCTTTGCCGGCTGCATCGCCGGCCTTCATGAAGTGCTCCGCCGGCAAGGATTCCTTGAAGGAATATGGTGCCTCGACCCTTCAGAATCACTCAGTCCCGGCCAAAAACAAGAAATCGACCGCGTGTACCAGGCTTACCCCCATCTCAATGACGACGATTTTGTTCGCGAGGGACTGGACGAGTGGCTCAAGTCGTGATTTTATCTATAACGCGCTCATTCGTGCGCAATCATTTGTCTTAAATCGTTTCAGGAAACGTTCCGTTCCAACCATGACGCTGGCCTTCTGGCCCAAAGGGAACCGTTCGGCATGAGCACTCCCATCCTCCGCTTGGGAACGATCAAGCAGCTCGCGCGCTTCCGTGAACATCTCCACTCCCTCGGCCTGGATATTCCGTGCGACACGGAAATTCTCTCGGGCGAAACGTCCCCGTTCCTTCAGCCCATCGAACGTTCCGGCATCAAACTTGCCAATCGTATCGCGATTCACCCAATGGAAGGCTGGGATGCCGCCGCCGACGGCCAGGTCACCGAGCCCATGCTGCGTCGCTGGCAGCGCATCGGTCAGAGCGGCGCAAAACTGATCTGGGGCGGAGAAGCCGCCGCTGTTTCCCACGACGGCCGCGCCAACCCCCATCAACTCGTCGTCGCGCCGCATACCCTGAAAGGGATTGCACAGCTGCGCCGGGCGCTTGCCGAATCCCACCGGCAATCCACGGGTTCAACGGATGGCCTCCTCATCGGCCTGCAACTCACGCACTCGGGCCGTTATTGCCGTCCGAACACGCACGGCAAAATGGAGCCGCGCATCCTCTATCGCCATCCCGTTCTTGATCGCCGACTGAATCTGGCTGCCGACTATCCCGTTCTCAGCGATTCCGAAGTCCGACGGATCATTGCAGATTTTCACCAGGCGGCCCGCCACGCCCAGGAACTGGGTTTTGATTTTGTTGACGTCAAGCACTGCCATGGCTATCTCGGCCATGAATTTCTCAGCGCCCACACCCGCGAGGGCCGATATGGTGGCAGCTTTGAGAATCGCACCCGGTTCCTCCGCGAAATTGTAGAAGGCATCCGCGCGAATGCGCCCGGCCTCGAAATTGGTGTGCGCCTCTCGGCGTTCGACATGATTCCGTATCTTCCCGATCCGGCCCTGTCTTCGCCTGGCAAACCTGGTCCCGGGATTCCCGAATCGTTTGAAGCGCTGCTCCCTTATCGCTGGGGCTTTGGCGTAAATCCCCACAACCCGACCGAGCTCGATCTAGCTGAGCCCACCCAGTTTCTCGAGCTGCTGGAATCTCTAAAGATTTATCTGGTGAATCTCACCGCAGGCAGTCCGTACTACAATCCGCACATTCAGCGGCCCGCCTACTACCCGCCTTCAGACGGCTACCAACCGCCCGAGGATCCACTCGTCGGTGTCGCCCGCCAAATGCAGGCCACCCGGCAGCTCAAACGAAAATTCCCCAATCTCCTGATCGTCGGCACCGCCTATACCTATCTCCAGGATTTTCTTCCCAACGTCGCACAAGCCGCCCTCCGGGAAAACTGGGTGGACTGCGTTGGCCTGGGGCGCATGGTGCTCTCCTACCCAGAACTTCTCTGGGACGCGGCACAAGGCAACAAGCTCGAGAACAAACTCGTCTGCCGCACCTTCAGTGATTGCACCACCGCCCCGCGCAAGGGTTTGCCCTCAGGCTGCTATCCGCTCGACGCTTATTACAAATCGTCGGCGAACGCCGCCCAGCTGAAGATCCTGAAAGCTCAGAAGTAATCGCGCACGTAAACGACCGGGAGCCACGCGAGAAATGCAAAACATCGAAACCCTTCTAAAACGGCAAGCGCTGGGCCGCAAGCCACAGGGCATGGCCGCCGCCCTTTTGCCCTATGAGCAAAACGGTAAAATCGCCGTCGCCGCGTTCCAAGCGCACCTTGCGGCCACGCATGCTGCAGGTCTCACCAACGCCGTCAACATGGACACCGGGTATGTCAACTATCTCGGCGAGGCCGAGAAGCAGGAGGTCCTCCGCCACACGCGGGAAGCCCTCGGCCCTAGCACCCCGTTCGTCGCCGGGGCCTATATTGAAGGCCAATCCGGGGAAGTAGTCGCTCTCTATCGCCAGCAGATGGACGCCATCGTCGAACACGGCGGCACTCCCATCCTGTTTCAAACCGCCCGGCTGCACGAAAAATCCGCGCAAGAAAAAGCCTCCGCCTATCAGGCGATCTGCCGCGGCTACCGGCAAGTCCTCGCCTTTGAACTGGGCCGCATGTTCGCCCCGAACGGTGAAATCTTTGACGAGGACACGGTCCGTCGCATCATGGACATTCCCGAAATCAAGGGGATGAAACACTCCTCGCTTGACCGCCTAACCGAACTCGACCGACTCGCTCTCCGCGACAAGCATCGTCCCGAGTTCCGCATCTACACGGGCAATGACCTTGGCATCAATATGATTGAATACGGCTCCGACTATCTGCTCGGTCTGGCCACCTTCGCCCCGGAAAAATTTGCCCAGCGCGACACGCTGTGGGCGGCCGGTGATCCTGCCTACTATGCACTTTCCGACGCTCTCCAGCATCTGGGCAACATCGCCTTTCGCGCGCCCGTCCCCGCCTACAAGCACTCCGCCGCCGTATTCCTGCACGCGACCGGACGCATCCCGAGCGATCTTGCGCACCCGAAATGCCCGAAGCGCCCCGAGTGGGAGTCTGAAATCCTGCAAGATTGCGTGCGGCGACTGGGCTTATGAAGTTTCCAGCAGGAAAAATCCGAATTACTGATTCACACCGCTAGCCAGGAATCCGCCGTCCACCACCAGGGTGTGGCCCGTTACAAAGCTGGCGGCATCGGAAGCCAGAAATACCGCCGCCCCCACCAGTTCTTCGAGCTTGCCGAACCGCTTCATCGGCGTACGCATCAAGAATTCCTTGCCGCGGCCGGTTCCGTCGAGCAACCCGGCATTTAAATCCGTTCTGAACACACCCGGCGCAATCGCATTCACGCAAACCCCATGCTGCGCCCATTCAATCGCCAGCGATTTCGTCAGTGACATGACGGCGGACTTGCTGGCCGAATACGCCGCCACCTCATACAGCGCCACAAACGAAGAAAGGGAAGCGATATTGATAATCCTTCCATATTTCTGGGCAATCATCTGGCGGCCGATCACGCGGCAAGCCCGCAAAGTTCCAGTCAGATTCGTTTCCAGGATGGCGTTCCATTCCTCATCCGGAAGATCCAGTGTCGGCGTCCTCTTGGTCCGCCCGGCGCAATTCACGAGAATCTGCACCTGGCCAAAGGCGGCGACTACTACTTTCGATAATTCCTCGAGCGTAGCTTCGTTCGTCACGTCACACGTAATTTCCAGCGAGCGCCGGCCGAGTTTCTCAATTTCAGGCGTCACCGCGTGCACCAGATCGGCACGCCGTCCCGTGGCGATCACATTCGCGCCAGCTACCGCGAGACCCTTGGCTATCGTTAAACCAATCCCGCTTGTGCCACCAATCACAATCGCGGTCTTGTCCGTCAAGTCCAGTTGTGGATGCCCCATCGCCAATCCTCTTTGCCGGTCTAGAATTTCGTCCGCCGGTTGCGGCGTTCGCGGACAAGCGGCCCGGTTCTTCCGTCGTCAGAGCTCAAATTTCAACTGCACAACGGTCCTTTGCTGCACGGTAAATGGCCTCAATCAAGGCGACGCTCCTTCGCCCTTCCGCGCCGTCGCACACCGGCTTCCGATTCTCCCGAATCGCTTCGATAAAATCCTCAATCAACGCTTGATGCCCGCTGAAATCACTGACCACCGCCGTCGAAGCGCTCTGGTTGGCATCGCCCGAGCTAGCTCCGATGCCCGCGCCCCTTGCTTCACGCAAATCCGCCGCGATCAACCGGTCGTGCTCCAGAATCACGGTCCCATTGGTTCCCGAAATCTCCACGCGCCGTGGATAACCCGGGTACGCTGCGGTGGTCGCATGTAAAATCCCCGTCGTCCCACTGGCAAATTCCAAAATCACCGCAACGGTGTCTTCCGCCTCAATCGTATGCAGCGCCGTAGCAGTCCGAGCCTGAACACGCTTCACCTCACCCAGGACCCACAAAAGCAAATCCACCGTATGCACACCCTGATTCATTAACGCGCCGCCGCCATCCAAAGCAAACGTCCCTCGCCACTGCGAGTTCGCATAGTATTCCTCCGGCCGAAACCATTTTACGCGGGCTTCCACGAACAGCGGCTTTCCAATGGCCCCGCCATCGACCAGCTCTTTGAGCTTGCCGATTCCCGGCTTCACGCGATCCTGAAACAGCACTCCCAATTTCACGCCAGCCGTCGCCGCCGCCGCGATCAGCGCATCCACCCTCGCGGTTGAGACATCAACGGGCTTCTCCGTCAGAACATGCAGTCCCCGGGCGGCCGCCGCAATCCCTTCTATGGCATGCACTCCAGAGGGCGAACCCAAAATCACCATATCGAGTGGCCGATGGGACAAGAATGCGTCCAGGCTCTCGTACGCGGCTCCGCCAAACTCCTCGCAGAGTTTCCGAACGCGATCACTCCTCGTTCCGTAAATCGCCGAAATCTCGGCGCCAGGAATCGCGCGCACCGCCCGCGCATGGGTCTGCGTAATATTCCCGCCGCCCGTCAACCCGATGTGAATGGTCATAGGATGAAGTGGCAAATCAATTTTCAAACACATTAATGTGCGCGAAACCCTCGATCGATGCAAGCCAGAACCAGTGCTCGTCCCCGGACCGTCGCCTGTCTGGGGAGGAGAACTTCTCAGGGACCACGCCGGGCAACCACGCGAACTCGCCGTAAGCCAGGTTGGGCGCTGGCCGGACGGGTTACACCCGGGCGCAATTTCACCAAGTCATTTCAAATCAGTTAGATTGCATGCTCCGGCGGCTCTGCTGCGCTGAGTGCCGTCCCCCGTCTGCGCGTGATCGCGACGTGCGAAGGTCTTGCACGCGCGCTCGCCGGCAGCGAAAGATACCCAGCACACGCAAAACAGCTAGTCCAAATGAGTACCCCGCCCTTAGAGCCATTTAGTGCTTCCCAGGAGTCCCCCATTGGGCCTACGACTTTCGCCCTTCCCAGTCAGACTTGAGTGCGGAGGTCCAGGCATGGTTAACACGGCGAAATTGACTCGCATCTTGGTCGCAAACACCCCTAGGCTCATGCGAGACGCTGTAGTGGCGACTTTTGCTGGTCAACCGGATATCGAAGTTGTCGGAGAGGTGGCCGAAACCCACGAAATCTTAGCCAAAACCCGCGCTACGGTTCCCGACGTCCTGATCGTCGATTTAGACGACACAGAACTGCGCCCGGCAATCTGCGACCAGGTCCTTGGCGAGTATCCCGCGCTTAGCGTTATAGCCGTGGCGTCATGGAAAGATCGCACGATTTGCTATTGGTTCGCTTCGCACATTCATTCGCAGGAAATTGAGGCATCGCCGGAAGGCTTACTGGATGCGGTGCGAAAAACGTCGACACTGCGTTCTGATGCCTCCGGGGCTCGTCCTGCAGAAAGGCGAATTAGCCCCACGGCCAACTAGGTCCGGGCATTTTCTTTGCCGCCTGTGTCGACGCCCGGCCCAGCGATTGCATGTGAGAGGCTGGAGAGGGGCTGACGGGATCGTGCATTTCTTCGAGTTCGGGTCAGGGCAAAGTCCTACGGGCCGGGAAACGGACATCTATTGCGAGGTCTAATGCATCTCTTTGCATTTGTTAACAGGCAGTCATATTTGGACGGATCACAACTGGTAAGCTATTGTCTTTGTAATCGTTAAAGAACTTGTTTAGGAGAAGATTTTGCGAATACTCGTGTCTGAAATTGGCAGGAACATCACCCGGCCCGGTGGGAGCTACAGGTGAAAACAGGTATTCGCCGTGTCGAGTGCGCGAGGCAACTTGGACCAGCCATGTGCCTCCGAATTCTGACAGTTGCCGCCGTCGCACTACTGACGGTTCTGGGGGCCTGTGGGCAAACGCAGCCACAACAAAACGACCGGAGGGTTCCCGCCTCCGATGTTCCAGCGCAGCCCCGCCAGATGGTTTCAGAACTGGCCAAAGACAATTTGGACCGGGTTTCGGCCTCGCCATACCAGTTGAAAGCGGTTCTGGTTCAAGATATCGGACTTTTGGTCGAACTTAAGCGCTGGATCGCCAAAGAGGCCAGCGATAACGGCCAGGTTATTACCGACGAGGATCTGACGGACGCGGCGGTTTGGGAAAGACTCGCCAAAGACAGTAAATTCCGCGCGATCGCCACTCGCCTGGTGCAGAAATACGGCTATCTGAAACCTAGTATCAACCCGGACTCCGACATGGGCAAGCAGCAGGAGTTCATCTTAAAGGAACGCGCGCGAAAGCTCGTCCAAATCGAATCCCAAGAAGATCAGAGGGCGCAAGAGCTTCAGAGAACCAACGGTTTCGATCAGACTCTGCGCCCCTGCCCACTTCGCAGTTCCGATGGGGAGGAACCGGAAGACAGCAACTGCGCTTACTCCGGTCCAACGCAATCGCGAGGAAATCAAAATGGTCCGAGTTCGTCGCCGCCTTCGAACAATTCCCGCCCACGGTCTCCGGAGCAGGGAGTTCCGAGCAACTCTAACGATCCTTATTTGCGTGTGCGCAACGATCAGTCCGGCGAATTTAACCCTGGACTGAACCAAAATCCCGCCCCGTACTCCATGGCCGCTGACCCACTGATGGCCATCGTATCGGGGGAAGACAGTGATTCTTCTCTTCCGGAAAATCCAGTCCGCGATGATTTCAGCTCGCCGTCCCTGCCGCTGAGCAAAGCAAAGGCCGCCATGGGCGCCTCTGACGGAAATTCGGTTGCTGACCAGGTCGGATCGAATCTGAACCGATCGGAGTATGACTCCAGTAATGATGCAAGCTTCTATGGGTACCGGCGGCCGCGAAACCGCGAAGTCAAAGAAGTTACGATGGTGCGCAAATCCAGCCCCTATGCCGACGTTCCTTCTTTGTACGATTTGTACATGCAAGCCCCGTCGCGAGCGGGAGTTCCCCAGCGTTTTGGCGCTCAGATTTTCAGAGATGGCTTGCGCGATCTGCGCTCTGTTCCGATGGACCTTCCTGTGGGACCCGATTATGTGGTGGGCCCAGGCGACAGTCTTTCGATCGATCTATGGGGCAGTGTTTCGACGCGCCTGGTCCGCATCGTCGATCGCCAGGGCCGAGTGTCTTTGCCCGAAGCCGGACCGGTCGAAGTGAGCGGCAAAAACCTCGGCGAAGTTCAACAATTGGTGCAGAAAGCCCTCGCGTCGCAATATCGCGACGCTTCTGCTGAAGTTTCCGTCGGCCGCCTCCGCACGATTCGCGTTTATGTGGTTGGCGAGGTTCGGGAACCAGGGGCCTACGACATCAGTTCACTGTCAACTCCTCTCAATGCGTTGGTGGCGGCCGGAGGGGTGACCCAGCGCGGTTCGCTGCGCTCTTTGCGGCACTTCCGCGGGCGGCAACTGCTCGAGCAAGTGGACAGCTATGACCTCCTTCTGCATGGCGTAACTCCGGACGCCATGAAATTGGAAAATGGCGACACGCTCATGGTTGCCCCTGTCGGCGCGCAAATTACCATTACGGGTATGGTTCGGCGTCCGGCGATTTACGAATTGCACGACGAAAAAACTCTTGCCGATGCGCTCGAGCTTGCGGGCGGAATCCTGCCGGCCGCCACGCTTAAGCATGTCGAAGTCCAGCGGTTGGAGGCTCACGAAAAGCGCACCATGCTGAGCCTGGACCTTTCGCCCGATCCGTCGTCAGAACCCCAACTCACGGCATTCAAGGTGAAAGACGGCGACGAAATTCATATCTTCCCTATCGCTCCATACAATCAGGACACCATTTATCTGCAAGGCCATGTTCTGCGCCCGGGAAAATACGCCTATCGGCACGGAATGAAGCTAACCGACATCGTCGCGTCCTACAAAGATCTGTTGCCCGAGCCTGCGGCGCACTATGGAGAAATCATTCGATTGGATCCTCCTGATTTCCGCCCGGCCATTGTGAGCTTTGACCTGGCGACCGCGTTGGCCAATCCGTCCGCGGGCCCGGACTTGAAACCACTGGACACGGTTCGTGTGTTTAGCAAGTTCGACTTTGAACCGGCGCCTACCGTTTCCGTCGCGGGGGAAGTTCGCACTCCTGGCACCTACCAAACATCGGGACAAGCGTCCTTGCGCGATGCGGTTTTTCTGGCAGGTGGTTTGACGCATAACGCCGCCATGGACACGGCACAGGTTTTCCGCATCAATCTTGACGGAACCTCCAAGATATTCAGCGTAAATCTTGGCGAGGCGATCGCCGGCAATGCGGCAGAAAATATTACCCTTCAGCCGCGGGACCGCTTGCTGATTCACCGCAATACACTCAGCGTCGATGCCAGCACCGTCCTAATTACTGGCGAGGTGGCAAAACCCGGCCGCTATCCTTACACCGGAAACATGCATGCCGCCGATTTGATTCGTGCCGCCGGTGGCTTGAAGCGCAGCGCCGATGCCGAACAGGCCGATTTGACTCGCTATGCAGCGGCCGGAGGTCCTCCCCAGGAACAACGAGTTTCCCTGGCTTCCATTCTCAATGGCAACGCAACGGAAGACGTCCCCTTGCGCGGAGGCGATGTTCTGGCGATTCGCCAGGTTCCCGGCTGGAAAGACATTGGCGCTTCGGTGCGACTCGAAGGCGAAGTAATGCATCCTTCCTCCTACGGCATCCAGCCCGGCGAGAAGCTGAGTTCGGTTCTCGAGCGCGCGGGCGGATATTCGACGCACGCCTATCCGTACGGAACGGTATTGATGCGCCGGGAAGTCCGCGAAATCGAATTGCAATCGCAAATGCAGCTGGTTAACCGGCTGAAAGCGGAAAGAGTGCAACTTAAATCGTTGCCAGAAAATGATCCTGACCAAAAAAATGCAAAGTTGACGGCGATTTCGCAAACGGATGCCACTTTGGCCGAACTTGCCACCCAACAGCCGGTCGGCCGTGTGGTCATCCACATTCAGAAGGACCTCGGCAAGTGGAAGAACACCAGTGCCGACGTCACCTTGACGGATGGCGACACGATCCTCATTCCGAAGAATGCCAATACCGTACTGGTGACGGGTCAGGTATTCAATCCAACGGCCATCGCCACGCAGTCTGGCCGCTCAGCGCGATGGTACCTGAGCCAGGCCGGAGGATTGACTCCGATCGCCGACAAACGAGCCGTATTTGTGGTTCGCGCGGATGGCTCGGTAATCTCAGCCCGAAATAACAGCTCCGGTTGGTGGGCAGGCGACCCGCTCAATGCCTCGTTGCGAGCGGGAGACACGGTGGTTGTGCCTGAAAAGGCGTCGAGGATCGGCGGGCCAAACTGGACGACGGCCCTGCAGGCAGCACAACTCGCGTCTTCGCTGGCTTTGACAGTGGCGTACATTCATCCATGACCCGCGCAGTGCGGATGAGGCTTGCTCTTGCAGGAATGGCGTTTGCGGTCCTTTTGTGCGGGACGGAAAGTGTATTTGCTCAGGAATCGGAAAGTCCCAGCGACAAAGGTCAAATGAACGGAACTGAACTGAAAAAGATCTCGCAATCGCAATCGCAATCGCAATCGCCAGCGCCACCGCCCTCAGACAATGCGATGAGAAAATACAATTGGGGTGCGCAAGCCGTTAGGGATTTTGCCGGCGATCAAAAGTCGCTCTGGAGTAGCCCTAAGAATATTCGCGTGAGTGATTTCCAGTGGCTGGTGCCCCTGGCCGGCGCGACGGCCGCATTCATCGAGACCGATTCCAGTTACAGCAGGCATCTTTCGCACGATCCCGTGAAACTATCCAACTACAACAAATACTCCAATGTTGGAATTGCTGCTCTGGCGGGCGGAGCGGGCGCGTTATGGGCGCTCAGTTACAAAAATCACAATTCGCACTGGCGAGAAACCGGCTATCTTGCGGGCGAGGCGGCCATCAACAGCCTCCTGATCACGGAAGCGGCGAAATACTCTTTCCGGCGCGAGCGCCCGATGATCGGCAGCGGAACCGGCCAATTCTTTCAAGGAGGAGGCGTCTCGTTTCCTTCCGAGCATGCCACCGCCGCCTGGGCCATTGCCGGAGTCATCGCTCACGAATATCCGGGGCCGCTAACCAAAATTCTGGCCTATGGAGCAGCTGGCCTTATTAGTTACTCGCGCATCCGATCCCGGCAACACTTTCCTGCGGATGTTTTTGTGGGCGGCGTCATTGGAAATTTAGTCGCCCAAAATATCTACAGCCGGCACCATGACCCACAACTGGGCGGCTCGGATTGGATGTCCGCCAGTCAGTTCTTCAGGGAGCACTGGCATCCAGCTCCGGAAAGTGCGGGCAGCCCTTACGTTCCGCTGGACAGCTGGGTGTACCCGGCTATTGACCGGCTCGCGTCCATGGGACTAGTGCAATCCGAATTCCTTACCATACGTCCCTGGACGAGGCTGGAATGCGCCAACTTGACGGCGGAAGCGTCTGGAAATCTGGACGAACGAGGAGTGGCCGATTCTCAGGCAGAGGACATCGTCGCTGAGCTGCGTTTTGAGTTCGCCAGAGAATTCCACGCGTATGATAATGGTGCCGAAAATACCGCGCGTATCGAATCCGTGTATACGCGCATTACCGGGATCAGTGGCGCTCCGCTAACCGACGGATACCACTTTGGCCAGACGATCGTTAACGACAACGGACGGCCGTATCAGGAAGGGTTCAACAACATTACAGGATTTTCGGCCTACGCAACGGCGGGTCGTTTTGCGGTCTACGTCAGCGGGGAATACCAGCACGCCCCGAGCGCTCCTGGGTATAATCTGACGGTTCAACAAGCCATCGCCAATATCGACCACAATCCCGTTCAACCGGTTCAGCCGATAGCGGAAATCAATCAATTCTCTCTTCAGAATGCATATATCAGCACCAACATTGAAAGTTGGAATCTAAGTTTTGGCCGGCAGAACGTCTGGTGGGGGCCGGCTTACGGAAGTTCCTTCCTGTACAGCAACAATGCTGCTCCGCTCTATATGGTTCGGCTGAACCGGATAACTCCTTTTTATCTTCCGTGGTTCTTGCGTTATCTCGGGCCGGCCAAACTGGATTTTTTTGTGGGGCGTCCCCAGGGCCATGAATTCCCGCCCCGGCCGCTGATGCATGGAGAAATGATCAGCTTCAAGCCGACCAAGAATCTTGAATTGAGTTTCAGCCGCACCGTTATGTTCGGTGGAGTGGGACGGGCGATGACGCCGGAAGCCATTTGGAACAGCTATTTCAGTTTCACTTCATCGTCCAACTATGGGCCGGCAGACAACCCTGGCAAACGGAACGGCGGATTTGATTTCTCCTACAAGCTTCCATTTCTTCGTAACTGGGTGACGGTGTACGCCGATTCCATGACTCCGGACGATCCTTCGCCGATTGACGCGCCGCGGCGCGCCGCCATCAATCCTGGACTCCACTTCACAAAAATTCCCTGGGTTCCCAAACTGGATGTGCGGGTCGAGGGCATTTACACCGATATCACCAAATCCGTCACAGCCGCCGGCCAATACATCTATTGGGAAGGTTTTTACCACGACCTTTACACCAATGACAAAAACATCATTGGCAGCTGGGTAGGGCGCGAGGGGGAAGGGGTACAGGCCTGGTCCAACTATTGGTTCACCCCTAAAAGTAGTCTGCAGCTGGGTTACCGGCATCAAAAAGTAGCCAGCGACTTCATTCCTGGCGGGGAAACTCTGAATGACGGTTCGCTTAATCTGAGCGTGTGGTTTCGCAAAGATTGGAATGTTTCGGCCTCCGTGCAATACGAGCAGTGGAAAGCGCCGATTCTGGCTGAAGGGCTCCAGAAGAACTGGACTTCCAGCGTGGGGATCCGGTATTGGCCGCATGCCGCAGCGAAATAGAACGGATTGTCCGTCAGCTAATGCGGGAGAGAAAGTGATCGAATGGCAGAGAAGTTAGACAAGCAGAACCCGGAAGACCGCAGCCAAGAGATACTTCTTCAGCTTGCCGAGCAGGAAGAGGCGCTTTCTGAAGAAATCGAGAGGAAAGAAGCACGTCTGCGCCTTGCGCGAAATGTGAGAATTGTCTGGTCGCAGCGTACTTTTCTTGTCCGTCTTGGCCTTCTGGGGTTTGTGCTCGCTCTGGCGGTGGCGTTCCTGATTCCCGCTCGTTACACCTCCAGTGCCCGGCTCATGCCACCTGACAATCAATCCACACCGTCACTGGCCATGGCTGCGGCCGCTCTCGGCGGCCGCGCAGGCGGTCTAAGTGAGATGGCTGGAGACCTGCTGGGATTAAAGAGTACCAGCGACGTCTTTCTTGGAATTTTGGCTAGCAGAACGGCGCAGGATCGCATCGTCGAACAATTTGATCTGAGAAAAGTTTACGGCGTCAGAGACATGTTTGCGGCGCGCAGGGTTTTGGCTGAGTGCACCGCAACGGTTGTGGATCGCAAGAGCCAGATGATCACCATCTCGGTTACAGACCATAGCCCGCAACGCGCCGCAGCTATGGCTCAGGCGTATGTCAACGAACTCGATCGCCTCGTGGCCAGCTTGAGCACCTCCGCTGCGCGCCGCGAAAGAATGTTTCTCGAGGATCGCCTCAAAGCGGTGTCACAGGACCTGGAAAGCGCAGAAAAAGAGTTCAGCGAGTTTTCCAGTAAGAACAGCACTGTGGACATCAAAGAACAGGGCAAAGCCATGGTGGGAGCCGCGGCGAACCTGCAGGGCCGGCTGATCGCTGCCCAGTCAGAGCTCGAGAGTTTACGGCAGATTTATTCGGATTCCAATGTCCGCGTACGCGCTGCCAAAGCCAGAATTGCGGAGCTCCAGCAGCAGCTCGACAAAATGGCAGGCAAGGGTGAAGACGCTTCGGCTTCGGGGAGTAGTCAAAACAGTTCTCTGTATCCGTCTCTTCGCAAGTTGCCCCTGCTGGGTGTGCGATACGCCGATCTCTACCGCCGTACCAAAGTCCAAGAAGCTGTCTTCGAGGCCCTTACCCAGGAATACGAGCTTGCCAAAGTTCAGGAAGCAAAAGAGATTCCGAGCGTGAAAGTGCTCGACATGCCGGACGTTCCTGAACGAAAAACATTCCCTCCGCGTTTGGGAATTTCCGTCCTTGGCGCGATTACTGGCGTCCTGGGTGGCGTGGTGTTTTTGCTAGGTTCGAAAAGCTGGAAAGAAAAAGATCAGCAGGATGTAGGCAAGGTCCTGGCGTCCGAAATTTGGACTGATCTGAAAGAAAAACGAATTTTGAATTCCGTGAATGGTCATGCTGCATCTTCTGAGAGTAGCGATAGCTCTCCGGAGGAGAAAAAACACGGAATTCTCTACTACTTGGGCCTAAACAATGGTTCAGGCGCTTTGAACGGAACAGCAACGCGAGAACAGGAATCGCCCGAGGAATCGGAAAAACCGCGCTCGTAGTCGCTGTGTTTTGCCGTCTTGCTGAGGTAAGGCGTTAATCGTGGTTCGGCTTGGGTCACAAAGGCCCCTGTAAGTGACGGGGCGAAGCTGTGACTGGGAGGATTTGATGCCGATGTTCGCCGCGGAAAATTGCGATCATCATTCATCGTCGGAAGCGGCCGTTCCTGCATCCGCTCACCTGCATTGGTATGCCGTCCAAACCTGTTCCAGGCACGAAAAGCGGGTACACACCCGCCTGACCGAGCAGGGAATCGACTCGTTCCTTCCGCTCTATGAAACACGCCACCGTTGGAAAGATCGCAGCGTGGACGTGCAATTGCCCCTGTTTCCCGGCTACATCTTTCTGCATCTGGACCTCACGAACCGTCTGAGCGTTTTGCAAACCTCGGGTGTAGTCCGCTTTGTCGGATTTGGAACGACTGCCACCCCGCTGCCGCCTGAGGAAATCGTATCTCTCCGCCAGGGCCTGTCCAGCGCCCTGCAGCCAGAACCTCACCCCTATTTAAGATTGGGTCAAAAAGCCCGAGTGAAATCAGGTCCGCTCAATGGCATAGAAGGCGTTCTCCTGCGCAAGAAGAACAAAGACCGTTTTGTTATTTCCCTCGACCTCATTATGCGTTCTGTCGCAGTCGATATATCCGCATTGGATCTGGAACCCATTGAGACGCCAGCATTGTGCGGATGGAAATGATCGAACAAATTAGCCTGCGCGAGCAATTCTTGCCGTACGTTGTTGAACTACTTTCCAAAAGGTTGGTTTGATGAATCGGTTTCTTAGACTCTTTCTGAGTGAACCACCAATGCGATTAGTGACAAGGACAATATTGAGGAATTCCTTGGGGCTTCGCCATGCATTCGAATGGGCCGCTCTTTTCGATGCGTTGCCCTACCCTTCCTATGCAGCGGGCCTGCAAATAGCCAGCCGCTACGCTGTGCTCTCAGGCGCAAAGGCATTCACTGCCATTGAGTTTGGAGTAGCCGGAGGCAACGGCCTCCTGGCTCTTTCCCGCTATGCCAAAGAGGTATCGCGCGAAACCCGTCTAAAAATACATGTTGTCGGTTTCGACTCCGGCTCCGGACTGCCTCCCACAAATGATATTCGCGATGCTCCGTGGTGGTGGACTCAGGGGGACTATCCTTGTGACAAAGATCGTCTTCGCGAGCGGTTGCCCAAGGAAACCGAACTGATTGTGGGAAATATCAAAGATACCTTTCCGCGTTGGCTAAAACAGACTGAAGCACCGCCCGTTGGATTTGTCTCGGTAGACGTCGATCAATATACGGGCGCCTCCGCCATTTGCAGTGCCATGGGGAAAACCGACATCAGCCGAATCCTCCCATTCATTTCCTGTTACTTCGACGATCTGTTCCTCTTTGGAATTCCCAATTGGGCCGGCGAATCTCAAGCCATACGGGAATTTAACGAGTCTCAATTGGCTCGTCAACTCGAACGCGACGATTGGTTCTCGCAAAACCGCCCATACGCCGAGAGGCTCTGGCTTAAGCGCATGTACACCTTAACGAGCCAGGATCATCCCCTGTTTAAGACTCGTCGCGGTGGAGAAACCGCCCACCTGAACTTGGGTGAGCGGCCTCAAGGG
>DATHFT010000084.1:0-2045 GCA_035317965.1 Saccharimonadales bacterium (SeqCode) | reverse complement strand
CTCTGTGGAGTGGAAAGTGGCGCAGTGTACCCAGTGGGAAACACGCTCAACAGTTCCGCCACCGGCATCGTCAAGACTTCCATAGAGAGGGGGTGTGCGACATGAAAGTGAGGCTAATTGAGTTTTCTTTTTTTGTTGCCCTAAACCTAGCGTATGTATACGCTAGGTATGAGGATGGCTCACATGACTGCTTCATTACCCACACTGGAAACACAACGCTCCGAGATTCAGCGCAAAATCAGCCAACTGGGCGATATGCGCTCTGGTTCAATTACGACAACGGGCGGCCGTTGCGGAAACCCCGGTTGTCATTGCCGGAAAAATGGCGATCCCGGACACGGTCCGTTTTACCGGCTGACGCGCAAGATCGAGGGCAAGACTGTCACCGAGACCTTCGCTACCCCGGTCGCTTTGCGCAAGGCGCAGCAGGAAGTGGCGGAGTTTCACCGCTTCCGGGAACTGAGCCAGAATCTGGTTAAGGTCAACGAAGAGATCTGCCGGGTGCGGCCTATCGAGGACATTCTGACTCCCCAGGAAAAAAAACAGCGGAAACGGTCCAGCAGGAAATCGCCCGGGAAGTAGACGTGATACTTCGGCTCATCTTTCAGGAGCAACGCAAGACCGGCAGACTCGATCTGGAAGCGGTCGAGATGGCCATGCGGGCAGGCATGCATCATGCCGGAGCGACCGCATTGAGCCAGTTGCTGCGGGGCAATCCTCCCGGCCCGGAAGAGCGCGAGGTAGCTTGCCCCTGCGGCCAGAAAGCCCGTTACCGCGGGATGCGTTCGCGCCACGTGCTCACCGCCGTGGGCGAGATTGAGTTCCTGCGCGCCTGGTATCTGTGCCCGCAATGCCGGAACGGACAGTGTCCCGCCGATGCCGCTCTGGATATTGAGAAGACTGGTCAATCGCCGGGCGTGCGCCGCATGCTGGCGCTGATTGGTTCGGAAGCGCCGTTCGACCACGGAAGACGTCAGATCGAACTGCTGGCCGGGCTGGAGGTGACAGCCAAAGCCGTGGAGCGCACGGCGGAAGCAATCGGAGCCGATATCGCGCAGGGCGAGCGGGAAGCGGTTCAGCGAGCCGTGCAGTTGAATCTGCCGATGATCGTGGGAGAATCGATTCCGATCCTGTATATCCAAATGGATGGGACGGGGATACCGGTGGTGAAGAAGGAGACGGTGGGCCGGCAAGGCAAGGCGGAAGGGAGGCCTGCCCATACCCGGGAAGTCAAGTTCGGATGCGCCTTTACCCAGACCACGTGGGACCAAGAGGGCTACCCCATCCGCGATCCGGCTTCCACCACCTACACCGGCGCGATCGAGAACGCTGAAGAGTTTGGCAAACGAATCTACCTGGAAGCCTGGAATCGCGGCTGGAACCGCGCGGAAAAGAGAGTCGTCATCGGCGATGGCGCCGAGTGGATCTGGAACCTTGCCGACTCGCACTTTCCGGGCGCGATTCAGATCGTCGATTTGTATCACGCTCGCCAACACCTGTGGGATGTCGCCCGCAAACTGCATCCCAATGACGAAGCCAACCAGAAAGCGTGGATCAAGCTCCACCAGAAAAAGCTACTCGACAAGGGGAAAATCGAAAAGCTGGTTCTCTCCCTTCGGTCGATCGACTCCACCAATCCGGAAGTCATCGAGAAGATTCGTATCGAGGCGGACTACTTTGAGAAAAATGCCGAGCGCATGCGCTACCCCAAGTTTCGCTGCCAGCATCTCTTCGTCGGCTCGGGCGTCATCGAGGCCGGTTGCAAGACCGTCATCGGTTCACGGCTCAAACAGTCCGGAATGTTCTGGACTGTTCAAGGTGCCAACGTCATCATCGCCTTGCGCTGCTGTCACCTTAATGGCCGCTTCGAGGACTATTGGGAGTCGCGCCGCGCTGCTTAAACTTAACTTCTATGTCGCACACCCATTGCGTTGTTCCTGCCCGCTAGCGGATGACGCGCAAGCCTTACAAGTCGTCGCAGTAAGACATCTCGCTCCGAGGTCGCAGGGCAAGATGGTTCCCGGATTGTCGGCTTTACCGGCCAA
>DATHFT010000083.1:0-10475 GCA_035317965.1 Saccharimonadales bacterium (SeqCode) | reverse complement strand
CCTTCGCCGGGTGGAAGAAATGCGCCGCTCCCCACCTGCAGGCTTGCGTCTACATCCACGACCGCCGCCATGTTCTGCGCACTCTCCTGCGCATGAATCTTGCTTACCAGGGCGGCGTCTGCGCCTTCGTCCGCTTTTTCTGCCTTAGCCGTCGCGTCCCAGTCCACCATGGCGGCCGGTATTTCTTCCCAATCTTTTCGTTCCACGCTGAAATACCGCACGCGTTCCCCGTTTCGCTGGTATTCCCGCACCAATTGGAAATTTCCGTCTTTCAAAACGAGCTTCCGTCCGTGCGGAAATCGCCCGGGGTCATCCGGCTTGCCGGCCCCCTGTTTTGCGGGCGGCGCTGCCTGCTGCTCCGCCCGTGCCAGGGACTCGCGTCCCCGCACAGCCCCCAAAAAAAGCAGCGCCACACCGGCCGGCAACAGCAACGTTGGCAGTAAAGGTTTCATGAGTGTATGCAGAGTGCGATGCCGCGCCGCGCTCCCGGTTTGCCTCAGCAAAAGCATAGCCCCAGCGCTTTTGCCGGCGCAACACGCAGTTTGGCGCCCCAAACAAGAAGGGCGCTCCAGCCCGTGCGGGAGCGCCCTTGCGAAATTTAGTTAAATTTTAGCGACTTAGTGCGTGCACTTGGGGAACAGGGTAACCAGAACCATCAAATCCGACAGCGTAAACAGCCACTGGTCGGCCTGAATTCCAGCGGCCTCCGCTGCGCGGGCGATGAATCCCAGGTGGCGGCTCTTCGCGAAATTGTGGATGTG
This sequence comes from Saccharimonadales bacterium (SeqCode), assembly GCA_035317965.1. Classification (GTDB taxonomy): domain Bacteria; phylum Acidobacteriota; class Terriglobia; order Acidiferrales; family UBA7541; genus Acidiferrum. Next base: position 9,714 of record DATHFT010000083.1, on the reverse strand, counting down.
ATCCACGCAAATTCCCGTTAAGCTCGCTACTTCTGAATCCGTAAAAATCTTCTGGCTTGACTTCACCGTGACCATTACCGTGCTCCTGTTCTTCCCCCGCAGCCATCCTCGCACTACCTTCGATGCTGTAGACATCTTAGGCGCTGCTCAAAAGTAAGAGCAATAGTCGTTCCGTTCTCAAAATTAAAAACCTTCAGACTAGTACTTTTGCCGAAAACCCGCGTAAAACTTGGAATTATTCACAGTTTTACCAGCAGAAACGTGCTGGTACTCGAGAGCGAGGAAGGGAAATCGGGAGGTAAAAATGTCCTATTTTTGCGAACTTACTACGACTTTCGGTAGATTTGCGGCAATCTCCTTCATTTGCTTCGTATGGCGGACTTCGTGGGAGGCGATCATTTGGAACCATTCATACAGGTTTAACATCCCCAAAAATCCATGCTTCCACCGATACAAGCTCAAATCCTTGCGGCGGGTTTCCTCGATGAACGCCAGAGTCCGTTCCCGAACATCGCGCAGTGTTGCCAGCAAGTCTTCCTTTGCTCCGACAATTCCCGGGTCTTGCGCGACCGGAGACCTTCGCCGGATCAGCCGCGATTCCACCAGCATCATGGGCACATGAAAGCGTTTCAACAAAGGGACAGGTAGGGGAGGCTTTTGCAGGATCTTGTCGGCCGCCGCCAGAATGGAGCGCTCTACGGTAATGAGGTGAGCGACCAGTTCGCCGGCGGACCAGCGCCCTTCACCGGGCCGTGCGTTCCATTGCTCGGCCGGAACAGCATCGGCAGCGCGCAGGAGTCCGGTCTGCGCCCTGCCCAGGTTGTCGATGATGGAGTCAAGCGGTGGCAAATGCGCATCTTTTCATCAAATGTTAAAGCGTGGCCCCACCGCTTTGTTCCAGGGCATGCGCCAGTTGCAAAACCCGCGCTTCCGCAAAGGCGGGCCCAAAGATCTGGAGCCCCACGGGAAGCGTGCCGTCGATTCGTCCGCAGGGTACAGAAATACCCGGCAATCCTGCCAGCGACCCGGTAACCGTATAAATATCAGCAAGGTACATTTGCAGCGGATCGCTGGTTCGTTCTCCCAGCTTGAACGGTGGCACGGGCGACGTGGGCGTCAAGATCGCATCCACTTTGCTGAAAGCGTCCTCGAAATCCTGCGCGATGAGCGCCCGCACCTTCTGTCCCTTCAAGTAATACGCGTTGTAATATCCGGCTGAAAGTACGTACGTTCCCAGCACGATACGCCGTTTCACTTCGGCGCCAAAACCCGCTCCCCGCGTTTTGCGATACATGGAGATCAGGGAATCGCCGTTCTCGCGCAATCCGTAGCGCACGCCGTCGTACCGCGCCAAATTCGAACTCGCCTCCGCCGTCGCAATAATGTAATACGTCGCAATCGCATAATCGGTATGCGGCATCCGGATTTCTACCAGCTGGCATCCCAATTTCTTGTAAATTTCCATCCCCGCTTCAATCTTCGCGCGGACTCCAGGATCCATTCCATCGCCAAAGTATTCTTTCGGGATTCCCAGCCTGCATCCGCGAACGGACTCACCCAGTTGAGCGCCGTAGTCCGCAACCGGAACGGCCGCCGATGTTGAGTCCAGAGGATCGCGCCCGGCAATAACCTGTAAAACCGTTGCGACATCTTTCACATTGGTGGCCAGCGGCCCAATACGGTCGAGCGACGAGGCAAAGGCAATCAATCCATACCGCGAAACCCGCCCATAACTCCCCATCATTGCCGGAATTCCGCAAAACGCGCCGGGCTGCCGAATCGACCCGCCGGTATCCGTGCCGAGCGAAGCGACGGCCAACCCGGCCGCCACCACGGCTGCAGAACCACCGCTCGAGCCGCCTGGCACGCGGTCCAGGGCCACCGGGTTTTTCACCGCCCCATACGCGGAGTTTTCGTTCGAACTCCCCATGGCAAACTCGTCGCAATTGGTCTTGCCCAGAATCACCGCACCGGCCGCTTCCAGCCGCTCGACCGCCGTCGCGTCATACACCGGCACATGGTTTTCCAGAATCTTTGAACCGCAGGTCGTCGTCGTTCCTCTCGTGCTGATTACATCCTTCACCGCCACCGGCACCCCTGCCAGGGCCGGCAACTCCCCGCCCGCCGCAACGAGAGAATCAATGTTGTCGGCCTGCCTGCGCGCGCGCTCCGGAGAAAGCGCGAGATAGGCATTCAACCCGGTATTCTGCTCGGCAATGTTCCTGTAAAACTCGGCCGTCAATTCCCGCGCCGAAACCTTCTTCGCCGCCAGCGCTTCCTTGACGCCGTCAATTGTCCAATTCGCAGCCATCGATTCCTGAATTTCCCCCGTTTCCGTCGCCTGCTCTGCTTCGTGCTCTCGACGCTTCCTTCGTTCGCCGCTATCTCTCAATCACCTTGGGAACCCGGAAGTACGGCGGTTCCGGATCCGGCGCGTATTTCAAAACATCCTCCGCCACTGCGCAGGGCACCACCAAATCTTCCCGCAAAGTAGCGTCCGCCAATTGATCGCCGCTCAAAACCTGCGCCATGGGTTCCACCTCGCCGGTATCCAGCTCATTCAACTTCCCGATGTATTCCAAAACGTCATCCACCTGCTTCCGGTAGGTCTCAAGCTCTGCCTCACTCAACTCCAGGTTGGCCAGATCCGCCACCCGCACCACATCGTCTCTTGTGATTTTCATGGGGAATCCTTATTGCACGCCGTGTTCAAGAAGCCAAATTTTAGCACATTGCTCTTGCCGCATCGCGGCGCGGCAACAGAATCGAACGGGGCGCGCCGCTCGGGCCCCGCAAGGCCGCCGCGTGGCTCCTCCGGTGTACAACGCTGCGGCAGCAGGAACACGACGGTTACCCGGCCGTTAATTCCGGTTCGCTGGCAAAAACTGCAATACTGTCTGTGTTTGGGTTGAGGGGCGCCGCCGTCGGAACTCTGCTTCGAGGACCCGGTGTTTGAGAGAAATGGAAACCGCTCAGCTTCTGCCCAGTCCTTCTAGAACTGCCACCTTGCGCGGGTACTTCCGCTCGATGTAGTTATCGACCAACTGCTGGAACGCCACGGCTAACTCGTCGTACGTACCTTCCAGCGTCACATCTTTCTTTCCGTCGATATAAACAGGGCAGCGCGGCGCCTCGCCGGTACCCGGCAAACTAATCCCGATATTGGCCGCTTTTGACTCGCCTGGCCCGTTCACGATGCAGCCCATCACCGCCAGGGTCATCTCCTCGACGCCTTCATACTGCGTCTTCCAAATCGGCATACTTTCGCGGATATAATTTTGGATGGCCTCGGCGAGTTCCTGAAAGGTCGTACTTGTCGTGCGACCGCAACCGGGGCAAGCCGTGACGCTGGGCGAAAACGACCGCAGCGCCAGCGACTGCAGCAACTCGCAAGCCGCGTAAACTTCCTCACGGCGATCGCCACCCGGCCGCGGCGTCAAAGAAACCCGGATCGTATCCCCGATCCCGTCATACAACAGCACACCGAGTGAAGCGGCCGACCACACCAGCCCCTTGGTCCCCATCCCGGCTTCGGTCAGCCCCAAATGCAAAGGCTGCTGGGTTTTGGACGACAGATCCCGATACACGGTAATCAAATCGCGCGGCCGCGAGGTCTTGCAGGAGATAATAATCTGATCATTCCGCAGCCCGCTTTCCAGCGCCAGCTCGGTTGACTGCAGTGCCGACAACACCATGCAATCGTTGATAATCTCTTCAGACTCTTTCCCCAAATTCTTGTCCGTATTTTCCTGCATCTTCAGCATCACCAGCTCTTGATTCAAAGAGCCGCCATTTACGCCAATCCGCACCGGTTTCCCGTGATCTACCGCCACCTTGCAAATCGTCGCGAACTGCTCATCGCGCCGCTGGCCGGCGCCGACATTTCCCGGATTGATCCGGTATTTATCGAGGGCCGAAGCACACGCCGGATACTTCGTCAGCAACACATGCCCGTTGTAGTGAAAGTCCCCGATGATCGGAACGTTGCAACCGGCATCCAGCAGCCGTTTTTTGATCACCGGAACAGCCGCCGCGGCTTCCGGCACATTCACCGTCCAGCGCACAATCTCCGAACCGGCCTCCGCCAGTTCCATCGTCTGTCGGAATGTGGATTCCGCATCGGCGGTATCGGTATTGGTCATCGACTGCACGACCACCGGGGCGCCGCCGCCCACGCGCACGTGTCCCACCTTCACGCCATACGTTTTCCGGCGCGGATGCTTGTTGGCAGTAGCGTCAAACCCTTCAATCTGTGTAAACATTTCCTTACTATTTTAGCGTGTTTCCCCGCTTGAAAGAAACGCGCCTTGTAACGATCACTCCCCGAACAGCACTACCTAGCATCATCCCGCCTCGGCCCGCAAGAGGCGCCATCTTCTGTTTGCATGAATTGACTCTCGGCTCATACGATTGTTTACACGGATTTCATAGTACCCAGGCATGATGCAAATCGACCACAGGAGGCTCGCATGAAAGCCAGGATCTCCCTCATTCTGCTGCTTGTTGCATCCGCTTTGGCATTCCCCTTTACGCCCGTGGCCCACGGCTGGGGATGCAAAGGCCACCAGACCGTCGCCCTCATCGCGGAGAAGCACCTCTCGCCGGCAGCCAAGCAGTTGGCGGCAACCCTCCTCGCCGTCGACCCCGGCAGAAAAAACTCGGGTACTCCGTGTGGCACGGCCGGACTCGACGCCTTTGCCGCGGCCGCCACCTGGGCCGACGCGGTCCGCATTCATGGCCTGGACGATGGGTTCCATTACCTGGACATTCCGCGGGGCGCTTCGCGGGAGGTCATCTCCTCGGTTTGCGGCACCCCGCGCAGTTGCGTCACCAAAGCGATTGCCGACCAGACCGCCATTCTTGAAGATAAAAACGCCGACCCGAAGGCTCGTGCCGCTGCAATCCGCTACATCATTCATCTGGTCGGAGACCTCCACCAGCCGCTGCACTGCACGACCAATGGGGATCGCGGCGGAAATTGCGTTCCCGTGGGTTACTTCAACAGCAAGCCCCATCCCGACAAGCAATCCACTGACGATTTGGACGACTACCGACCAAACCTTCACGCCGTTTGGGACAAACAAATCGTGGAGAAGGATATGACCGCGCAAAGCGCAGCTAGCGCACAAGCCTATGCCAACCTGTTACACACTGCCTTTGCGGCGGAGATCGCTGTGTGGAAGACCGAAGGAATTCATTTGGAAGACTGGGCCTGGGAGAGTCACGAGCACGCCGAAGATATTTCCTATGGCGACTTGCCGAAAAAGGTTCCCGTGGACGCGCACGCAGACGCCGACGTCAGTGTGTGCTCGGACAACCATCGCGTCGGCAACCGCATGCTGCATAAGCACATCATTCTGGGCCAACCGTATCAGGAGGAAGCCGGTTCCGTCGTGGAAGAGAGTCTGGCGATGGCCGGGATCCGCCTGGCTGTCGTTCTGAACGAGGTAGCCGCAAACGTGCACTAGAACAGGCGACTGCGGCCCCTTCCCCCGGGCTGCGTCTCCCGAGCGCCTAGTTCCTCTTAAAACGAATTGGAAAACAAAACCCGCGACCCCTGTGGCACTCTCGCCCCGCGTCTGCGGAAAATCACGCCCGATGCCCGTACGGCCTTGAAATCCGGATTCAGAATTGATACGTAGATATCGACAACCCCCTAGTCGCCTGCGGCTCCCCGGAAGGGAAACTCTCGGGGAATGGCGGCAGACCGGTCCCGGGCACCGCCGAGCGGAAAATGCGAAAGACCGAATGAGCAATCCAGTATTCATCGCTGGAGCAACGGGCTACATGGGCCAACGCCTGTCTGAAACTCTGCTGCGGCGAGGTCACTCCGTTCTTGGACTCGTCCGTTCCGGCTCCGAACGGCGTTTATACGCAGGCTGCAAGCCGGTTTTTGGAAACGCCCTCGACCGTGCCACCTTCATCGACAAGCTGGAAGGCGCCGAAACGTATGTCCAACTCGTCGGTGTGGCGCACCCCGGCCCCGGCAAAGGCCAACAGTTTCGCCAAATCGACCTGAAATCCTGTGAAGAATCCGTGGCGGTAGCCCTTGCCAACCGCGTCCGGCATTTCATCTATGTCAGCGTCGCTCATCCTGCTCCCATGATGACGTCGTACATCGAAGTTCGAACGAGCTGCGAACAGATGATTCAATCCGGCGGTCTAAACGCCACGATTCTGCGTCCCTGGTATGTTCTTGGTCCCGGTCACTACTGGCCGTATCTCCTCACCCCGGCTTACTGGCTGGCCCGTCAAATTCCATCCACGCGCCCGGCCGCGTTGCGTCTTGGTCTGGTGAAACTCCCGCAAATGATCGCTGCTCTGGCATTTTCTGTCGACTCGCCCGCGACAGGCATCCGCATCGTCGAGGTTCCGGAGATCGCGGCCGGCAGGTAAATCGCTGGAACTTCGTTTTATTTTCCGTCCAGCCGCGAGTTGGCAGACGAGGCGCAGGCGCAGCAAGAAATAAAAACTCAGGGATGGCTCTGGGAGGCAGTTTCGCTCGGATTTTCGCCGGCCTCCAAACTGGTCGCCACGAGCGAGAGCCGTTCGAGCTCATGGCGCAAATTCAACCAATACTCCGAACCGATGGCATCGATAAAATGACTTTGAATCTTGCGCCACAGGGGCAGGGCCAACGCGAGCGCTTTTTCTCCTTTGGGCGTCAGCAGGACAAAGCGCTGCCGCATCCGGCTGCGTTCGGAAATGGAAAGAAAGCCCTCTTTTTGCAGCAGCCGCAAACTTCGCGTCAGTGTCGTCCGGTCGATGACCAGAACTTTGGCAATCGCGCTGATCGCAGCCGGCTGGCTCTTGGCGATGCCCACCAGAATCGTAAATTGCGTCGAGCGGATCCCGCTCGCCTGTAGAGCTTCATCAAACAGGCTGGTTACGGCCCGCGCAGTCCTGCGGAAGTTAAAGCTCGCGCAGTACCCGGTACCGGTCAGGTCCATAACGTGAGTCGCGCTTGCCATTCAAGAGACCTATTCCACTTGACTTGTATATACACCTAAGATATAACCAATCTCAACGGCAGGTCAAGTGGTGTTGCCTCGGTTCCTTTCTCGTGCGAGCGGTTGAGGGAAGTTTTACGGACGGCTGCGCTTTCCTCCGTCTGAATATTCAGGGTGATTCATGAATACAGGTCTAGCTCCCGCACGCTCTCTTGAACATTCGCAACCACGCGACAGTTCCCGACCGGCGGCTCCGTTTACTTCGCGTTTTGCTCACTTTGGCAGCTTTGATCTGGATCTCGCCCGCCAGGAACTCTTTAAGGACGGCGAACGCGTAAAACTGCAGGGAAAAGTGGGCGAAGTGCTTTTGATCCTGCTCGAGTCTCCCGGTGAAGTGGTGACCCGCGGAGCGCTGCGTGCCCGTTTGTGGCCCAACGACGCACAAGTGAACTACGACGCCAACGTCAATACCACCGTCAACAAGCTGCGCCAGATGCTCGGCGACACGCCGGAACAACCGCTTTTCGTCGAAACGATTCCCCGTAAAGGCTATAGCTTTGTCGGCAAGGTCGAATACGCGGACCAGCCAGCGACGCGGCCGACGGGGACCGACGGCCCGGAGGCGGGCCGGCACGCTGCGAGATCGTCGGGAGGCTGGTTTTCGGCCCTGCGCTCGGCACCGCCCCGGAAATGGATCGCTACAGGCGCCTTCGTCTTGCTCCTAGCCGGAATGCTGTTTGGCGCGGCGCTCGTGCTTTACGCGCATCGGCCGGCCACGGTCTCTGTGGTGACTGCTGTCCATCCTGACGTGAAATAGCCGGGACGTTTCTACAAGGTGCCGCGCAGGCCGAGCGCATCGGCTTGCTCGCGAAGCGCGCTGATGCAGAACGCAATGTGTTCCTCAAGCGGTATTCCTAGCTCCTCCGCCCCTTTGCGAACGTCGTCTCGGCTGACACCTTTTGCGAAGGCTTTGTCCTTCAAACGTCTCTTCACCGAATCCGGTTCCAAATCCAGGATGCTTTTCGACGGCCGTACATAGGCGCAAGCGGTTAAAAAACCCGCCAGCTCATCGCAAGCAAACAAAGTATGCTCGAGAGCCGATTCTCGCTTCACGCCGCTGTAGTCCGCGTGGGAAAGAATCGCCCGGATAATCTCTTCTGAATAGCCGCGCTCGCGCAGGATGCGCGCTCCTTCGGCCGGATGCTCCTTGTCCGCGGAGTGCGCGCTGTTGGGCCACCGTTCATAATCAAAATCATGCAGTAAGGCAGCCAAGCCCCAGGTCGGCTCGTCCGCCCCGGTCTTGCGCGCATAGGCCCGCACACAGGCTTCCACCGCCAGCATGTGCTTCCGCAAAGATTCCGAAGCGGTATATTCGCAAACAATTTTCCAGGCATCTTCCCGTGTCGGCATGGTCGTCGGTCGCTCCCCTGAGTTCGTCAGGGAACTTAGTGTAGCGCAGGAGAACAGTCGGCGGCGCGTACGCGCGGTCGTCGCAATTCGAATGGCCGTCGCCCGCGTTTCTGCCAATGCCATTTTCCGTCCGCGGGAGCAAAATTGCGGCTGCTCGGGAACCTAGGGCTTGCCGCCCGACACGCTTTTGCCGCGCGGCAAAATTTGTCTCTTGGTTTACTCCGGCTCGGTTTTCTTGCGGCGCAGGGAAGGGAAGAATTTTTTCGTGGAGGTTTGCGAGTCGATTACCACCACGTTTTTGGGTCCCATGGTGGCGACAAAAGCTTTGCCGGAGTTGGGTTCCACGGCGATGGCGAACGGACCGGGGCCGGCATCGACCGTGGCCACGACCTTGTTGTTCGCGCCGCTGATGATGGATACGTTGTTGCTTCCGGTGTTGGCAACATAGATGGTGTGAGTCGCCGAATTTACGGCCAGGCCATGCGGCTGCGTTCCCACCGGGATGGTGGCCAGGACGGTTTCCGAGTTTCCGTCAATCGCGGTAACCGAATTGCTGGCATAGTTTGCAACATAAATGCGGTTCGCGCCGGTATCGATTGCGACGCAGCAGGGAATTTCCCCGGTGGCAATGGAGGTAACGTAGTTGCTTGTGCCGTCGACGGCAAAAAGTTTCGCCGAGCCGGCCGCCGGGAAATAGATTTTGTTGGAAGTGGGATTGATGGCCACCCCCCACAGATGCACATCAGCCGGGATGGCCGTTTTTTCCAGCGACTCCCCGTCCATCACGGTTAGAGCTTTGCTTTCGTAGTTCGTAAAGTAAATCTTGTTGGTGCCGGCGTTTACTTCCATGGCGTCGGCGTTGGTGTTGGGCTTGAGTTTGCTCGTGGAATTTGTCGCGCCGTCAATAATCGTCATGGTGTCGCCGAACGTACGGGACACATAAATCTTATTGGTGGCGGAATTTACCGCCATGGCGTAAGGCCGCGAACCGACCGTCACCGTTCCGGCAACCTCATCGCTGGTGCCGTCGATAACGGAAACCGTGCCGCTGCCGGCGTTGCCGACATAGATTTTGTTGGTAACCGCATTGACCGCAATGGCCACCGGCTCTTCGCCGACCCGCACCGAGACCGACGAGCCCTTGGCGGCATCAATGATCGTGACGGTGCCGCCGTTGGTATTTACGGCGTAAACCTTGCCGCTCGCCGGATTCGCGACAATGGCATGCGGGTTGATTTGCGTGCTGGAAGCCGCCGCCGTCGGAGAGTTGGCGGGACCTTCCTGAGCAGCTCCGCCGAGCCACAGCAAGCCATTTTCAAAGAGCCGGTTCTGCGTTTCCGTGGTGAAGATTTTG
>DATHFT010000082.1:0-31962 GCA_035317965.1 Saccharimonadales bacterium (SeqCode) | reverse complement strand
GAAGATGCTCCTCGCGAAACGGCTGCCGCCGGGCGACAAAATCATCGACAACTTCATAGAAAAGAGCAAAGTACGACAACGGGAGATCCCTTCCGCACGGCCCAAGACTAGCACGCCGTCTTGGTCAAAGAATAAACGCTCTTCGCGGTCCCTGGCAAATTAGAAAGCCGCCCGGAATTTCCACGGCATGAAGCTGCGCCGCGCTTAGGCCGGCTGTTTACCGCCTAGACCAACTGTTTACAAGGATATGACCCAAGGAAGGCACCTGCGGCCAGGGGCCTGGTGCAGAGTGTGTAGGAAGACGAGAGCAGAACGCAACAGAGCGAAAGCAGTCCTGCAATCGGCCCAGGGCAGGAGTGGCGCGCGGTGGCTGGTTCTGTCGAGCCTTCAAACCAAATCAGCAAACAGGAAAGGTGTGTTCTATGGAACGAATTCTCAAGCTTTGCAAATGGGCTGTAGCAACGGCTGCGGCACTGGCCATTCCCGGGCTTGTCTGCGCTCAGCATTACACGCAAACGAACCTGGTATCGGATATTCCAGGGATGGCTCCAGAAACGGATCCGCATCTGAGAAATGCCTGGGGGCTTTCCCGGAGCGCATCCAGTCCGTGGTGGGTTTCAAACAATGCCGACGGCACGGCGACGCTTTACAAAGGAGACGGAACCATCGTGCCTCTGGTGGTGACCATTCCCGCGCCGAAAGGTGAAGCGGGTCCAGGAGCTCCGACGGGCACCGTATTCAACGGCACGACGGATTTCGAACTGGCTCCTGGCAAGCCAGCCCTGTTTCTTTTCGCAACCGCCACCGGGACCATTTCCGGCTGGAATCCGCAAGTCGACGGCACCAACGCGATTCGGAAAGTGGACAATTTTCACAACCAGGCGGCCTACACCGGCTTGGCGCTGAGCCAGCTGAATGGCAAGAATGTGTTATACGTGGCCAACTTCCGTAGCGGCGAAGTGGAAGTCTACGACACAAAATTCCAGCGGGTCCAGTTGAACGGCGACGCATTCGAGGACCACAGCGGAGGCGACCACCTTGCGCCATTCAATGTGCAGACAGTCGGTTCCAATATTTTCGTGACCTTCGCCAAGCCCGGTCCCGACGGCCGGGAAGTGCAGGCGGATGGTCTGGGATTCGTGGACGTCTTCAGCCCCGACGGGCGCTTGATGCGTCGACTGGATCGTGGGTCCTGGTTCAACGCACCGTGGGGTGTGGTTGTAGCGCCGGGCGATTTTGGAGAATTCAGCCATGACATCCTGGTGGGGAACCTTGGTAGCGGAAAGATCGCTGCGTTCAATCCTGAAAGCCTGAAGTTCCGGGGATTCTTCCGCAATCCGGACAATTCGGTCATGAAAATTGACGGACTATGGGCGCTCAGTTTTGGCAACAACGCCCAAGCGGGATCGTCGCTGAGCCTTTATTTCACCGCAGGTCCGAATGAAGGAGCAGACGGATTGTATGGGTCCATTACGCCCGTACCAGCCGAATTGAATCTGGAAATCAGACCGTAACATTGCCAGCAGACAGGGGGCGAAAGGGCAGATATTTCTTCTGCCCTTTCGCTTTTTCGGTCGGTGGCAGGCAAGCCAGCCTGCCGAGTTCAGCGGAAAAGCAGACGGGGCGTTGGTACTGTTTGGCGGACATGCCCCAGGGGGCAGGTCGGATCGCTTCGCTAGGAATGGTAACGGCCAGAATCCGCTTGAACCGTTCCGTAAAGGAGCGAGTCCCGCCGGTACGCGGTCGCGCGGCGAACTACTGGACAATAGAAACGCTACAACAATGGCAGCGGGCAGCCGCCGGCGATGGACGGGACCAGCAGCACGCGGTCGCCTTCTTTAAGAGAGCAGGCTTCCCCGCCGAGGAAACGGATATCTTCTTCGTTGAGGTACACGTTTAGGAATTGTCGAATCTGACCTTGGTCGTCGCGAACGTGGCGGCTGAGATCAGGGAATCGTGTCGTGAGCTGGGTGAGCGCTTCGGCTACCGTAGCTGCACTACAGTCCACTTTGGGCGCGCCGTCGGTGAAGCGGCGGAACGCTGTGGGGATTTCAATGATGACGGGCATCGGTGATCGGTCTCCTTGCAAAATTTTCAATTTCCCTGCAACAGCGCATTGCAAAACCCGGGCTGAGCGATCCGGCGGGCCGTCAGCCTTTACACTTTGGCCGCCAGTTGTGAATCGAGCAACGCCTCGAACGCGTCCAGCCGGGGCGCAATGGCCTCGGGGAGCGGATATTCGGCGATGAGTGCGTCCGTGGTCTTCAGTCCATTGCCGGTGATGCAGACGACTGTGGTTTCATGCGGTTTAATGCGGCCCTGGGAGATCAGTTTTTTGGTGACCCCGACCGTGACCCCGCCTGCGGTTTCCGTAAAAATGCCTTCCGTTTCCGCAAGAAGCTTGATGGCCTCGACGATTTCGCGATCAGAAATATCTTCCGCCCAGCCACCGCTTTCGCGCATGAGCTTGATGGCGTAGGGACCGTCGGCAGGATTGCCGATGGCCAGGGAACGAGCGATGGTATTCGGTTTTTGCGGTTCAAAGCGAAGCAGATTGCGCTTCACACCGTCGGCGATAGGCGAGCAGCCCGTGGCTTGCGCGCCAAAAAACTTGACTGGCTTGGCTTCAACCCAGCCAAGGGTGACCAGTTCACGAAACGCTTTGGCAATTTTTGTGATGAGCGAACCGCCCGCCATGGGCACAACCACATTGTCGGGAAGAGACCACCCTAGTTGCTCCGCGATTTCAAAACCATGGGTCTTCGAACCTTCTGAATAGTAAGGACGCAGGTTCACGTTGACGAGTCCCCACTGGAAACGGTCGGCGATTTGCGCGCAGAGACGGTTGACGTGGTCATAATTCCCGTCGATGCGCACGATGCGTGCGCCATAAACGGCGGTGTTCAGCACTTTGGCCGGCTCCAGATCCGCGGGAATGAAAACGCAGGCGTCGAAACCCTGCTGGGCCGCTTGTGCCGCGACCGCGTTCGCCAAATTTCCCGTGGACGAGCAGCCGACCGTCTCAAATCCGAAGCGCCGTGCCGCAGCCAGGGCGGTTGCAACGACACGATCCTTGAACGAGAGGGAAGGGAAGCAGACCGCGTCATTTTTGAAATGGAGATTTTTGATCCCCCACTGCTGGCCCAGTTTGCGGGACGTCACAAGCGGCGTGCCGCCAACCGAATTGGGACCGACGTAGCCATCTTCCAAGGGAAGAAATTCCGAATAGCGCCACATGTTGAACTTGCGGCCGGCGAGATTTTCCCGCTTAACGATTCGCTTGACAGCGTCGTAATCGTAGGCGACTTCCAGCGGGGAAAAGCAGTCTTCGCAGAACGATTTTGGCGTGTTACCCCAGGTCTTGCCACATTCTCTACAGCGCAGTTCGTAATGCTCGGACATTTGATTGATCCTCTGTTGCAGGAGACCCTTGCCAGCTGCAAAAGCAGGGCATCCTGGCTCCGGGGTCGCACCGGAACAAGATAAGTGACGTGGAAGTCGGTTAGGGCAGCAGGGAGGCCGGAAATAAAAAAGCCCTCCGCGCCAAAGTGCTTGGAGGGTCTCAGAAAAATCTGGGATTCTCGAAAAGCTCTTTAGCAGTTTTTTACGTGGAGCAAGTTGCCCTAAATCGCCACGTGTCGCCGCGTACCGCAGCTTTATTGTTTATGCTTGAAAAGGAAGGAGATGTCAAGCAGAAATGAGGCCGGCGGGAGCAGCCGGCCCTCGTCACAGGCACACTTCCCGGCGCGCAAGTCGCGCTGGCACAAGGGCCTAGCCGATGGAGACCGGGCGCATACAAAACGGTTACAACAGTTTTGCGATTTCCTGCGTCCAACATAGTGTGCATATGTTAGAGCTGAACAGACGTTCGATGCAAAGGCACGCAACCATCGACTGGAACACCCGTCCCTTGGGACAGTATTGATCCCGATGCACAAACTGAGCTGCGCAACCGGCTGGCCGCTGCGGTGTTATACTTTGCGGAGTAGAACCGCGACGTCCCGGTTTTGCGGCTTTTAGCCTTGGATTCCACCGGGGCCTTTGAAGAATTGTGCGGGGCCAGCGATGATCGGCCAAAAACAGAGGAGCAGGCATAATGGGCGACCAAGTTAATGAAATCGTGAATTGGGCGCGGCGGCGCAAAATTCTAGCGGGACTGGCAGTGGCGTTTACGCTGACGGTTGGCATCCTGATTGGTTCGGTTGTTTCCGGCAAAGTCTCGGCGATGAAGACGCCGTCGTTTGCCGGGAAGGGAGCGACGGCACTCGCCGTGCCCGATCCCATCCCGTCTTCGAATTCTTTTGCGGGCATCGTGAACCGCGTGGAGCCGGCCGTCGTGAACATTGCCACCACGCAGGTCATGGATCGCCGCTCCGCGATGAAAAAGAAGCGCTCGCAGCCGTATGATCAAGACGATCCCATGCAGGATTTCTTTGACAAGTATTTTGAAGGCCAGAAAGACGCTCCTCCGCAAGCAGAACGCAGTCTCGGCTCCGGCGTGATCGTGGACAAGAAGGGATTCATCCTCACCAACAATCACGTTGTCGAGCAAGCCACGAAAATCCAGGTGCAAATCACGGGCGACACGACGCGCTACACCGCCAAGGTGGTCGGCGTTGATGAAGCGACCGATCTCGCCGTAATCAAGATTGAAGCGGCCAAGGAGTTGCCAACGGCCAAGTTGGGAAATTCCGATGGCGTGCAGGTCGGCGACTGGGTTCTGGCGATTGGCAGTCCGTTCGGTCTGAACTCGACGGTGACCGCGGGCATTGTCAGCGCCAAGGACCGTAGCGGAGTCGGACAACAATTTCAGCGCTTCCTGCAGACCGATGCGGCCATCAATCCCGGAAATTCCGGCGGCCCGCTTGTGGATTTGGCCGGAGAAGTTGTGGGCATTAACACCGCCATCATCACCGGCAGCCGCGGCTACGAAGGCGTCGGATTTGCCCTCCCTTCGACCACAGCCATCAATGTTTACAACCAGATTGTGGCCAACGGCCGCGTGACGCGGGGTTCGATCGGTGTCAGTTTCCAGGAAGAATTGGGCACCAACCCGATTACCCTGAAATCTCTAGGTGCTCCTTACGGCGTGGTGATTGAAGGCGTGGAACCCGGAAGCCCGGCGGAAAAGGCCGGTTTGAAGGGCGGCGACGTCATCACCAGCGTGAACGGACAGGCGGTAAAATCGGGAAATGATTTGGTGAATCCGATTGCCACGGCACCCATCGGCAGTAAGGTAAAGGTGGGGTTTGTGCGTGATCGCGCGCAGAAAGAAGCCACCGCCGTTGTCGAGGACCGCACGCACGTGTTCCCGAACACGGCAGGTCGCATGGGCGAACAGCCCGGTGAAGCGGCTCCCACCGAATTTGGCTTGCACGTCGAGGAACTCACGCCGGATCGCGGGCGCCGAGTCGGCCTGGAAGGCCAAAAAGGCGTGCTGGTAACCGAAATCGAACCAGCCAGTTTTGCCGACGATCTGCAATTCGGACGCGGAGACGTAATCGTTGAAGTGAATCGCGAAGCCGTAAGTTCCGTCGCCGACTACCGCCGCGTGGCTTCAAAACTAAAGACTGGAGATAACGTGGTGTTCAAGGTGCTCCGGAAACAGGACAGCGACCGGGTGTTGACGGTCTTCCTTTCAGGCGTGGTGCCTGCGGAGAACCAGCAATAGTTTTAGCTTTTCCGCCTTAGCCGAACACGCGTTAAGCTTGCAAAGCCATGCGACTCACACGAGCGACACACCTGATCCTTGCGCTGCTTCTGGCAGCTGGATTGGGTGTGTGCGCGAACCCACTAGCCGCTTCGCAAACGACGGCGAAGAAAAAATCGCCTCCCGGTAAATCTCCTTCGCATCAAACCGCGTCACACTCATCCGCGGCGCGATCCGCGAAACCCAAAACCACGAAGTCTTTGAAATCGTCCAAGCGTTCCCGCGGCGCTGCAGGGCTAAGAAACAAGGGACAGAAAGCTCCAACCTCGGACAGGATCAGCGAAATACAGCAGGCGTTGGCGAAAGATGGATCGTTTTCAGGAGACCCCAGCGGGAAGTGGGATAGTTCAACTACCGACGCCATGCGCAAGTTTCAGCAGTCGCACGGACTGAATCCTTCCGGCAAGCTGGATGCGAAAACGCTCCAGCAACTGGGACTGGGCTCGCAAACTGCTGGAGTAGCGCCTCCGTTGCCGCCGGTCAGTTCCTCTTCTACGATAAGCAAAGGGGCCGCTTCCTCAGAAGCAGCCCGCCGTCAGTAAAGAGCATTCCCGCAACTCCCATTGCTTGCTGGCTGCCCTTCCGATCTATTTCTGCGTCTGCCGACGAGCGAATCCTTCCGCCACGCCGTGGAATCCTAGTAAATCGTGCAGAACCAACAGCATTCCGCGACCGGGAGTCCTGTCGCTGTGCTGGCCATGAGGTGCATCCTCCTGCCCAGCACTCTTTTTGCCCTGCTGGGTACTGCCCCTGCCCAGGCCCCCGCTGCCGGCGACGCGAATGGTCTGGCGCGCGCAGTGCTTGAGCATGAAATTCAGTCGCAGATCGACGACCACTCGCTCTGGCATTACCGGCAGCTGAAGGAAGAAAAAGGGAAACAGAAACGTTTCGACGTCTATCAGACCAAAGAAGGAGAGATCTCGCGTCTCCTGGAAGTGAATGGGGAGCCGCTGTCCGGCAGACAGGAACAAGATGAAGCCGAGCGCATTGGCAAACTGGCGACGCACCCTGACGCCATGCGGGAAGAGCAGCGCAAGCAGAACGATGACGCTGACAAAGCCAGAAAGCTGCTGAGAATCTACCCCGCTGCCTTCCTGTTTCGGCTGGAAGGCGTGGAAGGCCCTCGGGCCCGGCTGCATTTCGCGCCCAATCCCAACTACGATCCTTCCGGTCGCGAGGCGGAAGTGCTTCACCACATGGAAGGAAATTTACTGGTGGATGTGCAGCAGAAGCGTCTGGTGGAAATCGAAGGAACATTGCAAAGCAATGTGAAGTTTGGCGGCGGCCTCCTGGGTCACTTGGACCAAGGCGGCAGCTTCCGGGTGAAGCAGAAAGATCTGGGATCGGGCGCCTGGCAAATGGAACTCCTCCATGTGAATATGAACGGCAAAGCTCTGTTTTTTAAAACGATTGCCGTGCATCAGACGGAAAGCAATTCGGATTTTCAGCCGCTGCCGGCCGACCTGACCGTACAGCGTGCCGTACAGATGCTGCTGGCGGGCGAGAGCAAGTAATCGGGCGGCCCCTCCGGCTGGAGCCAGGTTCAGGGCTCGGCGCAAAAGAAAAGCGGCTGCCGGCGAAGGCAGCCGCTTGCGAGCCAACTGTGGTCTGTACTGCCGCTTGTTGCTTATTGAGGCGTCAGGGTGAAGTCGTCAAAGGACATCGCGTAGCCGGTGCTGCTGGAACTTTTCCCTACAACGGTAAACTTAAAGGAATAATTTCCAGCCGTCCCGAATGTGAAATTGCCCATATCAATGACGGCATAGGCTTCGCTCGGCCAATACTCGTCCACTCCCGCGCCTAGCCCTGTCCCGTTCACCGTCATCTGCCAGACCGCTCGTGCCGAATATTTCTTAACGGAAACCTTCACGTTGTAAGTGCCGGCCGTAGCCACGTTCACCGTGTACGTGATGTTGTCGCCGACCGCTGTCGCATCGAGAATCGTTCCCGTCGTATCCGGGAATCCGGAAAAGTCAAACGTACGGAACTCAGGCCCGGAGCTGACTGCAGCGAGCTTCGAGCTCTGATAAACAACCGGCGTTTTGGTGGTAGGAGCGGTGTTGTTGTAAGACCAGGTCAATATCTCCTGCACCGCGGTCGATCCTCCGGTGCCTCCGGTAAAGCCCACATAGGCCGTGTTGGCTCCCACGGTACCGGGAATATTGACGATCCACGACTTGGTGAACGTCAGCGCCGTGTTGGTCGCGTCCGTCAGGGTCAAGGTAAGCGTCGTACCGTCATACGTCATGTGGGCATTCATCGTATGCCCGCTATGCAGATCAACGCCCGTGATGGTCGTGGCCGGAGTCGTTGGCGATACGCCATTCAGGTACAGCCCCGTTGAATTGGGGCCTTCTCCGCCATTGTCGTAGAGGTCAAATTTCACGGCGACGCTCTTGGCAATCGGCGTATTCGAGCTTCCCGATGGAGAGCTTACGCTGTCCGGACCGTAGCCGAGACCGCCGCCACTCGGCCCCACAGCATTCGTGGCACTATTTTGAATCACAAATGCCATGCCGTCGCCGATCGGTGTAGTGAGCTGGAACGTGAAGTCGTTGGTGAACTTCTGCACGTTCATTTTTGTGGTGAACCACGCGCTACCCGCTTCATTGGTCCCGGTGTCGGTCAGCCGCAGGCGGGTGCCATTCAACGCGGTGCTTCCGTTGAAGGCCAAACCGGTGGCCGTGAATCCCGAGCCATAGTTCACCACCAGCGAAGAATTGATGGTGTAGGTTGCGGTGGCCACGGTGCTGTTGAAAAATCCATTGGCAGCAGCGATGGCCTGAATGGTGGTGTTGGCGCTTACCGTAATGGCGCCGGTGTATTTGGTCGATGCGGTGGTCGGCGTCGTGTTGTTGGTCGTGTAGTAGATCGTTGCGCCGGGAGTTGGAGAAGTCATGGTCACGGTTTGCGCTGCCGAATACGTGCCGCCCGCCGGTGAGAAAATCGGTGCGGTAGCGCGTTGTTGAATCACATAGGCCGCGGAGGCCACAACGCTCGGGTTAAAGCCGGTGGCGGTGGCAAGCGCTTTAATTGTTTGGCTTCCGGTAACCGTGAGCGGTCCGTTGTAGGACTGCGTCGAGCCACCGGCGGCAGACGCCGGCGTGCTGCCGTCGGTTGTGTAGAAAATCTTGGCTGCAGGCGTAGTGTCGGCAATGGTCACAGTTTGCGTGCCCAGGTAGGTTCCGGCCGCAGGGCTGAACGTCGGGGTCGCCGCCGTCTGCTGGGTCACGGGCGAACTCAGGAATGTCCAGGTCTCGATCTTCTGGCTGGAGGTCAGGCCGCCGGTACCGCCGGTAAAGCCCACAAACGCGGTATTGGCTCCCACGATTTGCGGAATGTTCACCGTCCAGCTGGTGTTGTAGACGGCATTCGTGACGCCGTCGGTGATCCGCATCGCCAGAGTGGTGCCGTCATAAGTCATGTGAACGGCAAACGTATCGCCGCTGTGCAGGTCGATGCCGGTGCTGCCGCCGAGCGCTGTGAATGGAAGGGTGGGCGAAGCCCCGTTCAGGTACAGACCGGTCGAGTCGTCGCCTTCGCCGCCATTGCTGTAGGTATCGAACTTCACCGCGATGCTGTTGCCAATCACCGGAGGAACATCCGGATTGTCTGCACCATAACCCAACCCGCCGCCAAATGAGCCGAGAGCGGAGAGACCCGTGTTTTGGATGGCAAAGGTAATTCCGTCGGCTCCGGCGTTTTCCAACTGGAACGTAAAGTCATTCGTAAATTTCTGAATGTTGACAGGTGTCTTGGCCCATGCCGATCCGCCCTGATTGAGCTGGCCGTTGGTAAGCTGCAAGCGCGTGTCGGCCAGACCGGTGCTGCCGTTAAAGGTCATGACCGTTGCTGAGGAACTGAATCCATTGCTGAAATCAACGCCAGTCCCGCCGGTAACGATGCTGTAAGTCGCTGTCGCGACCGGACTGTTCGACAGGCCCGTGGCTGTTGCCAGCGCATTAATGGTCGTCGTACTGGTCACGCTGATGGGCCCGCTGTACAGCGTCGAGGACGTAGTGGGCGTCGTGCCGTTCGTTGTGTAGTAGATCTTCGCGCCCGAGGTGCCGCTTGTGAGGGTAACGTTTTGCGCGGTGTTGAACGAGCCCGGCGCCGGCGAGAAGGTAGGCGCGAGCGTCTGTGACTGCAAGGTGTAGGTGGCGCTGGCAACGGCACTTTGCAGGAAACCGCTGGCGCTGGCCATCGCTTTGATTGTCTGTGTGGTGTTTACCGTGATGGCGCCGGTGTATTTGATGGACGCGGTGGTCGGGGTCGATCCATCGGTCGTGTAATAAATGGAAGCGCCCGATGTGGAGTCCGTGATCGTCACGCTGAGCGAGCCTGCAAAGGATTGCGAGCCAGGAGTCAAGACCGGTGTCGCGGCCTGCTGCGTGCCGCCCAGAAGGCCGTACACGCTGAGGAAGTCCGTGGTTCCCACATAAACTTTTCCGTTGGTGACCACGGGAATCACAAATTTGGTCGCAACACCCGGATTATCGCGCGCACTGTTGGTAGCGCTCGAATAGAGCGTAGTTCCGGTATTAATGGCGTCGTGCGCGTATAGAACTGCTTGCCCATTGGCGTTGTAGCTGTCGGTTAGAACATTCCAGACGATGCCGCTGGTGGTGCCGTTGGCGGACACCACGGGCGTTGAACCCGGAAACTGCGACGTTTCATTGGAATGGGACGTGGAACTGGGAATGCCGTTGGCATCCAGGTGGCCTAGTTTTCCGTTAACAAACTGAAAGGACTTTAGGACATCGCCCGTGGCCCAGGTGTAGATGGTGTTGTTCCAGTAAGCCGGCATGCCCCAAAGTCCGGCCACTTTGTAGGTCTGATTGGACTGGCTGGCATTGTTGACCGGAACTTCCTGAACGATATTGTCGGTTGAAGCGTTGTAGCCGCCGAGGTTGTCGCGATCAACAACATAGATGCGTCCCTCTTTGCCGATTTGCATCATGAGATGCGTATGGCCGCCGGCAGCCTGATCCGGCAGCAACAGAATTCCACCGGAGCCGACGTCTGCGTCACGCCCGTTGAGATCGGATTGGTTCAGAGGTGTGAAATGGTCGGCGACGGTCATAGCGCCGTTGTTGAGGTCCAGGCGAACCAGATCATCGCCGTAGTTCATGGCGTTCGTATAAGGTGCAGTCGTGGCGTTAAATGCGCCGTTGCCTGTGGCCACAAATAGGCGCCCGCTGGGCGCGTTGCCGGAGTTGAATGTATCCGCCGAAAGGCCGTTTCCCGAGAGCCAAACTCCCGATCCGAGTCCACTCGGAGTTGCGCACCAAACGCTGGTTTGTTGCAAAGTCGCTGCGTTGTACGCCAAAACCCATCCGTGCCACGGGCCATTGTCGCCGTGGGCCGCAAAGCCGACATAGAGATAGCCATTCAGAAGGAGCAGCCCTGGGCGATTGTTCTCCCACTTGGGATCGAACTTCAAGACGCCCCCCACAGAGCCATTGCCCGTGCCGGCGACTTGCGCCGCAATCGTGATCGGGCCACCCAGCTTTTCCTGGCCGGTGGTGATGTTGAGTGCGTGCAGCCGCTGGAAGTAGTTGCCGTTTTCCTTGGTTTTGCCGACGACATAGAGGGTGTTGGTGGAAAGATCGATGACCGGGGTGCCGGTAATGCCGATTTCCGGAACGATGTCGCCCGTGCTGACATCGCCGTTGGGAACGGTGGTGGCGGTCGTGCCGGCAGGAACTCCGTGGGCTGTGTCGAGTAGCGTGATCTTCCAGAGCGGGTTGGCATTGGCGCCGCCGTTGCTGTCCGCGTCAAAGGCGTAGACCGAATCATGCTCGGTCGCGACAAAGACGACATTGTGCACCGAACCCGCCTGCGCTGTGCCAGCACCGAGCGTTACACCCTGCACATACAGAGGTTGCGCATAAATCTGGCCATCGACCGGATAGGAAAACAGCTTGCCGAACGTATCCGGGCTAGCGCCCCCCAGATTTTTCACATTCGTTGGCGTCAACACCGTCTCATTGGCCATCTGGCCGGTGCGCGCGTTGTCATAGTGGGAGGTGGTTACGTTTTTCTGCGCGAAGGCTGGAGCGGCGCCGAGCAGCAGGGAAAACGAGAGTAGAGCGCTTAAGGCTGCCCGCGGCTGCACTTGGATACAGATAGACCTGGACCATTTCAGGAGAGACATACGGTAAGACTCCTCGCATAGTAATTAAATTAGTGCTGCCTACTCTTCATTCTGGGTATTAGGAACCAACTGGGTTGCTGCGCAACGGCTCGCAGGGGCGGGGTGCTCCAACCAGTTTCTACTGCATTCTCGAGAACACTTTGACTCGGGGACGAGTCGTTAAGAACTATAGCCGTCCGCCAGCTGTTTGGCAATCCTTTCCTGCTCCCGCAGGCGCTTCAAGGTACTCATTTGACGATGCTTGGCGTACCGCTATAAAATCAAGCATCCACTGTATTGCGGCTCGCGTTTTACCTGCACCCGACCACAGAACATGCGCTGACACCAGGCTCGGGCAATGGGAGAAAGTATGACTGCGTCAACCGGGAGTCCCCAGATCTACAAGAACTTCATAAACGGCGAGTGGCAGGATTCTGGCAGTGGGCAGACCTGTGAAAACCGCAACCCTGCGAACACGGACGAAGTCATTGGCACCTTTCCCGCTTCCGACAGCAAGGACGTGGACGCGGCCGTCGATACCGCCCGGCAAGCCTACAAAACGTGGCGCCTGGTACCGGCACCCAAGCGGGCTGAGATCCTTTATCGTGCCGCCGAACTCCTCGTGCAACGCAAAGAGGCCCTTGCCCGGGACATGACCCGCGAGATGGGCAAGGTCCTGGCAGAAACGCGTGGCGACGTGCAGGAAGCCATCGATATGACGTACTACATGGCGGGCGAGGGTCGACGACTATTCGGTCAGACCACCCCCTCTGAATTGCCAAACAAGTTTGCCATGAGCGTTCGCCAGTCCGTGGGCGTCTGCGCGATGATTACGCCGTGGAATTTTCCGATGGCCATTCCCTCCTGGAAAATGTCACCGGCCCTGGTCAGCGGAAATACCGTGGTGCTGAAGCCTGCCGAAGATACTCCGCTTTCTGCCTACCACTACGTGCAGGCGCTGACCGAGGCCGGTCTGCCCCGCGGCGTTGTTAACATTGTCAGTGGGGATGGCCCGGCGGCCGGGGGCCCTCTCGCTCGGCACAAACAGGCTCCGGTCGTCAGTTTTACCGGCTCTTCAGCCGTTGGCAGGATCATCGCGCAGGCCTGCGCTCCGGACTTCAAGCATTGCAGTCTTGAAATGGGTGGAAAGAACATCATCATCGTCATGGATGACGCGAATTTGGACCTGGCCGTCGACGGAGCTGTCTGGGGTGGCTTTGGCACAAGCGGGCAGCGCTGCACTGCTGCGAGCCGCGTTGCCGTTCACAAATCGGTCTACAAGGAATTTGTGGATCGTTTCGTTGCGCGCGTAAAAACGCTAAAGGTTGGCAATGGTCTCGACGCTGCAACCGAAATGGGCCCGTGCATCAACGAACAGCAACTCGCGACGGTCATGTCGTACGTTGAAATTGGCAAAAAGGAAGGAGCCAAGCTTCTCGCCGGCGGCAACCGGCTGGACCAAGGCCTGTACGCCAGAGGCTGGTTTCACGAGCCCACGGTGTTCGGCGAGTGCGCTCCCGCCATGCGCGTCGCGCAGGAAGAGATCTTCGGCCCGGTGGTTTCGCTGATCCCGGTCGGCGGTTTCCCGGAAGCCATCGAGGTGGCCAACGGCGTTCCCTACGGGTTGTCCGCTTCCATTTACACCAAAAACGTGAATCAGGCTTTTTCCGCCATGCGCGACCTGGATACCGGAATTGTGTACGTGAACGCGCCAACGATTGGCGCCGAGACTCATCTTCCTTTTGGGGGAACCAAACAGACCGGCAACGGCCATCGCGAAGCCGCTATTTCCGCGATCGATTTTTTCACCGAATGGAAGACTCTTTATATCGATTATTCCGACAAGTTGCAGCGCGCCCAGATCGATAACAACTGAATTTTGCGGACACTACGCACGCGTTGCGTTGACCGCGCTTGACACGCTTTCTACAATATATAGAGGGACTAGCTCTGACACTGAGGTACAGTGCTTCTATGAGGAATCCGGCTCTTCAGGAGCGGCGAAACCGGCATATCCTCGCTGATCTCGTGCGAACGTATATCGAGACCGGCGAGCCGGTATCCTCTCGCGCAATTTCCAAGCGTTTTGAGGAAACCTTGAGCACCGCCACGATCCGCAACGTCATGGCGGATCTTGAAGTAGGCGGGTTTCTCTATCAACCGCACACTTCGGCGGGCCGCGTGCCCACTGCTGCGGCTTACCGTTTCTTCGCGCAGGAAATCGCCTCGCAGGCGACGTTGCGCGCCGACGACAAGGAATGGATTCAGCGCGAGTTTGCCGGGGCCACAACCGCCTCGGAAATCACCGAACGCGCGGGCCACGTGCTTGCCGAAGTTTCCAACGGTCTCGGCATTATCGTCTCGCCCCCCTTGCGCAAGACGGTTCTCGAGCACGCCAGGTTGTGGCTGTTGCCGGATAGTCGCGTCGTGGTAGTCCTGATTTCTCCCGGTGGCGCGACGCGCGACAAAATAATGCGGCCGCATCGCCTGTTCACGCAGAGCGAACTCGACGCCACGGCGGAATTTCTGAACCGCCAATATTCCGGCTGGACGCTGGAATCGATACGCGCCGACCTGCTGCAAAAGTTGGCCAGCGAACGCGAGCGTTACGAAGGGCTGGCCCAGAGCGCGCTGACTTTGTGCGACCCGGCCCTGCTCGGCGACGACTCCACCCTGCAGGTCCACGTTGAAGGCACCGCGCAGATGATTGGGGCGACCGAGTTTGAGAATCAAGCCCAGTTGCGCGATTTGCTCTCGGCCATCGAGGAAAAGCACCGCTTGGTCACGGTATTGAACGCGTGCATTGAAACGCCGGAACCCGTGCATGTGCAGATTGGCGTCAAGGAGATTTCCGAAGCGGGAGAAAACCTGGCCCTTATAAGCGCTGCTTACACCCGCCACGACATGGTACAAGGCTCGCTGGGGGTGCTCGGGCCCACGCGCATGCACTACGAACGCGCCATGACGGCGGTGGCCTATGTGGCCCGGCTGTTTAGCGAAGCGCTGAGCAAAACGTGAAGAATTTCTGGGAGAAACGAGGGCGGAAAGTGACAGACAAGGAACCAAAGTTCAACGCAGAAAATGAATTTGAAGGCGGCTCGGAGAATTCCGCCGAAGGCCAGGAATTTGCCGGAAGCAGCGCAAAAGCGGATGCCGAATTGTCGAAGCTGTCCACCGATCTCGACGAACTGCGGCAAACCCTGCTGCGTCGGCAAGCCGATTTTGACAACTACCGCAAGCGCGTCGAAAAAGAACGCAGCGAGGATTCCAAGCGCGCCACAGCGCGCGTGATTGAGGGGCTCATTCCGGTGATCGACGGTTTCGAGCGGGCTCTGGCCGTACATCGCGAAGCCGAATACGAAAACTACCGCAAGGGCTTCGAACTCATCTACAAACAGTTTCTGGAAAATGTTGCCAAACTCGGAGCAGAGCGCGTCGATCCGCTTTTAAAGCCTTTCGACCCGCACCTTCACCAGGCCGTCGACAAAGTCGAAACCTCGGAGTATGACGACGGCACCATCGTGCAGGTGTTCCAGCCGGGCTACACATTCCACGGGCGCGTATTGCGGCCGGCCATGGTGCGAGTAGCGGTGCACCCCAATGGCGCATCTAAAGAAGCAGCCAACTAGCGCTCGGGAATCAAAAATCTACGGAAGGAAGATGAGTTAATGCCCAGGGGACATCAGAAAGATTATTACGAAGTATTAAGCGTCGCGCGCACTGCATCAATCGAAGAGATCAAATCGTCCTACCGCAAGTCCGCGCTCAAATGGCATCCCGACCGCAGTCCTGAAAACAAAGAAGAAGCCGAAATCAAGTTTCGCGAATGCACCGAGGCCTACAGCGTCCTGAGCGACGCCAATAAGCGCCAAATCTATGACAGCTACGGCCACGCCGGACTCAGCAATGCCGGCGGCGGCACGGGTTTCGACGGTACCGTCTTCCAGGATTTCCACGATATCTTCGGCGATTTCTTCGGCTTTGAAGATATTCTCGGCGGCGGCCGCCGCGGCGGGCGCACCCGCGCCCAACGCGGCGCCGATCTCCGTTACGACATGACGCTCACGTTTGACGAAGCTTCTGCCGGCGTGAACACAAAAATAAAGCTCCCGCGCCAGGAATATTGCCAATCCTGCAACGGCACCGGCGCGAAAAAGGGCACTGGGGTGGTCAGCTGCCAGACTTGCGGCGGCCGCGGCCAGGTAGCCTACCAACAGGGGTTTTTCACCATTACCCGCACGTGCCCGTCCTGTCAGGGCGCCGGCCAAATCATTCGTGAACGCTGCGCCGATTGCCGCGGTCAGGGCCGCATGGAGCGTGAAAAAGTCATCGAGCTCCGCATTCCTCCGGGCGTCGACACCGGCACGCGCCTCCGCGTCACCGGGGAAGGCGAGCCGGGACCGAACGGTGGTCCTGCCGGCGATCTCTACGTCGTTCTTGAAGTAAAAGAACATTCTTTTTTCGAACGCCGCGGCGCCGATCTCTATTGCACGATCCCGCTAAGCATTGCGCAAGCAGCGCTCGGCACCGATCTCCAGGTTCCCGGCCTGGTTGGCGAGGAAAAACTTAAAATCCCCGAAGGCACCCAAAGCGGCGCCGTCTTTCGCATCAAAGGCCGGGGACTGGCAGACCCACGTGGCGGCGGAAAAGGCGATCTGTACTATCACGTCCGCGTGCTCACGCCCACCAAGCTGAGTCGCGACCAGCGCAAACTGCTCGAACAGCTAGCTCCGACCGTACGAGTGGAGAACAAGCCCGCCGAACGCGGTTCCACCATCTTCGACAAAGTAAAAGACATCTTTGGCTAGGCGGGTCGGACGGCAGTCTGTGCTGCGCTTCGGCTAGCCGCCCGCTCGAGGCCGGGCAACGCCGCACCGGACTCTGCGCGCAGCAGTGCAGCTCATCGTTCAGAACTACGAACCCGCTTCGCGGGTGGCTAATGTTAAACTCTGTTGCGTGCGCCGCCGCTTCTTCGTCAGCCAGTTTGATAACAATCACGCGAGTATGGACGGTGAAGCCGCCCACCACCTCGGCAAGGTCCTGCGCGCCCAAACCGGACAACAGTACGAACTCAGCGACGGTCAGACGGTTTTTCTCGGGCAAATCGAAAAAGTATCCCGCGATCGCGTCGAATTCAAGCTGCTCGAGGAGGTTCCCGCCCACCAAGCAAAACTCAGGACCACCCTGCTGCTGGCCGTCGTCAAGTTCGACATGTTTGAATGGGCCCTGGAAAAAGCCACCGAACTCGACGTACTCACAATCGTCCCCATCGCCGCCGACCGCAGTGAAAAAGGGTTGCTGGCCGCCGCAGCCAAGCGCTCCGAGCGCTGGCAGAGACTGCTCCTTGAAGCGTCCCAACAATCCCGCCGTCTGCGCATTCCCGTCCTGGAAAGGGTCACCAGACCGGAGGAAGCCTTTGCGGCCAGCAAAAGCGATCTGAAGCTATTTCTCTCAGAAAAGCCCGAGGCGCCCCACTTGCGCACTTTGCTCGCCGGCAAGCAGTGCGCTTCCGTCACGTTCGCCATCGGACCAGAGGGCGGCTGGACCGACCCGGAAATCGCCTCGGCCCGCGGCGCTGGCTTCCGTGAAGGGTCCCTTGGACGACTCATCCTCCGTACCGAAACCGCCGTCGTAGCCGCCCTAGCCTCTCTTAACTACGCGCTCGCCGCCGACTAAGGCAACACCGCAGCAAACAAACCGAATCGTACCGGGTATGCGCAGGCTTTTTGCCGCGCCCGGGGCAAGGTCCGCCACCCGGCGCACAACCGCTTACGGCTGCAAAACGAATCTGGCGCCCGCCACAACGAGCATGTTATAAATACGAGGCAGCAAAATGGAAAGCACCGACGAGAAACATCTCGCACCGACGACCTCTCCGGCTGACGTTCCCGCGCCGGCCTCGTCCTTGCCGGCGGCGGCCGAACGCCCAAGCACGGCGCACTCTCTGCGCCACGAAATTCGTGTTTGGACGCGCGACCTGCTTATTGCCATAGGTCTGGCACTCGTCATCATCGTTTTCCTCTATCAACCGGTAAAGGTCGAGGGCACCAGCATGGCGCCTCTGCTCTCCGACCAGGAACGCATTTTCATCAACAAGTTTGTCTACCGGTTCGAACCGATTCAGCGCGGCGATGTCGTCGTATTCTGGTACCCGCTGGATCGCAGTAAGTCATTTATCAAGCGGGTGATCGGACTTCCCGGTGAAACGGTGGAAATCCGGCAGGGAATTCTCACAGTCAACGGCAATGTCGTACCGGAGCCGTACGTGCCGCCGCAGTACGAAGACTTGAACGATTTTGGCCCGATGCGGGTGCCTAAAGACAATTACTTTGTCATGGGCGATCACCGCATCAGTTCGAATGATTCGCGGGTGTTCGGCCCGGTCGCCAGCCGCTTTATTTACGGGCGCGCCGTTTTCGCCTATTGGCCCGTGGAACATTTCGGGTCACTCGCCGCAGCCACGGAAGCGAAAACCAAGTGATTCGAATGCAATTTCTGCAAAAAAGCTGCACCGGAGGACACACTGACGGAAGTACAGCATCGACCCGCCATACTCGCCCTCGAAGACGGGCGCATATTTAATGGCCGTGCGGCCGGCGCGATCACGCGCCGCGGCGGTGAAGTCGTTTTTAATACCAGTCTCACCGGTTATCAGGAAGTTTTTACGGACCCGAGTTACGCGGGCCAAATCGTCTGCTTAACGTATCCGCACATCGGAAATGTCGGCGCGAATCTCGATGACGAGGAAGCGTCGCGCCCGTACATTGAATCCTTAATCGTCCGCGAATTTTCTCAAATCACTTCGAACTGGCGTTCGGCGGAAAGCGCGCAGCTGTATCTGAATCGCCACAAAATTCCCGCCATCTGGGATATCGATACCCGCGCGCTCGTTCGCCACATTCGAAATGTCGGCGCCTTGCGCGGCATGGTTGCAACCGACGGCACGCCCGCCGACCAGTTGATTCACGAAGCAAAGCAGTTGCCCAAAATGGCGGGTCAGGAACTAGCCAGTCGCGTTTCCACCGCAAAATCCTATACCTGGGAAAAAGGCTCGATTGAGTTGGCGACTCCGCCCTGGACCGAAGAGATGAGCGCCGCCGTCGCCCCTCCGGAAACCCGCCGACACCGCGTCGTCGCTTACGACTTTGGCATCAAACACAACATTTTGCGGCTGCTGATCGATCACCATTGCGAAGTTGCGGTGGTTCCTGCGCAGACTTCCGCCGAAGATGTTCTGGCCATGGGTCCCGACGGGGTTTTTCTGTCGAACGGCCCGGGGGATCCCGAACCCATGAGTTACGCGGTAGAAAACGTTCGCGCGCTCATCGGCAAAATTCCGGTATTCGGAATTTGCCTCGGCCATCAGGTCTGCGGATTGGCCCTCGGCGGACGAACCTTCAAACTGAAATTTGGCCACCACGGCTCCAACCACCCGGTCCAGAACCTGTTGAACCAAAAAGTTGAAATCACGGCTCAAAACCACGGTTTCTGCGTCGACCCCGAATCGCTGCCCAGCAGCGATGTCGAAGTGACCCACCTCAACTTGAACGATCACACCAATGAGGGCATGCGCCACAGGTCGCAACCAATTTTCAGCGTGCAATACCACCCGGAAGCTTCTCCCGGGCCGCACGATTCGCACTACCTGTTCACGCAGTTTACCGAATTAATGAAAGAATTTCGGAAAGCATAAGGCTTAAGGGGAATAGCGCTTCATCAACCATGCCCAAACGCACTGACATCAAAAAGATTCTCATCATCGGATCCGGACCGATCATCATCGGCCAGGCTTGCGAATTTGACTATTCCGGAGCGCAAGCATGCAAAGCGTTGCGCGCCGAAGGCTACGAAGTCGTTCTGGTCAATTCCAATCCCGCGACCATCATGACCGACCCGGAGTTGGCGCACCGCACCTACATCGAGCCGCTGACCAAGGAATATCTCGAGGAAATTATTTCGCGCGAGAAACCCGATGCGCTGTTGCCAACGGTCGGCGGACAGACGGCGCTGAATCTTGCCGTGGAACTTTCTGAAAGCGGAATCCTCGAAAAATATCAGGTGGAAATGATAGGCGCGTCGCTGCGCGCCATCAAAGTGGCCGAGGACCGCTTGTGGTTCAAAGATGCCTGCCGCAAAATCGGCCTCGAAGTACCTGCTTCCGCGCTGGTCAACAACGCGCAAGACGCTCTGCGCCTTTGCGATCAGCTCGGATTTCCTCTCGTCATTCGCCCATCGTTCACCATGGGCGGCTCCGGCGGCTCCATCGCCTACAACAAGGAAGAGTTTGGCGAGGCCATCTCCCACGCCTTGGACATGAGTCCTGTTCACGAGGCGCTCGTTGAGGAATCTGTTCTGGGCTGGAAAGAATACGAACTCGAAGTCATGCGCGATCACCGCGACAACTTTGTGGTGATTTGCACGATTGAAAATTTTGACCCCATGGGCGTGCACACCGGCGATTCCATTACCGTGGCCCCGGCGCAAACGCTGACCGACAAGGAATACCAGCGCATGCGCGACGCGGCGGCTGCGATCATCCGCGAGGTGGGCGTTGAAACGGGCGGCTCCAACGTCCAGTTCGCTTTGAATCCTGAAAACGGCCGCATGACGGTCATTGAAATGAACCCCCGCGTTTCGCGCAGCTCCGCGCTGGCGAGCAAGGCGACAGGATTTCCGATTGCGAAAATTGCCGCGCGCCTGGCCGTCGGCATGACCCTTGACGAAATCCCCAACGACATTACCAAGAAAACGCCGGCCAGTTTCGAACCCACGATTGATTATGTAGTGGTGAAAATTCCCAAATGGCAGTTTGAGAAATTTCCGGGCGCTGACAGCACTCTGGGCACGCAGATGAAATCAGTCGGCGAAGTCATGGCCATCGGCAGAACTTTCAAAGAAGCCCTGCAGAAGGGAATACGCTCGCTCGAACCGAGCAGCAAGTGGCGGGCGCCCGTGGAAACTCCCGATTCGCTGCTCCGCGAAAAACTGGCAACGCCCCGGCCGGAACGAATTCACTGGATTCTCACCGCGGTCGAGCGCGGACTTCCCGCCGAGGAAATTTGCGAGCTGACCAAGATTGATCCGTGGTTCATCCACCAGATCGAAGAAATTGCCGCCATGAACCGCCGCGCCGCGAGTGTTACGGTGGAGACCGCTTCAAAAGATTTGCTGCGCGAAGTGAAGCGCCATGGCACGAGCGACGAACAACTGGCGCAAATCTGGCGGACAACTCCGGCGTCGGTGCGTCTGCAGCGCGCGCGCTACGGCGTTGCTCCGGTCTTCAAACGGGTAGACACCTGCGCCGCCGAATTTGAATCCTTCACGCCCTACATGTACTCCACCTACGAAGATGAAGACGAATCCGAAGCCAGCACCAAACAAAAAATCATGATTCTGGGCAGCGGCCCCAATCGCATCGGCCAGGGCATTGAATTCGACTACTGCTGCTGCCACGCTGCGTTTGCCTTACGCGAAGATGGTTTTGAAACCATCATGGTGAATTGCAATCCGGAGACGGTTTCTACGGATTACGATACGTCCGATCGTCTCTACTTCGAGCCGCTCACCCTTGAAGACGTGCTCTCCATCGTCGAACGGGAAAAGCCCACAGGCGTTATCGTACAATTTGGCGGACAAACGCCGCTGAATCTCGCTCTCGAACTGAAACGCAACGGCGTGCCCATCATCGGCACCACTCCCGAGTCCATCGATCTTGCCGAAGACCGGCGCCGCTTCGGACGGCTCCTTGATGAACTGAAAATTCCGCAACCGCGCAACGGTACGGCGCTCATACCAGAAGAAGCCGCGCGCGTTGCCGCGGAAATTGGCTTGCCGGTTCTGGTTCGCCCAAGCTATGTGCTCGGCGGCCGCGCCATGGTCATCGCCTACGACGTCAACACGGTGCAGGAATATGTTGCGCAAGCTGCCATGATGGGTTCTGCTCGCCCCGTGCTCATTGATCAATTTCTAGAGGAAGCCACAGAAGTCGATGTCGATGCGCTTGCCGACGGAACAGACGTTGTCATCGGCGGAATTATGGAACACATCGAAGAAGCCGGTGTGCATTCCGGCGACTCGTCCTGCGTCCTGCCTCCGGTCAGCTTGTCTCCGGCCATTCTCGACACCATTCGTGAATACACCAAGCGTCTGGCCCTGGCGCTAAAGGTTGTTGGGCTCATGAATGTGCAGTATGCCATCCAGCGCGATACGGTTTATGTTCTGGAAGTAAATCCGCGCGCATCGCGCACGGTTCCCTACGTCAGCAAAGCGACCGGGGTTCCCCTTGCCAAAGTGGCTTCCCGCTTGATGGCGGGCAAACGTCTCTCCGGCATGAATTTGCCGCTGGTGAAACACAATGGCGTGAACGAAATCGCGGTTCACGATTTCTATTCCGTGAAATCTCCGGTGTTTCCGTTCAACAAATTCCGCGGAGTCGACACGATTCTCGGTCCGGAAATGCGTTCCACCGGAGAAGTCATGGGCATTTCCACTTCCTACGGTCTGGCATTCGCCAAAGCGCAACTCGCCGCCGGCCAGCGGTTGCCGCGCAAGGGGACCGTATTTTTGAGCGTGAACGATCGCGACAAACGCCACGTCGGAGTTGTTGGAAAGGAACTTGCCGTACTCGGATTCAAACTGCTGGCCACGCGCGGCACCGCCTCGGCGCTCGAAGCCGCCGAACTCGATGCCGAAGCGGTATTCAAAGTGAACGAAGGCCGCCCCAATATCGTGGACCTGATCAAAACCGGTAAAATTGATCTGGTGATCAACACCCCGCTCGGACGCGAATCGTTCTACGACGAAAAATCCATTCGACGGGCGGCAATTCGTTACAATATTCCCTGCATCACCACGCTCGCCGCAGCGCATGCCGCTGCGCGCGGAATTCAGGCGCTGTTAAATCAGGGAACAGAAGTGGCAGCCTTGCAGGATTTGCACAAAGGCCGTGCGGCAGTTTCTGGCGGTAAAACCTCAGGAGCGTAGTCTATGGACGTATCGGGAATTTATCCTGCACTGACCACGCCGTTTGCGGCCGACGGCTCCGTTTCACGCAGCGATCTGAAACACAACATTCAGAAATATAATTCCACTGATCTGGCCGGATACGTGGCGATTGGTTCGACCGGCGAATCGGTGATGCTTTCGCGCAAGGAAATGGACGAAGTCTTTTCAACCGTGAAGGAAGCGGCCGCGAAAAACAAAACACTAATCGCGGGAACGGGCGCCGAATCCACGGCCGAAACAATTGAACGCACCAAGCGTGCCGCCGAACTCGGTTACCATGTGGCCCTGGTGAAGACCCCGTTTTATTACAAACCGGCCTACAAGCCAGAGGTGTACCTGAAACACTACCGTGCCGTCGCCGACGCTTCCCCGATTCCCATCATGATTTACGTCATGCCCCTGTTTACCGGCGTCACGCTGGAGGCCGCGACCGTCGCCGCCATCGCCGAGCATCCAAACGTGATCGGCATCAAGGACAGCGGGGGCGACGTCCGCCGGATCGGCGAAATGCGCAACCAAACAAATTCTTCATTCCAGATCCTGACAGGCGCCGCTTCAGTACTTTTCCCGTGTTTGGCCATGGGCGCGTGCGGCGCGATTATGGCGCTGGCCTCCGCTTTGCCGGAAAAGTGCGTCGAACTTTACAAATTGTTCAGCGAAGGCCAGCAGGGGAAGGCCCGCGAGCTGCAGCTGCAACTTGTCACGGCTTCCCGAGTGATGGTTTCCGAACTTGGAATTGCCGGTGTTAAGTACGCCATGGACCAGCGCGGCTACCGCGGGGGCGTTCCGCGCCTGCCCCTGCAGCCGCTCGAGGAAGAACAAAAGAACCGGCTTACTCGACTGCTGGAGGCCCTGGAACCGGCAGCGGTCAAGGCCTGATGCGGAAAAAATCGCTCCATTTGATGAGACGTTTTGCTGCGAGGCACATCTAACGGCTCATGGACAGTCGCGCCCTCGCCTTCCGCCAACTGCCTCACCAACCCCAGCTTTTTCTTGATTATCTGGACCATTTTGATCGCGTGAAGTCGTTCTACGCGCACCCGCCGGCGTTTGCCGCCCTGAAGCGGGTGGCCAGCAAGGTTCGGTATCCGCAGGAGCGGCGTGCCGAAGTTGCGGCCATTTTGCGCGAGCAGAACCGCGCGCTGGGCGTTGGCAGCGCGGCCCTGGAAAATCTGCGGCGCTTTGAAAATGGCGCTGTTGCGGTGGTCAGCGGGCAACAGGTGGGCTTGTTTGGCGGGCCGGCGTACGCGATCTACAAGGCGCTGACGGCGGTCGCGATTGCGGCGGAATTGACGGAGCAGGGAATCGAGGCGGTGCCGATTTTCTGGATGGCGACCGAAGATCACGATTTGGATGAAGTGCGGCACGCCACACTTTTCAGCGATGGCCGGCTGAAACGATTTGAATTGCCCATGGTCGAGGGTGACCGGCCGGTCGGCGGAATTAAACTGGGCGCAGCAGTTAGCGAGCAGGCGCGTGAGCTGGCCGATTTTCTGGCAAATCAGGGAAGCGGACTGCTGGCGCAGGCAATTCGCGAAACGTATCGCCCGGACGAGACGTACGGCAGCGCGTTTGGACGATTATTTGCAAAGTTGTTCTCTGACCAAGGCTTGATTTTTCTCGATCCGCTGGACGGCAAGCTGCATCGCAGCGCGGCTCCCGTGTACCGCAAGGCTGTCGAAGAACGCGACACGTTGAACGAGATGCTCTTGCAGCGCGGGAAAGATTTGGACAAGGCCGGCTACGCGGCGCAGGTAAAGGTTACCGCGAAGAGTACCGTGCTGTTTTACATGGGCGACGGGCGGCGGGAAGTGATCAGCGCCAGCGGCGCAAAATTTCAAGCAGGCGCGAAGTCCTGGACCGGGGAAGAGCTGGCTGGCGCGGTTGATGCGCATCCGGAGCATTTTTCACCGAACGCTTTGTTCCGCCCGGTCGTGCAGGATTATTTGCTGCCGACTGTGGCGTATGTGGGCGGTCCAGCGGAGATCTGTTATTTTGCCCAATCGGAAGTGCTGTACCGCAGGGTTTTGGGACGGATGCCGGTGATGCTGCCGCGGGTGGGCTTTACGATTGTGGACGCGCGGGCGGCCAAACTTTTGAAACGCTACGATTTTGAGGTGGAAGATATCTGGTCTGGTCCGCAGGCCGTGAAGGCCCGGCTGGAATGTAAATCGGTGCCGGCGGGCGTTGCGAAGACGTTTGAAAAAAGCCAGAAAGAGTTCAAGAAAATGCTGGCGCAACTCGGAAAGCAGATTGCGAAAGTCGATCCCACTTTGCAGGGGGCGGTCGAAACGGCGAAGAAGAAAATTGATTATCAGCTGGAGAAATTGCGAAAGAAAGTTGGGCGCGCGCAGGACAGGCGCAACGGAATTCTGGCTGAGCAGGAAGAATATTTGGAGTCGCTGTTGTATCCGCACAAAGGAATGCAGTCGCGGGAATTGTGCCCGCTGCCATTTCTGGCGCGGCTGGGCGCGGGGGGATTGAGCGAATTGCAGAAATTGAGCGGATCGAAAAAGTTGGGCCATCATTTTGTGGTGCAACTCCCGTAGGACTCGTTCCATGAAAACATTTCAAGTAAAGACCGACCGGCGGACGCAGTTGGTGGACGTGACCGACCGGGTGGCCAGGATCGTTGCGGACTCTGGCGTTAGCAGTGGCGTGTGCTACGTGTTTGTGCCGCATACGACAGCCGCGGTGACGATGAATGAACATTTTGATCCGGATGTGGCGACCGATGTGGAGGGCGCGTTTGACCGGTTGATTCCGCAAAAGGGCCCCTACCGGCACGCCGAGGGGAACTCGGATTCGCACATGAAGGCAATTCTTGTGGGGGCCAGCGCGACGATTTTTGTCGAGAATGGCAAGTTGGCCCTGGGGCGGTGGCAGGGAGTTTTCTTTTGTGAGTTTGACGGGCCAAGAGACAGGCAAATGCAGGTGAAGGTGGTTGCTGGCAGTTAGAGCGATTGTCGATGGGTGTCCAGGTTTCTCGTCCCGCCAACCCCGAAAGAGCAGAACAAGCCGGAACGCGGCAATAATGCCGGGTGGGGGTGTGCACGAAGGGCGAGCGAGGGACGGGCCGCTTATGCAAAGCGGGCCGCAGCCAAGCGGAAGTCAGTGTCGACTCGGAGTGAGGATTCTGATTTCAAAGATGGCGGGCCATTGCTTGCCGGTCACAAAGAAGCGGTCACGCTGGGCATCATAGGCTATGCCGTTCAGGACCGATTCGGCGTCCACCTTGAGATTTTCCGGGAGCAGCCCAGCCAGATCGATCCACGCGAGGACCCGGCCGGTTTTGGGAGAAATACGGGCAATGCGGTCGGAATGCCAGACGTTGGCGTAGATTTCGCCTTTGATGTATTCGAGTTCGTTGAGCTGGGTGATTTCGCTGGAACCGTCTTTGACGGTTAGGTGATGGGTTTCTTGGAAAGTTTCGGGATTGCGGAAGCGGAGGGTCGCGGTGCCGTCGCTGGTGATGAGTTCGGTTGGCGTGCGTGTCATGCCCCAGCCTTCGCCGGTGTAGGCGAATTTTTTGACGAGGCGGAAGGTGGAGCGGTTGTAGACCAGGCAGATGTGCGATTGCCAGGTCCATTGGTAGAGGTAGGGTCCCCAGTCGATTATGCCTTCGCCGAAATATTCTTCAGGCATGTTCGCGCGCTGGAGGATTTTGCCGGTTTCGGGATCGGTGGCGATGACCGCGGATTGGCCGGTGCGGCCGGTGCCTTCATAGAATTTGCCATCGAGGTACAGGAACCCTTCGGTGTAGCTGGAGGTGGAGTGCGGGTAGGTTTTGACGATGCTGTAGCTTTGGACGGGCGTGGCGGATTGTGGTGCGGATGACGCGAGGATCGCGAACAGAGTTAGGATTGATGGGCGCATTTTCGATTACGGTAGAGTAGCGCAAATTCGGAGAGAGTAGAGCTGCCGCAGGACGCAGGGTGCGCCGTGGTTGCCGACAGAGTCAAAGGAAACGCAAATGACGAGGAACAAGCGGCTGGAAAAACACCGGTCTGAAGATCGGCCACGACGACGGCTTGGATTGCTGGCGGCACTAGCGCTCGTCTTGTGCGCGGGACCGGTTTTAAGAGCGCAGAACGTAGAGAAAATTGTGATTGACGGAAAGGCGGAGGCGACACCGTTTCCGCATTACTGGGAGGAGGCGTTTGGGTCGGGGCGGGCGAACTTGACGCTGCGCGAATCGTATCGGAATGATTTGCGGGAAGTGAAGAAGATTGCGGATTTCAGGTATGTGCGGTTTCACGCGATTTTTCATGATGAGAATGGGGTTTACGACGAAGATGATGGTGGCAATCCGCTCTTTAACTTCACTTATGTGGGGCAGATTTATGATGGGCTGCTGAAAAATGGGGTGCGGCCGATTGTCGAGATTAGTTTTATGCCGAAGAAGCTGGCCTTGCGGCAGGATTTGCACCCGTTCTGGTACAAGCAGAATGTGGCGCCGCCGAAGGACTATGCCAAGTGGGACTTGCTGATCAAAAAATTCGGAGAATTTCTGGTGGAGCGGTACGGGATCGAGGAGGTGGCGCAGTGGTATTTCGAAGTGTGGAACGAGCCGAATATCGATTTCTGGTCGGGTGAGCCGAAGCAGGCGACGTATTTTGAGTTGTACGACCATACGGCGCGGACCTTGAAGGCGGTGAATCCGCGGTTGCGGGTGGGCGGACCGGCGACCTCTTCGGCGCATTGGGTGAGCGATTTTGTGGCGCATGCGGCACGGGAAAAGGTGCCGGTGGATTTTGTATCAACGCACGGGTATGCCGACGATACCACGGAGGATTATTTTGGGGCCAAGCTGGATATCCCGATTGAGAAGCGGATGTGCAAGGCGGTGGAGAAAGTGCACAAGGAGATTTTGATGTCGGCGATGCCCAAGCTGCCGCTGTTCTGGACGGAGTGGAATGTCTCTGGTTATGGCGAGCGGCACGCGGGCGACACCAGTTACTCGGCGACAGCGATTGCGCAGACGGTGCGGGATTGCGACGGATTGATGGACATGGCGTCGTTCTGGACGTTTAGCGATGTGTTTGAAGAGAATGGACCGTTCCGGGAACCGTTTCCGGGAGGGTTTGGGTTGCTTGCTCCGGGCGGGATCAAGAAGCCGCACTACTATACGTTTTCGCTGCTGCACCGGCTGGGGCCCCAACGGATCGCCAACGGCGCCGACAATGTCTTGGTGACCCGGCGCGCGGATGGCCGGTTGGTGGTGGCGGTGTGGAACTTGTGGCCGCCGAATCAGCAGGGCGAAGAGCGGGAAGTGGAGCTGGAGTTTTCCGGTGTGCAGGGGAATTCGCGTGTGGGCGTTTCGCGGATTGATGCGCAGCACGGGAATACGCTGGCGACGTGGCGACGGATGGGGAGTCCGCGGTATCCGACCGAGAAGCAGGTCGAGAGGATGAATCGGGAGTCGGCGCTGGGAAACGCGGAGATGATGAAGTTGAAGGATGGGAAGTTACAGATTAAGTTGCCTGTGAATGGGTTTGCGCTGATCGAAGCGGACAGGTAAGCCGCCCCGTGGAATTGATTTGAAAGTTGAAAATCTCTTCGTCCGGAGATCAAGGATCCCCAAGGTATCGCGGGCCGGACCGAGCCCCCCAGGCCGCGCCGCACACCCCAGGGCGTTGTGTTAGAGTTTTCGGTTGATGAAGAGACTTGGGATCTACGTGGCGGTTCCTTTCTGCCAGACGAAGTGTACGTATTGTAATTTTCATACAGGAGTGGTGAGTGCGGAGCGGTTTGGTCCGTATGTGGAAGCGGTGTGCGCCGAGATTCAGGGATACGCGGCGTTTCATGCGGCGGCGGGGATTGCCGCCAGGGACGCGGGCGAAGTAAAGGAAGTCGATACCGTTTATTTTGGGGGTGGGACGCCTAGTCTGTTGGAGGCGAGCGACTTGGGGAAGGTTTTGCAGGCGATTCAGAAGACGTTTCAGCCGGGGTTGCGCGAAGTGACGTTGGAGGCGGATCCGGAGACGGTGACAGAGGAGAAGGCGGCGGCGTGGGCGGCGGCGGGCATTAATCGGGTGAGTTTTGGGGTGCAGTCGTTTGTGGATAAAGAGCTCGTGGCGGCGGGGAGAATGCACCGGAAGGACGACATTTATCGGGCGGTGCCAATTTTGCGGGCGGCGGGGATTGCCAATATAAGTTTCGACTTGATTGCGGGGCTGGCGTGGCAGACACGGGCGTCGTGGGAAGAATCGCTCGGTGCGTTGGTCAAGCTAGAGCCGGAGCACGTGTCGGTTTATTTGTTGGAGATTGACGAGGGTTCGCGGCTGGGCGCGGAGATATTGCAAGGTGGCGAGAAGTACAGCGCCGGGCAGGTGCCGGCTGAGGATGTGATGGCGGAGTTTTATGATGTGGCGCGGGAGAAGTTGGCCGCGGCGGGTTATGGGCATTATGAGATTTCGAATTGGGCCCGGCCGGGAAAACAGAGTCGGCATAATTTGAAGTATTGGCGGCGGGAGGAGTATCTGGGATTTGGGGCGGGGGCGCATTCTTTTTTTGGGGGGTGGCGGTGGGCGAATGCGCATGATGCGGCGGAGTATGTTAAGGCTTTGAGTGGGG
Source organism: Saccharimonadales bacterium (SeqCode) (assembly GCA_035317965.1). Lineage (GTDB taxonomy): Bacteria > Acidobacteriota > Terriglobia > Acidiferrales > UBA7541 > Acidiferrum. Next base: position 2,536 of record DATHFT010000082.1, on the reverse strand, counting down.
GAGCCGAAGTCCCGGGCGCACTGGCAGGGAAGCCTGTGCCGCTTTTACTGGTGGCGGCGCCGGCTGTTCGTGGAGCGCGGTTGCCGGCCGAACAGTTGGAGGAAATTACGGCGGAGAAGGCCTTGGAGGAAGAATTGTTTCTGGGGTTGCGGCAGTTGGCGGGAATTGATTTGGAACGGATTGAAAAACAGTATGGCGTGACCCTGGCGTCGAAATTTGACCCCTTGATCGGGGCGGGGTTGCTTAAGCGGGAAGGAACTGTGGTGCGCTTGGCGGAGGAGCGGTTGAGTGTTTCGAATGAGGTTTTTGTGGAATTGCTGAAGTAAAGGACGTAAGGATAAAAGATTACGCAAGACGCAGAGCAACGCCAGGGACACGGAGAGTCTCGCGCGGCTGGTAGACAAGAGAATTTTGGAATGATTGTCCTTAGGATTGCAGGAAAAGAACAGAAACTGAAAACGAAACGGGGAATCGGGCGATGAGTTATACGGTGGCGAAGGGAAATCAGCGGATTGCGGATGCGGAGTTGAAAAGCCAGGTGCCGAGCGGGGCGGTGGATTTGCGGAGTGATACGGTGACGCGGCCTACCGCGGAAATGCGGGCGGCGATGGCCGCGGCGGAGGTTGGGGATGATGTGTATGGGGAGGATCCGACTGTCAATGCCTTGGAGCGTCGGGCGGCGGAACTTTTTGGGCGCGAGGCGGCGCTGTTTGTTCCCACAGGATGCATGGGGAATTTGATTGCGATCAAGATCTGGACGCATCACGGAAACGAAGTGATTTGTGACGAACGGGCGCATGTGAATTTGTATGAACTGGCGTCGATGTCGGCGATTGCAGGATGTATGCCGCGAATTGCGCGTGGCGAAGATGGGATTTTGACCTGGAAGCAGATCGAGGCGGTAATCCGTCCAAAGATCTATTACGATTCGCAGACCGCGCTGATCTGTCTGGAAAACTCCATGAATATGTGGGGCGGAACGGTGTATCCGACGGAGCGGGTGGATGAGATTTGTGCGCATGCGCATGGACTGGGGTTGAAAGTGCACCTGGACGGGGCGCGGGTGTTCAATGCGGCGGCGGCCTTGGGCGAGCCGGTGGCGCGGATGACGAAGAATGCGGACTCGGTGATGTTTTGCTTGTCCAAGGGGTTGGGCGCACCGGTGGGATCGCTGGTGGTGGGGGATAAGGAGTTTATCGAGGAAGCGCGGATTTACCGGAAAATGTTTGGCGGAGGGATGCGGCAGGCGGGAGTAATTGCGGCGGCGGGCTTGGTGGCGCTCGAGAAATCGCCGGGACGGCTGCACCTCGATCACGCGAACGCGCGATTCATGGCGGAAGCGGTTGCGGGGATCAAGGGGCTGAAGATTGATCCGGCGAAGGTCGTAACGAATATTTTGATTTTTGATTGTGAAGAGGCCGGGATGACGGCGGTGGAGTTGTGCGACAAGCTGCATGCGCGGGGAATCTGGGCCCAGGATACGGCGCTCCACCTGGTGAGGTTTGTGACCCATTGCGATGTGGATCGCGCAGGGTGTGAGCGGGCAACTGGGATTTTGCAGGAAGTGGTTGCGCAATCGACGAAAGCGAAGAGGTAGCAGGCATATGCGAAAGACTTTTATCGTGGCGGGATTTTGTCTGGCAACCGCGTTTGCAAATACTTGCCCGGCCCAAGAAAAGCCGGCCAGGAACTCCTCGCCGAACAGCGCGGCGACTACGGCGGAGGCCCGGGCGTTTATTACGGATGCGGAAAGCCGGTTGTACGAAGCGAATGTGAAGCAGCAGCGGGCGGACTGGGTTGCGCAGAATTTTATTACCGAGGATAGCGAGGCAATTTCGGCGGACGCCAACCAGGAGTTGACCGCGCTGCAAGTGGAGCTGGCGAAAAAGGCGCACCGCTTTGATGGTCTGAAGCTTTCAGAAGTGGACGGCCGGAAGCTGAAATTGATCGAACTGCAGATTGGATTTCCTTCGCCGAATAACCTGCCGGAACAGAAAGAGCTGGCGCAGGTGCTGGCTTCACTGCAGGCGGACTACGGGCGCGGGAAGTGGTGTCCCGGCGGAGATGGCGGTAAATGTATGGATATTACGGCGGTGGAGCGACTGCTCGCAACGAGCCGCGATCCGGAGGAGATGAAACGGGCGTGGATCGGGTGGCACGCGGTGGGCGCACCGATGCGGGATCGCTATCGGCGCATGGTGGAACTGGGGAATAAGGGCGCCAAGGAGTTGGGATATTCCGATGTGGGTGCGATTTGGCGTTCGCAATACGATATGGCGCCGGACGCATTGGCAGCCGAAACCGATCGGTTGTGGGAGCAGTTGCGGCCGCTGTATTTGTCGCTGCACGCGTATGTGCGCGGACAGTTGCAAAAGAAATATGGACAGGACGTAGTGCCGTCCAAAGGTCCGATTCCCGCGTATTTGCTCGGAAATATCTGGAGCCAGGAGTGGAACAACGTTTACGACCTGATGGATTCGCCGAAACCGGCCAAGAGCTATGACTTGACGAAGATTTTGCAGGAGCGGAAGACCGA
>DATHFT010000081.1:0-3025 GCA_035317965.1 Saccharimonadales bacterium (SeqCode) | reverse complement strand
CTTGACCGAACGAGAAGCGATCGCACGGGCCAAGGACGGAGACAGCACGGCCTTTGAATGCCTTTACCTGCTGCACTGCAGGCGCGTGTACCGCTTGTGCTTGCGCATGACCAGGAATTCGGCCGAAGCCGAGGATTTGGCACAGCAGGCATTCCTGCAAGTCTTTCGAAAGATCGCGACCTTCCGCGGCGAGTCAGGTTTTTCAACTTGGCTGCATAGAGTGACCGTCAACACCGTCTTGCTGTATCTGCGCAGCAGAAAGCCGACCGAAATTTTATTCGAAGACCTGGAACATCACGGCGAGGGCGGTGAAGGGCGACGTGAACATGGTTCAAGCGACCTTTCCATGCTGGGCGCGCTTGACCGGCTGAATCTGATACGCGCGATTCGCAAATTGCCGCAAGGTTGCAAACAGAATTTCCTGCTGTACGACGTCCTCGGCTACAAACACAGCGAAATCGGTGTGCTTCTCGGATGTTCGACGGGTTGTTCAAAATCACAACTCCACAAGGCTCGCAGACGGCTGCGGCGTCTATTGCAGGGAGAAGAAGAGACCGCAGAAGCCTGTGTCGCGTCCGCGTAGGAAAACGAGTCGGCGAGCACCAGGAGTGGGCGAAGCGGCGCTTGAAACGAGTTAAGACGTCCTATTCGGTCTGAGAACTTCGCATTGAGAATTAAGAATTTCAAACGCAACATCGGCTCAGGAATTAGTACGCATATTTTTGCTGCTTAGAAGGAGCTGTTACTGTGAAAGACAGAATTGTTCTTTATGCTGCTTCGTTTTTTCTATTCGGGCTCTTATTTGCCGCGGCCAATGCGACAGCGCAAACGGTTGGCTACCGGCAAACGAATCTGGCTTCTGATCTTCCAAACATCGCTCATGTGGTTACGCCCACCCTGGTCAATCCTTGGGGAATCGCTTTTCTTCCACGCCAGCCGTTCTTCATAGCTAACAGCAAGAACGGCCGTGTGAGCGTTCATGACGCCACCGGCGCGGGAGCCGGGCCGGTTGGTTTCACGATCCCGAATGCCGCCGGGACCGGATTCGACTCTCCGACAGGAATCGTGGCCGATGAGAATTCATCCTTTGGCAGCGCATCACTCGTCAAGCCGTTCATTTTGGTCACCGAGCAGGGGACCGTCTTCACTTGGGGTCCGGACGCGCGAGGCGACCTTCCGCAGCAAGCAAAACTGGTCATCAACAATTCATCCAGCGGTGCCGTGTACAAGGGTGTGGCGATCCTGAACTCTTCGCTAACCCAACCGGCATTGGCAATTACGAATTTCCACGAAGGGTTGGTTGATACTTTCATTCGTAATTTCCTTCCAGTAGCACTTCCCGGTTCGTTTACAGACCCGAACCTTCCCGCGGGTTTCGCGCCTTTCGGAATTCAAGTGATTGGAAACCAGGTCTTCGTCTCGTATGCGGTGCAGGATGATGCCAAACGCAATCCCGTCGTTGGGCTGGGAAACGGCATCGTGAGCATTTTCGACATGGATGGCATTTTCGTGCGGCGATTCGCCACTGGCGGAACTTTGAATGCACCTTTGGGAATCACCCAGGCTCCTGCCGACTTTGGTCCGCTCAGCAACGACATTTTGATTGGCAATGTTGGCGACGGAATCGTAAATGCTTTTGATCCCGTCACCGGGAACTTTGCGGGCCAAATCAAAGATGGCGATGGCAACACCATAGCAAACAAAGGGATTCACGGCCTGACATTCAGAACCGATGGATTTGGCAATTCGAATACTCTCTACTTCACAACGGGCATAAACAATGAACAGGACGGATTGTTCAGTTCGTTTACCACGGGTTTGTTGAGTTCAACCACACTAACCATTCCACCGGCAACAATCGACACTCCGATTACGGTAACGGTCGAGACCTCCCCCGGAGCTGACAACACAGGCACCCCAACCGGACTCGTGGTTGTGCAAGACGGCGGCGTTGTGCTTTCGAGCCAGCCACTAGTCAATGGCCTAGCCACGTTTGAGACAGTCTTCACCAATGCGGGAACCCACAACATCACTGTTCAGTACGGCGGGGATGCCAATTTTCTGCCCAGCAGCTCGCGAGCAGAAGTGCAAGTGCGGAAACAAACCACGACCCTGACCCTTACGGCACCGGCAACTGCCGCCCCGCACGCGACGGTGACACTCACCGCAACGATCGCCTCTCCTGAAGGGGTACCGACAGGCCAGATTGTGTTTCTCGATGGAACGGCAGGCTTGGGAACGGCACCTTTGGACGATTCCGGCGTTGCTAGATTGAGGACCAACACCCTGGCTGCGGGCCTTCACTCCCTTACGGTTTCCTATTCCGGCGATGAGAAATTTTCCGGAAGTACGTCGACTGCGATAACCCTCACTGTTGCCAACGGTGATTTCTCCCTTACTGCTGCTCCCCCGACGGCCACGGTCATTGCCGGCGAGTCCACGCAGTTCACGCTGACCGTCACGCCGGCCGGCGGCTTCGCGGACAATGTCACATTCTCTTGCTCGGCCACTCCGGGGATTACCTGCACGTTTGATCCTGCAACGATCAATCCCGGGAACGCAGCAACCAGCACCAGGTTGCACGTCACCACCTCAGCCAGTACCGTTCGCTTGGGGCTTCTGGCGGTAAACCCGCTTTACCCCAGCGCGGTTCTGGCGGCCTTGTACTTCTTGGGAGTTGTCACGTGGCGTTGCAGGGAGGTTCGAATCGCCCGCGTTTCTCTGCGAACCGCCACAGCAGCACTGGCGATTGTCATGCTGGGCCTCACTCTCAATGGTTGTGGTGGATACGGCGGCGGTACACAAATCAACCGGGGCACCGTTTCCATAGTGATCACTGCCACGTCAGGAACGATTTCACACGCAGCAACTGTCAAAGTCGCACTGCAGTAACTTGCGAGAAATACCGATGATCGAATCATTCTTTTATGGCGCGTGGATCGGCGGCCAAGCCGTGTATTGGTTTTTCTTCAGGCACCAGACCGCTGTTCTCGGCGAGGAGTATTGGCAAATGTTGAAAAACGCC
>DATHFT010000080.1:0-54630 GCA_035317965.1 Saccharimonadales bacterium (SeqCode) | reverse complement strand
TGGCTGGGACGCGGCGGTGAAAGTTGCGGTGCTGGCAATCGTCCTGATGGGGGTGCCGGTGAAACTCGCAAACGTGCAACGTACCGGAATCCGCGACCTGAGCGAAGAGAAAATTCGTTCTGTGCGCAATACCGGAATGCGCTACAAGCTCGTATGCCGCGCAGAACGCCGCGGTGACGGCGTACATTGCTGCGTGCAGCCTGAATTGCTGCTGGCAGGCGATCCGCTGGCAAATCTCGAAGGCAGCAGTTCTGCGATTCGCTTCGATTTGGACGTGTTTGGTCTTTCACTCGTCGAACACAACCCGGGGATTGAAGCCACGGGATATGGCTTGCTGGCCGATTTTCTGCGGGCAGTTCAACAGTGATCGAAAATCTTCGAGCAATTGCTTCACGACTTTTGTATCGGTGTCCGTGTGAAATTCTTGAGGTAGTCCGGCAGCGCGATTCTGGAGTCGCACCGTTCGTCGCGAATAGGCTCGCCGATGGCCAGTTGTAGGGGCAGAAGGCCGGCCCAAACAGGGAGTTCGTAGTCCGGGGCGTCATCCTCGACAGCGCCGGTGCGTAGCTTGGCCGAGGCCTCGGTCAGCGGCAGTTGGAGGATGCTCGTGGCCTTCAATTCTTTCTCATTGGGCTGCCGCGCGTCCTGCCACCTGCCCGGCAGGATTTTTTCCGTGAAACCGCGCAGCGCGTCGAGCTTTTCCTGCGGTGAGAGTATGAGCGTGGCTTTTCCAAGTGCAACCACCGAGCGATAGTTCATCGAGTGATTGAAAACGGAGCGCGCCAGCACCAGCCCATCGGAAAGTGTCGCGGTAAGGCAAACCGCAAGGCCCTGGCTGAGATTGCGCAGCATGCGGCTGGCAGCAGAGCCGTGGAAATAGATGGAGTCACCGACGCGGGCGAACATGGTGGGAATTACGTAAGGTTGCCCGGCGACGGAAAACCCGACGTGGCAAACGAAAGCTTCATCCAGGATGGCGTAAATGGTTTCGCGATCATACGCGCCGCGATGCGGTTCGCGCACTACGTGCGTGCGATCGGTGGATGCCAGGAAATCAGACACGGGTAGACCTCGTGGGAAACGTGGCGCGAAGACGGCCGTATCGCGGCTGCTCATTTGATTTATAGCCGGCGCCAAAGCGGCATGAGTGAGGAACAGTCTCGTTGATGCTATCACGGGCGCCCGCAGGAGGCGCCGGGAAAGCGCGAGCGAAGCGGCAGCCAAAATGGCCGAAAACATTTCGCCGACGAGTCCCGGACTCTTCCATGAGCAGGATTTCATGCACCCGGGGGAATGTGAGAAACTACGACCGGAGAAAGCAATGAGCACACCCGTTATTCAAGGAACGGAAGACGCAACGCTTGACGTGCGCTGGGTCCGCGAGCAGTTTCCCGCGTTACAGACGCAGGTGAATGGACGTGCCGCGGCGTTTCTAGATGGCCCGGCCGGGACCCAAGTGCCGCAGCAGGTGATTGCCGCTATCCGGGATTATCTGGTGAACAGCAACGCCAACACCGGCGGGGCGTTTGCCACGAGTCGCCGCAATGATGCCATGATTCTTGAAGCGCGCGCCGCGATGGCGGATTTTTTTAATTGCGACAAAGACGAGGTGGTCTTTGGGCAGAACATGACGACGATTACGTTTGCGCTGGCGCGCGCCATCGGCAGGGACTTGCAGCCGGGCGACGAAATTGTGGTGACTACGCTCGATCACGACGGGAATGTCGGTCCATGGCGGGCGCTCGAAGAACAGGGAATCGTGATTCGCCAGGCAGACATTCGCACGGAAGACTGCACGCTGGACCTTGATGATCTGCGGCGAAAAATCACGGCGAAAACAAAACTTGTGGCCGTAGGGTACGCGTCAAATATTGTCGGCACCATCAATCCGGTTGCGCAAATTACCAAGTGGGCGCATGAAGTCGGCGCGCTGATGTTCGTTGATGCGGTGCACTTCGGTCCCCACGGTTCGATCGACGTCCGGGCCATCGACTGTGACTTTCTGGTGTGTTCGCCGTATAAATTCTTCGGTCCGCACATGGGAGCTTTGTATGGCAAGCGCCAGCACCTGCAGCAGTTAAAGCCCTATAAAGTCCGGCCGTCGTCGGACGCAGTACCCGAGCGTTGGGAAACCGGGACGCAAGTGCAGGAACTGATCGCCGGGATTACGGCGGCGGTAAACTACATCGCGGAGCTCGGAAGGCGGTCTCGTCCCGCTGCAAAAACTCGTCGCGAGGCCTTGCTCGCGGCGTATCGCGCCACCACGCAATACGAAGCGGGACTGATTCGGGAACTGGTGCAAGGGCTGCAGGCCATCCCCGGAATGCAGATTTTTGGAATCACCGATCCAAGGCGATTCAGCGAACGCTGTTCAACGCTTTCGTTTCGACTGGGAGATCACAATCCCACGGAAATTGCGAAGTTTCTCGGAGATCGCGGGATTTTCACCTGGGACGGGAATTTCTACGCGATCAATTTCACGGAACGGCTGGACCTTGAGCGCCTCGGCGGAGTTCTGCGCGTCGGGCTGGTGCACTACAATACCGCGGAAGAAGTGGACCGGTTGCTGGCTGCGTTGCGCGAATTTGCGGCAAAGTGAAGGCCGGGGCGAGAGTGCCGCCGTACTGATTTCGGCAGGCAAAATTAGAAGAAAGAGATTGCCACGCGACATGAGCAAACGACCAATGGTGTTGACGGTTCTGGATGGCTGGGGATACTGCCCGGATTCGCAAGGCAACGCAATTTCTCAGGCCCGGAAACCTGCTTACGACGAACTGATCAAGAAATTCCCCAACACGCTCATCCATACCTCCGGGCCGTTTGTCGGGTTGCCGGAAGGGCAGATGGGCAACAGTGAAGTCGGCCATCTGAATATCGGCGCGGGGCGCATCGTGCATATGGATATGACGCGCATCGATCTCCTGATTGAAAATAAACAGTTGCGGAATGTGCCGCTGTTTCAGCAGGCGATGGCGCACGGGCGTTCGCGGCGCCTGCATTTCATCGGTTTGTTGAGCGACGGAGGCGTGCATTCGCACATCCATCATCTCTTTGCGCTTCTCGAAATGGCTAAGCAGCAGAAAGTGGAAAAAGTATTTGTCCACTGTTTCATGGATGGACGCGACACCCCGCCGCACAGCGGGCGCGATTTCGTGCAGCGGCTGCAAAAGAAAATGCGCGAGCTGCAGGTCGGCGAGATCGCGACACTTTGCGGACGCTATTACGCCATGGACCGCGACAACCGCTGGGAACGCATTGAACTGGCCTATCGCGCACTCGTTCATGGTCAAGCCGAAACCCGCACCCAGGATCCGGTCGCGGCATTGAACCGAAGCTACGAACAGGATGTTACGGACGAATTTGTAAAGCCCGTGGTCATCACCCGGGGAGAAGGCGGCTCGGCGCAACCCGTGGCAACAATTCACGATGACGATGCGGTGATTTTTTTCAACTACCGCGCGGATCGCGCGCGCCAGATTAGCTACGCGCTGGCGGCACCGGACTTCGATAAATTTGCTGATCCCCAGCGGCCGAGCGGTCTTTTTTTTGTGGGTATGACCCAGTACGACAAAAACTGGCCCTGGCTGCAGGCCGTCATCAAGCCGGAGAAGCTTGAGCAGATTCTGGCGCAGGTTTTCGCCGAACTCGATTACAAGAATTTACGCTGTGCGGAGACTGAGAAATACGCGCACGTTACCTATTTCTTTAATGGTGGAGTGGAAAAACCATTCGCTGGCGAAGAGCGCATTTTGGTGCCGTCACCGAAAGTGGCGACCTACGACTTGAAGCCGGAGATGTCGGCTGCAGGAATCACCGATACGGTCGTGAAGGCGATCGAATCGTCGAGTTTCGACGCCATCATCATGAATTACGCCAACGCGGACATGGTCGGCCACTCCGGGAAACTAGAGCCGGCGATCAAGGCGGTCGAAGCCGTTGACGCTGGTCTCGCGCGGATCTACCAGGCGCTGAAACCGCGCGGCGGCGCGTGGATTATCACTGCCGATCATGGCAACGCTGAAATGATGATCGATCCTGCCACCGGCGGACCACACACCTATCACACCACGAATCCCGTGCCCTTTATTTTGGTCAGTGAAAACGAACACATGCGGCTGCGGCCTGGCGGTTCTCTGCGTGACATTGCCCCCACCATGCTCGGAGCGCTTGGCAAGAAACAGCCGGCAGATATGACCGGCAGCGATCTGCGGATCCTTCCAAAGTAAAACGCCGCATGAACCGCGCCAGACCTAGCGAAACGAAACTAACAATTTGTGTTTGGCACCCTTTTACGGAATGGCGGCCAAAAGCCCGCATGGCTGAGGAGATTCGCCGTCGCTGGCCGGAAATGCGGGTGGTCCATCTGCCGGACTACGATCTCCTGCCCCGGGAACTTCCAGACACGGATATTTTCGTCGGCTATTCGTTGCGAGCGCAACAACTCACAGACTCGAGGAAGCTGAAATGGATTCATTCGACGGCCGCAGGAGTGGCGCAGTTGATGTATCCGGAGTTGCGCGACTCGGGAATCACGGTCACCAATCCCAGCGGGATTTTCTCCGTGCCGATGGCCGAACATACCATGGGGCTGATTATTGCGCTGGCGCGCAATTTTCCTGATTCGGTGAGGCAACAAGACAAGTCGCAATGGTCGCAGCAGTATCTGTGGGACCAGCCCCAGCATTTGACTGAATTGAATGGCAGCGTCCTGCTGATTGTCGGCTACGGCTCGATCGGACAGGAATTGGCGAAGCGCGCCAGAGTTTTTGCCATGCGGGTTTGCGGCGTAACGCGTTCGGGAACCGGCGACCGGGCCCACGCGGACGAAATAGTCCCCGCAGCAAAACTAGACGAAACGTTGCCGGCGGCCGACTACGTCGTTGTTTGCGCTCCCGAGACCAGTGAAACAAAACACCTGTTCGGCGCCGCGCAATTTTCACGCATGAAACCCGGAGCGCGGTTTATCAACGTAGGACGCGGGTCGCTGGTGGACGAGGCCGCACTGATTCAGGCACTGACCAGTGGATCGCTCGGCGGAGCCGCAGTTGACGTGACACAATCAGAACCTCTGCCACCTGCGGACCCGCTTTGGCACGCGCCAAATCTTTTCATCACGCCCCATACCAGCGCGATCAGCGACCGTTTGTGGGACAGGCAAACGGAAGTTCTGCTGGAATTACTGGAGAGTTGGTTTGCTGGCCGCGAACTGTTTAATCGCGTCGATTTTGGGAAAGGTTACTGAAAGGTTCGACCGATTGCTTTCCCGCTGATCGAGTTCTGCACACTGCCAGAACTAATTTCCGATTCCTTCTTTGGGAGCTTCGTAGCCTTCGCGCGAATAGACCACGTATTTTTGTTTTTTTCCTTTTTGATCGACGACGGTGAGCGGGCTGCCATCCGGTGCGACAAGATCGACCTTTACTTTATGAAACTTGCCGTCGCGCGCTCCCGTGGTGGGGGAATAGGAGAGGCTGTACTGATGGCGCAGGAAACCGGCGACACTTTGCATGATGCCAGGAATTTCTCCGGTAAATTGCGGGAACCAGGCGTATCCGCCGGTCTGTTGCGCGAAAGTCTTCAGCTGATTTTCTGCCTGCAGATAATCGATGTTCGAGCCCATTGAGCCGCGGGACTCCAGCGCGTTGGTGAAAACCTTTCCCAAGCCGACCGCAAAAATTGTCACGTCGCTCTGACGAAGCTTCTTCATCGTTTGATCCAGGGTGTTTTTCGAAAATGTATCCCGTCCGCTGGCCAGCAGCAGAATTGATTTCTTGCCTTTCACGTCTTTCAGGCGCTCGTTGGTTTCCAGAATTGCGTCGAAAACATTGGATTCATTGAATCCCGGAAAATAGAGATGATTGATCGCCGAGCGAACCTCGTCCTTGTTTTGGGTAAAGTCCACTTCCAACCGCGTTTTCATGTCAAAGGTTTCCAGGGCAATCCAGTCCTTCTGTTGCAGGTACGGAAAAAGACCGTCCGCCCAGTACCTTGCATAGGCGGAAAAAAAGCCGTACCCGCGTCCGCCAAATTCGAGCAGCATCACCATGGTGATGGGTGACTCCACGGGGCCAAAGTTGGTGACGGCCTGCGGAACGCCGTTATCGGTAACGCGGAAATTCTCCTTCTTCAGTCCCGTTAAAATGTCGCCGTTCTTGGTGGTCGCGATCACTTCCAAGGTCACGACCGGCACGTCGACGGAAATGGTGGCTCCGCTCTGATCAGGTTTTTTCTGTGGGGCGGCGGGAGGCGGAGGCGTGGTGCCTTGGGTCGGCTGTGATCCCGTTTGCGGACCATCCGGAGTCTGCGCTGGTGTCAGACGCGGACAGGCCAGGGTTATGGCGGCCATCCCCGCAAAGGCTAGTACCGTTGTTGCGAAAAGCGCTTTCATCTGTTCCCCCTCACCCGAACCGCTGGCCTCGTCTGCTGGCCGGAATTCATGCCGCCATTTTGAAAGTCGAACGGAAGACGTTGAATTTAAGCAACTCCACGCCACGGCCCCGGCCGGCCACTGACACCCGCATGTTAGTATGAAGCAGAATCGATGCAAAACGTTTGCTGGGTCGAAAAATTGCAGGGGAAGGTGGGTTTGTGAGCTGGAATCGGAGAATCAGCCTGGGTTGGACCATCGCGGCGCTGTTGTTGGCCGCCAGTTTGCCGGTTGCAGCGCAGTTGCCCACAGCAGCCTCGACGACCGCCTTGCCTACTCCGTCCCCCGTCGGGGATACCTCGGCTATCGCCAGAGAAGCGCAGGGATGGCTCATCGACCTGATCCGCATCAACACCACCAACCCGCCCGGCAATGAACACGCCACGGCCAAATACCTCGCCGGAGTTCTTGAAAAGGAAGGCATCCCTTCGGAAACGCTGGATGTCGTGCCTGGTAGAAGCGCACTGGTCGCGCGCTTGCGCGGCTCGGCCATGGCGGACCCTTCGCGCGCTCTTCTGCTGGTGGCGCACATGGATGTTGTCGGTGTCGACAGAGCCAAATGGACGGTGGATCCCTTTGCCGCGGTCATCAAAGACGGCTACCTGTACGGGCGTGGGGCCGTTGATGACAAAGGCATGCTGGCGGCAAATCTTGCTGCATTTATTCTCTTGAAAAGGACCAACGCGCACCTGAATCGGGACGTGATTTTCCTCGCGACAGCGGACGAAGAACAGGGCGGAGATGCCAGCATCAAGATTCTGATTGCGAAATATTGGGACAAATTTGCCGCAGGCTACGCCATCAACGAAGGCGGCCGTGTGGTGCAGAAGAGTGGCAAAGTGCAATACGTTGCCGTTCAGGCGAGTGAAAAAGTTCCCGTCAACGTTACGGTGGTGGCCAAGGGTCCGTCCGGCCACGCTTCTCAACCAAGCAAAGAGAATGCCGTGGTGCATCTGGCGGCGGCAATTTCCAAGATCGGAACCTATTCCGCTCCGGTGCACTTCACCACAATTGTAAAACGCTACTTTGAGCAACTGGCGCCGCTCGAAGATCCGGAAATTGCCAAATGGATCCGGGCCCTGGACACCACAGATCGCGGAGACCATGCGCAGAAGGTAATTTCCGATGCCAATCCACTGTGGAACTCGATGATCCGCGATTCCATCGCGCCCACCATGCTTACAGCCGGGATAAGGAACAATGTGATCCCGGCCGAAGCCCGGGCCAATCTGAATATCCGACTTTTACCCGGTAACACGATTGATCTGCTCATCGCCGACTTGACCAAACTCGTGAACGATCCAGCCATTCGCTTTGAAGTGCAGGCGGACGCGGGGCTTGCCGCGCCGCCTTCGTCCCTGGAGTCCGACCTGTACACCACGATCGGCAAAGTGCTGTCCCAGGAATTTGCCGGCGCCCCGGTGCTTCCGTTTCAATCCACGGGAGCCACCGATTCCGCGCAACTCCGGCTGCACAATGTGCAGGCCTACGGCGTCAAGCCATTTTCTTTGAGTGATGAGGATGAACGGCGCATGCACGGGGATGACGAGCGGATTCCGCTCACCTCCTTTGCGAAAGGCGTCGCAGTGCTCGCAAGAATTGTCGGAGAATTTTCAATTTCAAAGTGAGTTTCTCCTGCAAATCAAGTAACTTGGTAGCGTGAGATTACGATCAAACGCATCTCGAGCGAAGCTCCTTCCGGGGAAACTGAAGCCAGGCTAAACCTGCCTCAACAACAATATGGAATTTCGTCACTCTAAGATCGTTTGCACTATAGGGCCCGCCAGCAGGACTCCGCGCATTATCGAGCGCTTGATTCAAGCCGGAATGGATGTGGCGCGGCTCAATTTTTCGCATGGCACGCACGAAGATCACGCGAAGAACATTGTTACCCTGCGCGCGGCCGCCTTGAAGGCCGGAAAGACGATTGCCATTCTTGCCGATCTGCAGGGACCCAAGATCCGTACCGGAGCTCTGGCCGGGGGAACCCCGGTCATTCTGCGGACGGGTCAAAAATTTGTCATTACCACCGCCAAGATATTGGGCGATTCAACGCGTGTGAATACCACCTTCACCCCCCTTCCGAGAGAGGTGCATCGCGGCGACCGGATTTTGCTTTCTGATGGACTGATTGAATTGCGTGTGGAACAAGTGAGCGGAAAAGAAGTGGTGTGCTACGTGGTGAACGGCGGACCGCTCGGTGAAAACAAGGGCATCAACCTGCCCGGAGTGAAGCTGCGGGTGCCCGCGCTTACTCCCAAGGACCGAGCAGATTTGCGATTTGCGCTGAAGCAGGGAGCGAACTACATCGCGGTCAGCTTCGTGCGGCATCCGGAAGACGTGCTGCTGGCCAAGCAATTGATCAAGCGCGCCGGAAAAGACACGCCGGTCATCGCAAAACTGGAAAAACCGGAAGCGATTGAAAATCTGGACGCGATTCTGCGGGTGGCGGACAGCGTAATGGTGGCGCGCGGCGATTTGGGCGTGGAAATGAATCCGGAGAAAGTTCCCGTGGTGCAAAAAACCATCATTGCGCGCGCCCGGGAGTTTCGCCGTCCGGTCATAACGGCCACCCAGATGCTCGAATCGATGACGGAAAATCCGCGACCAACGCGAGCCGAAGCTTCCGACGTGGCCAACGCGATTTTTGACGGTTCCGATGCGGTGATGCTTTCTGCGGAAACCGCCTCCGGAAAATATCCGGTTGAAACAGTGGCGATGATGGCCCGCATTATTGGCGAGGCCGAAGCCAGCATTCGGGAATTTCCACGGCCTTCAACCCAGCAGGAGCGGCTGAAGGTCGCCGAGACGGTGGCCGAACTGGTGTGCCACGCTTCGCGCGAGCTGCACATGAAATTGATTGCGGTATTCACCCACAGCGGATTTACCGCCAGACTGGTCTCTCGTTACCGGCCGCTTGTTCCCATCGTGGCGTTTTCTCCAGAAGCCGAGACCCGGCGCCGCATGGCGCTGATCTGGGGCGTGCTGCCTAAAGACATCAAGGACACGCACAGCATTGAAAATCTCGCTAAAGTAGCAGAAAAACGGCTCCTGGAAGAAAGACTGGTGCGCCGAGGCGATGTGATTGGAATTGTCGCGGGCACGCCGATGGGTGTGCGCGGGACGACGAATTTCATGAAGTTTCACATCATTGGCGGTGTCTGATGGCGGCGGAAGCTTCCCGAATCACGATTGAAGCAGTACGCGCTGCACGCGAACTGCTCAAAAATATCGTTCCTACCAGTCGCATGGTTCTCTCGAAATTTCTTTCCGATGCCGCAAACGCACGGGTATTCCTGAAACTTGAATGTGAAGGACCAACTGGTTCTTTCAAGGTGCGCGGCGCGTATCACGCGATTCAGCGCCGGCTGGAACGCATTCCCATGGCCGGCGTGGTGACCAGCAGCACTGGAAATCACGGGGCCGCCACAGCTTTTGCGGCCCGGCAGATGGGACTCCCGGCCAAGGTCTTTCTGCCCGAGAATCCCAATCCGGCCAAGCGGGCCCGCATCGAGCAACAAGGCGCGGAGATTGTGGAAGTGGGGAAATATCTGGAAGAGACGCGCCAGTACGCGGCCCGATTCGCGGAAGAATCGGGCTGGTTCAATCTGGTGGACGGAGTTGAAACCGAAATGCTGCCGGGCACGGCAACGATCGGATCTGAAATCATGGAGCAGGTTCCGGAGGTGGATGTCGTTTTTGTTCCCGTGGGAGACAGTACCCTGATTCAAGGGGTTTCTTTTTCACTGAAGGCCGCGCGGCCGGACGTCCGGGTCATCGGTGTTCAGGCCAAGCGGGCACCCGCCTATGCCCTGGGTTTTGCCAAAGGCCACGGTATTTCCACCGATGCCAGCGATACCATTGCCGATGGTTTGGCGGTTCGCGAGGCCAGGGAAGAAAATGTGCGCGAGATCAGAAAAACCGTGGACGAGTTTCTGCTGGTCACCGATGAAGAAATGCTCTCCGCCGTCAAACAGCTCGAAGTGCAGGAACGCTTGCGCTGCGAGCCTTCGGGCGCAGCAAGTACCGCGGCCCTCCTGCAGGCGGCGCCGGCCCACGCCGGAAAAACGGTCGTCCTGCTGGTGACCGGCGCGAATATTCCCGAAGAAATGTTTCTCCACGCCATGCAATCCTGAGCGACCAGTGAACTTCGGTCATTTCTCGCAGTAAGGCCCGGAGCTGCTTTCAGTTGATCCAATTGTCGGGGCGGGATGGCGGATCGTTTTTTTCTTTCTTCATGAAAACTTCAAATTTTTTCCGGTTGCGCTGATACTTCCAGTCCGAGACCGAATTGCGCACGCGATAGAGATAGGAATCCCGGCGCAAGTACAGATAACCGACCAGCATGCCGCCAAGATGGCAAACGTGACTGACGTTGTCTCCCGCCGAACCCAAAAGCAGCGGCAGAAAAAACTCCAGCCCCGCCAGCAACAGCACAAACGAACGCATCGACATACGCACCGGCAGAAACAACAGGCTCACTGGCCGATCGGGGAACACGATTGCGCACGCCGCAAAGACGCCGAAGATCGCTCCGGACGCGCCGATGGTCGGAATCAGCACACCGTCGGGGCGGCCGCCCCAGAAAACAAGCAGCATTTTTACCACCACGGTGATGAGCCCGGCCCCCACGCCGGTCAGAAAATAGTAGCGGATGAACCGCGCGCGGCCCCACACCATCTCCAGTTCGCGCCCAAACATCCACAACATCAGCATGTTGAAAATGACGTGCAGCGGTTCATCGACTTTGTGCAGGAAAATATAGGTAAACGGCTGCCAGATACGCAGTCCGTGCACGACGGCTTCAGGAACCAGTCCAAACCGCAAAGAAATGTTCTGGTAGTGGGCCAGCGGGCCCCAGAAAACCTGCACCAAAACCTGCAGGATATAGACGGCAAATGTGGCGATCAGCAGCCATTGCACGCCGGGCGTGATGTAAAAGTCAAAGCTGACGTTGTATCTGCGGATTCGAGGACGAATTGCCATTCTTCGCTCAGTGTAAGGCTGCCGCGCCGCGCAGTCAAAGTACGGTAGTACCGTTGCGTGGAATACGGTTTCCTGACAATTAGATGCGCCAGAGGCGTGCAGCCGCCCGGAAATAGAGGAAGTGTTTCCAGGAACACCGGGGCGCCTGCTAGTCCAGTTTTTTGCGGGCGAAATAGACGAGCGAGGCGCCTAGTGCCGCGAACATGACCATGCCCAGGATGGATTGGGCGCCGGTAGGCATACCGTCGTGGCCGGAAAGTGCGGGCCAAAATCTGGGCCCAAAGGAAAGCAGGTCCGTGCGCCAAGGAAGATTCAGGGTTGCCGTCAACCAATGGGGGACGCGATTGGAGATTTCAGGGTCCTGGAGCAGATTGATGACGATGCCGAGCAGTCCAAAGACACCTCCGGCGGCGATGAGGCCGCTGGCGTAGAGGGCGCCGGGACTGGCTTCGCTGTCGTCTTTCCGTTTGGTGGTGGCTTCGACCAGGACCCGGAGAAGCCCCCCGATGAACATAGCCGCGGTCGTGCCGAGCGGCAGATACGACCCCGTTGCAAACGCGAGCGAGCGCACGCCGAGAATTTCTACAGCAATAACGAGAGCCACGCCCATAAGCACCAAACGCCACGGCAAACGCTGGTTGAGAATTCCGCTGATGACGGTGGCCATCAGCCGCGCTTGCGGTGCGGGGGCTTTCTCGCTGCCAATGCCTTGCGCCCATTGATACTCGATCCGCTCGGACGTGGAGTCGTAGAGATATTCGCCGTCCGGTACTTCGTGTGAGCCGAGGGAGTTGAGGAGTTTGTAGGTTTTGTCTTTGTAGACAAACGTGTCTTTTTCGATTTTCACGCCGACCGGAAGCGTCTGAATGTTCACGGCAATTTGCTGGGGAATATATTTTTCAAGGCCTTTGTTCATCAGGTTGAGCGTCGTGCCGATCGCCAGAGTGGAAACGGTGACGCCGATGAGCAGGCCCATTTGTTGCCAGTAAGGCGTGGCGCCAACGAGGTAGCCGGTTTTCAGGTCCTGCGAAGTGGCGCCGGCGATGGCTGCGGCGATACACACCACGCCTCCAATCATGAGCGCGAGAACTTGATAGTTGGGAGCGGTCCAGCCCGCGACAAAGAAGATCGCACAGGTGGCCATGAGGGTGGCAATACTCATGCCGCTGATGGGATTGGACGAGTTGCCGAGGAGGCCGCTGATGCGTCCGGCGACGGTGACGAAGAGGAATCCGAAAATTGTTACGAAAACTCCGGCGAAGAGATTTT
The DNA here is from genome assembly GCA_035317965.1 of Saccharimonadales bacterium (SeqCode). GTDB lineage: Bacteria > Acidobacteriota > Terriglobia > Acidiferrales > UBA7541 > Acidiferrum. Next base: position 41,948 of record DATHFT010000080.1, on the reverse strand, counting down.
GGTACCAGTGCGTTTCCGCGCCCTTGATCGGGTGAAAGGTGAGGAGCACCCACATCATGGCGATGATGACAATCGTGCCGAGCAGAACGGTGCGCATGGGAACGTCGCGCTCGGTGCGGCCCGCGGCCGCTGCCCCTGCACCTTCGGCGCGCACATCCTTTAGGCCGGAACGAAGCGCTGAAATAATCGTAGGCAGGGTGCGAAGAAGGGTGATGAGTCCGGCGGCAGCGACAGCGCCCGCCCCCATGGGGCGAATATACGTGCCCCAGATTTGATCCGGGGTCATGAGCGGAATGGGGATGGTCGACGGATAGATGGGAACGCCGTTGGCGAGTTGCCCGTAGAAGCGGATGGCCGGCATGACCACGAACCAGGAGATGATGCCGCCGGCGAACAGAATGCCGGAAACACGCGAGCCGATGATATAGCCGACCCCGAGATATTCCGAAGTGATGGTGGCGCGAAAAGAAGCCCCGGGAAACCAGCCGGGGCGGCTTTCCGGCTGCGAGGTCCAGGCCTGAAAGGTGTTCATGAAGAAGGTATAGACGCCGCCGAGTCCGAGTCCCCAGAATACCCGGCCCGCGAAAGAACCGCCGCGTTCTCCTGCGACCAGAACGTCGGCGCAGGCGGTGCCTTCAGGGAAGGTGAGGTTGCCGTGTTCTTTAACAATGAGCTGCCGGCGAAGGGGCACCATGAAAAGCACTCCGAGCCATCCGCCGAGGAGCGCCAAAGGAAATACCCGCCAGAACGTGAATTCGGAGCCGAAGCCGAGAAAAATCAGCGCCGGGATCGTGAACATGACCCCGGCAGCCAATGATTCTCCCGCCGAACCGGTTGTTTGCACGATGTTGTTTTCAAGGATGGTCGAGCGGCCGAAAGCCCGCAGAATGCTGATGGAGAGAACGGAAATGGGGATAGAAGCCGAGACGGTGAGACCGGCGCGGAGGCCGACATAGACCGTGACGGCGCCGAACAGGAGTCCGAACAGTGCCCCGAGAATTACAGCGCGGAGGGTGAACTCTTTGAGAGTTTCGCCCGGTGCCACAAACGGGCGGAAATCGCTCGGAGGCGCTGTGGAACTCCATGGTCGTTCGCTCACCTAAACCTCCCTTGCCGGGGAAAGCCGAATCAGGTCTGAAAGGGTGCGGGGGGATTATGCCGCAGTCGGGCTGAGGGAGGAAGCAAAATGGGTTGAAGACGAGCGGCGCCGCAAGTTCAGCAGTCTCTCTGGAAATCGCCCGAGCAGTACGAACCGAGGTGCCCTCTCAGAGGCAAGGCGGCGGTCCGCGGTTTTTAGTGATGGGGAATTGAGCGCGGTGGATTTATAGTTCAAACGGTTGGGCTCGCAGATTTGGGGGAGAGTGGATGGTTGTCCGTGCACGAGGTTTGCCGGCAGCGGCGGTCGTTGTGTTACTCAGTTGGGCCTGGCTCTGGGCAGGGCAAGCCCTGTCCCCGCGCGGCGGATCACAGGCAAAGGCCAAGCGCGCTGGAACGCAAACAGGTTCGAGCGCGACGGCGAAAGTTTTGCTGGCGGCGCGGGCGGACTATGTCGGGGACGTGGCTTGTGCTAACTGCCATGCTGAGAGCGTTGCGAGTTATCACCGGACGGCACACTTCTTGACGTCCCAGGTAGCAAATAAGCAAAGCGTGAAGGGCACGTTTGCCCCTGGGACCAACACCATGACGACGACCAATCCCAACCTGTCGTTCGAGATGGATGCCAAAGGGAACGGGTATTTTGAGACGGCGATTTTTACAGATCCGTTGCAGGCGACGGGAGCAAGGACCCGGACCGAGAGGCTGGATCTCGTAATTGGCTCGGGCGGGAAAGGACAGTCGTATTTATTTTGGAAAGACGATGAATTGTTTCAGCTGCCGGTGGGATATTCGACGGTTTTGCACAAATGGATTAACGGACCGGGATATGTCGACGGAACGGCGAAATTTGACCGGACGGTGATTCCGCGGTGCCTTGAATGCCATGCGACGTATTTTGCGTCAGAAGTGCCGGGACCGGATTTCAATTTGTATGACCGACGGAATTATGTTTTGGGAATTTCCTGCGAACGGTGTCACGGGCCGGGACGCCGACACGTAGAGAGTCAGGGGAAAAAGGTGGACGGGGCGGCCGCCGAGCCGTCGATTGTGAATCCGGCGAAGCTCAATGCGGCGCGAAAATCGGATCTTTGCATCCAGTGCCACGGCGGGCAGGGAGAACGGGAACTATTGCCCGCGTTTTCCTATGTGCCGGGGCAGCCGCTGGAAAAATATATTGATCTGGGAGCCGCGGATCCCGCAGCAGACGTGGATGTGCACGGCAAGCAGGGGAAGTTGCTGGCCAAGAGCAAGTGCTTTCAGTCCTCCACCGACATGACCTGCTCGACATGCCACAACGTGCATAAACCGGAACCGGACCTGGCGGCGATGTCGCAGCATTGTCTGAGCTGTCACCAGACCAAAGCAACGCCAACCCACTTGGCGGCAGGAAATTCCATTACGAGCAATTGCATTGATTGCCATATGCCGACTCTGGAATCAAAAGTGGTGAATCTCGATGTAGACGGGAAGAAGGTAAAGCAGAGGTTCAGGACCCATTGGATCCGCATCTATACAGAAAGTGAACGACAATAAGTATCCTATTTTCAATTACTTGACGCCAGATTCAGTGGCGAAGGCCGGGCGGGTTTCCGCCCGACCGGATATTGCCGGGCCGGCAATTTTAACCTTTCGCTCTCTTGACATAAAAGGAACAGGCCTGTAGTGTCATGGCCCTTAGCTACTCAGGTCGCTAACAATCGCCATGCGTCGGGCCCACCCTCGAACGACATTGTCTAAACCTGTCTGGACGGGTGTGCCCCGGGCGGCATTCCAAACCAATATCAATAGCAGTCGGGAGGCGTCTGTGACTACGTGCCGGACTTTGCTTGTTTTGTTTGCGCTGGTGATTTGCGCGGCTGTTTTTGGAGTTCGCACCACCAGGGCGGGCGACGGTTTTCAGCCGGTTTTGCCGGAAGAACTAAAGATGACCGGTGATCCGGGGGCGCCGGGAGCGGCCGCGATCTTGCTGTTCCGCCAGGTGGACCGCGATGACAACGGCAAGACCTCGCATGAGTACATCTATTTCCGGATCAAGATATTGACCGAAGAAGGAAGAAAATTCGGCGACGTGCAAATTCCTTATGTGAAAGGTCAGGAGAATCACATCGCGAATATTCGGGCGCGCACCATACGGCCGGACGGGTCGATTGTCAATTTTAGCGGGAAAGTTTTTGATCAGACCATTGAGAAGACCAAGACTTACAAATTTCTGGCCAAGACCTTTACTCTTCCCGAGGTACAGCCGGGTTGTGTGATTGAGTATTTCTATACGCTGGATATCGGCGAAAACGCGCTTTATGACTCGCACTGGATTTTAAGCGATGAGTTGTTTACCAAGCATGCGAAATTTTCGCTGAAACCGTATGCCGGATCGGACACCCGCTGGACGATACGGTGGAGCTGGCAAGGATTGCCGCCGGGAACAGCGCAGCCAAAACAAGGAGCCGATCAGATCGTTCGGCTGGAGTCGAGCAACATTCCGGCGTTCCAGGAAGAAGAGTATATGCCCCCGGAAAATGAGTTGAAGTCGCGCGTGGACTTTTATTACAGCGATGAAACGCCAGAATCAGACTTGAACAAATTCTGGAAAGGTGTGGGGAAGAAACTAAATGGAACTGCGGAAGGTTACAGCGGGAAGCGCAAGGACATGGAAGCCGCTGTCGCGCAAATTGTTTCGCCCGGCGACACGCCAGAAGTGAAGGCGCAGAAGATTTATGCGCGCGTGCAACAGATGAAGAATCTTTCCTACGTGGCTAGAAAAACGGAAGAAGAACGAAAACGCGACAAGGATAAGAATCTAACGAGCGCCGAGGAGATGCTCAAGCGCAATGAAGGTTATGGTTATGGCCTGACCTGGCTGTACTTGTCTCTGGTGCGAGCTGCAGGAATTGAAGCGTACCCCGCGATGGTTTCTGACCGGAGCAACTACTTTTTTTCACCAAACCTGATGGACAAGAGCAAGCTGGATGCGAATGTGGTGCTGTTGAAGCTGAATGGGAAAGATGTTTATTGCGATCCAGGAGCGGCATTTACTCCGTTCGGAATGCTGCCGTGGCCGGAAACCGGAGTGAAGGGGCTGAAACTCGACAAGGACGGAGGAGCGTGGATCGTTACGACCCTGCCGGAGAGCTCGGCTTCAAAGATCGAACGCAAGGCCCAGTTGAAGTTGACGGAAACGGGTGATCTCGAAGGGAAATTGACGGTTACCTATACGGGTTTGCAGGCTTCCCGGCGGCGCGTGGAAGAACGCAATGATGATGAGGCGGGCCGCAAGAAATTTCTGGAAGAGCAGATTAAGGAGTACATTCCGGCGGCCTCAGAAGTTGAACTGACGAACAAACCGGAGTGGAACAGTTCCTCGCCGGCGTTTGTGACGGAATTTGACGTCAAGGTGCCGGGATGGGCGGCCGCTGCAGGAAAGAGAGAAATTCTTTCCGTGGGGTTATTCAGCGCGGCGGAGAAACGGTTGTTCGAACACGCGCACCGGGTGCACCCAATTTATTTTGAATTCCCCTACCAAAAGGTGGATGACATCACCATTGAACTGCCAGCCGGAGTTCAGGTCAGCAGCCTTCCCAAGCCGATGAGCAACGATGGGCACGTGATTCTGTACACCATGAAAGCCGAAAATGCCAGCAACACAGTGCACGTATCGCGCGCGCTCAACGTGGATTTCCTGACTCTTGAACCAAAATACTATCCGGCACTGCAAAATTTCTTTCAGACCGTAAAGTCTGGAGACGAGGCACAAATTGTTCTACAACCCGGCACCGCAGCAGCAAGCAAGTAGCTATTTGCAGCGCAGGGCCATGCTGTGCGTGGCATTGCTGACACTTTTGTTGGCACCCGCAAGGCTCAGCGCCGGAGACGCTCCGCAGTGGCTGCATGCGCTCGTCAATGCGCCGCTTCCCGCCCATGACGAAAAGACGAGCGCCATTCTGCTTTATTCAGAAAATATTCTGAATGTGCAGGCCAGCGGAAAAATAAAGACGCTCGAGCGGAGAGCCTACAAGATATTGCGCGCGGAAGGACGACATTACGGACGAGTGCACGTGAATTATGATCCCGAAACACGGATTACTGCGATGCACGGGTGGTGCATTCCTGCTCAAGGCAAAGACTTTGAAGTGAAAGATAAAGACGCCGTGGAGCAGGGGTTCGACGGGTCTGACGATGGGGTTTTGGTCTCCGATATCCGTGCGAAAGTAATTACCATCCCTGCGGCCGATCCGGGGAATATCATTGGTTACGAGATTGAACACGAAGACCGGCCGTACATTCTGGAAGATGATTGGAATTTCCAGAGAGCAGTTCCTACCCGCGAAGCGCGGTATACGTTGCAGCTTCCGCCAGGCTGGGAGTACAAGGCGCGATTCTTAAATCATGCCGATGTTGCTCCAACGCCGAGCGGAAACAATCAATGGCAATGGGTGGTCTCCAATGTTCCGGAAATCAAGTATGAGCGCTCCATGCCGCCGTGGGGGGGAGTGGCGGGACTCATGGTGGTTTCCTTCATACCGCCCGGCGGTAAGAGCAATCGCGGATTTTTGAGTTGGAAAGAAATGGGCGATTGGGAAGCGAGTCTCGAGCAGGGCCGGCGTGACCCTTCGCCCGAGATTAAGCAGAAGGTTGCGGCGCTGATCGCGTCTGCGCCGACGCCGCTCGGGAAGATGCAGCGGGTAGCCAAGTTTGTTCAGGATGATATTCGCTATGTTGCAATCGAACTGGGAATCGGTGGTTGGCAACCGCATCCCGCCGCGGATATTTATTCGCATCGCTACGGAGACTGCAAAGACAAAGCGACCTTGATGAGCTCGATGCTCCATGAGGTGGGGATCGATTCATACTACATTTCGATCAACACCACGCGGGGAGGAGCAGCGCCCGACCGTCCGGCGATGATTGGATGGTTTAATCACGAGATTCTGGCAATTAAACTTCCGGATGACGCCAAAGATCCGTCACTGGTTTCTGTGGTGCAGCATCCCAAACTCGGGCGGCTTTTGATTTTCGATCCCACCGACAACTACACGGCGTTTGGAAACCTGCGTGGTGAATTGCAGGCCAACTACGGATTGCTGGTGACCCCGGATGGCGGGGATCTGATTCAATTGCCGCAATTGCCGTCGCACATGAACGGAGTTCAGCGAACTGCAAAACTCGTCTTGAGTCCAACGGGTACCTTGACGGGAGACTTTGAGGAGACGCGGCTCGGGGATACCGGGTCGTATCAACGGTATGCGCTGAAATCGACGACCAAAGACATAGACAGGATTAAGCCGATTGAAACGCTGGTCTCGCAGTCGCTGTCTGCATTTCAGATTACGAAAGCAACGGTTCTGAATCTGAATCGCGTGGACATGCCATTTGGTTACAGATATTCGCTCGTGGCCCAGCAATACGCGAAACCTGCCGGGGACTTGTTGCTGGTCAGGCCGCGCGTTGTAGGGAGCAAGGCTTGGGACGTTCTTGAGACCAAGGAACCCAGAAATTATCCGGTGGAGTTTGACGGGCCGTCGCGGGATACCGACACCTTTGAAATTACCCTGCCGGCGGGCTATGAGGTGGATGACATGCCGCCGCCGGTGGACGCCGACTATAGTTTTGCGAGCTATCACAGCAAGACAGAAAAAAACGGGAACACCCTGAAATACACGCGAACGTATGAGGTGAAAGAACTAAGCGTGCCCGTGAACAAGACCGATGACCTGAAAAAACTTTATCGCATTATTGCCAGCGATGAGCGGAATACGGCGGTGCTGAAGCCCTCCGTAAAACCGTAGACAGTTCTTGGGGCGAGGCTTCTTGTAGGCGTACAGAGAGCGCTGCGATTCGGCAGCGCTCTCTGTTTTTCCACGTTAAATCTAACCGAGTTTGGAGAGGCGGTCGCGGACGCGGTCGCTCAGCGCTTTGCCGTCTACGGTTTTTCCTTCCAGCTGGGCTCGGGCGGACTTTACGACGGCGCCCATCTGTTTGATGGAGGTGGCGCCCGCTTCGGCGATCGCTTTGTCGATGGCGGCGTCCATTTCGCCTTCACTGGCGCCAGCGGGGAGATAGGATTCGAGGATGGCGAGTTCCTTGGTCTCTTTTTCGGCGAGTTCAGGGCGATTGCCTTTCGTGAAGGAATCGATCGATTCCTTGCGCTGCTTGACGAGCTTCTGGATAATCTGCAGGGTTTCCTGATCGTCTACTGTGTGATTTTTATCGGATTCGACTTCGCGCAGTTTGATGGCGGCCTTTATGCCGCGGAGGACGCTCAAGCGCAGCTCGGCTTTGGCGCGCATGGCGTCCACAATATCTTTCTGAATCTGCTCGGCAAGACTCATCGCAAGTTCCTCACTCCTTTGAATATAGCAGACAGTGGAAGGACCACAGAAGAGGCAAAGTCGCGTCCGGGTGCGGCTATCGGAATTTTCGATCGTTGCGATTTGACCGGCCGAGGTCGGAAGATTTGACACAGGTGCGCATCGCTCGCTAACGTAGTTCTCTTATATTCCGTGGCAGAAACTCATCTGATTCGAGAGCGGTGAGCGCAGCCGGCGAAAACCAACGAGGCACAATGAAAGTCATCGTAGCGGACAAGATCAGCGATCGCGGCATACAACTTTTGAAGGAGCAGCCTGGGTGGAATGTAGTTCTGACCAACAAGGACAATCTGGTTGCCGAGATTGCTGACGCGGATGCTTTGATTGTGCGCAGCGCCACGAAAGTGACTCCGGCTTTGCTCGAGAAAGCGCCGAAACTCAGGGCTGTGGGCCGGGCCGGCGTGGGCGTGGACAACATCGACCTCGACGAAGCAACGAAGCGCGGAATTTTGGTGATGAGCACGCCGGGCGGGAGCACGGTGAGCGTGGCGGAGCATACCTTTGCGTTGCTGCTGGCGCTGGTGCGGGAATTGCCGAAATTCGACGCAGCCATGCGCGAAGGCCGCTGGGAAAAATCGTCCTCGGGCGCCGAAGTGCGCGGGAAAACGCTCGGTTTGGTGGGGCTTGGACGGATTGGCGGCGAAGTGGCGGTTCGCGCCGAAGCGTTTGACATGCGGGTCATAGCGTTTGATCCGTTCATCAGCGAAACTGCGGCGCGGGAACTTTCGGTCGAGCTGGTGCCACTGGAAAAATTGCTGGCAGAAAGCGATTTTATCTCGTTGCATACGGCCGTCGTTCCGCAGACGCGGGAGATGATCAACGCCGCGAGCATCGCCAAGATGAAAAAGGGCGTCCGCATCGTGAACTCGGCTCGCGGAGAACTGATCAATGAAGCGGATTTGGCTGCCGCGATTACGAGCAAGCAAGTGGCCGGAGCGGCGCTGGACGTTTTCTCGGAAGAGCCGCCGAAGAACAATCCTCTGATAGGCTTGCCGAACGTCATTACGACACCGCACGTGGCGGGGTCGACTGCCGAAGCGCAGGAAGAATTGGGTACGCAGGTGGCCGTGCAGATCAAGGACTACCTGGTGGACGGAATTATCAAAAATGCGGTGAACCTGCCGGCACTATCGGCCGATCAGTATCGGCGCGTGCGGCCCTATCTGGCGCTGGCGGAACGGCTGGGGGCCTTCGTGTCGCAGGCGGCGGCTTCGCGGCCTGCTCGCATTCGAATCCGCTATGCCGGAGAAGTGGCCGAGGTGGGAACGCACCTTCTGCGCAGCGCCGTGCTCGCCGGAGTCTTGAACGCCGTGCTGGACGAGAAAGTGAATGTGGTGAATGCCCCGGCGGTAGCAGCAGCGCGCGGGTTGACGGTTGAAGAGGAGACGCGCCGCCGCGAACACGGGTTTCCCAATACTTTGGAAGTGGCGGCGTTGCCCGACAAAACGGGTTCGGCTTCTGGGTTGACCGCCGAAGGAACAGTTCTCTATGACGGATCACCCCGACTACTGCAAATTGAAGGCATTCCCGTCGAGGCGCAGCTTGAGGGGACCCTTCTCTATCTACGCAACCAGGACAAACCCGGCGTAATCGGCCAGGTGGGATTGGCACTGGCCCAGCAGGGAGTGAATATTGCCACGTTTGCATTGGGCCGCCGGGAAGCGCATCAGGGCGCCGAGGCGGTTTCGGTCGTGCGCGTGGACGGGGAAGTTTCAGACGCGATTCTGGTGCCGATTCGAGCGATTCCTGCTATTACCGAAGCCAAACTTGTCCATTTAAATCAAAAGTAGAAAAATTGCTTCCGGTGTTTTGTGGTTTTTCCGCGGCAACACCGCGGCAACGATCGAAAATTCCAATTGACAAGAACATTACTTGACAGAACACCGCGTTCTATCCTAAAACCACATCAAATTTAGACTGTGGTGGGCCAGGGACTCTAAATTAGCTAAAATTCAGGTTTGCACTTCTATCTCTGTGGTGGTGTTAGAAGGCGCGAATTCGGCTCTCCATACATCTAAGTACCTAAATTTCTTTCGACATATTTGCGAAAAGACGCTTTGACGGAGGCGGTCACGATGGGTGTGTCTACGCGCGGGTTCAGGGTTCTTGCCATCCTGTTTTCTATACTTCTCCTCTCCAGCACAATGTACGGTCAAACAGGAACGTCGGGCATCACCGGCGTGATCACTGATGAACAGGGGAAGGCCATTCCCGGCGCCAAGGTAACTCTCACGAATAATGGTACGAACGCGACGCGAACAACGGTTACCAATGACTCAGGAGTGTATACGTTTGACTTGCTGCCGCCCGCCGACTACCGAATTGAAGTGGAAGCGAAGGGCTTTCGCAAAGCGGTCGCCGACGAGGCAAAGGCGCTGATCGGAAAGCAAACCGAAGTCAGCCTGCGGCTGGAAATTGGAACGATGAGCCAGACAGTCGAGGTGTCGGTCAGCTCGCAAGCGGTGATGAACACGCAGGACGCGTCGCTCGGAAATGTCCTGGAGAGCAACCAGATCACCCAGCTGCCGACGGCGGGCAGAGCGCTAATCGATTTACTCAGTTTACAGCCGGGAGCGACGAAAGAGGGTTACGTCACGGGAGCTCGCGTTGACCAGTCAAACGTAACGCTTGATGGGGTCGATGTAAATAACGCCCAATCGGGCAACGCCATGTTGGCGGTGGGCAACCAGATGGTCTCTCAGTTGCCCTCGGATCGAGACAATATCGTGAACGGCCCGGTGTTGCGCTTGAACGTGGAAGCGATTGAAGAGTTTCGCGTAACAACGGCGAACGGGAACGCCAATCAAGGGCATTCTTCAGGTTCACAAATTAATCTGCAAACGAAGACAGGATCCAATCGATTCCATGGAGCATTGTTTGAGTTTTACCGTGGCACGTTCTCTGAAGCAAATGACTGGTTCAGTAACGCCGCTGGGGTTCCGCGAACGCCACTGGTCCGAAATACCTTTGGCGGTGCATTAGGTGGACCAGTCTGGAAAGACAAGCTTTTCTTTTTCTACAGCTATGAAGCTCAGCACAGAGCGACGGCAGATCCTGTAGTGCAAGTTGTCCCGCTTCCAAATTTGGGGCAGGGCATCATTAACTACTCGTACTGCCCGGACGCAGCTTGCAATAGTCCTCTGACGGCGTCGCTGACGCGGGAGCAGAACGAAGCGGCCTTCGCCGACGCAGGCCTCAACCCGGCAGCTTTGGCCGCACTCGCTGACGCTGCCGCCGCATATCCTGCAAACGACTCCACGGTCGGGGACGGGTTAAACACCGCCGGATACCGATTTAATTCGCCAACGCCGATAAAACTGAATTCCCATGTGGCCCGTTTGGACTACACGATTAACACGAAACAGAGTTTGTTTGTTCGTGGGAATATGATCTACGACCATCAAGCACTCGATCAATATTTACCGGGTGCGATTACACCTCAGGTTTGGAATCATCCTCGCGGACTCGCCGTAGGACACGTCTGGACGATCAGCAACACGCTAGTTAATAACTTGCGTTACGGCTTTACCCGGCAGGCTTATACCCAAGGGGGAGACAGCAACGGGAATGACATTAGCTTCCGCTTTGTCTTTCAGCCGAATGCGGAGACGCACTCCGTGAGCCGTACGACGCCGGTCCACAATATCACGGACGATCTCTCCTGGATTCACGGCAACCACACGTTTCAATTTGGCGTGAACTTTCGCAAGATTAACAATGCGCGCGTCAGCCTGGCGAATGCCTTCGACTTCGCAACGACCAATCCTTCCTTCTACCTAGGGGCCGGCGACCACGTATCCAATTCATTTCAGCAATACCTGGACGACAACAATCTGCCAGGCAGCCAAAACGCCGGGCAATCCCTCAACTCCATCTCGGAAGTGCAGAACGCCGCGACCGCAATCATTGGCAGACTATCGGAATATACGGCTGACTTTACATTTGGAGCGGATGGAAGTTTGCTGGCTCCGGGCGTGCCAACCGTCCGGAATTTCGCAACGCAGTCCTACGACGGCTACGTTCAGGACGCGTGGAAAATCAAGCCGCACCTCACGCTTACTCTCGGGCTGCGCTACAACCTCGAAAAACCAGTCTATGAGACGAAGGGATTTGAAGTACAGCCGGAGGTTCCGCTCACTACGTACTTTAACCAGCGTCTGGCGGCCGCCGAGCAGGGCAACAATTTTACGGATCCCATTATCATTAATAAATCCGGGCCAGTGAACGGCGGAAAGTCCATGTATGATTGGGACAAGAATAACTTCCAGCCGCGCATTGCCTTGGCATGGTCCCCGAGCTATTCCAGTGGACTACTGCACTCGCTCTTTGGCGACAGTGGAAAGTCCGTCATACGGGGCGGGTTTGGACTAACCAACGACTATTACGGTCAAGCCCTGGCCGTTGACTTTGATTTGAACAACACCCTGGGCTTCACTTCCAATTACACAACTCCCGCAAACACGTACGATTCGATCCCCGGTCCCAGGCCTCTCGCGCCGCTGTTCACCGATTTTAACCAAGACGTACGCACGCTGCCGAACGTGGAAGTTCCTCCTGGTCTGGTCTTCCCGTTGCAGCAACCGAGCGATGAAGGGGGGCGCATCGAAACCAGTATTGACTCCAAGCTGCACGCGCCCACCGAATATGTCTTCAATCTCACATTTGAACGTCAGTTTGGCCGGGCCACAACCCTTTCAGTTTCCTACGTGGGCCGGATGGCGCGAAGTCTTCTGGCGCGCCGGGACGTGGCGGCTTTCAATAACGTGCGAGATCCGCAAAGTGGCATGGATTGGTATACCGCAGGGACCATGCTCGAAAAACAGCGTCAGCTGAACGTGGACACCGCAAACATTGCGTCCATTCCGTTTTTTGACAATCTTTTCCCGGCAAATCTCGTCGAACTCTACAACATCGATCAAGACGCCGGTTTCCCGACCAATTGGACACCAACCCAGGTATTTTACGGTTTGATGAGCCGTGGAGGGGGGTCGCAGCCCACCAATCCGTTTGCCTTCTTTGCAGGAAATGATTGGACGGACACAGAGGCATTGACGGACCAAGTACTCACTAATTTCGGCCTGCCCACACGTTTCATGCAGCCGCAGTATGGAGCCTTATCGGCCTGGAGTACGATCGGCAATTCCAACTACCACGGTCTAACAGCGACCCTTCGTGAGCGTTTCAATTCACTGACCCTGGACTTGAACTATACCTATTCACACTCACTCGATGATGCATCGGGAATTCAATTAGGGAGTGGGTTCGGCACCGCATTTATTACCAATCCCATCCGCCAGCGGGATAGCTATGCCAACTCGGATTTCGACGTTCGCCACCTCGTCAACATGTCTGCCGTGTGGCAGCTGCCGTTTGGCCGAGGCAAGCGTTTCGGCGACACCGAGAGTAAGGCATTGAACGCGATTATCGGTGGTTGGCAGTTGTCGAGCATCTACCGCTGGAACACCGGATTGCCCCTCACTTCGCCCACCGACGATGCGCGTTGGGCTACCAACTGGAACGTGCAGGCCGGGGTGACCCCGACCAGTCCAGTCCATACGTGCGTATCGCGGTCCGACGGGCAGCCCAAACTCTTCGGCGGCACCGGTTGCGACATCAAGGCGATTTATCAGAGCTTCCGCAACGCCTATCCCGGCGAGACGGGTCCGAGAAACTACCTACGCAGCCCCGGTTACCAGAATGTCGACCTGGGTTTGTCCAAGTCGTTCACGATGCCGTGGAGTGAGAAGCATCAATTGCAGCTTCGCTGGGACGTGTTCAACGTCGCCAACCTGCAGCGCTTTGGGAACATCGATTTGAGCCGCACGGGATTCGGGGTGGTGCGCGATCCGGCACTGCGAAATGTGAATCCCCCGACCAACTGGTCGGACTTTACCGGCATCCAGGGCCGACCGCGAGAGTTTGAAATTGGAGCGCGGTACTCGTTTTAGGGGGACCTGTGCGGCACCCCCAAGGCTGCGGAAACGGCCCACCGGGGGTAGTAATTACCTGAAAGTGCGGGTTTTGCAGCCCATCTTTCAACCGCAGGGCATATCGGGCGCTTCACCCGGCCGAAAACTGGTTGAATTGGAATGAGATAAATTTACAAAAACGAGAGATAATTGAGAAAATAGTTCTATTAAATCGATATAACAGCCCTTGACATTGATTGGCAATCTGTCCTAAAAGCTATCTCACTTATGCAGAACTGAGTGGGTGGTGGGGTGGAGCAGGACGGTTGCGCATATTCACGTGGTCTTACGGTATCTCAGCTCGTCGCCAATTCGTGAATCCCCAGATGTTCCCGCCCGCGGTGCAAACTCAAATTCTTAGGTGATGCTCGAAAGGAGCAGCTCATGAAGGATTTTCATTTTGTTCGCGGCATTTTTGTTTTTATGGCCGCTTTATTTTTGACGATAGGCGGAGCATACGGACAGTCAGGAACGACTTCGCTACACGGCGTGGTGACGGATAAGAGCGGAGCGGCAGTAGTGGGCGCTAAAGTTACGTTGTCTAGTCCAGGTTCCGGATCAAGCCGTGAAGACGCAACCGGTGCTGGAGGAGAGTACGATTTTCTCTCGCTTTCGCCGGGCACGTACACTCTGACCGTTGAGATGACCGGCTTTAGTAAGCATGAACAGACCAACTTGCAACTGCTCGTAAATACGCCGACTACCGCCAACGTGAAATTGGAAATAGGTACTGCGCTGCAGACAGTTGAGATTTCGGCACAGACCGTCACGCTGAATACGACAGATGCATCTCTTGGAGCGGCCTTTAGCGAGAAGCAAGTGAGGGAACTGCCGCTCGAAGCCGGCAACGTGCCGGAGCTGCTGTCGTTGCAAGCTGGGGTGGCGTATACGGGCAATCGACCGGACATGAATCGGGATACGGATACCCGCAGTGGTGCTGTAAACGGCGCTCGCAGCGATCAGAGCAACATCACTCTGGATGGAGTCGATGTCAATGCGGATGTCACGGGATATGCTTTTACTTCTGTTTTACCCATCACGCAGGATTCTGTGCAGGAATTTCGTGTGACAACGTCGAATTACAACGCGGATGAAGGTCGTTCATCGGGAGCGCAGGTTTCCCTTGTTACCAGGAGCGGAACCAACAATTTCCACGGGTCGTTGTTTGAATCGCACCGGAGCACTGGAACGAGTGCGAACGATTATTTCGTGAAGCTGGCTGAGTTGCAGTCCGGAGCGCCAAACGAGCCGCCCAAACTGCTTCGCAACAACTTTGGAGGTGCGTTCGGCGGTCCGATCATGAAGGACAGGCTGTTCTTCTTCATCAACTATGAAGGGCACCGGCAAAGAGAAGCGCAAAGCGTTGTTCGCATTGTGCCTAGCGCCGCCATGCAGGATGGAGTCATCCAATACCAATGCCAGACCCACGACGATGGAAGTCTGGACACAGCGACATGCCCGGGGGGCGCAGTTCAGGGTCTTAGCGCATCACATACGGTCCAACCAGGCTATTTCGGTCTAACACCTGGACAAATTCAGCAGATGGATCCGCAGGGAATTGGGATCAGTACGGGCGTCATGATTCCATACTTGCAGTCTTTTTCCCCATTTCCGGCGAACGACAATTCCGTCGGTGATGGAGTGAATTTCGTTGGCTACCGGTTTACCGGACCTGTTGCCATCAATACAAATTGGTACATCGCGCGCGCAGATTACAAACTAACCAGCAACGGCAACCACACGATTTTCTGGAGAGGAGGGCTGCGTAACGATACCGATGCCGGCGTGCCTTATTTCCCAGGTCAAGCGCCAGAAACAACGCAGGTAGATTACAGCAAAGGTTATGCGGTCGGCTACACTGCGGTACTAAAGCCCAATCTGGTCAACAGCTTCCGGTACGGATATACACGGCAAAGTTTTGGAGTAAACGGCAATCAGACAGAGGACGTGATTTTCTTCCGAGGATTGAACGACAACAGCACTCCCAATAATTCCAGCCTTGCGGTGACAAACACATCCAACTTCCAGGTGCCTGTTCATGTCTTTGCAGACGATGTTTCCTGGACGAAGGGAACTCACACCCTACAGTTTGGTGTGAGCATCAACATTTTACGCAATCCGCAATCCAACAATCTTAATTCCTTTAGTTCTGCTTCAGATAACCCCTCGTGGTATGACAAAGCTGCCCTTGCCGGCACCAATAGTCCGGGGCACTTCGACCCGGGATGCTCAACTGGCGTGGGTGCTTGCGGGGGCGCCGCTTATCCGGCGGTCGACAGCGGCTTCGGTAATAATTACGATTATCCGTTGGGTGCATTGCTGGGTCTAATTCCCCAGGTCAATGCGCAATACAATTTCACCAAAACCGGTGGCACTCTTGCAGATACAGAGCCTGTTTCACGCCGATTTGGCGCCGACGCTTATGAAATCTATGCGCAGGATCAGTGGAAAATTAAGCCCAACCTAACTCTCACCTATGGGTTGCGTTATTCTCTTTTTTCTCCGCCTTGGGAAACGAACGGGCTGCAAGTTACTCCGAACATCAGTTTGAGTGACTGGTTCAACGAGAGAGGCGCTGGAATGCTACAGGGAATTCCAGCCAATGCCGCGCCTCCCCTCAGTTTCGATTTGGGTGGTCCTGCGAACAACGCTCCCGGCTTTTACAATTGGGACAAGAAAGACTTTGGTCCACGTGTGTCTCTGGCTTGGTCTCCTGGGTATCAAGGTGGACTGCTTGGGAGTCTCTTCGGCGGGCCCGGAAAGTCCACGATCCGCTTGGGCGCAGGAATTGTGTATGACCGCCTCGGTCCTGCACTGCTGGGGACATTTGACTCCCAAGGATCGTTTGGGCTGTCTACCGGTCTGACGAACACGGGCGGGTTTGAAACTCCGGCAATTGCACCTCGACTAACTGGTTTGACCGGGTTAAGCAATATTCCAACTACCGATCTCGACGGAAACGTTTTGTTTGCACCTGCACCAGCAGGTACTTTCCCGCAAACATTCCCTAGCGGAATTGATGGAGCCACAGGCTCCTACGCCGTTTATTGGGGCATGGACAACAAAATCAAGACGCCTTATTCCTATACGTTTGACCTCTCAGTGGGGCGTGATCTCGGACATAATTTCGAACTGAATGTTGCTTACGTTGGGCGCCTGTCCCATAGGTTACTTACTCAGGCAGATGTGGCTTCGCCCCTTGACCTCGTTGATCCAAGCACAAAGGTCGACTATTTCGCGGCCGCTACAGCATTGGCCAAGTTGTACAGACAAGGGATACCGACGGCCGACATCACCCCTGCGATGGTTGGCCCAACAGCCCAGTATTGGTACAACATGCTTCAGCACGTACCATCGTACGGCTTGTTCTGCAGTGGCGGAAATACGCCGGATGCCTTGCAGGCCGCATATGACCTTTTTTCTTGTTTTTCAGGCAATGAAACCACCGCAGTTCAGGTCTTGGATCAGGGATTTGTTACCGATTCTTTGGGTAACAGCGTCTACGCGGTTGGTGGCCCGTACAGTTTCGTAGACCCGCAATTTGCCGCGCTTACGGCGTGGAGGTCGATTGGCACGGCTGCCTATAACGGATTGCAAGTCACCTTGCACCGGCACTACAGCAACGGTTTGCAATTCGATGTCAACTACACCTATTCAAAATCCATTGACCTTTCATCGGATGCAAACCGCATAGCTGCTTACGGTGGGTTGGGCGGCCAGATGATCAATCCTTGGCAGCCCAAGGCATTACGCGCGGTCTCCGACTTTGATCTGACTCATCAAATCAATGCGAATTGGATCGCGGAACTTCCCTTTGGCAAAGGAAGGTGGATAGGCAGGGAGTCACATGGCTTCACCGAGGCAATTATCGGCGGATGGCAGTTATCCGGGCTCGCGCGCTGGACCAGCGGGTTTCCTATCGGTGTAACCAACGGCGCACAGTGGCCGACCAACTGGGAACTTTCTGGGTTTGCGACACAGATTGCTCCGGTCACCACAAGAGGTGCTGTCAAGAATCCTGACGGCACCGTCAATATATTCGGGAATGCTGCGGCCGTAAATGCGGCGTTCGGTTCATTTGATTCGGATTTCCCGGGTCAGGTTGGCAACCGCAATGCTCTTCGCGGAGACGGCTTTGCTGGACTGGATCTCGGCCTCAGCAAGCGTTGGAAGATAAGGGAAGGACATAGTCTGCAATTCCGCTGGGATGTCTTCAACGCTTTGAATCTAACTCGGTTTGACGTACAAAGTTTGAGTTTGTCGGTTACCAACTCCAGTAACTTTGGCAATTACACTGGATTGCTGACAAACCCGCGCGTAATGCAGTTTGCGTTGAGGTATGAGTTCTAGTCCAACCTAAGTTAAATCTACTACCGCCGGGAAGCGCGAGCTTCCTGGCAGTCTTTTTTTGTGGATTCAAAAGATATTCGCGATTGACGCGCACCGGCAAAACTTGCGGGCAATCTCGTGATTTTGCGAGAACGGGGTACTATACGAAAAATGACCTGGGCTCATTTATTTAACTTTTCTTGACAGTCCTGCCAAGGTGGCCTAAAACTTTAATCAAATGGAATGAAGCTGATTGTGGTCATGGAATGACCTACGGTCATTAACTGCCCTTCGCGAGTGAGGGAACCATGAAAGCCGCTGGGGGAATTTGTCGAGTGGCGCAGTTTTGCGTCTCCCCGCATTAATTTGATCATAAATTTTGGTGCAAAACTGGAGCCTTCATGAGCAGACTCGCAAGGAATCGTTTTTGGCTGACGACATTTTTTGCTTTCTTGGTTGGAGTTTTCCTCCCCTGTAATTCAGTCGCACAATCGACAGCCCGGCTGGCGGGAACCATCAAAGACCCGTCCGGAGGCTCGGTGGCAGAGGCCACAGTTACGCTGACGAACGAAGCTACGAATGTGAGTCGTACAGCAAAAACAGACACCGACGGCAACTACCTCTTTTCGCTTGTGGAAATCGGAACCTACCGGCTGGCGATCGAGCACGCGGGATTCAAGAAAAACGTTCAGAGCGGTATCAAGCTCGAGGTGAACCAGAACGGCCGTCTCGACGTCACTTTGGACCTGGGCCAGGCTTCAGAAACGGTGGAAGTGTCGGCGGCCGTGCCGCAGGTGGATACTTCGGGCGCCATGCTGGGAAAGGTCGAGGATACCAAGCGGATTCAGGACTTGCCGCTTGTCGATCGCGATACGTTGCAGCTCGGCTTGCTGCAGGCCGGCGTATTTGCCAAGGACGAAGACGACGGCTCGAATAACCCGTTCAACGTCAGCGGACAGCGATCGGAGTCGCTGACATTTCTCGTCGATGGCGCGGACAATACGGACTTTTTGAATAACAACATTGCGGTGAGTCCGAATCCGGATGCCGTGGCGGAGTTCAAGATTCTGACCAACAACTATGATGCGGAATTTGGGCGGTCGAGCGGCGGCGTCGTAAACCAGGTCATTAAATCCGGTACCAACCAGATTCACGGGACGGCATTTGAATTTTTGCGCAACGATGTTTTCAATGCCAAGGACTATTTTTTGTCGCAGGATGATCCCAAAGCTTCCTTCAAGAGGAATGTATTCGGGGGAACCATCGGAGCGCCAATCATAAAGAACAAGACGTTCATCTTTGCGGCGTACCAAGGAGCGCGGCGAAGAGAAGGGCAGGTTTCGGCACAGCAGACGGTGCTGAGCCAGGCGGAACGGGACGGAGATTTTGGCGAGCTATGCACGGGCAATGGCGGCACATTTAATGCAGGAGTTTGCCAGGGCGGAGGAACGCAGTTGTTCAATCCGGGAGACGGGTCGCCCTACCCAAACAACGTGGTACCGGTCAACCCGATTTCCGCGCAGTACATGGCAAAATATTTGCCGCTGCCAAACCGTCCCGACAACGGTTTCCTGTTTTCGGCAACCTCGGCGATTGACGAAGATCAGGGAATTCTGCGTATCGACCACAATTTGACCTCCCGTGATACCTTGTCGGCCTTGTATCTGGTCAACGACCTGCGCGATCAATTTCCCTTCATCGTAGGCAAGGGCGCCTCGAGCGGCGGCACTTTGCCGATTGGCTCGGGATTCACGGATACGGACCGGAACCACGTCCTGAGTCTGACCTGGACCCATACATTTACGCGCGGCTGGATCAACGAAGCGCGTGTTTCCGCCAATCGCACGGCAAACATACAGGCAAGTCCGACAGACACGACTTCTCCTTCCGACTTGGGATTTACCAACATCAATCCGGACGAACCGTCGGGAACGGCGCCACCAATCCTCTATACGCTGGGATTTACCATCGGGCCTTCGCCGCAGGGACCAACCAAACTGCACGACATGACCTATCAATACCAGGATCACGTCACGATTCCGCGGGGCCGGCATGAATGGAAGTTTGGAGCGGACATCCGGCGTGTGCAGAATAACTTCAACTACGATTTTTATACTAACGGCAGCTACGATTTTGGCGGTTATTACGACATAACCGGAGACAGCTTCGCCGATTTCGTAGGCGGATTTCCCGATAACTACTACCAGTCGGCCAACGCCGTATATGGCATCCGGACCACTTCGCAGTATTACTACGGACAGGACACCTTCAAGATTTTTCCGCGTTTGACTCTCGTGCTGGGAGCGCGCTATGAATACAACAGTCCGCTAACCGACGTACACAACAACGTACTTGGATATTTTGGACCGAACGCGCAGTCGACGGTATTTCCAAACGCACCCGCGGGCATTCTCTATCCGGGAGATCCTGGGACTCCCAACAACGCGCTGGTGTATCCCGACAAGAATAATTTGGCTCCGCGTTTCGGATTTGCCTGGGATGTCTTCGGCAATTCGAAAGTCGTGATGCGCGGTGGATACGGAATTTTCTATGACATCGTGGACGGGGCGCTCAACCTGCAGTTTGGAGGACAGCCGCCGTTTGGCGACATCACAAACTTGTTTTATTCCTCGGCAAGTTTTCCGGATGCAACAGTAAATTCATCTCCCAACTATCTGGCCGATCCATTTAACACGTTTTCGCCGGGAACCATGAATCCGTATCCATTTCGGGCCAGTGGAAACGTTGGGCAATTTTTCGACCCGAAGATTTCTTTTGCCTATGTCACCGATCCGCACTTCCGGACACCATACTCGCAAAACTTCAACTTCGGCTTCCAGTTCCAACTGGCGAAGAACACCGCTCTTGAAACGGTTTACGTCGGGAGCCTCGGACGGAAGCTAATCAGCAGCGTGGATGTGAATCCGCCGGATCCCGCAATTGAAGAGCAGCAACTAGCAAATCCAATTGGTGGATTCGTCAATCCAGAGTGCGCTCGCCCCCTGGCTGGTTGCAGCGATCCGACGGATCCGAATGGCACACCGACAAATATTGGACAGTTGCTCACGAATAAAAGCAGCGGCATTTCGGACAGCCATCAATTGCAGGTGACTCTCGACCAGAGATACAGCCATGGCGTTTCCTTCCGGGCTGCGTATACGTTTGCGAAAACGATTGACCTGACCTCGGGATTCCGTTCGCGATCGGGGACCTACACGGATCCGTTCGACCCCGAACTGGATCGCGGACCGGCGGATTTCGATGTGCGAAACCGCTTTGTAGTCAGTGCAACATGGGACCTGCCGTTCAGTAAAACGTTCGAAAGCCATCGTGTGCTCCACAAAATAGTGGAAGGATGGCAGGCGAATATCATCGCGTCGTTCCAGTCGGGAACGCCGTTTACAATTTACGCGCAGCAGGATAACAGCGGACAGAACAACACTCTGGATCGCGTCGACCTGGTTGGGCCGATCCAATATTTGGACCCGCGGGCGCCAGATCATTTCTGGTTCAATACCGCGTCGTTTGATCCTTTCAGCCCGGCAAACAATCCATTGGGCTCGGTGGCATCGTTTGGAAATCTCGGACGCAATCGGTTGCGCGGACCTGGCTTCCAGAACTGGGACATTTCTTTTAACAAGACGACAAAAATGACGGAGAGAACCTCTCTTGAATTTCGGGCGGAAATGTTCAACGCCTTCAACCATGTAAATTTCCTGAATCCGGATACTGGAGCGCAAGACGGCACGTTTGGCGTGATCAGCGGAACTCGAGGACCGCGTCTCGTTCAGTTTGCGCTGAAGTTTATCTATTAGGGTATCTGGCAAATTGGCAAGGCGCCTGTCGCGGGGGCGCCTTGCCTTTTGCAGTCAGAGAATATGCACTGGATTTGGGCGAGGCAGTGTGGACCCCCTGTGGTGGCGAAAAACGTCCAGCAAACCATCTGGCCGCCGTTGCTGGCGTATGCTAATCTGTAAGTCCGGCTTAGGTCTGTCCCGCAGGCCCAAGCTTGTTTGTCGGGGCGTAGCGCAGCCTGGCTAGCGCGCCTGGTTCGGGACCAGGAGGTCGAAGGTTCAAATCCTTTCGCCCCGACCACTTTATCTCCCGCTCTCATATAGACTTAGAGGGAAACTGCTTCCTCTAGTTCGACCTCAAAAACTTGTCCAAACTCGCCAAACTTGTCCAACAGCGGGTTTTAGGGCAGTGTGAATCCGAGTCCAACTTTGGCCACGCACTCCTGCCGCCACCGGACGTTGTCCAACAATTGCTTGCCGTAGCGCCCTGACATTTCTCCGTTCGCGTGCCCCATCCAATAATCAAGGAGCAGAGTTCGAACTTCGCTCATTCGCAGAATGGCTTCACGAAACCGGCGGAAAATGTGGAAGCCCGCCGATGTGCGTCCCATCTTTTTGAGGATGGGATGCAGACTGTCCCGCAAAACATTGCGCGGGAAGAGAGGCAGACTACGGGTGGTCTGAAGTGGTGGTGGCGGCTTCACTGTAGATGACAAGGGACAGCAAGGAACAACTGGCGCGATTGACAATGTCCCATAAATATGGGAGCATGGCCTCATGAAGACCACTTTGGAAATTCCCGATCCCATCTTTCGTCGTGCCAAATCCGTTGCGGCCGAACGTGGAATTCCTTTTCGCGAATTTGTCACAGAAGCGGTGAAGGACAAGCTGATAGCCGACGCCAAGGCGGCGGAACAGCCTTGGATGGCTGCTTTCGGGAAGCTCCGACACTTGCACAAAGAAACTGCGAAAATTAACCGTCTCATTGAAGAGGAGTTCGAGCAGATTGAAGCCGAAGATCGACAATGATTTTGGACACGAACGGCCTTTCGGCCCTAGCAGACGGTGAGTCGCGCCTCGAACCGATCCTTCGAAAGGCGACTCAAATCGCTGTTCCGGTCATCGTTTTAGGCGAATACCGATATGGCATCCAGCACTCTCGCGAGCGGCAACGCTACGAACGCTGGCTTGTCGAATACCTTCCAAAGTTTCGGGTATTGATTGTAGATGAGCAGACAACAACCTCCTATGCCACCGTTCGAGGTGAACTCAAACGAGGCGGAACCCCGATTCCTTCCAATGACGTTTGGATCGCGGCCCTCTGCCGCCAACACTCTCTTCCGGTGTTGAGCCGAGACCGGCACTTCGATCACGTCCCTGGACTCCGCCGCATCGACTGGTGACTGATGGGCAGCGACCAGTAATGAGTGGCTAGACGGAAAGAGGAGGGGCCCGGTTCGTCGCACCCGCCCCAAAATTAGGAAATACACCAACAAAGGGTACCAGGCGACGCTGAACGTTTTTCTGGTATTCCACGTACCCAGGTAGATTCTTTCGGGCTATCTTCATCGACTTCCGGTTTGCCAATTTCTGCCGAGTGGGAGCGAAACCGCTTACAAAAACCCATCTGCCCCGTCTATGGACCCAGAAGCGGTTCCATCCAACAGAGATTGATGAAGAAACTCGTCCAAGGCGATCGGCTTCTGTGCTGTCTCTTCCTGGCATGCGCCGGTTCTGCGCTTGGATGGGCTCATCCGCGTCAGAAGAAAGATGCATACCCGCCTTATCACGTTGATGGGGCGGTCTCCCGTCCGCAGGTGTTTGGGGAAGGGATCATCTCAACCGTGGATGATGAGATTGGCGGAACGTTTAGTCCCGACGGCACGGAGTTTTATTTCTCCCGATTCGTTCCTTACACGACGCTGCCACGTCTGGGTGTCATGTGTGTTTCCCGTTACCGCGATGGCCGCTGGGGAACTCCGGAGGCGCTGGCGTTCTCCGGCGAGTACCTTGACTATCCGCCGAAGTTGGATGTTGGAGGCAAGCGCATGCTCTTCGCTTCCTCTCGCCCGCTTCCGGATGGGAAAAGGGGAACGATTCGAATCTGGGAGGTGGAACGAACTGGGTCAGGCTGGGGTGAGCCTCGCCCGCTTCCAGATCCAATCAATCTGGCAGGCAGTTCCTGGAACGCGGACCCTTCCCTCACCGCTGACGGCGCCTTGTATTTCAGTTCCGACCGTGGCGGTTCGGGCACGCTGCACATCTATCGTTCGCGATTTACGGGTGGCCAGTACGCCGAGCCGGAAAAACTTGGCTCCGAAATCAACTCGGAGTTTAGCGAGTACCAGCCCTATGTCACTCCCGACGAAAAAATTCTAGTCTTCAGTTCCGTCGGCTCCGGAGAACCGCCGTACCGCCATCGCTCGGAAGAGCTGATGGGAGGCGGGAAGCCATACCCGCGTGGCGATCTGTACGTTAGCTACAGCCGCGACGGCAAATGGACGACCGCGCATCATTTCGATCACGAAATCAATACTTCCGCCGAAGAAGAATTCCCATTCTTAACTCCTGACGGACGGTATCTATTTTTCACGAGCGAACGCAGTGCGTTTACGGTTCCTGTAGGGAAGCGACTGGACTACAAGAGTCTCGAACGCAATCTTCATTCGATTTTCAACGGCCACGGCAACGTGTTTTTCATCGACGTGCAAACATTAGGTTTAACAAAGTGAATAAGGCGCTCACGAAAGTCCTGGCAAGCGGAGTCCTCCTGGCCTTCGTCTCGATACTGCTCTTGGCAGATTCATCTGCACAAAGCTCTCCAGATGTTCCCAAGCCGGAGCTCATCGGAGAAGACGTCGTCTCGACTTCATTTGATGAGTTTGGTGGCGCTCTGTCCTCTGATGGGACAGCTCTCTACTTCGATGTTACCGTCCCACCGCACTATCTCTACGTCATGTGCGAGTCCCACTTGCTGAATGGAAAGTGGCAAAGACCGGAGGTGCTGCCTTTTTCAGGTTCTTATCGAGATACGGACCCGGTTCTTACGCCGGACGGTAAGACATTGCTATTTGCCTCCGACCGACCGAGAGGCGGAATCGAGAGTCATAGTTTTTACATATGGGGCGTCGACAAGACAGAAAAAGGTTGGAGCGAACCACGCGCACTCGAAGGACCTGTTAATAGTGCTGGCAGCCAAGTGTTTGCATCGGCTGCGCGAAACGGCAATCTTTATTTCACTTCGGACCGCAACAAAGGCCAATTCGACATCTACCGGTCCCGCTTGGTGGATGGCAAGTATCAGCCCGCAGAAGATCTCGGCCCCAACATCAACGGCGAGGGAATCTGGAGCCTAGAAGCTTTGATCGCGCCCGACGAGAGTTATCTGTTGATCGGGAGCTTTGGCCGCCAGCCCAGCTTTGGCAATTCGGACCTCTTCATCAGTTACAACCAAAACGGAGTTTGGTCAAAACCCAAGAATCTGGGACCCGTCATCAATACTGCCGCCCGTGAATACAGTCCCAGAATTACGCCGGACGGGGAATGGTTGATCTTCACCAGTGAGCGCGGAATGCAGACGGATCATCGTGATCAACCTTTCAGCAGCGAGGAATTCAGTTCCCGCGCACGGAGCACTTTCAACGGCCTTGGTAATCTTTATCGCATTCCGATGGAATATGTGTTGCGATTCGCTGCGCCATGAGCGTTGCCCGAAATCGAAGCCTGCTCTCCGACGCCTTCAGTTCGGGTCAAGCCTCCGCTCCCGAATTTTTCAGATCATCGAGAACCTGCTCGAGATGCCGGAGTGGAAAAATGAACCGCTTCCTATTTTCAGAGTGGATGGCAATGAGGGACATCCCAACCCAGAGGGCGAAGAAGGCAAGGCCAGCAAGCGGATTCCCGTCGACACCTCCCTTGACGAAAAGAGTGAACGTGACCAGGACAATGATCGCACAGCTGAGGGGAACACCAATCCAGTCCATACGCTTCTTGAACCGGAAGAAATCGGCAAGCCGGGCGTACTCACCCTCCACTCTGTGAAAGACATCAGGGACCGCAGAGCCGCCCGCTTCCGAGGGGCGGCGGTACAATTTCCCCACTCTGCGTATAAGAGCGACGGTCAGCGGGATGTAGATCGCTCCTCCGGCGAGACAGAGGACCATGACCCGCATGTCGCCCCAATGGCGGACGAGCGTGTGCGCAAGGAACGAGTAGAGAACAATCTGGTACACAATTGCAGCCCAGACGAACTGACTAACCGTCTTGAGCTCTTTCTTGACGCGCGACGAGATGATCGCCTGAAGGTTTTTTCCAGTGAGCGGAGTATGGTCTACTTCATGGACTTTACCTTCCTTCCATGCAGTATCTATTTCATTGTTGGTTGCCATAGTTACTCCTCTGAATTATTGATTCCTTTGAAGGTGGTCTTTCAGCGCCCGCTTGATTCGTACCAAGCGAACACTCACGTTTGTTCTGGTGAGACCAGTGATGGAGGCAATCTCATCGTAAGTCTGATCCTCCAGATGGAGCAGAATGATCGCCTTGTCGATGTCGGTAAGCGCAGCAATTGCTTCATGCAAACGATGGACCTCCTCGACCGCGCTCGTGTGCTCGCTTGTGTGCGGGGCACGAGCAACCGCCTCAGTCAAATCTGCATTTCGCCGGGTCCGGGTGCTCCGCCGAATGTGGGTGATCGCCGTGTTCAGCGCGACTTTATACATCCAGGTGGAGAATTTTGATTCCCCCTTGAAGCGTGGATATGACTTCCAGAGTTGATACATGATGTCCTGGAAGACGTCTTCGCGCTCGACGGCATCGCGGCGGAAATAGGTATGACAAACGCGGTGGACAATTCCAATGTTCCGATTCAGGTCCGCCAGGAACGATGTTTCCGTCTCTGCGTGCATTCTGCCATCCCTTTTCCGTACACCCAATGAGTAGCCGGGGAGGAGAAAAAACTACACGTCGGGAGAGAATTTGGGGAAGAAATAACGACATTGCCCAATACGCGCACGAGCCGGACTTGACGGCGAGTCCCAAGCCCCTATTGGCCACTGACCGCGTTCGAGGCTCTTCAGGCGCGCCGAAGTCAGCAAAGAGCATCCACACCGGCAAGGCCAATGGTCCCGGCCCGTCCGCCGTGTACCACAAAAAGCCACTGAGGGCGGATGAGCATGTCCAATGTGCCTTGGACCAGATCGCCTCGCCTAGCGGACATGAGGCGCTCCTCCTGAACATCAAGATGAACAATATGCCTTTCCTCTTGATTGTCAAGATGAAGTATGTCGATAAAGTGTCTGGGAGTAGTTCCGCAATGCTGTCCGCTGTATTGGTCTCGAAGTTCAACTAGGAGTGCAGTGCCCCGCCCCTAGTTTGCCAAGGGGAATACTCATCGGCAGCTTTCCGGATTGCGAGTGGAGGACTGGCGGTAAAATCGAGGGGAGTCGGGTGGGGCAGTCAAGTTCATAACCCCGACAATTGGTGAGACTTACAGATCTGCGAGTTCGAGTGTCATGTCGGCGTTTTTCCAAGCGGCCTCAAATTCTCTTCGAACTTCCGCCACGCCGGCGATCTTCTTTTGGGCTTCCAAACTCCTCAGTAGTCCAAACAGCGACCGTGGATTCCGGGGATACTGATCGAGATCGGCGCGAAACACCGCCTCCGCTCGATCTGCGCTGCCGCTCTGGAGCAGCGCCGCACCAAGGGACTCCCGGACCGGATAAAACCATTCAGGCGGTTCGCCATAACTAAGTGTGTCCTCGATTTCAACCGCCCTCTCCCAATGCTTGATTGCACTCTCATTTTCGCCGTGGACAGCGGCCATCCGGGCGTCCAGGATGTTTGCAGCGAGCTCCAGAAAGGTTTGGGCTTTGTTGCCATAGAAGCTGAATTCCATGTCTGCGGGCGTTTCTTGGCGTGCGCTCTCCAGGATTTTTCGCTCAGTTTCCGCCATTTCCGTTTTGCCCTTGGCGGCAAACGCAGATCCGCGGGCAAAATGCCAGAACGTCGTTGTCATAGCTAGGGTCGCATCTGGGGGCTGTAGCTTTAGAATTTCGTCCCATCGGTGAAATCGCATGAGGACGAAGATCGTCGTTGGAAGGTAGGTTTCCGCGACAGGCATATGGTGGATCATCGGCCTGGCGTGCTCAACCAATTCACCCGCGGCCTTTCTCGCCTGATTAAGGTTGCCTGCCATGCCGGAGGAGGCAGCGAGAAAATGCAGATTGTGACAGTAATACATCATGTCGTACATGCTGCCGGTCGTGCCGCTCTCACGCAGATACACGTTGTCGATCTCAGCCCCATGCTCAGTGCTGCGCGCTGAGGCAGAGTAGTCGCCGATGCGCATGTAAATATGCGCGGGCATATGAACGAGATGCCCCGCCGAGGGCACGAGCGTCTCCAATCGTTCAGCGCTGGGAATAGCCCGCTCGGGATGTGGCGAAGCCTCCACGGCGTGGACGTAGTAGTGGTTCGCTCCGATGTGTTCTGGATCGCGTCGCAACACAGATTCCAGAACCGTAACAATTTCGTCCGTGCCTTCGGTTGCACGACCATCCAGACTCCACAATTTCCAAGGGTGCAGGTCCATCAGGCTCTCTGCGTACAGCGTGGCTGCGTCAAGGTCGTCTGGGTATCGCCCTCTTAGCTCTCGCATCGCCCCGGCGTAGTCAGCGTCGAGCTTCCTTAAATCAATTTTCGGGTCAGGCGAGTAGCGCTTGGCAAGAGCCTGAATGTAGGCGCGCTCGCTTTGCGTCGCGCCGTTGTGGAGCGACAACGCCTTCTGCACGGCCGCGTAGGCAGCCTTTTCGTGAGGCGGGTCAACATCCAGATTAATGCATGGGCCTAACGCCAATGCAACACCCCAAAACGCCATCGCCGACTGCGGATCCAACTCTGCCGCTCGCTGAAACGACCGAACGGCTTCATCATGGTTGAAAGCGAAGACCAGCGTGAGACCTTGATCGAAAAACCTCTGCGCTTCTGGATTCTTTGTAGAGATCCTGTGGTGATGTTGGCCCATACCGGGCATCAGGGCCGGGGACCTGGACTGGGCGAACAATGAACAGACGCCCGAAAGGAGCGCAAATACCGGGACCAGAAGTTTCATCCGGATTCTCCAAGCGTTCAAAAACTCTCTGATGTCTAAATCCCTTTAGATGCTTATACCACGTACGCGCCCACTGGCACCGAAGGGGGGTGTAATGACCGCGACGTCACAGTCCCGGACGCTAGGCTCCAGAAGCATAGGAATCCGGATTTGAGAAAGGGAGCCAGATACCCTGTTCCTTCAAGCACTCCTTCGATCATATGCAGAGTTCGTTGAAGCTCTAGGATTGACAGTAATCTTGGGTAGATGCATTTGTTGCGGGTAAAAAACGCGATCTTAGCAACAGCACGAATCCAAAGGTTTCACTCCATTTCCAAACCGGCGCTGCGTTTGCTTGACATCATGATGTTCTATATACGGTCATCAAGATGTGCGAACCACTCTTTCACTTGACGAGGATGTTGCCAAGTTACTTCGCCGCGAGATCCGCCGATCTGGCACTTCGTTCAAGGCTGCGGTGAACCACTTTCTGCGGCTGGGCTTGATGGTCTCAGGAAAGCCAGATCGAAAGCAGTTTTTGGTTCATCCCAGGCGATTGGGTTTGCCTCCGGGGTTAAGCTACGACAATGTGGAGGACTTGATCGAAGCGATTGAAGGTACAACGCACAAGTGATTGTCCTAGACGCAAATATCCTTCTATACGCATATGACGCCAGCTCGGAGCATCACGCCAAGGCGCGTGCTTGGATTGAGCAGATTTTCTCCAGCGGAGTACCGATTGGATTGCCTTGGCAAACGGTCGCTGCCTCCCTCAGGGTCGTGACGAATCCGAGGCTTCCCGGAAAGCGGTTCACGCCCCAAGAGCCTGGTGAGCTTGTTGATCAATGGCTGGAACAGCCCAACGTCCGTTTGTTGGCGTCTGGTGATCAACACTGGGTTCTGCTGCGTCAACTGATGATTGACGGCCAAGCCCGGGGTCCTCTCGTGCCAGACGCGCAGCTCGCTGCCTTAACCACCGAGTACGGCGGAATTCTTCACACAACGGACCGTGACTTCGCCCGTTTCCCTGGATTGCGCTTTGCCAATCCGCTCGAATAGGCAGCTGGCTCAAAGCGACGTCAGGGAAAGCTTTTGGGATTCTCGGTACGCTATTTTCGGGGCCAGGAGGTTTAAGGTCCAAATCCTTTCGTCCCGCACAATTTCTTCTGCAGCACTGCAGGTGATTTTGTAGACGGTCAGGTGCCCAAGTTTCAACAGGCAAGAATGCTGTTCGATTCCATCGCTCCCACCGACAATCTTCTGAAGGATGAATACACCTCATCGAGCGAGCGGCCTGTCCCGTAAGAATCATTCAGAGTACCCACGCATGATGTCGCTCGAAAATGGATAGCCGTGGAATTACCAGGTGAGTTTTAGGAGGGAGACGCTTTGGCGTGGCAGAGAAAGATCTATTTCTAGCTGGCGGTTCTGAGAGACAGATATCCTAGTGGGGGCAACAGCTTGCAGGTGGCCGGCGGATTCGATTTGACGGTATTGGGTGGGAGTTGGTTGTTGCGGGGATCCCAACCGTTGCCAGGTGGAATAGGAGTTGCTGCTTGTGGCGTCGATGCGGAAATTCTGGGTGTCGACATTCCGGATGGCGGCATGTGAGGAAATTCCCGTAACCGTGAGTCTGACAGGGGAGTCGGGGGCGGGGAGGTCGTCGTCGTGGTAATTCCAAAGAAGGATGGTGATTTCGTGGTCGTGGCCAGTGGCGATGACGCCGATGTCAGGATTCTGGCGAACGCCGGATTTCAAGAAATCTTCCAGAGGGATGGCGGCGGGGTTTTCTACCTCCAGGCGGTGGCCGTTTAGCAGGGCGAACATACGGAAGGTATTAAGGACGGGTTTGTCGATGCCGTTGGTGGCGAGTTCTCGGTAGCCGGCGAAGTAGGGTTGGTTTTCGAATTCAAAAGACCAGGTGACCGCGCCTTGAAAATTGATTTGTTCCGTTTGTGCCAGCGCCTGGATCTGATTCATGACCGCGGCAGTGTAGGAAGCGAAGAGTGGACCGTTTCTGTAGGCATTTTCAGGATGCTTTTGCGCTGAACAAGCAGCGCAACCTTCAGGATCAGATTCTCCGAGGATGATAGGAGTGCGTTTATATTCGGGGAAGGAAGCGACAACCTGAAAGCCACGTTGAATCGCCATCAGTTGATTGCGGATGCCCATTCGAACGTGGTTGTCGACTAATTGGGGGGAGCCTTTGGGATGGAAGCTGACAAAGTCCACGGGTGCGCCGATCCCTCCAGTGGCGTAATTTCGTTCGTGCGCACAGTGCTGGAGAAAGAGACGGAGAAATTCGGCGGCACGGTCGTTGCCCGGGCCGGTGGTTTCTGGTCCACCGATTTTTGCTTGCGGTAGGGCTTTGCGTACAGCGGCGGCGGAAAAGTCATAGAGCTGGAAATATTCGTCGCGCGTGCCTTTCCAGTAGTCGATGTCGGGTTCGTTCCAGACTTCCCATAGCCAGGTATTGGTTTCAGCTTCGCCATAGCGGGCGCGCAGGTGATCGACGAAGTGGAAAACGAGGTCGGACCACTTTTGATAATCCTTCGGAGGATAGGCCCAGCCGGTGTAGATGGAGCCATTGGGAAAACTGTGGCGATACGGTTCGGGATGGGTGGAGAGAGCTTTCGGCATGAAGCCAAGTTCGACGAGCGGCTTAATGTTTAGCCCGTGGTAGGTGTCGAAAATTTGGTCGACGAGTCTCCAATTGTAGACCGGCTGGCCGTTGGCATCTTCGGTGTAGACATTGGTGGAACCCCATTTCAGGGAAGACGAGCCGTCGCCGGTGGTGAACAGATTGTGCGTGCGGATGTAGATGGGGACAGGGCTCATTGTGGCGAGTTCGCGCAGGAGTTTCTTGCCGTTGGGGGCGTAGGTGTAGTTCGGTTCGTCGTAGCCGAAATAGTTCCAGATGGGTTGCCAGGCGGCCTGCGGGTGATCGGCTTTCACTGCGATGCGGATGGGAGCAGTTGTTTCCTGGGCCAAGGACTTTATTGTTGAGAAAAAGGCCTCCGCTAACAGGATTGCAGCAAAAAGAACCCTTGTCCGAGTCCAACTCTGACGTGGGTGGGTGTTCGGCATGATTCCCTGCGGCAAAAGGTATCCCTCTGAAATCGAATTATCAAGTGCGATGTTGTCTGACGGATCGGTTTCGAAGAATTTGTTAACGCCCTGAAGTTTGTCGGCGTGGTCGCGGGAACGGGCGAGGGGACCACAGACTAGAGAGGAGGGTGCGGACTCGAGAGTGATCCTGCCTGTTAACCAATGCTTTGCCTTCGTTTTGAACACTTCGAACAACTACTGCCCGTGTGCGGGCTAAAGCCAAGTGATAAGGCAAGCGAAAGCCCGGCGAACCAAACTGCTACCGCCCGTTCTCGAGCCCATATATCTTCCGGTTTGACAGTAATCCGCCTAGGATCGACGCGAAGCGCTTCTTACAAGGCGGCACACCGGTACCAACCCGGCCCCTGCGTCGTCCCTATTTGGCGGTACCCAAATGTAGATCCAGGGCTTTTTTTGGGTATTCGCGAGAGTCCTTGATGCATCAAAGACGTGACGATGGTTCTAATTCCAGTGCCTGGGATCGAGGTCCAACCATGAGTCCTGTCAAGAACATCATGTTTCCCGTGGACTTTTCCATATCGTGCGTCGCTATGTCTCCATACGTGCAACGAGCGGCAAAACTACTTGGTGCGACGGTTTCGCTGGTGCACGTAGTTGACCCCGCCGCCTTCGATGTGTTCGAAGGCTACGAGCTCTATCAAAGACCAATGTCCGAGGTGTCTGAAGAGCACAGAATCGTTGCGCAGCGGAAGCTGGATTCTTTTCTGAAGGAGGAGTTTCCGCTCGCCGAGTGCCCCCGGATACTCGAGTCGGGAGATCCAGGAACGCGCATCGGCGAGATTGCGAGAGACGAAGAATTCGACCTCATCATCATCCCCACGCATGCTGGGCGATTCCGGCAGATGTTGCTGGGTTCGACTGCGGCCAAAGTCCTCGACGAGGCACCTTGCCCGGTGTTGACGAGCAAACACGCGCAAACGATCGCCCCGAGGCCTTTAGAACATCGCGAGTGGCTTTGCGCAATCGATCTGTCCCGGTATGCAGAAAACGTGCTACGCACCGCCAAGCGAATTTCGGAACAGGCTCGCGCCAACTTGTCGCTGATCCATGTTGTGAACGAGGAGAGCCAAGCGGCGTCGAATACTTTGGGTTTAGAAAAGGACAGACCCACGAAAGAAATGCGAGAAGCACACGAACAACTGATGAAAATTGCGAACGAGGCTGGTATTTCGGCCAAGACACGGATTGCGAGGGGACCGGTGAAGAATGCATTGCTGCAAGGAGCGGCCGAATTCGACGCGGATGTGCTCATTATTGGGCGAAATTCGGAGAGAGAGTCCGGCGGACGATTAAGAGACTTGACGTATGCCGTAGTCAGGGACTCGCCTTTCCCCGTGGTGAGCGTGTGATGGTGAATCTGGCGGAATGCCTCCGTAGCTTGTCCTCGTGGTTGCCGTGTGCCGGGGAATAGGTCCTCGCGTCACTCTTTCGCGCCGTTCAGAAAGAACAACATCGTCACAGGAGTTGTGCCTTTGTTTCGCCAGGCGTGGCGCGTACCGTTTTGCACAACGACATCGCCGCGCCTGAGATGAATGGTCTTGGCGTCATCGAGTTCCAGCCAAATCTCTCCTTCATGAACGACGGCGTAGTCAACGGTGTTGGTCTTGTGCATCCCGGGATCTTCTTTTTCAAAGTGATCGGCTAGTCCTCTCAAACGAATCAGCGCTTCGTCTCGTGCAGCCTCGCCTTCAAAAGACGGATCCGCGAAGACCGAGTCGGGCGGAAATGTGACGAAGTGAAGACTCGTGCCGCCGGGCCCAGGAACAACAGAGTCGGGATACTGGTCCAGCCTTTGGTTCTTGCTTAGGTCCGGGATCGCGGAGTTGACCCAGATGAGCGTGTGCTGGTAGCCGGGCACTGTGTTGAACTCGTAGGCCGGTAACGGTTGGTCGCTTTGAACGACGGACTTCCCGCTTACATTTTCCGTTACGATACGCCGGTAAATACTCGGCTTCCCACTACGCTTAAGCGACTCTTTTTTCCTGGAGGCCTTGCCATTCATAGCCTTTCTCCTTTGCGCGTCAATATGGTCTCGCGGGCGTTCCAAACGATTCGAGCAAACAGTTCTCCCGCCTTTTCGGTTAAATTTGGGCTCTGCCGCCGTCAACGAACAGTTCGATACCCGTGACGAAACTGGAGTCATCGGAAGCGAGAAACAACGCCGCCTTGGCAACTTCCTCAGGTTCCCCCATGCGTCCCATGGGGATGGTGGACACAATCCTCGCCAGCACGTCGGCAGCTTGCCGATTTGCCAGAGGCGTATTGATGGGACCCGGGCTAACAACGTTTGAGCGGATACGGCGGTCCTTCAGGTCCGTAGTCCAGGTTCGCACAAAGGAACGGATTGCAGCCTTGCTCGCGGCGTAGACGCCGAAGGCGGCCGTACCCTTAACACTCGCGACCGAGCCGTTGAGAATGATAGAGCCGCCATCCTGCAGTAGCGGTAAAGCCTTTTGCACCGTGAACAGCGTTCCCCGCA
This sequence comes from Saccharimonadales bacterium (SeqCode), assembly GCA_035317965.1. Classification (GTDB taxonomy): domain Bacteria; phylum Acidobacteriota; class Terriglobia; order Acidiferrales; family UBA7541; genus Acidiferrum. Next base: position 7,695 of record DATHFT010000080.1, on the reverse strand, counting down.
CATTGATGTTGAATAGTTTGTCGAAATGCTCTTCGGTGACGGCCGCCAAGGGAACAAATTCGCCCACGCCGGCGTTGGCAAAAACAATATCGATTCGCCCCTTCAGTTTGGAGACCGTCTCGTAAAGACGATCAAGGTCGGCGAGGTTGGCAACGTCACCCTGAACGCCATAGACATTGCTGCCGATCGCCCGCACAGCCTCGTCGAGTTCCTTCTGGCGGCGGCCCGTGATGAAGACATAGGCACCCTCTTTGACGAAAAGTTTTGCTGCAGCCAGCCCAATTCCTTCAGTGCCGCCGGTGATGACGGCGATTTTGCCTGCGAGCTTTTTAGACATTGTTTTCACCTGTTCTTGCCGAGTTTCAGCGAATATTTGCACCCAGTCTCATTTGTACTGTGGGAAGTTCATTCCGAACATCGGAGCGCCGCTCTTCGATTGCTCTTCTGTGGCCTCGTCCTGAATGACGTCCCAATGCTCGACAAGGATTCCGTTTTGCATGCGCACAATATCTGCGGCAATCCAATTCACCGGGGCGCCGAAACCGCTGAATCTCCCGTGCACAATCACGAAGTCGCCCTCGGCCACGATCGTTCCGGGTTCGTACTGCAATGTTGGCGGGATACTCTTGATGAGATTGAACAGACCATCGCGGCCCGGCGCGATATGAGCGCTGTGTTGAATGTAATGGGGGGACCAGTAGCGCTCGGCCGCTACGTAATCCCGTTTGTTGAAGAGCGTGTCGAAGGCCTCCAGAACGAGCGCCTTGTTTTCCTCTTGTTTCGTCCGGCTCATTGAATTTCTCCTCGCAGGTAAAAATGTGCCCGCCGTCTTTCAGGGTTTTGAGATCCAGTTGCAGGCCGCCCAGAACTAGTCCGCGGTCATGCCTCCGTCAACCGCCAGGGATGCCCCGATGATATAGGATGCTTTGTCAGAGGCGATGAAGGAGATGGCATTTGCAATTTCTTCCGGCGTGCCGATGCGCTTGTTAGGAACTTGTGCGTCGAGGAAATTGGCTTTGTTTTCCTTGGACTGCGCAAAGTGGTTGAACATTCTGGTTTCCACCGGCCCCGGGCCAACGATGTTGACACGAACGCCTGTGCCGGCGAGTTCGAGGGCCGCCGACTTCGTAATGCCTTCGACAGCGTGCTTGCTGCCGACATAGGCGGCCGCGCTCGGGCCACCGACTTTGCCGTACGCAGACGAGATGTTGACGATGCTGCCTTTGCCTTGCCGAAGCATTGCCCGAATTTCGTACTTCATGCTGAGAAGCACGCCGAGCACATTGGTGTCGAAGATGGCTCGGTAGTTCTCGCTGTCTGCGTCAGCAACGGATTCGGGATTGCCCACGGTACCGGCGTTATTGACGGCAATGTCGAGGCGACCGAAGCGAGCGATGATCTTGTCGACTAGGCTTTTGACTTCCTCTTCATGCCGCACGTCGGTGCGCACAAATTCGGCCTCGGTGCCGAGGTTGCGCAGTTCAGTGGCTAGCTTCTGACCCTCATCGTCGTGGCGACCGGAAACCACGACCCGCGCTCCGTCACGCGCGAAGGCCAGGGCCGTGGCGCGACCGATGCCGGTCAAGGCCCCGGTAATTAAGACAACTGGTGAACTCATGGCAATTCCTCCGTAATTTAGACCCATGCAGATTGAGCATGACTGAGAGGTCCGCCAAGCCGCTTGGGATAATGTCAAACCACCTCATTAGATTGCATCGCTGGCTCGCCGTAACACCGGCGAAGCATACTTTGTTAAGCTGGAAGAAATGCTTGCAAAGCATGGGGACGGGAATGGAACTACGACACCTTCGCTATTTCGTTGCAGTGGCCGAAGCCGGAAGTCTGACGGTGGCGGCGGCGCGAAAACTGCATACCTCGCAGCCATCGCTCAGCCGGCAGATACGCGACCTCGAGAACGAGGTAGGCACACCACTGCTGACTCGTCGCGCTCGCGGTATAGAACTGACGCCAGCCGGTCGCGTGTTTCTCGATCACGCTCGCTTGGTGTTGTCGCAGGCAGAGGCGGCCAGCGAGGCCGCCCGCCGGGTCGCTCACCCCAGTAAGCCATGCTTCACGATGGGCTTTTTGACCGGACACGAATTGAGGTGGATGCCCGAAGCCTTGCAGATCTTGCGCGACGAACTGCCCAATATCGACGTGATGATATCGAGCCAATACTCTCCGCTGCTTGCCGAGGGTCTATCGAAAGGGAAAATCGACGCGGCCATTCTCCGGCGGGAGAAAGGGTTGCCGGACTTGGCGTTCCGTCCTCTCGTGACGGAGCCCCTCATGGTGGTTTTGCCGAGCGACCACCGACTTGCCGCGCTCAAATCCATCGATGCGAAAGATCTAGAAGGCGAGATATTTGTGACGGTGTCGAAAACGGCTCCGGTATTGCGAGTGGTCATCGACAATTACTTTAAGCGTTCTGGAATCGACATAGCGCCAGCCCATGAGGCGGACCATCTCGCCATGGGAATGGCCCTGATAGCGTCGACAGGCGGCGTCGGGCTGTTACCCGCCTACGCGCAGAACTTTCTCCCCGCGTCTGTAACGAGTCGTCCTCTGAAAGGCGATGCGCCAACTGTCGATCTGGTCCTCGGCTACAAAAAGTCGAACCAGTCTCCTGTTTTAAAGTTATTGCTTTCAAGTTTGGACGAGTTGGTCGCCCGCGTCTCGAAGAAGACCCACTAGAATGAGTTGAATTGCCTTTCGCGCGTATGGGAATCCCGATCCATGTGCTCCTTAAACAAAGAGCGATTTGAAACAGTACATCGACATCCAATTTTCCATCTTGCGGGAATCATCGGCAACCGCAAGCCATCCGGCTGCGAAGGCGGGATTCGTGTAACGAAGTCGGCTTATCACCAGCAATTCAACCGTCGCGACGACTGACTTTGCCGAAGCAGCGTTGGCGGTGTGATCTGGTGTGACTTTAGGAAGCGGGATTTTTCAGACGCTGTGCCACGGTCTTCAGGATTTCGCGCGAAAGCTCCTCGTCCGATACGGCCCGAGCCATGCCGATCGCCCCGACCAGCGCGCAATAGGTCAAGACGGCTTGCGATCTTGCACTGTTCCTATCTGTCCCGTTCGCCCGTCGAATCAGAGTTGCGAGCAACTCGATGTTGTCCCGAATTTTCCGGCTGACGAGTGCGCGAGTGTGCTTGTCGCTGCGTGCGAGATCCCCTGCCAAAGCGCCGACTGGGCAACCGGCACCTGGATGATTGCGATGTGCTTCGCTTAAATATTCATCGACGAGCGATTCGTAGCTGACCGGCGGACCACCCGAGGCGGCGGCATCCACTTTACGCTTCCAGAGTTCGAGCGCACAGCCGACCGCTTCAGCCACCAGCGCGTCGCGCGATTTGAAGTGTTTGTAGAAGCCGCCCACGGTAAGGCCGGCTTCTTTCATCAGGTCTGCGATTCCGATCCCGGCAAGCCCCTGTTCGCGGAACCTGTTTGCAGCGATAGCAACGATGCGCTCATGTGTTTTTGCTTTTTCAGCCTTGGAATGGCGCATGGGCCCCCCTAAAAGTTTGTAACCAAAGCCCGACGGTGCGAATCGAAGTCGAAGAATGGATTATAACTATAATCCATAGGAAATGCAAAGAGACTCGACTGGAGAAAAAACATATGAGCAATTCATCATCAAAAGGCACCGCCCTGGTAACGGGCGCTTCCAGAGGCATCGGGGCTGTCTATGCCGACCGTCTCGCAAGGCGCGGATACGATCTGATTCTGGTAGCCCGCAGCGAGGCGCCGCTCAAAGCGCTCACAACGAGCCTTGCGAGAGCGAGCGGACGCCACATCACTCCGATTGTGGCGGACCTCAACAACAAGATGGATCTCGCCAGAGTGGAAACAAAGCTGAGGGAAGATTTGAGTATCACGATGCTCGTCAACAACGCTGGTGTCGCCTCCGTCGCGCCTCTGCTTGGTGCCAACATTGAGAAAATGGAAGAGATGATTGCACTCAACAACATCGCCCTCACGCGCCTGACTTACGCCGCGGCTCCTGCCTTCGTCAAGCGTGGCGCAGGCACGATCATCAACATCGGCTCCGTCGTTGGCGTCTCGCCTGAGACGCTCAACGGTGTTTACGGCGCCAGCAAAGCCTATGTCCTCGCCTTCAGTCATTCGCTGCAGCACGAACTCGGCGACAAGGGGATCCGCGTCCAAGCGGTTCTGCCCGGCGCAACGGCGACCGACATGTGGGAAATCGCTGGCCTGCCTTGGCAGAAATTGCCCCCGTCGATCGTCATGTCGGTCGAAGACATGGTCGATGCGGCGTTGGTCGGCCTCGATCTGGGCGAACTGGTGACGATTCCCGGCCTTCATGAAGGAGATGAATGGACCCGTTTTGAGGCCGCGCGCCGCGCCATCGCCGAGCGCTTCGGCAATTCCGTGCCGGCATCCCGCTACAGGACTCAGGCGCGGCCATCGGCCTGACCAACTCCAATGGCCATTTTGCCGAACGCGTACGCCACCATCGGCGCTCGCTTGCCTCTGACCCTAAGGGGGCCCCTCGTCGTCACCACCGGTACGACGAGGGCCCCTGCGTCATCACTGGCGAGCGCGCCGCAGAAACCCTGCGGGAAGAACGCAAACTGTAGGGCATAGCCCCCGATTCCATTAACCCGATAAATGAACAGCATGGATAGCTCGAAGCGGCACCAGGCAAGAGAGTTCTAAGAGACTGCGAAGCGAAAGGACACATGACCAATACGGAACTAGAAAAACGCCAACGGAATAAGGAAGAAGAGTTACCGGTCTTGCTCCTACACGGTACATCCGGGGAGTCCGAAGACTGGTCCCCGGTGGTAGAACAGTTGACAAGGCACCGCCCGGTGATTCGCCCCAACTATGCCAAGCCAGTCGGCCAGACTGAGCCGGCAAATGCGCCGGGAGTATCCGATTTCGCAGATCGAGTTGTGGCAGCAGCCGCAGCTGGTGGCAGGCAGCGTTTCGACCTTGTTGGCTTTTCTCTGGGAGCGGCGGTGGCCACATTCATTGCGGCGGAATATTCACAGATGGTTCGTTCGCTGGTTCTGGTATCAGGTTTCAGTTACGGCGGCGATCCGCGAATGAGACTGCAGTTTGATCTTTGGCTGCATCTGGCGCGGATGGAAAAGGTGGCCCTTGGAAAGCTACTTCTCGTGAGCGGCCTCAGCCGCGAGTTTCTCTCGGCGTTCGACGAAACTACCGTCAACGGAGTCATCCAGAGCTTTGTGGCCATGAGTGACTGGCCTCTGATCGAGCAGAATATCAGGGTCGATCTCGCCGTAGATGTGCGGGAGCAGGCCAAGAAGATCACCGCGCCGACATTATCAATCACCGGGAAATACGACCAGATTGTGCCACCTTCCTATACTCAGGAGTTGGCGGATTTGATTCCCACTGCGAAGAAGGCCGAAATCCCTGCAGGACACTTGTCTTTTCTCGAAAAACCAGTCGATCTAGCCTCAGCGATGTTGACATTTCTACTTGAGAAGCAGCCATAACAGCTAGTCGCCTGAGAATTTCCTCCCAGGTCCGGACCACGCTCCGGCTTGTCACGCGAACCAACAGCCAGAAGGGCGAAAGTTTCAGGCGCCGGCCACGGGGTTCACCACCCCGCTTCGCATTTGACAGAAATGTGTTACGGATATAACGTAATATTGAAATGAAAGCAGCATTTCATGGCGAAGACGCAAAGTGGCTGCTGCTGACCTTTACGTTGCCGACAAAACGGGCCAGCCAGAGGGTAGAAGTGTGGCGGAAGCTTCAGCGCTACGGGGTTGTTCCTCTCGGTAATTCCGGATATCTGCTGCCGAACAATCCAGTGAATCTCGAGCGATTCGAGTGGCTGGCGCAAGCCATCCGCAAATACGCGGGCGAGGCGTCGGTCGTCAGCGTGCAAAAGATCGACAATCTCTCGACTCCGCAACTCGTAGAGCGTTTTACCGAAGCCCGTAGTCGCGATTATCAGGAATTGATTCAGGACCTGCAGAAGGCATCTTTGTTGCCACCGAACAAGCGGCCGTCCGGGAAAGTGAACCGATGGCGTGCTCGTTTCCGGGAAATTGTGGAGATCGATTTTTTTGCGAACTCGCTGCAAAAACGGGTGGAAGACCTGCTGGTGAAAGCGGAAGCGCCACCGGCCCGAACGGAAAAGCCTCCGAGGATAAACCCGAAGGACTACCTGAGCCGGCTCTGGGTGACACGGCCGCGCCCCGGAATCGATCGCTCGGCTTCCGCCTGGCTTATTCGAAAATTCATCGACAGGAAGGCGCGGTTCGCCTTCGCCAAGGAAGGCGAAGTTCCGCCGGCGGGCATTCCCTTCGACATGTTTCAGGGTGGTTTTGGACATCGCGGGGAAGACTGCACGTTTGAAACGCTGCGCAAGGAATTCCGTATTCGCGACGAGAAGGTCGCGGCGGTAGGAGAGATGGTGCACGACGCGGACTTGCACGACGGCAAGTTCGGCCGCAAGGAAGCGCTCGGGGTAGACGCGGTGTTGAAAGGATTTGCCCGGACCGGCTTGCCGGACAAGGAATTGCTCGATCGCGGGATGGAGATGATCGAAGGACTTTATCGCTCTGTGGAGTGAAACCGATTTCTCAGCTCTAGAAAAGGAAGGAATGGATTTATGAAAATACTCTGTAACGGCGTGCTGGGTTTCCTTGCTGCATTTGTTTTTTTGGTCGCCTCTTCGGCGAAGGTTGTCGCACAGGATGTGCCGGCGGACTATCAAGAGGTGTTGAAGTCCCTCGACCGGAAAGGCGACTTCAAGGCTGGGGTACTGAAAGTAAATATTCCGCGCAACGACTTGAAGATGACAGTGCAGGGTTTTGCGACGCCGACACCGTTTGGTTTCGGCGGGTGGATCGCTTTGACCAAGGGCGACGGAGGCGCGGACGTGATGATGGGCGACCTCGTCCTGCTGCAGGAGGAAGTCAATCCGGTTCTCTCGGCGCTGCTCGACAACGGCCTTGATGTCACCGCTCTCCATAACCATTTTTTCTGGGACGACCCCAAGGTGTTCTACATGCACGTGCACGGCATGGGGACGTCAACCGACCTTGCGCGGCGCGTGAAGCCCGCGCTCGATTTAATCGGCCACGTGAAACCGGAAGCCCCGGCCCCGGCCCGCAGCGGAGGCACGGCGCTCGACACGGCAAAACTCGCGAAAATTGCGGGCCATGAAGGCGAGCAAACCGGCGCGGTGTACAAGATCACGGTCGGCCGCGACGACCTGGGGATGAAGGAACACGGGGCGGTGATCAATGCGCGCATGGGACTGAACACCTGGGCCGCCGTCGTGGGCACGCAGGAAGATGCCGCCATAGCAGGTGATGTGGCCATGCTCGAAGACGAAGTGACTCCGGTTCTGAAAGCACTTCGCAAGAACGGTCTTGCCGTCGTGGCGATTCACCACCACATGACGGGAGACCGCCCCGTTGTGATCTTCCTTCACTACTGGGGCCGAGGCCCTGCGGAAAAACTTGCGGTGGGATTCAGAGCCGCGCTCGATGAACTGGGCAAGAGCACGCCCGCACACGAGATGGCTCACTAGAACGGTCTCGGCGGGAACGCACGCTTGCCTCCGTTTCCGCCCACCATAAATGAGCCATGAACATCCGCCCGGTCCCCGGGCGAGGAGACGACGACACGGCCCGAGCGGCGTGCGCTGCTCGTGTTCTTCCTGCGCCTGGA
>DATHFT010000079.1:0-4558 GCA_035317965.1 Saccharimonadales bacterium (SeqCode) | reverse complement strand
TTGCGGAGCGTTTCTTCCACCCATCCAATGCGGCTGTTTTCGGCACGCAAACCGTTCGCGTATACTTCTATCCAGATACCATGACCGCCATCAAATTTGGAACCGACGGCTGGCGCGGCATCATTGCCGAAGATTTCACGTTCGCCAATGCCCGCACAGTCGCCCAAGCCATTGCTCGTTACGTAGTCCGCGGCGAAGACGCGCGCAAGGGCGTTCTGATCGGCTACGACCACCGCTACGCTTCTGACTGGATCGCCGCTGCCGTCGCCGAAACAATCAGTGCAACCGGTACGCCCGTCTGGGTCACCGATAAACCCTGCCCCACGCCCGCCATCTCGCTTCTTGTCCGCCAACGCGCCGCCGCCGGCGGCCTCATGATCACCGCCAGCCACAATCCTCACCAATGGAACGGCATCAAATACAAAGCCAGCTATGGCAGCAGCGCGCTTCCCTCGATCGTCGCGCAAATCGAAAAGGAACTTGCTGAAGTCGCAGGCGCAGGAGTCCCGGCTCTTCCGCCACGCAAAAACCTAATTCAATCGCTCGAGCCCCGCGCCCCCTATCTCGACACCCTGGAAAAACTGATCGACTGGAACCGCCTCCGCGCGAGCGCGCCGGGGGGCGCCCCAAAAAAGAAGTTCCGTTTCGTCTCCGACGTCATGCACGGCTCGGCAGCCGGTCTGCTCGTCGACCTCTTCAAACGCAACGGCATCTCCTGCGACGAAATCCGCGGTACCCGCGACCCACTGTTCGGCGGCGTCCATCCCGAACCCATCGAGCCGCACATCGACGCTTTGCGCCAAGCCGTTCTCGCCGGCAAATATGACGCCGGCTTCTGCGCCGACGGCGACGGCGATCGCATCGGCGCCATCGACCGCGACGGCACCTTCGTCAACCCGCACCAGATTTTCGCGCTCCTCGTCTGGCATCTGGTGGGCACCCGCAAGCTTGCAGGCGACATTGCCAAGACCTTTTCGGTCACAAAACTAATCGACAAGCTCGCTGCCAAATTCGGCCGTACGCTCCATGAAACTCCCATCGGCTTCAAATACATCTGCGAACTAATGCTCGAACAAAACATCCTCATCGGCGGGGAGGAAAGCGGCGGCATCGGCACCAGCCTGTACATCCCCGAACGCGACGCCACCGTCTCCGCCCTTCTTCTCGCCGAACTCATGGCCTGGCATGGCAAATCTCTCGGCGAACTGCTGAAGGTTCTCCACGACGAATTCGGCGAATTTCACTATGGCCGCATCGATCTCGACGTCACTGCCGCCCAAAAAAGCAAAGCCATCGCCCACTTTTCCGACGGCAAGGTCAGGAATCTGCTGGACTGGCCCATCACGGGTCGCGAAAACAAAGACGGCATCAAACTCTACGTCGCCGATCTCGGCTGGGTTCTTGTCCGGGCCTCCGGCACCGAAAATCTACTCCGCGTCTATTGCGAAACCTCGCGACTCGCCACCACCCAAAAAGTTCTTAAGGCCGTAACCGATCTGGTCAAAACTCTCTAGGTGCGAAAATGGAAACCGTAAATCTGAAAAACAAATTCAGCCTTTTCAGCGAGCACTACAAGCCGCGCATCATCGGTGAAGTCAACGACTGCCATGTAAAAGCGGTGAAACTGAAAGGCGAATTCCTCTGGCACCATCACGACCAGGAGGACGAACTCTTCCTGGTGGTCAAAGGCGTGCTAAAAATGAAATTCCGCGACGCCAACAGCACCGAACGCGAAGAAACAATCCGCGAAGGCGAATTTATCGTCATTCCCCGCGGCGTCGAACACTGCCCTTCGGCCGAAGAAGAAGCGCACATCGTCCTAATCGAACCAAAATCGACTTTAAACACCGGGAATGTCACTAATGAAAGGACTGTCGCGCAACTCGAACGCCTCTAACACGGCGATCCTACGAGCGGCACTCAAAACAGCTATGGAACACCGCTTTCACACGCTCGACGTCTTCACCACCACGCGCTTCCACGGCAACCCACTCGCCGTAATCACCGACGGCGACGGTTTGTCGGAAAACGCCATGCTCGCCATCGCGCGCGAAATGAACCTCTCAGAAACCGTGTTCGTCCAGAAACCTACCGACGACCGCGCTCTCGCCCGCCTGCGCATTTTCACCACCAAGGAAGAACTGAAGCTCGCCGGCCATCCCGTCATCGGCACTTGGTTTCTGCTCGCCGAACTCGGCGTTGTTCCGGCGCAAGAAGGCGGCGTTCACGTCCTCCAGCAAACCGGAGCCGGGATTCTTCCCGTGGAAATCCGTTTCAAAGACGGCCGCCCGCAGCGCGTCACCATGACGCAAAGGGAAGCGGCCTTCAAACCATCGAAAATCGACAAAAGGAAACTCGCCGCCGCGCTGGGCCTCTCTGCCAAGGATTTCGATCCCAAACTCGAACCGGAGTTCGTCTCCACCGGAATTTTTAACTTGATGGTCCCGCTGCGTTCCACCTCTGCTCTTTCCAAAATACAAATGAACATGGGCGAACTCCGCCGCCTCCTCGGCAAAAATGGCACCATGGCCTACTGTTTTGTTCTCGGAAAAAACGACAAAGCCGACACGCGCGGTATGCTTCCCTGGGAACTCTACGAAGACGCCGCCACCGGGTCCGCTGCTGGCTCTCTCGGCGCTTATCTAGTCCGCCACAACAGACTCACTGCTGCTCATACCTTACAAATCGTGCAAGGGGAAGACATGGGTCGTCCCAGTCAAATCGAGGTGGAAGTCTCGCAATCCGGCAAAAAACTCGTCCCCCGCGTAAGCGGCGCCGCCGTCCGCGTATTCGAAGGCTCCATCCATATCTGACCAGCCCTGGTGCGGGCCCGAGCAGGCCTGCGCCCGGCTCGGCAACCCGCCCGGACCTACAAAGTATGATTTGAGTTTGTCTTTCTTTTTCTGGAATGACTGCCACAAAACCTGACGGCCACTGCCGCCGTTGGTCGGCCCTATTCGACACCGGGCGCCGGTCCTTACCTTTTAACTCTCGACCGTCGACTTCCCTTCACTCTTCCAAAACGCGTCCAAAACCCCATTCACAAAGGCCCCCGAGTCCTCCGAGGAGAACTTCTTCGCCAGATCCACCGCTTCGTTCAGCACAACTTTGTGCGGTGTTTCCCCGGTTCGCAATTCGTGAATCGCCAGCCGCAGAACGGCGCGATCAATCGCCGCCAACCGCTCAATCCGCCAGTTATCCGCGTGCTTTGTAATGATTTCGTCCAGCGCCCCCACTTCCCTCACCGCGCCTTCAAACAACAGATTGGCATGCTCACTGGTGCTATCGGCGGCCTTGGCGGCTTTCCAGAATTTCAGTTCTAGTTTCTTCACATCCTGCTGACTCATGTCCCACTGAAAAAGCATCTGCATGGCAAACTCGCGTGATTTTGTTCGCAGAGACATTACTTGCGCCGCGACTTTCCCCTGCCGTGCGGCTTGCTCAAGCCTGTACCGGCACGCAGCTTCCGCGACAAATGCGCCATTTCGATGGCTCCTAACCCCGCTTCAAACCCCTTATTCCCGCTCTTCAGTCCGGCGCGATCAATCGCCTGCTCCAGCGTATCGACGGTCAAAACACAAAACATCACCGGCACTCCTGTATCCATCTGCGCCAACTGCAATCCACGCGAAGTCTCCGAACAAACATAATCATAGTGCGCCGTTTCTCCGCGCAACACACAACCGATGGCAATGAGCGCATCATATTTTCCACTCAACGCCAATTTCTTCGCCACCAGAGGCAGTTCAAACGCCCCCGGTACGTGCACCACATGCACATCTTGGCTCGCCGCTCCTGCGCGCTCGAGCGCGTCGAGAGCCGCAGCCAACAAACGGTCCGTAATAAAATTGTTGAATCGGCTGCTGACAATTCCGAACCGCAGTCCTGCCGCGCTCAGTTCGCCGTGCATCTTTCCAGGCACTAGTTTTTCCGTCACCAAGTCCTTCATCTCTCTTTCTGGATTGCAGCGCCGCTCGACGATTTTTTCTCCAGGGGCGGGCGCTTCTCCGTTCCCCTCCACTGGCAGGGGGCTTTAGCCCCGCAAGCAGCCAAATCGCCAATTCACTTCCCTTTAAATTCCGCCGCTCGCTTCTCGAGAAACGCGCTGGTCCCTTCCTTCATATCTTCAGTCCCACACGCCAATCCGAAAAGCGTCGCCTCCAGGAATAGTCCCTCTGCAAGCGGCATTTCCGCTCCCCGCTCAATCGCATCCATGGCATATTTCACGGCCAGCGGCGCATTGGCAATAATTTTCTTCGCCATCGCTTCTGCAGCAGCCAGGAGTTCGGCGGGCTCATAGATGTGATTCACCAGCCCGATCCGCAGCGCTTCTTCCGCCGAAATCTGTTCGCCCGTCAAACAAAGCTCGTGCGCCATGCCTCGTCCGCAAAGCCGCGAAAGTCTCTGCGTCCCGCCATAGCCCGGCAAAAGCCCGAGCTTGGCCTCCGGCTGGCCCAATTTGGCGGTCCTGCTCGCCAACCGAATGGTGCAGGCCATCGCCAACTCACACCCTCCGCCCAAGGCAAACCCGTTGATTGCGGCGATCGACGGCTTCCCC
>DATHFT010000078.1:0-24422 GCA_035317965.1 Saccharimonadales bacterium (SeqCode) | reverse complement strand
ATGGATTTTGGCCCACTGAAGGTGGCTGTGCCGAAAATGACGTCCAGATTCTTTGTATTTTCCAGGCGCTTTTGACTTCCCTCGCGAAACAGTTTGACGATCGCGCGTTTCCGCTCCCGAACTTTTCGCAAATCGACGCGGAGGCGTCCGGCGCGGACGCCAAAGTCTTTGCCGCGACCAGCCACATAGGCGACGCGACCGCTGGCGACCATGGTTTTTGTGGGAGTGCAACCGACATTGATGCAGGTGCCGCCGATATATTCGCGTTCGATAAGCGCGGTCTTCCATCCGGCATTCGCCAGCGCCTGGCACAACGGGTTGCCGCCCTGGCCGGAACCAATGACGATGGCCTTGTAGTGATCGGGATTCGGCAAGTACAAGTCTCCTCTCGGGAAAACTGGTAAGCGGACGCTACGCCACTTTGGATGCGCAGCGAGAACACCGGGGTTCGCGCCGGGGGCTGCGGCTAGAAGCGGGAAACCAGCAAGAGCCCGCCGCCGATGGCCACCAGATCTTCAATGACGGCGATCCGGTAGTCGGGAACCCCGAGTGCCCGTACCGTGCGCGAGCGGATTTGGTAGCCCCCAAACGCGCCGGCAACAGCGCCAACCGCGGCAAGCAAGACAGAGGCGAGCACCAGCTGGCCGCTGGCAACGCCAATGGCGGCGCCCGAGAAGCCTCCTGTAACGATCCGGGCGATGAGGCCGCCGGGTTCTGTGCGGCTGGGAGTTGTGGGCCGCTTGTCGTTGACGAGTTCAAATACGGCGAGAAGCGTGAAAATCACAACCGTGATGAGGGAGCCGAGAAAGCCGAGCCGCGTGTGGTGCAAATGCATCCAGCCAAGGTAAGCGGCCCAGGCGACGACGGTCGGTGCGGTAAAGGCCCGCAGTCCCGCAATAACACCAATGCCGAAAGCCAGAGCGAGCACGATAGCAGGAGTCATGGGAGGACACTTTCCCCCTGCCAGGGCGGTACTGTCAAGGAATTTACAATCGCCCGGGGGCTCTTCGACCCCTTCGCCCGATATGAACAAATCGCAGCATGACATTCATCTGTGCGTAACACGCCTCACCTATAAACCTCCTGCGTCTCGCAGCACTCGTTCCCCCGGAGACCATCGAATTTTTCGTCAGACAGGAGCGCTATGGCCACCGCAACATCCACCGTACTCGATTCGAAGCTGTCAAAAGGTCCCGGACTGACGGGAACGCTCATCTTTGTCGCCGTGCTGATTGCCGGCGTGGTCTACATCGGCTTCAATCTTTCCAAGGATCTCATCACTCTGCAAGGCGGCTCTGCCCTTCCGTATATCCTGTTGGGACTCGCGCTGTTTGTGGCTTTGGGATTTGAATTTGTGAATGGATTTCATGACACGGCCAACGCCGTGGCGACCGTTATTTACACGCACTCGCTCGACCCGCATATTGCGGTAACCTGGTCCGGCTTCTGGAATTTCGCAGGGGTTGTTACCTCAACAGGCGCTGTCGCCTTCGGCATCGTTTCCCTGCTTCCCGTAGAATTGATTTTGCAGGTGGGCAGCGGCGCGGGCTTTGCCATGGTGTTCGCACTACTGATCGCCGCGATCTTGTGGAACCTGGGAACGTGGGCGTTTGGTCTGCCGGCTTCGAGTTCGCACACGCTGATTGGTTCGATTATCGGCGTCGGTATTGCGAACCAGTTGATGCAGGCACGCAGCGGAACCAGCGGCGTCGACTGGGCCCAGGCTGCCAACATTGGTAAATCGCTCGTCCTTTCTCCGATCGTGGGCTTTCTCTGCGCTTCCCTACTGCTGATGCTGATGAAGGCTCTGATCACGGACAAGAAACTGTATGCAGCGCCCGAGGGCACGCAGCCTCCTCCTTTCTGGATTCGCGGGTTGCTGATTCTCACCTGCACCGGCGTAAGCTTTTTCCACGGGTCAAACGACGGTCAAAAAGGCATGGGCCTTATCATGCTGATCCTCATTGGCACCGTGCCAACCACCTACGCGCTCAATCATGCGGTGACCGCGCGCCAGTCGCAGGACTTTATCGCAGTCTCCACGCAGGCAGCCGACTCCCTTGGCAAGTATGTGGTGCCTAGCGCGGCGATTGGTGACCCGCGCGAAGATGTGACGGAATATATCCGCACGAAAGAGTTCAAGCCCAACACCATGCTCGCCATGCGCACGCTGGTGAACGGTATCGGCACGGAAATGGCGCTCTTCAAGGAATTGAAGAATGTGCCGAACGATCGCGTGCGCAACTTCCGGAACGACATGTACCTGGCGAGCGAAGCGTTGCGACTGATGCAGAAGGCTGGCACGCCCACGCTGGCGGCTACCGATATGGCGGTTCTAAAAAATTATAAAGGGCACCTGGACCAAGCGACGCGCTTCATTCCCCTGTGGGTGAAAGTTGCCGTGGCGCTGGCGCTGGGGCTCGGCACGATGGTCGGGTGGAAGCGCATTGTGGTGACCGTCGGTGAAAAAATTGGAAAGAATCACCTGACCTACGCGCAGGGGGCGGCGGCCGAAATCACCGCAATGGCCACGATTGGCGCAGCCGATGCCTTTGGCTTGCCGGTCAGCACCACGCACGTCTTATCCTCGGGCGTGGCGGGAACGATGATGGCGAACCACTCCGGCTTGCAGTGGGGAACCGTGCGAAACCTGCTGATGGCCTGGGTCCTGACGCTGCCCGTGGCCATGATGCTCTCCGGGTTCCTGTTCTGGACATTCCGGAAAATCTTCTAAACAACAGGCAAAAAAAAGAGGGCCGCACTCGGTTTTTGGGAGTGCGGCCCTCTTTTCTTCTGGTACCCGTTCAAGTCTCTCCACCGGCCACCGACTCGGCTGCCGAAGGCTCCTGTTCGGTGCAGTGAAAAAAACATGCTTTCAGCAGCCCGACCGGAGAGACACTGGTGGGGCCGGCTGTGCGCCGCGGCGGCTGAAGTATTCTGCAAAGAAACGGAAGAACCCGATGAAGACCATGCGAGCGACGTTTCTGCTGGTGGCGATCTCCTGCCTCGCGACAGTGCTGGTTGCTGGCACCGCCCGGGTCGGGGCGCAGGCAGCCAAAGATGCGGTGGCGAGCGGCGCGGTGCTGCTTACGGTCAAAGGTGCCGTGAAACAAGAGCTGCAGCTTACGGCGGCGAATTTCCGGGAACTGCCTCGCCTGCATGTGACGGCCAAGGATCACGATAGCGCGATGCACGAGTATGAGGGCGTGGCGCTGCCCGTGCTTCTGGCCAAGGCCGGTGTGCCGGCAAGCGGCGAACTGCGCGGGAAGAATATGACGCTCGTGGTTGTGGCAGAGGCCGGCGACGGCTATCGCGCCGCATTTTCCTTGGCGGAAATGGACGGCGATTTTGCGGGCGAAACGGTGGCCGTCGTGGATACAGTCGACGGCCAAGCCCTGGGCGCAGGGCAAGGTCCGCTGCGGCTGGTGGTGCCCGGCGACAAGCGCCAGGGGCGCTGGGTGCGCATGCTCAAAGCAATTACGGTCGTCGACACCTCGGCAGCGAAATAATCTGCCGTTGCGCCGTTCAGCCGGAAAAACGCGCCGTTCACCTCGGATTGCGTGCCGCTTGATTCTTTCCGGTTCCGGGCTCGGGTATTTCATGGCATTTTGCGAGCAGTCCACAGGAGGACTCCGTTCCATGCACCGCTTACACCTTTCCGACCGTATTGCGGCGTTGCAGGCGAAGCAAGATCGCTGCAGCGAGTGGACGCTGTCTGCTCTCTTCGGTTAATTCTCTGCTTTCGCAGCAAATGAACTAATTCATCTTGGCACTTTGTCTTGGGCCCCCGCGATTTGGCCTTGGCCCGGGTGCCCCACTGTCGCGGGAAATCCTGCATTTCCGGTGACGAGTCGCTGCAGGTGTGTCGGCACACTCGGCGGCCACAACGTGGAGCGCCGGAGCGCTTCCTGGAAAAGAACGAGTCATGGTCACCATCAGAGTAAAAGGAGGAACCCCGGAGGGCTGCCAGTCTCTCTGCCGGACCTGCAGTCGCGGCCACGTGATAACCGGATTTCGTACGTCCGAGGAAGAAGTGTTTTGCCGCTTTTTCTTTGTGGAACGCGAAATCCGTTTTCCGGTCCGGGAACGCACGTTCTATGAAGACCGGCGCGTCGCTTCAAAAGAAGCCATGGAAGAGATCGCCTGGAAGTTGCGCGACCGGGACACCAAGTCGAGCCCGAATCTCGGCTTCATCAGCCCGGCGCAGCTCCGCGAGACGGAGTCCGAGGATTCTGGCGAAGTGCCGGCGGAAGAGCAAAAAACCTCACGGCGCGAGACGGAGTAAATCGACGCCGCGCGGCCAAAGGCCGGCGAGGCCCCGGCCAACCCAAGAAAGGAGGAACCATGTCTGTGATTCGTTGGAAGTCATTTGCTCGGCGCACAGGACCCGGACTCTGCCGAACCTGTGTCTGGGGAACCGTACGCAAGGGATTGGGGGCGCGGCAGGAAGAAGTGATCTGCCGGCTGATTGCCCCGAATACGGTGGTTCCTTTCGCGGTGAACGAGTGCACCGACTACGCGGATCGCCGCGTGCCGGTTGTGGCCGAAAAAGTCGAGGACCGTCGCTACGGGTTTGTCACGGAGATTTCCTTGCGTGAGCGTCAGAGTCAGGGCCGATAAAACGATTACTCCAGCGTGCGATCGGCTTTGGTGGCCGGAGCGGCACGTTGCCAGATGGCAAAGTGGATTTTGCCATCTTCGGTGACGGCAAAACTGCGGAAGGTGCCGCATTCGCAGCGCAATGGCGTGAATTGTAGAAGGAAGCTGTCGGCGGGTCCCGCCGGCGTTGCGCGGAATGTCTGGTATTCAATCTTGTAGAGCCCGGAGACTTGATCCGATGGCCGCTTCAGTAGAGCGGCCGGATAGCCCTGTTGTGGATTGGCTTTTCTGTACGTTTCCGCAGCTTCTCGCAGCGAACGCAACTCGCCAAGGGCTTTGCTCTCCGCAGCCATGGCCGGCATACGGTCGATGTGAGGGACCAGGAGAAAAATAGACAAGGCCGATCCAGTCAGCAAAATCACACGCGTGCGATTGCTGAGAAGAAAAAAGAAATACAACCAGACCCACACCAGGGCGCCAATGGCCATACTGCCGGAAAGCGCGTGGATCAGAAAAAAACACTTGTCCGTAGATAGAGTGGCAAGTGAAAGCGCAGTGAAAAGGGTGCTCCACAGAAGTGCCCAAAGCCATTGCCGCAGAGGAGGAAAGCGGCAGTCCATAAACGGGAGCATGGAAAGAATTGTAGTACGGAATGCGGGGAGAAGCCGGGACCGAGGGACGAAAAAAGGCTATTGACTTTCGCTTTTTATTCGCCTACAGTGCCCCACGGTAGAGGAAACGGGAAACGGGCGGCGCCTCTATAGTCTCCGGACTCCCCGAGACGCCGTCCGTTGAATGTTCCGAGCCTTAAGCGGGGTGAGGGGTCTATCGCACGACGATCCCTCGATCCCGATCTTCCGGCAACGCGAACGACCGCGCCACCGGAGACTCGCTCGGCGCAAGTATAACCTCCGACGCTTCTTCTGCCACGACCGCTGTGCGGTCCCAGTTAACAGGAGTCAGCCATGGAAGCCTGCCTAGAAAACGTGTTGACCGTACCACCGCAAATAGCGGATCGCCTAGAGCAACAGGAGGTCGCCGCGAAGCCGCTTCCGCGGCCGTCTTCTCTTTCGAGTTGGTGGGGGCTCAGGAAAGAGCGCACGGCCCCGCTGCCGCACATCGTGCACGTCGATGTCGACGCGTTTTTTGCCTCCGTCGAACAGGTTTTAAATCCCAGGTTGCGCGGCAAGCCGGTCCTGGTCGGACGCGGCGTGGTGGCCTCGGCAAGTTATGAAGCGAAGTTTCGCGGCGTGCGCACGGCGATGACCTTTCGCGAAGCCTTGCGCATCTGTCCGACGGCCATTGTTGTCCCCGGCCGGTACGAACACTATGCCGATTACGCCGAACGCGTTCGGCGCATCCTTGAAAGCTACACCCCGGCGGTCGAAACCGCGGCACTCGACGACTTTTATGTGGACTTCCGGGGGACCGAACGACTCTATCCCGATTACGAAGCGATGCTGCGCCAGCTGCAAAATGAGATTCGCGAACGCACCGGCTTGACCGTTTCGATGGGAGCGGCGCAAACCAAAGTGGTTGCCTCCATTGCTTCGCGCCTCGAGCGGCCGCGCGGATTTCACATCGTTGCTCCCGGCACCGAAGAAATGTTTCTTACGCCGTTGCCGGTGGAACGGCTACATGGCATCGGTCACACTCACGCCGCCACGCTTCACGAACGCGGCATCACCACCATCGGAGAATTGCGCCGGGTACCCAAGCTCGCGCTGCAAGCGGCGTTTGGCGAAACAATTGGCGAACAAATCTGGGAACGCTCGCGTGGTTTGGATGGACGCGAGGTCCTGCTGCCCTCCACACCTAAATCCGTCTCCCGCGAAACCACCATTGAAGGCGGGACCATCGACACCGAGTTTCTCGGCGGCCTGATCGAATATCTCAGCGAGCGCATTGGCTCGACGCTGCGGGAATACGGCAAGCAAGCGCGCACCATCGGACTGCGCCTCCGCTACATTGATCATTTCACGGCGCAGCAGACGATGGGCCTGGCGCGTCCGAGCAATGACGAGCGCCAGCTTCTGGCGGCCGCAACGGGTCTCTTCCGGGAGCTGTTCGCTCGCCGCGTCGCCATCCGGCACATCGGCCTGAACGTAACAAATCTCGAAGCTGATAAACGCCAGCACGAGCTTTTTGACACCGGCGCCAACCGCCGCTGGTATCTGAACCGCGGCGTCGATTCCCTGCGGAGCCGTTATGGCTGGAATGCCGTTTTCTACGGCAAGGGCCTCGAACTCCGCGAGCATTACGCTACCAAACAGAATGGTTTGGTGCTTTCGACGCCATGCTTATCACGATGACCCAATTGCGCTGCTTCCTTCGCAAAGGAGCGGAGTTCCTGCTTCCTCTGCTGACACGACTGTAGTTTCTCGTTCGTCCTCGTCCCTGCTCCGAGCTTGCAACAAAAATGCCCGCCTCACAGCGGGCATTTGCCATCTCTATTTTTAATTGGGCCGGTGTTCTCGTGTTCGTACATCTCCATTGCCACAGCCATTATTCATTTCTGCGGGGCGTAGGGTCACCAGCCGAACTGGTCGCCGCTGCCGCGGCGCAGCGGATGCCGGCCGTAGCGCTTACCGACCGCAACGGCTTGTATGCGGCCGTCGAGTTCTACCAAGCGGCGCGGAATGCCGGCATCAAACCGATTATCGGCGTGACTCTGGATGCCAGCGTCGGACGCGCAGACCAGAAACGCTCGGTGGAGCTCGTCCTGCTGGCGATGGACAAGGCCGGTTACAGCAATCTTTGCCGGTTGGTGACCCTGCGTCATCTGGGAACGACCGCACGCGCCGAAAATAGAAACACCGGGGAAGCTGAAGACCGCCCGGTCACGCTCGAAGAATTGATGCAACATAACGCCGGGGTCATTGCGCTGTGTCCGCTGTCGTTTGTTTCAGACGATCACGACCGCCCGCGTTCGGGAGCCGTGGCGGCTCCTGAAGACCCGCTCGCTCACTTTGCCGCGCTGAAAAATATTTTCGCCGACCGCCTCTATATCGAACTCCGTCGCTTGTCGGCCGGCGAAGGGCGCACGCTGCGCGAAGCGCAGCGCATTGGCCGCGAGCTGCAGATTCCGCGCGTGGCCACCAATTGCGTTTACTTCCTGCGTCCGGAGGAATATTTGCATCACCGCACCATGAACGCCATTCGCACCGGCCAACTGCTGACGACCGTCGCGCCCCCGGACGTCACGACGCCGGAAGCCTGGTTCAAGTCGGAAGCCGAAATGGAAACGCTCTTCCCCGACGATCCGGAATTCCTGCAAGAAACGATCCATATTGCCGAGCGCTGCCATCTCGAACTCGAACTCGGCCACACCATCCTTCCCGAGTTCCCCATTCCAAAAGGCGAAAATATTGACAAATATTTATGCAAGATCTGCGTTGCCGGCGCCGGCAGACGCTACGGAGCAAGAATTGAAGAAGCCCTTCCCCGGCTCTTTACAGAACTCAAAGTGATCGAGAGGAAAGGCCTGGCCGCTTATTTCCTGCTGGTTTGGAGCATTGTGCAGGAAGCGCAGCGCCGGGGAATCCCCGCGGTAGCAAGAGGTTCGGCCGCCAGTTCCATCGTTACCTACTGCCTGGGCATTTCCTGCGTTTGTCCGCTCAAGTGGGAACTTTATTTTGAACGATTCCTGAACGCCGAACGGGGCGATTACCCCGACATTGACATTGATATTTGCGGCGCGCGGCGCGACGAATTGCTCGACTACGTCTACAAGCGCTGGGGCGTCGAGCATGTAGCCATGATTGGAAGTTTCATCACCATGCATGCGCGCCTGGCGATTCGCGAGGTCGCCAAGGTTTTCGGCATTCCTCCGGCCGAAGTCGATCATTTCACAAAACGTCTTCCGCACACTTCGGTCGACAAAATCCTGCAGGCGATTCAGGCTTTGCCGGAATGTCAGGATCTGCCCGCGGACGACGAGCCCTGGAAAACAGTTCTCCAGGTGGCGCTCCGCCTGGACGGCGCGCCACGCCATACCGGCATCCATCCTTGCGGTACGGTCATTTCCGCGCGGCCGTTGTCGCAGCTCGTGCCACTCGAGCGATCCAGTAAAGGAATCGTCGTCACGCAGTATGAAATGAATGCCGTCGAACTCCTCGGGCTTCTGAAAATGGACCTGCTCGGCCAGCGTGGCTTCACCACCATGTCGCTGGCGCTGGACAACATCGAAAAAAAAACCAAAACCAGCAAGGCCCTTAGAAAAGTGGCTCCCGATGGAGTCACGCCGTGCCCGGCTGCCCGCAACATCAATTTCGACGCGATTCCCGAGAATGACCCGGAAACCTGCGAAGTCATCGCGGCCGGCCGGACCTTGGGGGTTTTTCAAATTGAATCCCCCGCGCTGCGGGGACTTTTATCGGCGATGAACGCTCGAACGCTCGATGATATGGCCACGGCTCTGGCGCTGATTCGTCCCGGAGCGGCCGAGTTTGGTTCCAAAGAGCTCTTTCTCAAGCGACTGCGCAAAGAAGAAGAGGTGCTGTACGCGCACGACGCTTTGCAACCGATTTTGCATAAAACCCTGGGTGTGTGTGTTTTCCAGGAACAGGTCATGGCCATCGCCACTGTTGCCGGCAACCTGTCACTCCGGGAGGCGGACATCATCCGCCAATCCGCCAGCAAATATTCCGGTACGCATGATCGCGAACGGCTGCGCGGAAAATTTCTGCAGGCGGCAGCGCAAATGGGGTACTCCGACGCGCAACGGGAGGAAGCCTGGATGATGGTCGAGAAGTTCGCGGGCTTCGGCTTCTGCAAAGCGCATTCGGCCACCTATGCGCATATCGCCTATCGCATGGCCTATCTCAAGACGCATCACCCGGTCGAGTTTCTGGCCGCGATGTGCAGCGCGGGTGCCGGTTTTTATCATGTTTCCGCCTACGTCGAAGAAGCCAAACGCTGGGGTATCACCGTTCTTCTTCCCTCGGTCAATCATTCACAAATGGAATACACGTCGGAGACGGGCGGCCACGGCAGTTCCCAGCTGCGCATTGGCCTGATGCAAGTCAGCAGCCTGCGCACTGAAACCATAACCCGGCTCCTGGACGCCCGCGAGGAGCGTGGCGAGTTTCGGTCTCTCGAGGATTTTCTCCGCCGCGTGCCGGTCGAGCGCGATGAAATCGCAGCGCTCATCAAATGCGGCGCGCTGGATGACGCTGGCCGCGTGTCCCGCCCCGAAATGCTCTGGCGCTGGAACTTCCGTGAACGCCAGGTCGACGACCGGCAAGGGGACCGGGCGTCGCGTCAGCATGTCTCGGGCGCACTGTTTGGCGAGGCCGCCACGGCGGACACGATCGGCGTGGCGCTCGCCGAGCTCGCCATGCCGGACTACACCACCGAACAAAAACTAGGCTACGAACGTGAGATTCTGGAAGTCTTTGTCAGCGCCCACCCGCTCGATTTCCTTCCGCGACGCGGGGAAACCTGGAGCGACGAACTCCGCTCGCTGCCCGGAAAACGCGTAACCCTCTGCGGCTGGATGATTACCAGCCGTCGTGTGGGCACCAAGACCTGCCGCAACATGATGTTCCTGACACTGGAAGATCAGCGCGGCGTCTACGAAGTGGTCCTGTTTCCCGACACCTACGAAAAATACGGCTCGCTCGTTGCTGAGACGCGTGCGTTTCGCGTCACCGGCCGCGTGGACGTCGGCGGCCAAATCAATTGCGAGCGCCTGGAGGTGCTGGGGCATGGGTAAGAACCAATGATGGCCTTCAAACCAAGATCGTTTGCGCCGCCCGGCGAGCCCGAGTCGGGCCGTCCGGCAAGCTCAGCCGAGCAGTGGCTGGGACGTAATCGCTCGGCTAAACGCCGCCTGTGGGCGAGGCTAAATCCGCAGAACCGCAAACAGATTCGCATTCTTGCCGAGGCCCTGGCACTACAGCAATCCCATGCCCGGTTGCCCGACGCCCTGCGCTCGCAGCTCAGTGCGGCAACGGGCGAGCTGGACCGCCTGGTGCGCCGGACCCGTGTGCTCTTGGCGGAAGTAGCACGACGGACACCTCCTGTGGACTGAATATTGCGGCCCGGGCCCCGGCGGCAGCATACTGCGAGGTATGGGTGTTTCTTTCAAGCGCGGCTCGCAACGCCTGGCGGTCCTGGCTCTCACGCTCGCGGCCACCGCACTTGCTGCACGGGCCGATGAAATCCGCCTGAAAGACGGGAAAAAACTCTATGGCGTGATCGTGTCCTACGAAGACAACATGTTCAAAGTCAAAACCGACTTTGGCTTTGTGCTGGTCGAAAAAGACAAGATTTCTTCGATCATTCCGTCCACGCCCCCCTCCGCCAAGCCCGAATCGCAGCCTGCGGCGAAAAAGGATCCTGCGGCGGGCGCCGAGCCCAAGGCCGCCCCGGCGGCCGTTTCCGAAAAGGGCGCTGTGCCGGCAGCGACCAATGCAAATTCGAAGTCAGGCGACGCGCCCGCCGCTCGCGAGAAGCCATCGCCAAAGATCTCGAGTGCGGCCGTAAAGCCAGAACTGCCGCCGCCGACCGCGGTGAGAGCTGCCGTGGCCCCGGCCATCAAGTCGCCCGCCGCAGCCTCGTCCACCTCCCGACTGGCGGCAGCCGCGCCGGCCCCCGCTCCTCCCAAAGAAGCGGAAGTCCCGGTCAACCGCGAAGACATTCAAGGGAATCTGTACACCAATTACACGCGGGGATTTCGCATGTACAAGGCGCCCAGCTGGAAACTGATCGAGGAAGCGCGCAGTGCCCTTCCCAATGCGGTCGTCGCCATGGGCACCTTCAACGAATCGACTTTGCTGGTCATTGGGCAGGAAAAAACCAAACAATCCCTTGAAGCGGCGGCGGCCGGCGTGGAACGGCGCCTGCACGAAGTCTATGAAAACTATCGCCTGATTTCACAGCGAAAAACGACGGTAAACGGATTGCCGGCCATCGAGTACCACTACCGCGGCATGGCGGACAGTCATGACTGGTCAGGTACGCTCGCCGTGGTCGCGCGCGGCCCCGAGGTTTTCACCGTGCTGGGAATGACCTACGCGGACACCGACTTGATTCAGATCCAGGAAAATGTGATTGCGCGTTCGATTGCCAGTCTGGACTTCAACGTCCACTAAGCGGGCGGAGCGTCTGCCGATTCCGGAAATTTTTTGTGTTCCCGAATCAAGTTGATCAGCGCCTGAGCAGCGCGCGGCAAACTGCGATCACGGCGGTAGACCAGGCCCAGCTCGCGCCAAAGATCGACGCCTTCGACGTTAATGAGCTTCACTTCTCCCGCTTTTACCTGATCCCGCGCAAAATTTTCGCTGATAAATGAGACGCCGGCATCGGCGCCGACGAAACGCTTGATCATGCCGATGCTGGGCAGCTCCATCGCCACATGAACCCGCGAACGGTAGGGCCGGAACAGTTTATCGAGCACTTGCCGGGTGAACCCGGTGCGCGGAAAAATGAGCGGCTGCGAAGCGACTTCTTCGAGAGTGATTTTCGTGCGATGGGCCAGCGGGTTTTTGGTGCTGACCATGAACCGCAGGCGGTCTTTGTAAATGTGATGGACCTTCAGGTTGGGACTCTTGATCGGCATGGTCACAATGCCCACGTCCACCGAGCCGTCTTCGACACGTTGCAGAATCTTGTGGCTGAAATTGCGATAAATGCTGATATGCACGAGTGGGTAACGCCGCTGGAATTCTGCAAAAATATCGGGCAGCAGGTACAGGCAGGTCGCTTCGTTGGCCCCGAAAACAATGGGTCCCTGCACCACGTTTCCGCGGTCGGCTACCACCTGCACGGACTCGTCGCGCAGCCGCAGCAGGCGTTCGGCAAATTCAAAAAGCACTTCGCCGGCCGGCGTCAACTCCACCGATTTCGCCGAACGGTCGAGCAGCTTTGCCTTATAGGCTTGTTCCAGCTGACGAATTTGCGCGCTGACGGCGGACTGCGAACGAAATACTTTTTGCCCCGCGCGCGAAAAACTTTTTAATTTTGCTACGTATACAAAAGTGGCGAGTTGATCAAAGTCCATATGAGGATGTTCCGGGGGGTATTATAGCGGATTCCGCCGGACGCGCACGGTGCTAATTCGCGGCTCTCCTACACATGCAAAGCGGCGCCGGACGCGGCCGGCATGGCGATCGCCGGCAGCACCGGTTCGCGATTTTTAAGCTGCTCGAGAACCGGACGCCAGGTGGCTTCAACCGTGCCCTGAAAATGCACCGGCTGGACCCGCGCAAAGGGCAGTGGTCCCCGCCGCGACAAAAGTTTTGCGGCCAGCGGGCTGCCGGTGAAACAGAAATGCTCTTCCAGGACCCGCTTGAGCCAGATCTCTTCGGCGGCTTCCACATCCTGCAAGCCCACGAAATCCTGATGCAGTACGTTTTCCGCGTGCGATCGCAAAACATACGCCAGTCCACCGGTCATGCCGGAGCCAAAATTGAGTCCCAGGGGTCCCAGCACGAGCGCAACACCGCCGGTCATGTATTCGCAGCCGTGTTGTCCGACTCCTTCAACCACGGCCAGCGCGCCGCTGTTGCGCACCGCAAATCGTTCGCCCGCGCGTCCCGCCACATAGAGCTGGCCGGAAGTTGCGCCATAGAGAACCGTGTTGCCGCTGAGGACGTCGCCGCGCCGGGAAGCCGCGGTTCCGGCGGAAATCGCGATGGTGCCACCGGACAGCCCTTTTCCCACGTAGTCGTTAGCCTCGCCGACGAGTTTCAGCGTTACGCCTGAGGCGAGAAACGCGCCAAAACTTTGTCCGGCCGAGCCGCGAAATTCCTGCGTGATTTCCTCGGCCATCGCGGATCCATTGCCGCGGCGGCGCATCAATTCCCCACTCAACCCGGCGCCCACGCTGCGATCCGAATTCTGAATGGCCCGCGGAGCGCCCTGCTCGCCAAGCAGATCATGAAAATGCAGCGAATCTTCTTCTGCGGCCATTTGCAGAGCAGGGCTCTGTTGCGGGGCCACGCGCAGCGACCCTGAAATGGGCACCACCAGCAGCGCGTCCAGTCCGGAACGCGAGTTCAGGCGGTCGTACCAGCCGCGCAGCTCCCGCAGCGACCGCACACCGAGTTCTGCCATGCGATTTCGCACTTCATCCGCCAGCGAACGGAAATACGCCACAACCATTTCCGGTTTACCCGGGAAGCGCGTGCGCAAAGTTTCGTCCTGCGTGGCAATTCCCACCGGGCAGGTGTTCAGGTGGCATTGCCGCGCCATCACGCAACCAATGGCCAGGAGCGATGCCGTGCCAAAGCCAAATTCATCGGCGCCGAGAATCGCCGCCAGCACAATGTCGCGGGAAAATTTCAGACCGCCGTCAACGCGCAGCGTCACCCGCGACCGCAGCCCGGCGCGAACCAGTGTGTCGTGCGTCTCGCGCAGGCCGATTTCCCAGGGCAGTCCGGTATTTTTGATCGAAGTCAGCGGCGAAGAGCCCGTCCCGCCGTTATGCCCGCTGATGGTAATCACGTCCGCGCCGGCTTTGGCCACGCCAGCCGCGATAATTCCAACCCCGGCCCCGGACACCAGCTTCACGCCGATGCGCGCTTGCGGATTGACCGCTTTGAGGTCATGAATCAACTGCGCCAAATCCTCGATGCTGTAGATATCGTGGTGCGGAGGGGGAGAAATCAGCGGCGTCCCCGGAGTCGCGTGGCGGATGCGGGCGATATATTCGGTAACTTTTTTCGCCGGAAGTTGGCCACCTTCGCCCGGCTTCGAGCCCTGCGCCATCTTGATTTCGAGTTCTTCGGCATGCACGAGGTAGTCGACCGTGACGCCGAAGCGGCCCGAGGCCACTTGCTTGATCTTGTTGGCGGCGGCGGGTTCAAACCGGTAGGTGTTCGGGTCTTCGCCACCCTCCCCGGTGTTACTGCGCCCGCCCAATTGATTCATTGCCAGCGCCAGGGTGCGGTGCGCTTCCGGACTGAGCGAGCCCAGCGACATGGCCTGGGTGCTAAAGCGCTTGAGAATGGCCTCGGCCGCTTCCACTTCTTCGACCGGAACGGGTGAGTCGGCGGCGGTACTCAACAAATCACGCAGAAAAACAGTTCCCTGGGTTTCGGCCAGCTCTTCAAACGCCGCGTATTTTTTCGCTTCCGGCGCGCGCACATGCGCATGCATTCGCCGCACAACCTCCGGCGAATTCGCGTGCAGCTCGGCGCCTTTGCGGAAACGGAATAGTCCGGCATCGCTCAAGTCATCGGCTTCGTTCGCGTACCCGGCCGAATGCATTTTCAAATAGTCGCCCAAAATATCGTCGAGCGACTTCATGCCCGGGAAATCGGCAGCATCTTCGAAAAATTCCGCGCAAAGGTCTTCGGCGAGTCCCACGATTTCAAACAGATGACTGTTCCGGTAGCTTGCCAGCGTCGAGACGCCCATACGCGCCAGAACTTTGCGCAGCCCGGCATTCACAGCCGTGCGCATTTTCTCCGAGCCGCCGACTTCGAGTCCTTCGGCAAATTGATCGGCAAGATAGGGCACTACGGCGCTGGCGCCCGCCGCCACCAGCAACGCGACGTGATGGGTGTCAAACACCTGCGCCGATTCAACAACCAGCGGCACATCCGACAATCCTTCGCGAACCATGGCTTTCCAAACGGCTGCCGTGGCAATAAGCGCCGGCAGTGCGGCGCGTTCGCGGCTGAGATTTCGATCAGAAAGGAGGAGGAGCCCCGGACGCGCGCTGCTACTCAGAGGGGTAGTGAGCTGAGTGATACAGCTGCGCGCACCCGGAACTCCATTTGCGGCAGGGAAGGTCAAATCAACCCGCTGCAACGGACCAAAAACAGCAGCGAGCTGCGAAAACTGGGTTGCCGTGACGACCGGACTTGGCAGAGTAACGCCGTCGCGCAGATGCACATCGAGCGACATGACATGCGATTCGCGCAACGGATCAATCGGAGGATTGGTGACCTGCGCGAAACGCTGCTTGCAGTAATCCCAGAGCGTGCGGGGCAGGGCCGAGAGAAACGCTGGTGGCGCGTCGTCGCCCATGCTCCAATCGGCTTCTTTGCCGTGAATGAGTGCTGAAAAAAGGATCTTGAACTGATCTTCTGTCCAGCCAGCCGCTGCGGCAATACGCTTCGGTTGCGCAACGCTTGGCGGCAGCGCCGCGAGCGCGCTGCTCGAGGCAAGAGACCGCTGCGGCAACACTTCACGCACCGGACGCACCGCGAGGCGTTTCAAGATCTCGCGCCAGCGCAGGAAAACCCCGGTCACCGGATTCGCCAGAATCATTTCGCCGGGCCCCAGGCGCTGCCGCTCGGCAATCCGTGACTCCTCAAAATCAATCAGGCCGGACTCTGAACCAGCCACGAGCAACCGGTCGTGGGTCAGGGTATAGCGCAGCGGACGCAATCCATTGCGGTCGAGCTTTGCGCCCACGAACTGTCCGTCAGAAAAAACCAGCGCGGCCGGCCCGTCCCAAGGTTCGCCTTGCTCGGCGAGCCCGGTCAATGCCGCACGCACGTCGCGCGACAGCTGCAAGTCCCGCTCAAACGCCGGCGGAACCATCGAGATCATCGCTTCATCGGCGGAAAACCCTTCAAGCAACTTCATCTCGAAGCCATTATCAAAACTTGCCGAATCGCTGACATTCTCTTCAAGAATGCGGAACCACGATCCCACACTCAACCCCGCGCGTCGCTCGCGTTCGCGCGCGCGCAGCCACCGCCGGTTGGATACGATCGTGTTTATTTCGCCGTTGTGCGCCACATAGCGGAACGGCTGCGCCAGGTGCCACGACGGCTGCGTGTTTGTCGAATACCTCTGGTGAAATACCGCAAAGGTAGTGGCAAACGATGTATCGCGCAAATCTTCGTAGAATTGAGGGAATTGCCAGGGCGTAAGGAGACCTTTGTAAACGATCGTCTGCGATGACAGCGACGATATATAACAGCGGGGCGGCAGGAGCGATTCCGCGCGTTTCCGCAAGAGCGACAACCGCCATTCAAAACGTGCCGTTCCGCGCGCTGCCTGGAATGGCTCCACAAAAAACTGCCAAATCTCCGGCATCGTCTCGAGAGCCCGTTGCCCCAGACAATTCGTATTGACCGGCACGCGCCGCCAGCCGAGAATCCGCAATCCTTCGGTTTCCGCGGCAGCTTCAATCGCGCCATGCGCATCGGCAATCGCGCCGGCTGGCAAAAAGGCGACACCTACGGCAAACGCCTGCGGAAGCTCAATTCCCTCTTCCTTGGCGCGCGCCCGAAAGAACGGCTCCGGCAAAGAAGTCAGCAAACCTGCACCATCGCCGCTCGCGCCATCGGCATCCACACCACCGCGATGGGTCAAGCGTTCAAGTGCTGTAAGTGAATATTCAATGATGTCGTAGCTAGGCGGGGCCCCCAAGCGCGTAATAAACCCCGTTCCGCACGCGTCGTGGTCCGGATGACCCCAATTCGGGTGTTTCCGGCGGGTGCGACACACTTCTTCGTCTGTCTGCGGAGGCGCTAGCCGCGAGTCCATACATGTTTATTAAACGGGAGGGGCCGTCAAGTACAACGCAGAATTTCAATTCGCTGCATTGGTTTTCTGATGGTTGCCAGAGGCGGCAAAAACCGGCTAATTCCTTAGAATTTCGTGACTTCCGAGAAATGAAAATCACGAATTCTCATCGCCGGCACCACCATTTCAAATGCTTCTTCACCGGTGGCCCGCACGGCCGGGCCGAGCTGCTCCACATTGCACAGCATTTTCAGCAGGGATTGGTTGAACCGGAAGTTTCTCGCCGCCCGGACCACCTTCCCCTTTTCCACCAGGAACAGGCCATCCCGGGTCATCCCCGTCATCACTTTTTCATAGGGATCGACCTCGCGGATGTACCACAAGCGGGTAACCAGCAGGCCGCGCTCGGTCGTGGCAATCATTTCATCGACCGAGGAGGTCCCCCCGGCAAAGACCAGATTCATCGGGGCCTCGCCATACTCGTTGGGCAGGGGAAAACCATGTCCGGTGGGCGGCTTCTTCGCCACCCTGGCGCTGGCTCGCGAATAGACCAGGTTCGCCGGCACTCCCCGGTCGACCAGCTGCACCCGCTGCCGCGGCATTCCCTCGCCATCAAACGGGGCTCCCAGCTGCAGGGGATGGTAGACATCGTCCGCGATGCTGATGTTTTTGCCGAAAAGCGGCTTGCCCATGCGTCCGTTCAGACAGGAACGCTTGTCCTCGAGCGCCGTCGCCGCAAAATCGTAAAAAAGAAATCCCACAATATCGAGCACCGCGGAAGGCTCGAGAATCACGGTGTAACGTCCCGGCGCAAGTTCCCGGGCGTCGACGGCCAGGCGGGCCTTGTCACTCGCCCGCTCGGCAAGCGCCTGGGGGTCAAACGCGCGGACATTGCCGGAATTCGCCTTGGCCCAGCTGGCCGCCGGATTTTCCTGCATGGTAATTGAAAATTCCGCGTGGGTTTCCCGGTACGCCGCGAACAACCCCAGGGAATTGCTCAACACCGACTGACTCTCCCCGGTTGAAAATATTCCCGCCGCTACCTGCCCCCGTTTTATGGCCAGATCGGATGCGCGGCGGACCGCGCGCGCCCGGTCTTCGGGCGTAATCTTCATGGTCTCGTCGGAAAAACGGTTCACGCGACGATAGCTTTGTTTCCCGGGCAGGGGCAAAAGCTTGGGATCGCGCGGCTGGCTGTGGGCGAGCGACAAGGACGCCTCAATGGCGGTTCGCAAGGAATCCTCATCGATCCGATTGGTCGTGGCACGGGCGGTATGGCCATCCACCACGGTGCGAATCGAAACGTTCAGCCCACACTCGGCAACATTCTGGTGGATCGCGTTATTGGCAAAGCGGGTGAGAGAATCCGCCACTTCGTCGACGTGCACTTCGGTCGCTTCGGCGCCGATCGACTTGGCCAACCGCAAAACGGTGGCAGCCACACGGCGCAGCTCGCGCTCCGGCAATAACTCCGTGCGCGAGCCACGATGGCGGCCCGGAGACCCGTTCCTGGTTTTTGCCATGCGCGCCATCACTCAGAAAACGCCGTGCCAATCCGCACATTGCGGAAGCGCGAAGGCGAAGCCCCGTGCCCCGTTCCCATGGTCTGCATCGGCTGTCCTTTTCCGCAATTGGGCGTCCCCCACAGAGTCCAGTCGTCGGGGCCGCAAATCGCGTCGCACGAATTCCAGAATTCGGTGGTGATGCCGCTGTAACTGGGATTTTTCAGCATCCGCGTTTTCCGTCCGCCCTTGATTTCCCAGCCAATTTCGGTTGAAAACTGAAATTGATAACGCCGGTCGTCAATGGACCACGAACGGTTCGTTTCCATCAGAATCCCGTCGTCGGTGTCCGCAATCAAATCATCATAATTCCAGGAACCCGGCAGCAAACTGATATTGGTCATGCGAATAATCGGCAAACGGTTCCAGCTTTCGGTGCGCATCGTACCCGAGGAACGCTCGAGTCCCACCAGATGCGCGGTCTCGCGATTCGACAAATATCCGCGAAACAACCCGTTCTTGATAATGTCCGTCGACTGTGCGGGCACTCCTTCGTCATCGTAGGCGAAGGTCCCGAGTCCCGGCCCGTGCTCGGCTCGCGCATCCGCCACCACATTCACGATGTCCGAGGCGTATTTCAGCTGATTGAGTTTATCGAGCGTCAGAAAGCTCGTTCCGGCAAAATTCGCTTCTTCCCCCAGCACGCGATCCAGCTCAATCGGGTGTCCAATGGATTCATGAATCTGCAGTCCCAACTGGCTGCTTCCAAGGACCAGCGTCCCGGTCGACTCCGGACATTGCGCCGCCTTGTGCAGCATGGCGGCCTGTTCTGCCAGAACCGGCGCGTGCTTTAAAAGCTCCAGCGACTCAATCAATTCATAGCCCTGCAGCGCATGCTGTCCGCCAAAACTATTCGGATACGATCTTTTCTGGATCTCTTCTCCCTGAAACGATGTCGCCGCAATCCCGCAGCCGGAAATCACTTTTCGCTGGTGAATCCGCGAACCGCTGGTCGACGCAAACCAGGAATCAATTTTGCGGAACTGCATGTCCGTTTCCGTCAGCGTGATGCCTTTCACCCGGCGCATCTCGGCATCGGCCGCCAGCAACAACGCAATCTGCGTGTCCAGCGGAATTTCAAATGGATCTTTCACAAAAGGACTCTGCCAGCTGTCGACAAAGACGTCTTCCGGCGCCATCTGCACTTCTTTGCGTTTGGCAATCGCCGACGCTTTGGCAATCGCCACTGCCTGCGCCGCGCACGCCGCCACGCCTTCGCGCGTCAACCGGTCGGTCGAGGCAAATCCCCAGGCCCCGCTCGCTAAAACGCGAATGCCCAGGCCAATCGACTCCGACTGCGCGAGCGTACCCACTTGCCCGTTCTTGGTGGTCAGGTCGCGCTGCCGCATGTGCATCGCGCGCACGTCGGCATACGTCGCTCCCCGCATCCGGGCCGTATCAATTGCATTCGCGCAAAAATCCCACATACTCCGTCCGTCTCCCCACCAGGGGCCGAAAACACAACTAGGGGCGCAGCAGCGCTGCGCCCCTAGTACGATATCACGGTCAAACCGAGCTGCCTGCTTCGTCCGTCCTACGTACCTTCCTGCCACGAAGCCAGATAGTGTTCCTGTTCCGGCGTCAGCTTATCCAGAGTGTGACCCATGGATTGCAGCTTGAGCCGCGCAATGTCCTTGTCCAAATTTTCGGGAACGACGTAGACCTGCGGCTTGAGACTCTTGTAGTTCGCGCGCAGGTATTCAGCGGAAAGCGCCTGGTTGGCAAAGCTCATATCCATCACCGAAGCCGGATGCCCTTCGGCGGTAGCCAGATTGACCAGACGTCCTTCGGCCAGTACATAAACCTTGCGCCCGCCGCTGATCACGAATTCATCGACCAAGGGACGAACTTCGCGCTTGCTCGTGGACATTTTCTCGAGCGCCGGCAAATCGATTTCCACGTTGAAGTGGCCCGAATTGCAGACAATCGCCCCGGTCTTCATTTTTTCAAAATGCTCGCCGCGAATCACGTTCTTGTTTCCGGTCACGGTGATGTACACATCGCCTTCTTTCACCGCTTCCGACATGGGCATCACGCGGAAGCCGTCCATCACCGCTTCAATGCCCTTGACCGGATCGATTTCCGTCACGATGACGTCGGCGCCGAGGCCCTTGGCGCGCATGGCCACTCCGCGACCGCACCAGCCATAGCCGGCCACCACCACTTTTAGTCCCGCGAGCAGGACGTTGGTCGCGCGGATCACGCCGTCAATCGTGGACTGCCCGGTGCCATACCGGTTGTCAAAGAAATGCTTGGTCATCGCGTCGTTCACCGCGATGATCGGATATTTCAGCGTTCCATCCTTGGCCATTGCGCGCAAACGAATCACGCCGGTGGTGGTCTCTTCGGTACCGGCAATTACGTCGCTGACCAGATCCGTGCGCTTGGTGAGCAGCATCGTCACCAGGTCCGCGCCATCGTCCATGGTGAATTGCGGCTTGTGATCGAGCGCTGCGCGCAGGTGCGAATAGTACGTTTCGTTGTCTTCGCCTTTGATCGCATAGGTCGGAATGTGGTAGTCGCGGTTCAGGGAAGCCGCCACTTCATCCTGCGTTGAAAGAGGATTCGACGCGCAAAGTACGGCGTCGGCTCCGCCGTCGCGCAAGGCGATCATCAGGTTGGCCGTTTCACTCGTCACGTGCAGACAAGCGGAAACGCGCAAGCCCTTGAGTGGCTGCTCTTTTACAAACCGCTTGCGGATTGATTCAAGAACCGGCATCTGCTGCGCGGCCCATTCAATCTTGCGCTTGCCGGCATCGGCCAGCGCCAGGTCTCGTACGTCGCCCTTTTTCAGTTCTGCTGTCGCCAAAGTCGTGCTCCTCTATTCAGAATTTCGCGCGAACATAACATTCGCCCGTGCCAGGGACCAAACAATTGAACCGCTGTAGCAACGTCTCGGCCAGGAATGAAATCAGCGGCGCGCTGCAACTTCAACTGCTGCGCCCAGGCCCGCGGCCTTGCGCAAGGCATCCGCACGGTCCGTCTTTTCCCAGGTGAAGCCCGCTCCCGTGCGGCCAAAGTGGCCGTAAGCAGCGGTCGGCTTGTAAATGGGACGCCGCAGGTCGAGCGCCTCGATGATGGCCTTGGGGGTCAGCTTGAAATACTCGCGAACGAGTTCGGTAATCTTCTCTTCCGGCACGGTCGCCGTTCCAAAGGAATCGACCATCACGGAGACCGGTTCTGCCACGCCAATGGCGTAAGCCAGCTGCACTTCCGCTTTCGTTGCAAGTCCTGCCGCTACCACGTTCTTGGCAATGTAGCGCGCCATGTAGCAAGCCGAGCGATCCACCTTCGAAGGATCCTTGCCAGAAAACGCTCCGCCGCCGTGACGGCTATACCCGCCGTAGGTGTCGACAATAATCTTGCGGCCCGTCAGTCCGGCATCCCCCATCGGTCCGCCGACCACAAAACGGCCCGTCGGATTGATGTGATACTTGGTCTTCGCGTCCAGCATGGACACAGGAATCGTCGGCCGGATCACGTACTCCATGATGGCGTCCTGCAAATCCTTATTGGAAACCTTTTCGCTGTGCTGGGTGGAGATAACCACGGTATCGACACGGACCGGGCGTCCGTTTTTGTACTCAATGCTGACTTGCGACTTCCCGTCCGGCCGCAGGAAATCCACCTTTTTGGTTTTGCGAATTTCCGACAGCTTATGGGTGAGTTGATGCGCCAGTTGGATGGGCATGGGCATGAGTTCCGGAGTCTCATCGCAGGCAAACCCGAACATGAGTCCCTGGTCGCCGGCGCCTCCGGTATCGACACCCATGGCGATATCCGGCGATTGCCGCTTCACCGTGCACATCACCGCGCACGTGAAACCGTCGTAGCCGTACGTCGCATCGTCGTAGCCGACGTTGCGAATCGTTTCGCGTACCAGCTCGTCGTAATCCACGTGCGCTGAAGTTGTAATTTCTCCAGCCACAACCGCCAGTCCGGTGGTGACCAAAGTTTCGCAAGCGACGCGGCCTTTCGGGTCCGTCTTCATGACCTCGTCGAGCACCGCATCTGAAATCTGATCTGCAATCTTGTCCGGGTGACCTTCTGTCACGGACTCTGAGGTGAACAGGTAATTCCGTAGGGCTTCGCTCAAAACAGACTCTCCTTCATGATTTGCGCGGGCGGGACGCAGCCTCGACGCACTACGACTCTCTTATACTATGCTCGTAACCCTCCCAAGTTAACATCCCCCCGCCCGAGAATCAATTCATTGAATTCAAATGGCTTAGATAAAGGCTGAACGGTCGCTAAGCGGGTGTGAACGGACGGAAACGCCCCTCGGCCGAAAAGTCCGGCCGCGCGTCCACGCACCTTACGGGCGCCCGGTGCGTTCCGGCAAATTGCTTCACCACCCGTACCCGAATAGAATACCGAGTTGTGAGGAATCAGAATGCGTAGCAGGACGGCCTCGGCCTTAATTCAAACGACTCTTGTCACCGCGCTCGCCCTGGGCGCATGTATCGCGATCACTGCAGGGCGCTCGGCGGCGGCACCGCAAACCGCTGGCAAAGATCCCGGCGTTGAACGCGGGCGCAAACAATTCCTGGAGTCCTGCGGTTTCTGTCACGGGCCGGACGCCACGGGCGCCCGCGGGCCCGACCTGCTGCGTTCCTCTCTGGTCGCGCACGACGTGAAAGGCGACAAAATCGGCGAAGTCATTCTCAATGGCCGCCCCGATAAGGGCATGCCCGCACAACCGCTCGGCGAACAGCAGATTGCGGATATTGCCGCGTATTTACATGATCGCGCGCAGGAAGTCTTCGACTCCTCCGGTCTGCCGAGCGTGTACCCGGTCGAAAAACTGCTCACCGGAAATGCCGCCAGCGGACGGAAGTATTTTGCAGAAGCCGGCGGCTGCACCCATTGCCATTCCGTCACCGGCGATCTGGCGGGGGTCTCGAAAAAGTATCAACCCCTCGAACTGCAGGCGCGCATGCTGTACCCCGAGGGCCGGAAAACCACC
The DNA here is from genome assembly GCA_035317965.1 of Saccharimonadales bacterium (SeqCode). Lineage (GTDB taxonomy): Bacteria > Acidobacteriota > Terriglobia > Acidiferrales > UBA7541 > Acidiferrum. The sequence goes on along the minus strand of DATHFT010000078.1, from coordinate 863 downwards.
GTCGTCGCGGTCGTTACCACCGAATCCGGAAAACAAATTACCGGCCCGGTAAAACACGTGGACGATTTTGTGATTGCACTGCACGACGCCAGTGGACAGTATCACTCCTTCGCGCGCGACCGCGTAAAACTGGAACTGCGCGATCCTCTGGCCGCCCACCGGCAACTGCTCGAAAAAATCACACAGACGGAAATGCACGATCTTTTTGCCTATCTGGAATCTCTAAAATAAAATCATGAAAAATTCCATTGCTCGCTCCATTTCCACCGGCTTCCTTCTGTTGTTGCTCGCAACGGCCAGCACCTTCGCGCAGGGGCTCGATCCTGCCGCGCTGCTGAAACCACCGACCGATACCTGGCCGACCTACAACGGCGATTACTCCGGCCGGCGTTTCAGCACGCTCGACCAGATCAATGCGGGCAACGTCAACTCCCTGGCCCTGGCCTGGGTCTTCCATCCTCGTTTCAACATCAAATCCACTCCTCTGGCAGTGAACGGCATTCTCTATTTCACTTCGCCCGATCATGTCTGGGCGGTTGACGCGCGCTTTGGCAAGGAAATCTGGCACTATTACCGGCATTCGGATGGCGATCACATCGGCAATCGCGGCGTCGGAATGTATAAGGACTGGCTGTTTTTTTGCACGCCGGACGCCCATCTCGTTTCCCTTAACGCCAAAGACGGCACCGTGCGCTGGATTGTCGAGCTCGCGGATCCGAAACTCGGCTATTTCTCAACCATGTCGCCGCTGGTGATACGCAACCACGTGCTGGTCGGCGTTTCCGGCGACGTCACCGACATCCGCGGCTTTCTTGAATCCATCGACCCGGAAACGGGAAAAGTTCAATGGCGCTGGAACACCA
>DATHFT010000077.1:0-70297 GCA_035317965.1 Saccharimonadales bacterium (SeqCode) | reverse complement strand
ACTGGCAATCGACCATGGCCAGTCAACCGGGGCCCTCGCTGGCAAACTCCTCAGGGCAAGTCACTGACCCCCATGGTCGGCATCCTGGTTCACGGCAACAACCATTTCATTCTCAGAGGCCCGCCGCCGGATGACCAGCAGGCAGTGGATCTGGCGCGGCATTGGTCCATGGTCCAGATTGGCGAAGTCAAATCGGCGTCCTGGAATGCCTGGACAATTCGCGAAAAGGAATTTCGCGAAAATCTGGAATGGGCCGTGATTGTACCGGGAGATCGGGAAGTGTCTCCGGCGTCACCGAGCTGCTGACAGAACTATCCGCGCGGGGAATTGTCATTCGAACGTGCAGCAAGGGCTGTTGGTGATGTTCATCGGCTGAAGGCCACGTAGAAAATCGTCGGAACGGATTCAGGGGCCTACGACCGGAAAAGCACTGATTCGCGCTGAAACATCTTGATTGCCAGAAATAACGCCACAGACGCGTACAAGCATGTGGACGAGAAAATAATGGCGATGTAGTTCCAGTGGTAGGTGCCAATGACCAACTCTTTGCACAACAGACTTACGCTGAGTATGGGGACCAGAGCCAGTTTTGGATTCAATTCCACGCCAGGAAGCATCGCTGCGATCGCGGGAATGATGACGATGAACATAAGCGGCATGATGTAGCTCTGTGCCTCTTTGTAACTTTTGGCAAAAGAAGAAATGGTGATGAGCACAGAGGCAAAGAGAACCGCGAGCGGCACCGCCATGATAAAAACGGAAAGAGCGGCGATGGGGCCAATTGTAAAATTCATGCCATCCGGAGAATGCGCCTGGAAGTGATGAACGATGGTGAAGGAGATGGCCATCGAAATCACAGAAAGTGCCGCGGTTGCCAAAGCCGTAGTCAGAACGAGCAAAAACTTTCCGATAACCAGATGCGAGCGCGACACCGGACTGGAGAGGATCGTCTCCATGGTGCCACGTTCTTTTTCTCCCGCGGTCAAGTCCATGGCGGGATGCATGCCGCCGTTGAGGCAGAGAAAAACGACAATGTAGGCGATAAAACCGCCGAAGAACACAGCAGCGCCAGATTTTTCCGGCGGGGCTAGATTGTCTTGCTTTACGTCGAAAGGCTTCAAGATCGCAACGGGGAGGTTTTTGGCAGCAAGTCGGTCATTGACGACCGAATCGCGATAGGTGTTTAGATATTTTTCGACGCGCGTGGTGGCAATCGAGGACTTCAAGTCGCCATCGTTATTGTGAATTGTCACCGTTTCTGTTTTTTGCTCCGCGAGGCTGCGTGCAAACCCTGCGGGTATTTCCACCACGGCCCGGATTTCTTTTTCGACGACCTCTTTTCGCCAATTGTCATCCAGTGGCACAACCTGAACTTTTTCCAATTTCTGTAATCCAGCGAGGATACTGGGCGAATCTGTGCCGCCCATGATCATGATTTTGGGCGCCTCCTGCCTGGCTTTATCAACAAGCATTGAAGCCACCGCTCCAAATCCGACGCTCAATACGGGAAACAAAAACAGCGGCACCACAATCGTCGAAATGAGAGTGCGCCGGTCGCGAAGGGCCTCGGTCAGTTCCTTGCGGTACACAATTCCAATATTGCGTAGAGACATATCAGCGACCCTCCTCAGAGACATAGTGCGGCGCGACGACCTTCACAAATATTTCTTCTAGATCATGTTCAGCGTATTGATCGCGTAGTTGCGCCAGGGTCCCTTCGGCGAGTAGCTTGCCGCTTTGAATAATTCCAATGGTGTCGCACAGCTTTTCGACCTCGGTCATGATGTGCGTCGAAAAAATAACGGTCTTGCCGTTATCGCGGCATTCACGGATGAAGGAAATGATGGAGCGGGCCGTCATAATGTCCAATCCGAGAGTCGGTTCGTCAAAGATCATCACCGGTGGATCGTGCACGAGAGTTCGCGCGATGGACGTTTTCTGTTTCATGCCCGTAGAAAGCTTGTCGCACCGGCGGTCGCGAAAGCCATTCATGTCCAGACGTTTGAACATTTCATCGACGCGTTTCTTGAGCGTGGTTTCATCCAGTCCATTCAAGCGCCCAAAGTATTCGACCATTTCCTGCGATGTCAGTCGCGGGTACAGGGCCGTGGCCGTTGAGAGGAACCCAACATGCGCGCGTACTTTTTCAGGAGCTTCTACGACGTCGTAGCCACAGACCACAGCCGTCCCTTCAGTGGGCTCCAGAATAGTGGCAAGCATGCGCAGAGTGGTGGTTTTGCCCGCGCCGTTGGCCCCGAGCAGGCCGTAAATCTTGCCGGGTATGCAGGTGAAGGTGACGTTATCAACCGCGCGAATCTGGCCTCGCTTTTTGTCTTGAAAGTGCTTGGACAAACCACGAGCTTCAATCATCGAAAGACCCCTCGCCGGGTAGTTTCAAGGCAAACTGCCGTCCGAGTGTACTACGCATCCTGCGCCCGGAAGGTTACCGATCACTGGCGAATTCGCTGGTGGTTGAAGCCCTGGCCCGCGGCTGATTCGCGCGGTTGCCCGGTGTGGCGGCGGACCCGGGCTCCGGCATCCAACATAGGAGGGTCTTCGCACTCGGGAAACCGCAGGGAGGTAACTTTGCGCAAAGATCAGTCACCCTATTTCTCGTTTCTGGCGATAGGAAAAGCCGATGAGGAGTTGTTAGAATGAAATGCTTCGGCCCTTCATATGACAGGTTGAGCAGGCTCGGATCAGTTCAGGCAGAAGCTGAATGGACGCGGGATTGGGTGGGGTTGTGCGAGGCGCGCGTTGGGCGCGGAACAGGAACTTATGGAACGCAGCGTGAGAAACCGGATACTGATCTTCCTGGCGGCGGCCGCCATCTTGGCTTACACATTGATCGCGCTGAGTGCCCGAAAGCCTGTGGTGAAGATTTCGACGACTACGCCGGCGAGAGAAAACCTATCATCGTCCATTTCGAGCAACGGCAAAGTGGAGCCGGTCTCGCCCTTTGTCATGAGGGCCCCGCTCGACACATTTGTCGATAAAGTCTTGGCTATGGAAGGACAGACAGTAAGAAAAGGGCAACTCCTCATTCAGCTGAATGTACACGATGCTGCGGCTCAATTAGCGGATGCCAAATCCAAACTCCTGAAAGCTCAGGATGATCTGCGCGCCGCGCTGGCTGGAGGTAAAGCAGACGATTCGGCGCGAGTAACCGGCGATTTGCTGAAGGCGCAGGCCGAACGCGATCGCTTGCAGAAAAACCACGATGCGTTAGAAAGATTGATCGCGCGGCAGGCGGCAACGGCCGACGAACTAGCCGTAAACGATTTGGCGCTGACGAAAGCGCAAAGTGAAGTGTCGCGACTCACCGCCGTGAAGCAGGAGTTTGGCCGTGCCGTAACGCTGGACGCCGGCCGCGCCGCGTTGCAAGTGCAACAAGCACAGAGCGAAGTAGCATCCTTGTCGCAGAAAGTCGCCAGTGGACGCATCGTTGCACCGGCAAATGGCACGCTATATTCGCTTCCGGCGAAGACCAGAGATTTTGTGAAGACCGGCGACCTTCTGGCGGAGATGGCCGACCTCCACAAAGTACGCGTCAGAGCATTCATCGACGAGCCGGAATTGGGGGCGCTCGAACCAGACCAGTCCGTAAAAATCACCTGGGACGCGCTGCCAAACCGTTTCTGGACGGGCAAGACCGAAGTGATTCCCAAACAGGTCGTAGCGCGGGGAGCTCGCAGCGTCGGTGAACTGCTGTGTGCTGTGAACAACGACAAGCTCGAACTTCTGCCGAATATTAATGTGGATGTGAAGATCAATTCCAAGGAACGGGCCAATGTCTTGTCGGTGCCGCGCGGTACGGTAATTTCCGAACGTGGAAAGCGGTTTGTATATGTGGTGAAGGCCAATGAATTGGGAGTCGGCAAGCCCACACTTGAAAAACGCGAAATTCAAGTCGGCATCGCAGACGCCACAAATTATGAGGTTGTCAGTGGGCTGAAAGAGAACGACCTCATCGCGTTGCCCGGAGATGTGGAGCTGCACGACGGCATGGCGGTGAAAGTGATGAGTACGGAAACCGGAGCCACACGCGGTTCAAAGGACGATCAGTGATTGCGAACGGCATGAATCAGTGGGTATTCGCAGCCGTGTTGCTGGTGACCCTCGGATGGTTCACGCAGCCTGCTCGGGGCGATGGCGATCCGGTGCAGTCGGGGCGCGCCGCCTACGAGGCGAGCGACTACGCCAAGGCGGTGCAGATACTGCAAGGCATCTCGGCGAAAGAGCCGCAAAACGGTGAAGCACAATTGCTGCTCACAAAGTCCTATCTGGAAATGGCCCAGTACGACGCAGCCATCGCCAGCGCCGAACGCGCCGTGTCCAGCAATCCCAACAATTCGGTTTACCACGAATGGCTTGGGCGGGCCTTTGGCGAGAAGGCGGATCACGTCGGACCGTTCAGTGGAATGTCTTTGGCGAGAAAGACCCGTAAGGAGCTGGCGGCAGCGGTGGCTCTCGATCCCGGAAATTTTTCGGCGTACCAGGCGTTGATTGAATTTGATTGCAGCGCGCCAGGAATTGTCGGAGGAGGGGAAGACAAAGCGCGCCCGGAGATGGCAAAACTCGCCGCCCTGGACGTCACCGAAGGACACTACGCCGCGGGAAATTGCCGCAGGCAGAAAAAAGATTTCGCGGCAGCCGACGCAGAATTCACTAAAGCCCTTGAGAGCCATCCAAAGTCCGCCGACTTGATTTACGACATCGGCGACTACGCCATGAAGCGCGGCCAGGCAGAGCGGCTGCAAACCGTGGCAGATGCCGGAGAAAAGATTGCCCCGCAGGATCCCCGTTCCAAGGTGTACCGGGCCATTGCTCTAATTTTGAAAAAGCAAAATGTCGCGCAGGCCGAACAGCTGCTAAAGGAATATTTGCAAAAGGCTCCGAAGCGATCGGGTTACCCTTCGCCATCCGTCGTCCACGAATGGATGGGGCGTTTGCTGGAATCAGAAGGTCAGACCCCAGCCGCCATCAAAGAGTATGAGCTGGCGGCGAAGCTCGACTCCAAAAACAAGAATGCGCGAGAAGCGCTAAAGCGGCTGGGAAAGAACTGAGCCGCCCTTGAATCACATTCCTCAGTTTTCAACATCCGGTGAATCCGCATGATGGATGTCCGTGAAACCCTGAGCGTCGCGATCGATGCGTTGCGCGCCAACAAAATGCGCGCCGTGCTGACTTCGCTGGGTGTAATCATTGGCAGCGCCTCCATCGTTCTCGTCGTAACTGTCGCGCTGACCAGCAAGAAGTTTGTAATTTCCCAAATTGAAAGCGTGGGCTCCAATCTCTTGTGGGCAGAAGTCGTGAAGACCCCGGATCAGTCGCAGGCGCTGAGCAACGAGATCACTCTCGAGGACATGGCCGAAGCCAAAACCTCAATTCCTGCGATCGTGGAAGTGGCCGGCATCCGGGAATTGCCAATGTCCGTGGTGGTCGCCGGAATAACACGGCCGGTAAATCTTATCGGCGTCACCGAAGGGTACCAGGCCATCCGCCGCCTGGTGATCATCCGCGGACGCTATTTTGACTCGGTGGATATGGAATCGCGCGCCAAGGTTTGCTTGCTGACGCAGGAACTGGCGGCGCGGGTGTTTGGACTAGAGAATCCCATTGGCCGATCCATCCACATGGGAGAACTTTCGTTCACGGTAATCGGCGTCTTTCGCGAACGTGTGTCGACATTCGGCCAATCGGAAATTCAAGATGAAAGTGTAATTATTCCTTTCAGTTTAACGAAGTATTACACCGGGTATGAGGTGTTGCGCACACTTTACGTCCAGGCGTCGCGGCCGGAAGACGTTCCTGCCGTGAAGCGGCAACTCACGCAATTGCTACAGAGTAGGCACGCGGCGAGCGCTGAATACAAGGTCCAGACCCTGTCGGCCATTCTTAGTGCCGCTCAGAATATTTCCCTGGCACTGACGATCGTCCTGGTTATCATCGCGTTTATTGCGCTACTCATCAGCGGAATCGGAATCATGAACATCATGCTGGTGACGGTGAAAGAACGTACCCGCGAAATCGGCATTCGCAAAGCGATTGGCGCGGCGCGCCGGGAGATTTTGTATCAATTTCTAATCGAAGCGTTTCTGATCAGCGGAGGCGGCGCGGTCTTGGGAATTCTGATTGGGCTCGCGGTCCCGGTCACCGCGCAATTCTTTCTGCCCGCCAATCTGCGCGTTCCCATTTCCGGTTGGAGCGCCCTGCTTTCCTTCGGAGTTTCCTGTTCCACCGGGCTATTTTTTGGATACTTGCCGGCGAACCAGGCGGCTAAACTGCAGCCCATTGAATCTTTGCGATACGAATAGGGGAACTCGGGAGTATTGGTTAGAAGGAGTTGGACGATGCATATGGTGCGAAAAATAATTTTAGCAGCGGCAAGTTTTACAGCTTTGAGCGTGATCGGCAGCGCGCAGGAGCAACCGGCGGCGAATTCGTCGGTGCCGGTGGTGCTAACCCTGAAAAAAGCCGTGGAACTTGCGCTGCAAAACAGCAGGGACATTCAGGTTGCCAAGATTCAGACCAGCTTGGCGGACCGTTCGGCGTTGATCACGAAATCAGAATTCATGCCGAACGTTTACGCCGGGTCGGGGGCGGGCTACACCTACGGCATTCCAGAAACGCCTGGTGGTCGGGCCCCTTCGGTCTTCAACCTGACTTATACTGAGCAAGTCTTCAACGAACCACTACGCGGACAGGCCAAGGAGCTGCAGGAACAGGCCAAATCGCAAAAAATAGTGCTGGAAGACGTGCGCAACAATGTGATTTCCCGGACGGCCATGGCCTACCTCGAATTGGGTAAAGTCCGCCACTCGCTGGAGTTGCTGCGCAAAGAGCAGGAGAGCGCCGACAAGATCTTTCAAGTGACCCAAGAGCGGCAGGGCGAAGGTTTTGAACTTCCCATCGAAGTAACCAGGGCTCAACTGACCAAAGCGCAGGTCGTGCAGCGCGTTTTGCAATTGGAGGGGCGTGAAGATGAGCTTGCCGTATTTTTGCGCGGGCAACTGGGCTTGCCCGTGGACCAGACGATCGAAGTTTCTCCCGAAGAATTGCCCGGAGCAGCTGAACAAGAGGGCGCAAATCTCGTGGCGATGGCAATGCAAAGCAATACCGGACTGCAGATTGCGGAGTCCAATGTGCGCGCCAAGGAGTTCCGTTTGAAAGGCGAGAAGCGCGGCTATCTCCCAACGTTGGAGTTGGTAAGTACCTATAGCCTGCTGGCCGATTACAACAACTACAGCCTGTACTTCAATCATTTTCAGAGGAACAACTTCAATGCCGGCGTGCAGGTGCAAGTGCCTCTGTTCAGTGCCAGAACAAAAGCGGCCGTGGGACTGGCAGAAATTAATTTGGAAGCAGCAAAAGCCAGTCTTTCCAGTAAAAAGACGGAAGTTTCCGCGGACGTGCGCCAGAAAACAAGATTTCTGCGTGAGCGTGATGCTGCAAAGGAAGTTGCCCGTCTCGAATTGCAATTGGCGCAACAGAATGTTGCGGTCCTGCAGTCGCAATATGGCGAAGGGAAATTGAACTTGCGCGAAGTGGAAAAGGCCCGCCTGGATGAAAACGAAAAATGGATGGCCTATCTCGACGCAAATTTTCAGCGTCAGCAAGCGCAAGTGGAACTCCTGAAGACCGCGGGCCAGCTCGATAAGGTGTGGCAATAGTTTTCGCGAACTGATTTTTCAGGGAACAGCTAAAGGCAAGCGGATGATCGATCAGAAGAGTTTGGACGCATTTCTCGCAGCGGCAAAGAAGCTTGAAGCTGGATTTGCACATTTGCCTCAGTTTGATACTTCGGCCACGCAAAGCGGCCGCATTCCCGAGATCTTGAACCTGACTGCCGAAAAGCTGCACGACACCTATCCCTATTTCCATCCTTTGTATATCGGCCAGATGCTCAAGCCTCCGCACCCGGTGGCCCGCCTAGCCTACGCGCTTACGATGTGGATTAACCCCAACAACCATGCGATGGAAGGAGGAAAAGCCACCTCCCCGCTCGAAAAGGAAGCGGTTGCCGAGATTGCGGCAATGTTCGGCTGGTCTGAATTCCTTGGTCATCTCTGTGGCGGCGGCACCATGGCCAATCTGGAAGCGCTGTGGGTCGCGGGACAATTGAATCCGGGCAAGAAGGTGGTGGCCAGCGCGCAATCGCACTACACCCATAAACGAATCAGCGCCGTGCTGCAACTTGGCTTTGCATCGGTTCCTTGCGATGCCCGTGGAAGAATGGACATCGCGGCTCTCGAGGAAATCGTTCGTCACGGAGACGTCGGCACGGTGGTAGCCACCATGGGAACCACCGCGACCGGCGCGGTTGATCCTCTGCCCGAGATTCTGACGCTCAGCGAAAAATACAATTTCCGGGTCCACGCCGATTGCGCGTACGGCGGATATTTTGTCCTGGCGCAAAATCTCGAACCGGATACCGCGAAATCTCTGGCCCACATCGGTCAGGCCGATTCCATAGTCATCGATCCGCACAAACATGGACTACAACCCTATGGCTGCGGTTGCGTCCTGCTTCGCGATCCCGCTCTCGGTCGTCTTTATAAACACGATTCGCCCTATACATATTTCAGCTCGACAGAATTGCATCTCGGCGAAATAAGTCTTGAATGTTCGCGCCCGGGCGCCGCCGCTGCTGCTCTCTGGGCGACACAAAAACTTTTGCCCCTGATACGCGAAGGGGAATTTTCCAAAGACCTGGAGCGCAGCCGCGCAGCCGCCAAGAAACTTTTTGCGAAAGTGGATGGCGATTCTCGGTTTGTGACCGCGTTCCCGCCCGAACTCGACCTGGTGATTTTTGCTCCGCGCGCGGCCACTGTCAGCGAAGCCTCTGCCATTTCTCGCAAACTATTTGATACTGCCGCAAAGCAAAACCTGTATCTCGCCGTCGTTGAACTTCCCACCGCCTTCTTCAAAACCCATCTGGCTGACATGACGGCGGATCGCGACACCATCGCCTGCGTCCGCACGACGCTCATGAAGCCCGAGCACCTCGATTGGCTGGACCGCATCTGGCAACGCTTCGAGCTGGCTTACGCCGACGCCGTTCAGGCTTGATCGTCGCTCCGCGCCCCGTTCAAGGCCGGAATTGAGCATTTCGCTGTTAGATAACACCTGATAACGGAAAGGCTTGGGAGCACACAACCAAGTCAGGTAAACTATTATCTATATAGTGGGGGCTTGGTGTGCATCCAAGGCACTGGGCTGCTTGGGGCTTCAGGAGATGCGGAACGCAGTTCCGCGGTAGACAATCGAAATTGATCTTGCAGGCTGAGGGTGAAGAATGCCGGATGTAATGAAGACCTTGCTGTTGAATCCGCCGAGTTTTGAGAATTTTGACGGCGGAGCCAGTTCGCGATGGCCCGCGACGCGAGAAATTGAATCGTATTGGTATCCCGTTTGGCTCACGTATCCGGCCGGCATGATTCCCGGAAGCCGCTTGCTCGACGCCTCGCCGCACAAGGTGAACTGGCAGCAAACCGTAGAAATCTGCAAGGACTATGAATTTCTGGTTCTGTTCACGTCCACCGTAGGTTTTGACAGCGACGTGAGGCTCATCCGTAAGATCAAGGAATCCAATCCCGGTTTGAAAATCGCATTTGTTGGTCCGCACGGGCACATTAAGCCGGATGAAACGCTGAAGGCCAGCGAAGACATTGATTTCGTAACGCGTGGGGAGTTCGATCATTCCGTCGTGGAATACGCGCACGGAAAACCACTCGATGAGATCAAGGGCGTCAGCTTCCGTAAAGACGGAAAAATCGTTCACACCACCCCTCGCGAACAGTTGCATACCGCAGAACTCGATGCACTTCCGTACGCCACCGACATCTACAAGCGTGATTTGCAGATTGAGAAATACAATGTGCCATTCCTTCTGCATCCCTATGTTTCGTTCTATACCACGCGCGGATGCCCGGCCCTTTGTACTTTCTGCATGTGGCCGCAAACCATTTCCGGCCATGCCTGGCGTACTCGTTCGGTCGATAACGTCGTTCAGGAAGTGAAGAACGCGCTCGAATATTTCCCGCAGATGAAAGAAATCTTTTTTGACGACGACACTTTCAATATTCGCAAAGACCGCGCCATGGAACTCAGCGCGAAATTCAAGCCGCTGAAATTCCAGTGGTCCTGCACTGCGCGTTGCCACAGCAAATACGAAGAACTAAAGGCCATGGCGGACGGCGGCGCCCGCCTCTTCATCGTGGGTTTTGAATCCGGCGATCCACAAATTCTCAAGAATATTAAAAAAGGTGCGACCGTCGAAATGGCGCGCGAGTTCATGAAGAACACCAAAAAAGTCGGCATCAAGGTCCACGGTGACTTCATCATCGGCCTGCCCGGCGAAACCAAAGACACGATCAATAAAACAATCGACTTCGCGAAAGAACTTGACTGCGAAACGATTCAGGTTTCCCTGGCCCACGCCATGCCCGGAACCGAACTCCACGACTCCATGGCCAAACAAGGCTTCTTGAAGGTAGAAGCCCTGGCCGACAAGGGCGGCCACCAGTTGCCGCACATCGAATATCCCCATCTGTCGAAAGCGGAAATGATGGACGGCGTCAACCGCTTCTACGACGACTACTATTTCCGTCCAAAAGTCGTATGGCGCATCGTAAAAGAAGCATTGTGGGACAGCCACGAGCGCAAGCGCCTGTACGAAGAGGCCACGGAATTCCTGAAACTCCGCGCGGAACGCCTGAAGTGGGTAAAGAACGGCGGCGACGCTCCCAAAACCATGATTTCCGTTCCAGGAAGCTCGGCCGCTTCTGGCAACGACTGAACCTATACGCATGTCTAACGAACGCCGATTACGGATCAAGACGCTGGTCATGATTCTGGCGATGGTTGTGTGCGCCAATACCGGCGATTTGCTGCTGAAGCGCGGTATGACGCAGATCGGCGCCGTGCAACTGAGCGTGAACGGCATTCATCATGCGTTTTTCCTGACCGTAACGAGCGGGACGATCTGGATTGGAATATTTTTTCTCACCGGCTTCATGATCAGCTATATGACCGTGCTGAGCTGGGCGGACTATAGTTATGTGATGCCCGCGGGCGCTTTCGGGTATGCTGTTCTCACGTTGCTTGCTGTAGTCTTTCTCCATGAGTCGGTTTCTCCGCGAAGATGGATTGGTGTTGCGCTGATCTGTATTGGCGTTTTGCTGGTCGGGCAAACCAAGCCGCGGACGACACAGGTTTCGGCTGTGCAGGTGATTGCATGACCCATGATGTGGTATTGCGCGATGCGTTGCTTTTGTCGGTGCTGATTTTCGGCAGCACGGGCGGAGAGATTGCCATTACCTATGGGATGAAAGCCACCGGCGAGCCGGCCCATTTGCGTCCCAAAGCGCTGCTGAAGTTTCTGGGACGCGCCGTGCGCAATGGGTGGTTTTGGGTGGGCGTGCCGATGATGGCGGCCTCCTTTTATGCGCTGTTGATGCTGCTTTCGTGGGAACCAATTAGTTTTGTAATTCCGGCCTCGGCTTTGAGCTATGTAATCGGGACGCTCGGTGCGAAATACATTCTTCGCGAGGACGTAACTTCGGCGCGGTGGGCCGGCGTTCTGCTGGTTTGTGCCGGGGTGGTTCTGGTAACACTGGGCTAGGGGCCCATTTTCGGACCAGGTTTAGCACTAAGATTCCCGGGATGTTGAACAGCAAGAGCTTTGGGCGAAACTATGCTGCCAATGCTGCGATGGATCGTTTTGATTTTGGCAACCGGGCCAATCGTTTATGGCCTGATGTCCTTGTATGCCGTAGTGTCTTACTTTCGCAAACTGCGTAGGATGCCGCCTCGCCGCGATGTGTTTTCCCCTCCTGTCAGTATTTTGAAACCGGTACGTGGCGCCGACAATGGCGCGTATGAAAATTTTGCAAGCTACTGCCAATTGGATTATCCCGAATACGAATTGGTCTTTGCCGTGGCGGATCCCGAAGATCTGGCCGTTCCCCTGATTGAAAAACTGCAGATTGATTTTCCCGGCTGCGCAATCCGCTTGTTGAAGGGCGTGGAACGGCTCGGGGCGAATAACAAGGTAAACAATCTTGCCCGGCTGGTGCGCGAAGCAAAATACGAGCTTCTGGTGATGACGGACAGTGATGTGCGCGTGGATTCCGACTACTTGCGCGAAGTGGTTGCGCCGTTCGCGAACGCCGAAGTCGGAGGGGTCACTACCTTTTACCGCTGCCTGGGCGGCGGAACGATTGCTTCTTCACTGAATCAACTCGGAATGTGCATGGACTCTGCTCCGAGCGCGCTGGTGGCGCGCATGCTCGAAGGGAAGATGCAGTTTGCCTATGGCTGGACGATGGCCACCACCAAGAAAAATCTGGAAGAAATTGGCGGCTGGGCGGCAATGGCCAATCACCATTCGGATGATTTTGAATTGGGAAACCGAATCGCGGGGCGCGGTTATCGAGTGGAGTTGATGCGCAAACCGGTAGGGATGGTGTTTGCCCGCGAGTCCATGGCGCAATATTTCCGTCACGAATTGCGCTGGTCTATTGGGCTGAGGAATGTACGGCCGTTGGCTTACGTGGGCATGATTTTTACGCACGGATTGCCATGGTCGGTGGCTGCTGCGATGGTGGCCTTTGGAGCGGGTCGGTCTCTTGTGGCCGTAGCGTATCTGGCTGCGTATTTGGCGTTGCGCGTGGCTGGGGCCTGGGCTACGGGCGTATGGGGATTGCGCGATTTACGCATCGCGCGAAAGTTGTGGCTGGTGCCCGTACGCGATGCGGTCAGCTTCTGCGTGTGGGTGATGGGATTTTTCTCCGATACGATCGAGTGGCGCGGCCTGGTTTATCGCGTGAAGCGCAGACTGCTGATTCCCGTTCCTGCCGACAAGCAACAGCACTAGCCCGCCCGGCTGCCAAAGGCTTTGCTCCATGCGAGAACGAAAGCTGGTATCGAAGGGACTGGGAAGTTTTCCCCGATGACATTTCACGCACGAGAGTGGCGCGAAGTTGTTTTGTTCGTAGCGGCGTTTCCGCTGGCGTATTACGTGACGGCTACAATTGCGGCCCTGCGTTTTTTTCGGCGTGAGCGGCAAAGAAAGTTCCCGAGTTTCACTCCTCCCGTCAGCCTTTTGAAGCCCGTGCGCGGTGTGGATTTCGGCTCGTATGAAAATCATGCGAGTTTTCTCCGTCAGGATTATCCGGACTATGAGATTTTGTTTGCGGTGAATGATGAGAGCGATCCCGTGTTGCCGTTGATTGCCCGGCTGCGCGAGGAGTTCCCGGAGCGGCAAATCCGCTTGCTGATCGGCGCGGAACAGATTGGCGCCAACCGCAAAGTGAACAAGCTCGCGCGGCTGGAGAGGGAAGCGCAGCATGAGATTCTGGTCCTGACGGATGGCGACGTCCGCGTGGGGCCGAATTATTTGCGTGAAGTGGTCGCTCCGTTCGTCGATAAAAAGGTGGGCGCGGTAACCTCGTTCTATCGCGGAATCGCGGAGAGAAATCTGGGCGCGGAGATGGAAGCCCTCGGTGCGGCCAGCGATTTTTTCGCGGGCGTGCTGGTGGCGGACTGGATGGAAGGCCCGCGGTTCGCTCTGGGCGCTTCGATTGTGACGACCAAGAAATGGGTCGAGCGCATCGGTGGATTTGGCGCTATCGCCGACATGCACTCCGACGATTACGAATTGGGATATCGCATTGCGCTGGCGGGCGGGGAAATTGAGCTTTCCCGCGAAGCCGTGTGGACCATGTACCCGGCGCAGACCCTCGGCGGATTTTGGGAACATCAGGTACGTTGGGCCCGCACGGTCCGGTTGTGCCGCCCGTGGTCGTACCTGGGACTGCTCTTCACGCACGGGTTGCCCTGGGCCATTCTCGCGGTGCTGGTTGCTCCCGCGCATTGGATTGGCGCCGTATACCTCGCGGCGTATCTGGTGCTGCGCCTCGTGATGGCCTGGACCGTCGGTGTCTGGGGCGTTCAGGACGCTATTGTGCGCCAGAAACTGTGGCTGATTCCGTTCCGCGATGCCGTAAACTTCGTTGTGTGGCTGGCCAGCTTCGTCTCGAACCGAATCACCTGGGGCGGCAGCGAATTCACCATGGAAAAGGGCCAGATGGTGGCCCTGAACGTTGCGGGCGATGTAGCCGCCAGTGAGCCCAGCCCCAAGTAGCGGGCAGGCGCATGCGGCAGCCGTTGCGCGCAACCAGACGAGTCCGGTAAAAACACAGGAAAACGAGGGTAAATCGCTGTGCTTCAGTTCTTGGTATTCAGATATTTTCCGAACCACGCGACATAGCGCTGCAAGCGGTCGTGTATGTAACTCGGCCGGGTGAACAGATGAAACTGCTCCGGATAGATTACGAGTTCGGTCGGCACACCCAGCGTGCGGAGCGCCTGGTACATCTGTTCGCCGCCGATGATTGGCACATTGAAGTCGCTTTGGCCCCCCAGGAACAAGGTCGGTGTGTGAATCCGGTCGGCATGGAAAAATGGGTATGAGACTTTGATCCAGGTGTCCTGGTTCTTCCACGGCGGTCCCAGTTCATTGTTGTACTGCAGCACATATTGGTCGCTGCCATACATGGATAGCTGATTCGCGCTTCCCGCCCCGCTGATTGCCGCCTTGAAACGCGGATCAGACGCAACCATGTAATCCGTCAAGATTCCGCCGTAACTCCATCCACCAATGCCCAGACGATCCGGGTCGGCAATTCCTTTGGCAATCGCCCAATCCACGCCGGCCTGCAAATCCGCGACTTCCTTGTTTCCCCAATCACCCAAAATACTCCGAGTGAATTCCGCGCCACGCCCATTGCTGCCGCGATAGTTAATCGCCAGCACGAGGTAACCCTGGGCCGCAAATATCTGCCGCTCCACCTGCAAGGGATACAAACTAAAGGGCAGGGCGTGATCGTCCTGGCCATTGGGGCCGCCATGAATCCACAAAACGAGCGGGTATTTTTTTGCGGGGTCGTACGACGGTGGCTTCACCATAAGTCCGTGAACTTCCGTGCCGTCCTTGCTCTTGAAGCTGATGTCCTCCACGACACCGAGCTGCCACTGGGCAATCAACGCGTCATTGTGCGATGTCAGCTTTCGCAGGTTGCCGCCGTCGAGCGCATAGATCTCTTCGGCAGCCGCATCGGTGGAAACGTCCACCGCCGTGTGACCGCCCGCGCTCGATTTCGCGTAAGCAACAAATTCGCCCTTTACCAAGCGCTCGACGCTGCCGCCATTTACGGAAATTTTCGCGGGATACTCTGATCGGTCATCGGGCACCAGAAATTCAATCGCCGATCCGTCCGCCGTAAACTTTGGCGAAGAAACCCCGCGATCGAACTTTTCCGTCAGCACGTGCGATGTTCCGTTCGCCACCGTCACAACAGCCAAACGATTCATGTTATACGCGTTATATTTCGCTTCATATCCCAGCAAGTACGCGATGAGACTCCCGTCCGGGCTCCACGATAGTCGCTGCCCGCCCGCGGAATAGGCGCTGACTACTTTTCGCGGCGCTGCCCCAGCGTGCGCGTCGACAACATAAATTTCATTGTATGGCGACTGATCTGGATCTTTTTCGTGATTGCTTACAAATGCAATCTGTTTCCCGTCCGGCGACCATTCCGCATCCGTGTCATCAAAATTCCTGTCGCTCGTCAGTGTTTCGAGCTTTCCGCCGTCGACCTCAAACAGGAACAAACGCGACCGCGACCCCGCCGTGATATATCCACCCACGTCGTGCTTGAAATGGTAGCGGTCCAGCACAATTGGCTTTGGTGCTTTTGGAGCGGCCCCGTCCTTTTTTACATCTCCGGGGTCAACATCGTCGCTTTCGCTCATTTCCAGCAGGATTCGTTTTCCATCGGGTGACCACTGGTAGTCGCCGATATTCTCCTTCACATTCGTCAGCGGCCGTGGAGCGCCTCCGCGCCGATCCAATAACCAGATCTGGGTCTTGCCCTTTTCGCCGTCCGAGGAGAGAAACGACAGATACTTCCCGTCCGGACTCCACTTCGGCGAACTACTCGATTGCTTTCCAAAAGTCAGCTGCAAGTCCTGGGTGCCTTCCCAATTCACCATCCACAGCGCCGTCCGCCGCCTGTCGGCCTCCTTATCAATTGTGGTCACGGTGTAAGCGACCCAGTTCCCATCCGGCGACACCTGCGGGCTCCCCACTTTCGCCATCCGATAAATGTCATCAATCGCAATCGTCCGCTTTGCGGAATTTTGTGCCGGCAAATAGGTAGGAACGAACATGAAAATGGCAATGCAAACCAATGGAAGTTTTCGCATCCGCGAATGCTCTATGAAACGCGTCCGGTCGTCAAGTCGGATCTCTCCTGAACCGCGTTTTTCATGGCCGCTTGGGAGTCGCGGGCGAAGCGTTTTTGCAAAGAGCGCGTGAGAGGGTAGGCCAGGCGGGCTACGGTATTGGGCTGCGAGAAGGCGCACAGGTCGTACGTCACGGATTGATCCGGGACACTGAATTCCACTCTGAACCGTTCCTCTCCGCGTTCGGCATGACTCGGGAGGGTGCCGTAGGCGAAGCCGAATTTGTTGATGGGCCCGTATTCCTCAATGGTGTAGATGATGCGGGCGGCGTTCAGGGACCAGAAACCGAGGTGAGATACGAGGACTGCGACCGTCGAGCCGGGCTCGATGGGAGCGCTTGGCCAGCAGAGTTCAATCCAGGGCATGTCAAACATTTTCCACTCGCGAATGGCGAGTTTCGCGCGTTCGAAGATGGGGGCGCCCTGGCCTAGTAGGATTCGGTTGCGGTCCACGGTGTAGGCAGATGGTGCTTCCTTGGCAGACGCGCCAACTTCGGCGTAGGAAAAGTTTTCGGTTTGTTGGGCAGCCAGGAAGGCGTCGATGGTAGATCGAGTTGGCTTCGACCGGCAGAACATAGGCGCTTCAGTCTAACGGGAAGTGGCAGAAAACCATATGGCGGGATTTCGTGCCGGCAAACACACGCAGTTCGCTTCGTGCGGTTGACGATGCCGGGAATCCCTATTAAATTAGATAGATGAATTGCGGCTGCCGGGAAAGCCGGACGTGCCGTGATTCGTTTTTCTTCCTTGCGAGCGGGTGGGAGATCGTCCAACGGTAGGACACCAGATTCTGAATCTGGTTATCCTGGTTCGAATCCAGGTCTCCCAACCAAATCACCGAAAATCCAATTTTGCTTTGTTACGGTTCGGGAACAGCGATTCTCGCCTTCCCCTTGCGGGTAACGGGAGGGGAATTGAGTTTAGGCTGCGAGCGCGGGGAGTCTTAGACTCTGGAAGTCGTGGCTGGTCTCAAGGCAGAGGGCTTCGACGACGAGCTCATGATCCTGCCGTTGCGGGAGACCGGAGATCGTGGCACAGCCGATGACCCCGGCTCCCGCGACGGCGATCGGGAAGCTGCCCCCATGTGCGGAAAAGTCGGACGAAGGGAGGGCATATTTTTCAAGGAGTGTGGTTTTCTTGAGTTCAAGCTGCAGACCGATAGCGTACGAGCTACGGAGGAAGCGTGCAACCGTATTTGTTTTGCGGCGAATCCATTCGGCGTTGTCGGGGGTCGTGTTGGCTAGAGCGCAATAAAACAGCGACTGGTTGAAGCGGCGCACATCGATGACCACGGAGAGGCTCCTTTGGATCGCCAGATCCCGCAGGCGCGTGCCCAGGCGCCAAGCCACCTCATGATCAAAGGATGGCAGAAAAAGCTGCTGTTCCTGGACAGCGATACGGGAAAGGTCGGTCGATTCGGCCATGCGAGTTACTCCTGAAAGTCGAGATCGAAAGTTTAACGCAGTTTGCAGATGTGCGGACTAGGCGGGTACCGAGACATTGCGATTTACCGTGGCAAATGCCTTATAGGCCGCGCCGAGGATAGGGGCGTCTTCATTGAGGATTACGTAAATTGGGATGCGGGCGACAATGGTCGTGAGCGGGGCTTTATCGGCAAAGGAGCGGCAAAACGTGCTTTGTTTGAGTTTCGGAAGAATCTTCAGAGCGATGCCTCCGGCAAGGTAAACGCCTCCGTAAGCCAGGACCCGGAGAGCGAGATTGCCCGCTTCTGCGCCAAAAGCGTCCATCCAAAAATCCAGCGTTTCAATACAGATGGGGCAGGTTTCGGCCAAGGCGTTTTGCGTGATTTCGCGGGCGGAGTCTCCGCCCAATTCTTCAAAGACCGGGTGGCGGACAGCGGGATCGAGGAATTCGTGGATTTTGCGGAAGCCGCGGCCGGAGAAAATCTCTTCGCAAGAAACGCGCGGCATGCGTTGCTTGAGAAAATGGAGGAGGCCGATGCCCCGTTCATTACGAGCGGAGAAATCGGCGGCGCCGCCTTCTGAAGCACAAGCCTGGTGCTGGTGGCCGTCCCAGAATAGAACCGCTTCACCGAGGCCGGTGCCAGCGGCGATGACCGCTTTGTTGGCCGCGTAGTTGGCTTCGACGTGATTGAGTTGCAGAAAATCTTGCGGTGATAATTTTTCGATTCCGAAGGCGGTGGCGACAAGGTCGTTCAGAAGGATCACGTTATGCGGCTGCAGGTTGAGATGATCTGCGAGAGACCTGACGTCGGTTGTCCATGGAATATTGACGGCATGAAGACGGCCATCGAGGATCGTGCCGGCGGCTCCGAAGCCGACGGCATGGATGCAATCGCCGGATTGGAAAGCGCCTTCGGCTTTGGCAAGTTGCAGAAATTTATCGAGAATTCCGGAGAAGCTGGCGGAGTCGCGAGTGGGCAGACGCGACTGGAAAACGAGGACCAGTTCAGAACCGCGCTCGGCGTACAGAGCGAGGTTGCATTTTGTGCCGCCAATGTCGCCTGCAAGAATCATTTTGCTTTGCAGAGTCCTGTTCCACGCAACCGTCAGTCTACGTGAACACTTCCTGGGTTCGGGGCGAGAGAACGTTAAGCCGAGAGTAACATAAATGGGCAAGCCCGCAAAAAATACGTCCGATTGCCCGCAAGACAAACGGTATGTCGAGCTTTCGATGCAAAACTCAGCTCATCCGTTCGGGAGTTAGGATCGCGGTCATCTCCAGGACCTGGCGATAGTACTCGCGCTGGGTGAGTTGGGAAGCTGCTTCCTCATCGATCAAGAAAGTTACATCGGGATGAAGCTGCAGGGCGGATGCCGATACCGCAGAGGCCACCGGGCCTTCAATGGATTTGGCGACCGCGGTGGCTTTGGATTCCCCGGTGGCCAGGAGCAGGATCCTGCCGGCTTCGAGAATTGTGCCAATGCCCATGGTGATCGCACAGCGAGGAATGGCCTCGCCGGGCGCGAAGAATTTGCGATTGTCTTCAATGGTTTCCTGGGTCAGAACCTTCAGACGCGTTCGCGAGCCGATGCTGGACGTTGGCTCGTTGAAACCAATGTGACCGTTGCGGCCGATTCCGAGGAGCTGTATGTCGATGCCGCCTGCTGCGCGGATGGCGTCTTCATAACTCGCGGCATATTGATCGTAGTCTTGGGTGACAGTTCCGTCGGGAATATGAATGTTTTGCGCGGAGATATTGACGTGATCGAAGAAATTTTCGTGCATGAAATAGTTGAAACTCTGGGGGTGCGTGGCTGACAAGCCGAGATATTCATCCAGATTAAAAGTGGTGACCTGCGAAAAATCGAGCGATTCCTGCTTGTGCAGGCGCACCAGTTCTTCATAGATGCTGACCATGGTGGCACCGGTGGCCAGGCCCAGGGTGATCGCGGGCTTCTTGCGAACGGCACCGGCGATAATTCGTGCCGCCTTGCGGCCTATTTCCTTGGAATTGTGTTCAAGAACGACCAGCATGCTCCAGCCTTTCCGTCGTCACCTTAGAGCGGTCAAAAGAGTATGAAATGTGGCGCGCACAGAATGAGAAGTATCGCACTTCTCAGCGGAACCGGCGAATCACGAGATTGTGGCGGTCGGAGCGATAAAAACCGAGAACATAGAGAACCGCTTTGCCTTTTGTGGAATAGATAACCTGGCGAATGCGAAGAAGCGGTTCGCGACGCGGCACGGCGAGAAGATCGGCGATTCTGGGATCGGCAGCAGTGGCATCGATTTCTTCGTCGGCATAACCAATTTCCACTTTGTAGTCGCGCTCTAGAATAGCAAAGAGCGATTCGCGGGTGAGCGGAGCAGAGAGCATGTCGGAGAATTCCGTGGCCGAGAGATAACAAATCTCCAGGGCGAAGGGCTCGCTCGCGGCGTGGCGGAGCCGCTCCAGCTTGACGAGTTTACTTACAGGCGGAAGGGATAGGCGCGCGGTGGCCTCCTGTTCGTCGTCGATAATTTTAGCAAAAAGAATCTTAGAACCTGCCGTCAGGCTGCGGCTGGACATCTGCTCGGTGTAACTCATCAACTTGTTGAAATGAATCTTGGGGGCGGCAATGAAAGTGCCAATCCCGCGACGGCGTTCAACGACACCATCGCGCTCCAGGCCGGCGAGGGCATGGCGGGCGGTCATCAGGCTCACCTGATGAATTTTGGCCAGATCGCGTTCCGAGGCCACGGCATCGCCCGGGCGCAGCTCGCCGGCCTCAATACGCTTGCGGATGGTGCCCTGGATCCTCTGGTAAGCGGGCAGGCCATTGCGGTTTTTCACGTTCATTGCGTCTCCCCGGACGGCTCGTAGGTCAACAGCAAGCCCTGAATCGGAAGGCCTGAAATCAAAAAGAATAACAATATTCTGGGGTCAGAATTTCTCACATTGCCATCCTGCGGCATCGCGCGAAGCGATGCGGTAGGGGATAGACGCTGTGGCGGCAATAAGGTTCCATGGTCCCTCATGCATCAACTTTTGCGATATAGAGCACCTGAGAAATGGTGCTATAGTGCACCCGGTAAAATCATTTATAAACCAGTATTTTTGTGTTGACAACACTAAAAGCGTGCTATATAGCTATTCCAATATTACAGCCATACTATTTTGGCTAGGGGTGCGGTTGCAGTTAAAAAGATTCCAATTGAGGGAAGATCGCTGGACTGTCGGCGTTCTCGAATCGGAGGCATGATCATGAGAAGACTGCTGTGTGTGGGGTTTGTATGCATGGCGTTGGCCTCGCTGTTGTGTAGCGCCAACGTTACGATGGCGCAGGATGTGACTGCGTCAATTACCGGAACGATTACCGATCAAAGTGGAGCGGCGGTCGCAGGTGCTACTGTGGTTGCCACCGACACCGAGCGCGGAACGACGTGGACCGCGCAGACCAATGACAGTGGTCTTTACAATTTGTTACGGATTCCGGTGGGAACCTACACGCTAAGAGTCGAAGCGAAAGGTTTCTCAGCGGCGGTTCGCGAGGCCTTTACCCTGGTGTTGAACCAGGTTGCCCGAGTCGATGTAGCCCTGAAAATTGGCGACGTCTCGGTGACCGTCGAGGTCAGCGGCGACGCCCCAATCTTGAAGACCGATGCCACTCAGGTGGATACCGTCATTAACGCCGCGACCAATGATGCGCTGCCCCTGGCAACGCGCAACTATGTGGAACTAACGCTTCTCGCTCCCGGATCGGTTACCGTGAATCCCGACGGATTCAATACGGGAAACAACACTGATTTTGGCGGCGAGCGTCCGTATATTAACGGAAACCGCGATCAGTCCAATAACTTCCTGCTCGACGGCATGGACAACAACCAGGTGTCGGATAACCTGCTTGGTTACACGCCTGCCCCGGACGCCATTCAGGAATTCAACCTGATCACCAGCAACGCCCCGGCGGAATTCGGAAATTTCGAAGGCGGTATCGTCAGCGCGACGATCAAATCCGGCACCAACAGCTTCCATGGCGATGCCTGGGAATTTTTCCGGAACGACGTGTTGAACGCCAACAGCTGGTCGAATAACTTTAACGGCAACCCCAAAGACAAGTTGCGCTGGAACATGTTTGGCGGCACCCTTGGCGGTCCTGTCTTCAAGAACAAACTGTTCTTTTTTGCGGATTATCAGGGACAGCGGTTCGATCACCCCAGCTCAACACAATCGACCACGGTGTTTACGGACGCCGAACGTGCAGGGGATTTTTCCGCCGCAGGCGTGACGATTTACAATCCATGCGTAGCAGGGGGAAGCGTCGCGCAAGGGACTTGCGTGCCCGCGGCAACCCGCACGGCTTTTCCTGGAAATCAAATACCGCTCCCCTCCATCAGCCCGGTAGCCCAGGCCTTGTTCGCTTCCAATCTGTACTTGCCCACCGTCAATTCCGATCCAACGAACAACGCGCGGTATACCACGGTATCCAACCTGAACGCAGATCAGGGCGACCTGAAAATCGATTATCAAATCTCGAACAACGATCGAGTTTCAGGCCGGTTTACTCGCTCCTACTTTAACTTTCCGACCACCAATTCATTCCTGTTGCTCGGAAATTCTTACTCGCAAGCGCCGATCTACAACATTACCGGGAACTGGTCGCACAACTTTACTCCGAGCCTGTCGAATGATTTCCGCATGGGATGGAGCCACATCACTACCAACAGCGGGACGACCTTTGATCCATCCGTTGGCAACTTCGGAAATACCATCGGCATCGGCAACGGAAACCCCACCGACGTGGACGGACTGCTGGCCATTGTGGTGGGCGGCAGTATCAATGACATCGGAGCGGGCGAATCGACAGCGAGCTTTGACGATCACGTCTGGCAGTTCACGGACTCCGTCAGCCTGGTTCGCGGACGTCACAACTTCAAATTTGGCGGCCAATACTGGAAGAACGTCATCAAGACATTTTATGCCGGCAACAGCGGTGAGCTCGGACATCTGATTTTCAGCAACAATTTCACGGCATCTTCCGCACTCGGTTCCCCCACCGGAGGATTCGGGCCGGCGGACTTTTTCCTGGGGCTGCCGAGCGAACTGAATCGCGGCAACAGCACCGGCCAGACCTGGCAACAGAGCAGCAACGTCTTTGGTTTCTTCGGCCAGGACAGCTGGCGCATCACTGACCGTTTGACCCTAACACTCGGCCTCCGCTACGACGTGCACACGCCGTGGGTTGAGGAGCATGATCAGCAGGTGAACATCGAACTGGGAACCGGCGCCGTATTGTTTGCCGGCCAGGACGGCAACAGCCGAGCGCTGTACAACGGAGTCTACGGCGGAAAAGCCTTCCAACCCCGCGTTGGATTTGCCTGGACGCCGGCGATGCTTGGCGGTCACACGGTCGTTCGCGGAGCCTTCACCATTTCCTCGTATATGGAAGGCACGGGCACCAACCTGCGTCTGCCACTGAATCCTCCGTTTACCCCAGCTGAATTCGATATAACTTACAAAGGCGTAGCGCTGCCGGGAAGAACAGCGTCGGACGGCATTCCTCCGGTGCCTGCACCCACGCTCGACTGCCCCAACTATGAATGCTTCGCAGGGGCGCTCCTGCGCATCTGGGATCCCAACGTACAACCGGCGATCGCGGATCAATGGAATCTAACCATCCAGCATCAATTCTGGAAGGATATGACCTTCCAGATCGGCTACGTAGGTCAACGCGGCACCCACTTGATGGTGCCATTCGATTACGCACAGCCAGTGCTCAATCCTGGCGGTGATCCTCTCCCGAGCCCGTTCCTTGCCGGCAACCCGCAGCTCGCAGCGACCGCTTCGGATCAAGCTTCGGGAACCCAGTCCAATGGAAACATGTCCTACAACTCACTGCAGGCCGTGGTGCAAAAGCAGATGAGCAATGGCCTGCAGTTCCAGGTTGCCTATACCTATTCCAAGTGCATGAGCGACAGCACCGGTTATTACGGAGCCTGGGTCCGTACCGGCAGCGCTTCCGCCTACTGGCAGAATGCCTACGATTCGAAGGACGAGTGGGCACCCTGCTACTATGACGCGACGCATGTTGTTAGCGCCTACACTCTCTACGAATTGCCTGTCGGCCGAGGCAAAAGGTTCGGCAAGGACATGAACAAATTCGCGGACGCGGCCGTTGGAGGATGGACAGTCAGCGGTATCATGACTGGCTCCAAAGGCTTCCCATTGTCTATTTTCGGCGCCAACGACGTCAGCGGCGTGGACTCCCGCGGCTTCCGGCCAAATTGCGTCGGAACCGGGTCTGTGCTGGGGAAAGCAGCCCCCGACGGAACCAAGAAAGGTTTCCAGTGGGTCAATTTTGCCGATGCCGGTAGCGTTTTCACGCAACCGAGCGCACAAACATTTGGCACCTGCGCTCCGCAATTGGGTTACCTGCGTGGACCGGGCTATATTGACTTCGACCTGAGCCTGGCGAAGGACTTTCACATCACAGAACGCGTCAAGCTGCAATTCCGTTCAGATTTCTTGAACGCGTTCAACCACGTGAACCTGAATGGACCGGACACTTCGATCAATTCCACAAACTTCGGATTGATCAACGGTGCTCAGTCTCCACGAAACATTCAATTTGCGCTCAAGTTATATTATTAGGCTTGGCGCGAGTATGCTCAGGGACAAGCGTCCAAAACGGACGCTTGTCCCTTCTTATTTTATGAAGCCAATATTGCCTCTTTCATTTTTTCTGGTTTTCCTTGCCAGCGGCCCCGCTGCGACGGCCCAGAAGCCCGCGGAACCTGCAATTGCCAATCTGAAGACGGTGCAGCAGGGGATTGCGCTGTCTGAACAAGGACGCTGCGGGGAAGCGCTGCCGCTCCTCAGGAAGTTTGCTTCTGTCGGACCAAGCAATAAGGACGTCAAATTGAAAGCGGGCCTGGCCACCGTTCGCTGCGCGATGACTACGGATCGTGCGGAAGCCGCTGTGGACGCGATTCGCATACTGAACCGCGATTTTCCCGCAGATCCTGACGTGCTGTACGCCACCGTGCACGCCTATTCCGACTTGTCCACCAGGGCGTCGCTGGCCCTGGTGCGTGTGGCTCCTTCGTCCTATCAGGCCCGCCAGCTGAATGCGGAGTCTTTAGAGGCGCAAGGCCGATGGGATGAAGCAGCCCATGAATACCAGGCCATTCTGAAGCAAGATCCAAGATTGCCGGGCATTCATTTCCGCATCGGCAGGTGCATTCTTTCGAAAGAAGAAACCTCCCGGACCGCCGCGGACGCCCAAAAGGAATTCGAGGCCGAACTCGAAATTGATCCGAACAACGCGGGCGCTGAATATATCCTCGGTGAATTGGCCCAGCATGCGAGTGATTGGGATAGGGCTATCGCGCATTACGGCAAAGCGGCAAAGTTAAGCCCGGGATTTGCCGAAGCGCAGCTGGGGCTGGGCATGGCGTACGTGGCGACCAATAAATTCGAACAAGCCGTGGCACCGCTTGAAATATATACCAAGATTCAGCCGGCGAATCCCGCTGGACACTACCAACTCATGATGGCTTACAGTCGGACGGGTCGCAAGGAGGATGCCGCCCGGGAAGCGGCCCTACAGAGACAAACGGCGGAAAAGCTAGAAGAGGAAAAACAGAGAAACCGGGGAGTTACGCCAGCAGAACCTCCAGCACAGTGAGGCGGCGGGATTCTGGAATTCTGACGGCTCGAAGCGTCGAATGGTTTTGCCTTGACGGAAATTGCGGGAAAAGCTTCCAGATTCATTTTTGATCCAGCATTGCGGCAGGAGACTCCAGAACGTGGGTGATAGTGAATTCCGCTGGCCATATCACTTGTTTCCGCGCAGAGACTTTCTGCGTCTACTGGCGGCGAGCGCCGCCGCTGGCCATGCCTTGCCATTTTTGCAAGCCGCAGAAAAATCCAGCAGCGCCTTCACACAAATTCCGGCCTCAGCGAGCGGTATCCACTGGATCCATAACAATGGACGCTCTGCGGAAACCTACCTCCCGGAGACCACCGGCGCGGGTTGCGCTTTTCTCGATTACGACAATGACGGCTGGATGGACATTTATTTGGTGAATAGCGGCCCGTGCGATTTCTTTCAGCCGAAGACTCCGCTGCGCAACGCGCTCTACAAGAACAATCGCGATGGAACGTTTACAGACGTAACGGAAAAAGCTGGCGTGCCCGGAACCGCCTACGGCATGGGCGTGGCGGTAGGAGATTACGATGGCGACGGATTTCCCGACATCTATGTGACGCAATATCCCCATAGCGTGCTGTATCACAACAATGGCGACGGAACGTTTACGGATGTAACCGGGAAGGCCGGCGTAGCGGCTCCGGGATGGGCGACGAGCGCCGTTTGGTTCGACTACGACAATGACGGCAAACTCGATCTCTTTGTTTGCCACTTTGTCGATTTTTCCAAAGCCAAAAATCAGTTTTGCGGCAACCTGAAAACCGGTGAACGCTGGTACTGCATCCCGCGCGTGTATGATCCAATGCCTTGCTGGCTTTTCCACAACAACGGCGACGGCACGTTCACCGATGTCAGCAAGCAAAGCGGAATCGCCAGCGTAAAAGCGAAAGCCTGGGGCGCGGTGGCGTGTGACGTCAATAATGACGGCTTGTTGGACATCTTTGTCGCCAACGATACCGTTGCCAATTTTCTATACATGAACCGCGGCAAGGGAAAATTTGAGGAAAGCGGACTGCTGGCAGGAGTCGCCTACAGCGCTTATGGACGGCCGCGCTCGGGCATGGGTGTGGATGCGGCCGATTTTAATCAGGATGGTTGGGCCGATTTGTTTGTCGCTAACGTGGATCAGGAAATGTTTTCGCTTTATCAAAACAACAAGGATGAAACTTTCCGCGATGTTGCGATTGCCACCGGAATCGGCTCTGCCACGCGGTTGCTTAGCGGCTGGGGCTTGAAATTTTTTGACTACGACAATGACGGCGAATTGGATTTACTATTGTGCAACGGACATCCGGACGACCACGTCGACGCACGCGTAGGCGGAGTCACATACCTCGAGCCCCTGCTGCTTTTCCGCAACACCGGTAAGGGTTTAAAGAACGTGAGTGAAGAAAGTGGAGATATCTTCAGGCAATCATTGGCTGCACGCGGAATGGCGCTGGGTGATTTTGACAATGACGGCTCGGTGGACGTGCTGGTTGCCACAAACAACGGTGCTCCTGTGCTTTTACGCAACAATGCCGGCAAAGAAAACCACTGGCTGGGAATAAAACTCATCGGACGGAAATCGAATCCCGACGCCGTCGGCGCAAAGATCAGCTATCAAGCGGGAGATCTAAAACGAAGCCGGGTGAAAGTGGGCGGAGGAAGCTACCTCTCATCGCACGACCCTCGGGTGGTTCTTGGAATTGGAAAACGCGAAACGATTGATTGGGTCGACGTGAAATGGCCGCTGCCAGGCGGGTCGACGCAGCGATTCACCGAATTGCCGGTCGATCGATACATCACGATTGTTGAAGGCGAGCCCCAGTGGAAGTGAGCAATGAGTTTCTGAATTAGCAATGCGCACCGAGACGATTTTCTAAGGAGCGAAACCGGACATGGCTCTAACTCTCACGGATTGGATTGTCATCGCGACGTACCTGCTGCTGAATCTGCTCATCAGCCTGTACTACCGGCGCAAGTCGTCAGGCAGCACCGAAGAGTTTTTCGTTTCCGGGCGCAACGTGTCCTGGTGGCTGGCCGGGACTTCGATGGTCGCGACCACCTTTGCGGCCGACACTCCACTCCTGGTCACCGGACTGGTGGCCAAAAATGGCATCGCCGGCAACTGGCTTTGGTGGTCGCTTTGTCTTTCTGGCATGATGACGGTCTTTTTCTTCGCGCGGTATTGGCGCCGTTCGGGAATTTTGACCGATGTTGAATTTGTTGAGCTGCGCTACGGGGGCAAGCCAGCGGCGTTTCTTCGCGGTTTCCGGGCGCTTTATCTCGGCGCTCTGATGAACTGCCTGATCCTCGGCTGGGTCATCAAGGCCATGATCAGCATTACGACCGTGCTTCTCGGGGACGCTATCGCCGAAGGCCGGGTTCTTAGTATCGGCGCCGGAGGACACGAGTTGTTCCACTACACTCTGGGCACTCCAGAACATACCGCGCTGCTCATTTGCGTCCTGCTGCTCGTACCGTTCACCGGTATCTACACCTTCATCGGTGGCTTGTGGGGCGTACTCGTCACCGATCTTTTTCAGTTCGCGCTCAAGATGACCATGATTATCGTTCTAGCCTGGACTGCAGTTGCAAAAATTGGCGGGATGACTATTCTGAAAGTGCAACTTTCGCACGTCGATGAGGCGACGCGTCAAGCCGGCATCACTACCGGCCCGATCCTTTCCTTTTTCCCGTCGTTTCATCTCGGTTGGACGACGGACGCGCTGTGGACGCTACCCGTCATTACGTTCGCGCTTTATTTGGCCGTTCAGTGGTGGGCGAGCTGGTATCCCGGAGCAGAGCCCGGCGGCGGGGGCTACGTTGCCCAGCGCATGTTCAGCGCCAAGGACGAACGGAACTCTCTGGCCGCCACTCTCTGGTTCAACATCGCTCACTACGCCATGCGCTCCTGGCCGTGGATTGTGACCGGCCTGGTGGCCGTTGCCGTCTACTCGCCGCACGGCGGACTGCATCCCAGCATGGAATTTGCCGCCGAGCAGGAAAAAGGTTACGTCATGGTGCTCCGCGATTTTCTTCCCCCCGCGCTACGGGGGCTTATGGTCGCGGCGTTCCTTGCGGCGTTCATGTCTACCGTTGGCACCCAGCTCAATTGGGGCACTTCCTATCTCATCAACGATTTTTACCGCCGGTTTTTGAAGAAAAACGGCACCGAGAAACATTATGTTTTTGTCAGCAAGGTTTTCATCGTTCTGCTGGTGATTCTGAGCGGCTATACCGCGGCGCACATCGATTCCATTCAATCGGCCTGGCAGCTTCTTCTGGGCATGGGTGCCGGAACCGGCGGCGTCCTGCTGCTGCGGTGGTATTGGTGGCGGATCAATGCTTGGAGCGAAATTTCATCCATGGTCGCCGCTTTTGTCGTCTCCATGTCCCTCACGCGCGTCCATCTGGTGGGCAACGATTCCGTGGTCTTTGCCAAATCGGCGCTGATCACGACCGCGGCGACGACACTGGTCTGGATCGTCACCACCTTCATCACCAAGCCCGAAGACGACGCCCTGCTTCTTAGATTCTATAAACGCGTGCATCCGACCGTTCATGGATGGCGCCGAATTGCCGCGCTCGCGCCCGAGGTGAAGCCGGTCAAGGATCTTGCCGCCAATACCTTTGACTGGGTGATGGGTTGTATTCTCGTCTACTGCGCGATGTTTGGAATCGGTGAACTTGTTCTGCAAAACTGGTCGGCGGGAGCCTTGCTCCTGGCAATAGCCGCGGCGTCCGGATATTTCATCTATTGGAGCTTGTCGCGCCGGGGCTGGGAAACTCTTTCGGGAGCAGACTAGGGCGGCGGGCCCAGCGGATTGGCCCTATGGTTGGTCGGTCGTAAAGGAAAGATAGAGCAGCTTCTGGTCTCGCTGAACCTGCAGCGCCACCGGAGACCCGGGCGGCAACGACTTCAAGGCATTGCGCAAACGGTCAAGAGTGGTCATGGGCTCTCCGTTGAGTGTCCGAATGACGTCCCCGGTGTTCAACGGAACACCGGCGCCAGAGCCCGCCGTTCTGGCGGCGACGATGACCCCGAAGGGGTCGCGCAAGTCCGGCGCCAGGGCCGCGATTTTCTTGTCGATTTCCACACCGAGAATTCCGAGAGCGGTCACCAGATTTTTTTCCGGGTCCGCGAGAGCGGCGATGTGGTCCATATCGTGAGGCGGATCGGCCACTGCAACGTCGAACGCTAGTTTTTGCTGCCCGCGCAAAACTTCCAAATGAACTTTTCCTCCCGTATCGCGCGAAAGCAGATGAAATTCGACGAATGGCAGGTTTTCCACGGGCTTTCCGTCAACCGACGCCAGGACGTCGTTGATCCGCACTCCGGCCACGAGCGCTGGTCCATCCGGAGTAACGTCCGAGACGAGCACGCCATAATTGCGAGGCAACTGCAATGCAGAAGCGAGTGTAGGCGTGATGGTTTGAATTCCAATACCGATATCGGCGCGGTGCAAATGGCCGAACTTGCGGATTTGCTGATAGGCGATATTGACGACGCCGCTCGGGATTGCAAATCCTAGTCCTTCATTACCGCCGGATTGCGACAGAATAAATGTATCGACGCCGATGACTTCGCCCTCCACATTGACGAGTGGTCCGCCTGAATTTCCGGGGTTGATGGAGGCATCGGTTTGAATATAAACCATGGACGAGTCCAGGTCGGTCTGCCGGGCGACCGCTGAAACGATGCCCATCGTGACCGAGTTCCGCAAACCCTCCGGGCTGCCGAAGGCAAACGCCACTTCGCCCTGGTGCAGGCTTCTGTAGGGAGCCAAAGTCAGAGCGGGAAGTGTTCCGGCATCCACTTTAAGGACGGCCAAGTCAATTTCCTTGGTAACGCCGATGATGCGGGCCGGAACGACATTCAAATGGGAGGAAAGAGCGGCATCGATCGCTGCGTCCGAGATCACGCCTGGAAGCACCACTTGCACGCGCTGGGCCCCGCTGACGACGTGCGCATTCGTCACGATGTAGCCGCTCGGGTCGATGATAAATCCGGATCCAATCGCCCTTTGCCTTCCGATCACCACGCCGGTATTGCTATGCTCGGATTCGTCGAGTGGGCCATAACCGGTCACCAGAATCTGTACCACGCTGGGTGAGACCTTCTTGATCAGCGTGTTGACCGATTCGTTGAGTTTGTGGAGGGAATCGCCGGAACTCTGTCCCGCGCGTGCGGCTGGCAGGAAGAGCGCAACAGCCAGGCCGGCCACGAGCAGGCGGAGCCATAGTCCAGGCTTAGTGCAAAAGAGAGGTGAAATTCTGGTGCGGTCGGCGGGCATGGGTTTCAGTCATTCCTCAGAACTTCTCTAGGTTTGATGCCTCCCGGGGCCCCTGGAGTGCAAACCGGCCCTCCGGATTCCGGCGCCCCGCTTCCCGGAACGCTTTCCCCCGCCACTTGCCGGAACGGGCACCTGCTTTGTCGAGGAAGCCTTCTCGCCCAGCCTGAAAGATGGCACGATAGATTACGTTGCTTGCCGAGGAATTCAGCTCATGCCACGACTGCAAACCACTGAAGATCAACGCCTGGAAGAAACGCGAACCCGCAAGAAATATTGGAAGCGCTGGGGGCCTTACCTTTCCGAGCGTCAATGGGGAACGGTGCGCGAGGACTACAGCCCCGGCGGCACGGCCTGGGAGTACTTTCCGCATGAACATGCCCGTTCGCGGGCGTATCGCTGGGGAGAAGACGGCATCGCCGGCATCAGCGACCGCCACCAACTGATATGTTTTGGACTGGCCATGTGGAACGGTCGCGATGATATTTTGAA
This sequence comes from Saccharimonadales bacterium (SeqCode), assembly GCA_035317965.1. Taxonomy (GTDB): domain Bacteria; phylum Acidobacteriota; class Terriglobia; order Acidiferrales; family UBA7541; genus Acidiferrum. The sequence continues at coordinate 39,103 of DATHFT010000077.1, read as the reverse complement.
GGAACGCCTCTTTGGATTGACCGGGAACCAGGGGAATCATGGCGAAGACGTGAAGGAGTATTATTTTTACCTGGATTCGACGCCAACCCACAGTTACATGAAGATGCTCTACAAATATCCGCAAGCGGCCTATCCCTATGGGCAATTGCTGGAAGGCAACGCGCATCGGACCCGCAAGGATCCCGAATTTGAACTTCTTGATACCGGAGTGTTTGGCGAGGACCGCTACTTTGATGTTTTCGTGGAATACGCCAAAGCGGACGTGGAAGACATCCTCATAAAGATTACGGCGTTCAATCGCGGGCCCGAATCGGCGGCCCTTCACTTGCTGCCATCCCTATGGTTTCGCAATACCTGGTCCTGGGGCAGTGATTTGCGCCGCCCGGTCGCCCGAATTGCCACCAGTATTCCCACTGGCTGCTGCGCCGAATTGCAGCATCACCAGTACGGCAAGCGCTGGTTGTTGTGCAAGGGCGGTCCGGAACTCCTTTTCACGGAGAATGAAACGAATAACGCCCTGCTTTTTGGCGGGAAAAACCGTTCCTATGCCAAAGATGCTTTCCACGAATATGTCATTCACGGAAACAAAGCGGCCGTCAATCCCGAAAAGATGGGCACGAAAATGGCTGCCTACTATCCGTCGGAAGTTGCCGCCGGACAATGCGTCACCCTGAAGTTGCGGCTCACGGATCTGGAACCGCTCGGGAACCTTCGTAGAGAATCCCGCCTGGTCGGGGCGATCACTTCACCCGGTCATGCCGAGCGCGGCAAGGATGTTCCCGCCGCGAATGATTTTGAAGACGGATTTGATGCGATGTTTGCTGAACGGAAAAAAGAAGCGGACGATTTTTACGCATCGCGAATTCCTGACGAGCTTTCAGCCGACGCCAAGAGCGTCATGCGGCAATCGCTGTCGGGGCTTCTGTGGTCCAAGCAGGTCTATAACTACGACGTGCGAACCTGGTTGGACGGCGATCCGGCAGGCGCGCCCCCTCCCAAAGAGCGCTTGCGGGGACGCAACAAGGATTGGGCGCATCTTTACAACGAAGACATCATCTCCATGCCGGACAAATGGGAATACCCCTGGTATGCCGCTTGGGATTTGGCGTTTCACTGCATACCGATCGCGCTGGTTGATCCGGATTTCGCCAAGGATCAGCTGATTCTGCTTTTGCGCGAATGGTATATGCATCCCAATGGACAGTTGCCCGCCTACGAATGGGCTTTTGGCGACGTCAATCCTCCGGTGCACGCGTGGGCCGCCTGGCGCGTTTACAAAATCGAGCGCCGCGTACGCGGCGTCGCGGACCGCGCCTTCCTCGAAAAGGTATTCCACAAGTTGCTCTTGAATTTTACCTGGTGGGTCAATCGCAAGGATCCTGACGGCGCGAATATTTTTCAGGGCGGATTTCTTGGGCTCGACAACATCGGAGTCTTTGACCGTTCCGCGCCGCTGCCCACTGGTGGGCAGCTTGAGCAATCGGACGGGACGAGCTGGATGGGCATGTACTGCCTCAACATGCTGGCTATCGCACTGGAACTCGCCAAAGAAGACCCCGCATATGAAGACGTGGCCAGCAAGTTTTTTGAACACTTCGTTTATATCGCGCGAGCCATGAATGATTTCGGTTCCGGAGGCCGGTCGCTTTGGGATGACGAAGACGGCTTTTACTATGACGTGCTCAGACTCCCATCGGGAGAAGAGCATTTCATGAAAATCCGCTCCATGGTCGGACTGATTCCGCTGTTCGCCGTCGAAACACTGGAACCGGAAATTGTCGACCGCCTTCCGGGATTCAAGCGGCGCATGCAATGGTTCATCGACAATCACCCGGACGTTCCGGAACATATCGAAATGACGCAAAGCTCGGCGCGCGGCGTGCGCCGGCTGCTCTCCCTGGTAGGTCGCAAGCAGCTCAAACGTGTTCTAAACCGGATGCTCGATGAAAACGAATTTCTTTCGCCGTATGGCGTCCGCGCGCTCTCCCGATTTCATAAAGACCACCCCTATGAATTGCATGTAAACGGCCAAGCAAATCGCGTTGAATATGAACCTGCGGAATCCTCCACCGGGTTGTTTGGAGGCAATTCCAACTGGCGGGGGCCGATATGGTTTCCGGTAAACTATCTGCTCGTTGAATCCCTGCAGAAATTCCACCATTACTATGGCGAAGACTTCAAGGTGGAATGTCCGACGCATTCCAATCAGAATGCCGATTTGTGGAACGTGGCAGCCGAAATTTCCCGCCGTCTGATCAAAATATTCGTTCGCGGCGAAGACGGACGGCGCGCCGTGGCCGGAGGAACGGAAATATTTCAAAGCGATCCTCATTGGCGGGACCTTTTGCAGTTCTATGAATACTTCCATGGCGACAACGGCGCAGGAATCGGCGCAAATCATCAGACGGGGTGGACGGGTTTGGTCGCCAAATTAATCGAGCAGAGCGGGGAATAGGCCTTGCTGCAACCCAGGAAGAAAACGCGGGAAGGCCGGGAATCCCGGCCTCGAGAAGACCGCTGCGCCGGACAAGCCGAAATAGAGTTCGGGCGGGAAGTTACCGGGGACTTGGTTGCCGGAGGATCCCGCGAATGGCTCGTAACGAACGGTATTGGCGGCTTTGCTTCGGGCACGGTCACCGGCAGCCAGTCGCGCCGCTATCACGGTCTGCTAGTCGCTGCGTTACAGCCTCCGGTCGGACGCACGTTTCTGGGTTCGGCAGTCGACGAAGTGGTGCGCTACGCAGGAGTGAGTTTTTCCCTGGCCACGCACAACTGGGCCAGCGGCGCAGTAGAACCGCGAGGCTTCGAGAGTAGCGAACGCTTTCGCCTGGAGGGCACCAAGCCGGTTTGGACCTATGCCCTGGCCGATGCGCTGCTTGAAAAATGTATCTGGATGCGTCAGGGAGAAAATACCAGTTACGTTCAGTACACGCTGCTGCGCAGCAATGGTCCAGTTGAAATTGAACTGAAGGTCCTGGTCAACTATCGCGATTTCCACTCTTCCACCCATGCTGGCGACTGGCGCATGCAGGTCACTGCGATCGAACGGGGTGTGATGGTTTGCCCATTTGCCGGCGCCACGCCTTTTTATCTCCGGAGTGCGGAAGCGTCCTGCGCGCCGCGACACGAATGGTACCGGGATTTTCACCTGCCGGAAGAGACGGCGCGCGGTCTCGATGACCGGGAAGATCATCTATTGGCCGCCGTTTTCAGCGCAAAACTGGAGGCGCGTTCCAGCGTCTCGGTCGTGGTCTCAACCGAAGCCAGCACTTCGCTGGACGTGCAGACGGCCCGAACCGAACAAGCAAAGCATGAGGCAAACCTGCTGCACACCTGGCAAACGAAAAACAGTTTGCCGGCAGAAGAGGCTCCTTGCTGGCTTCGGCAGCTCGTGCTTGCTGCCGATCAATTTATTGTCAAGCGCAGTCTTGCCGAAGAGCCTGATGGACGCAGCATAATTGCCGGGTACCACTGGTTCGGCGATTGGGGCCGCGACACCATGATTGCGTTGCCCGGACTGACGCTCGCTACTGGTCGCGAAGAGCTTGCACGCCAGATCTTGCTGGCTTTTGCGCGCTATGTCGACGGCGGCATGCTTCCCAATGACTTTCCCAATAGCGGCGGGCGTCCTGAATACAATACGGTGGATGCCGCCTTGTGGTATTTCGAGGCCGTGCGCCAGTATTTTGACGCCACGCAAGATGCTGCTACGCTGCAGACGATTTTTCCAGTTCTTGCCGGCATCATCGATTCTCACGTCAAGGGCACGCGCTACAACATCCACGTCGACCCGGCAGATGCCTTACTTTTTGCAGGCGGGCCGGGCGTGCAGCTGACTTGGATGGATGTGAAAATCGGAGATCGGGTCGTGACGCCGCGCACCGGCAAGCCGGTCGAGATTAACGCATTGTGGATCAATGCGTTGCATACCATTTCCGCATTTGCCCGGTTGCTGGTCCGGCCCACCGAAGGGTATGAAAAACTGGCAGCCAAGGCGGCCAGGAATTTCCAGAAATACTGGAACGCGGATCGCCACTGCTGCTACGACGTCATCGACGTCCCGGGAGCTGGCCTCGACCCTGCTCTCCGGCCCAACCAGATATTCGCAGTTTCGCTTCCGGTAAGCCCGCTCACCGCCGAGCAGCAGAAGGCCGTGGTCGATGCCTGCTCGACGGATCTACTCACTTCCTACGGTTTGCGCAGTCTGGCCCCCGGAGAGCCAGGCTATCAAGGCCACTACCGCGGAGGGCCACGGGAGCGCGACGCTGCCTATCATCAGGGCACTGTCTGGGGTTGGCTGCTGGGCCCGTTCGCCGAAGCCCATTTTCGCGTTTACAATAATCGCGCGGCCGCCTTGCGCTACCTCGAGCCGCTCGGCAAGCAAATCTATTCCGCAGGGCTGGGCACGCTGAGCGAGATTTTTGAGGGTGCTGCGCCGTTTCGGCCCGTCGGCTGTATTGCCCAGGCTTGGAGCGTTGGGGAAGTGTTGAGAGTCGTGAGCGCTTTAGGGCGAACTAGCGGCTCGGGCCGGGTCCCTGGCACAATTCCACCAGAACTTTAGAACCGGCGACGGATGGAACGAGGAAAAAGTTAACTCGCGTTCCGTCGGCGCCGCTTCTTGCTTGTGGATATACCGCGGCCACACCGAACGTCTCGCTAAGTATTTTTGTGGCGCGCTCCACATTTGCACACGGAAACTCCACCTGTTGCACGCCTTCTTGGAATTTTTCGAGGTAGCGGGCAATGGCGCCATTCCCGCCGGGTGAACGGGTCGTCAGCACATCCAGTGAGACTCCGTCCGGGAAGTGCAATTCAAATTCTTCTGCGTCCTGGTCGGGAGGCACCCGGGCTAGTCGCGGAGAGTCGTTGGCTTCTCGAATTCGCGCAAACACGTCCCGTCCGACTGCCAGTCCCACGGTGATAACGGGGTTAGGCGCAAACAAAAGCCCGGAAAGTTCTGCGTCGCTCCACCACTTCTGGGCAGCCCCATCGGCCAACGCCTTCCCGGCGCGATAAATTTCTCCTGCGGCAGATGCGCGCACGGAGAATTTCACCGAAGTAAGTTCAACGATGGCAAACGAAAGAGGACTAGACATGGCTTATGAAAGAATTGTAGCGTGGAGAGGAACCCAATTGTTGGAGCATGAAAGGGCCTGTACTCAGTCTGTACCTAAACTAACGTTCCCTTCATCTGAGTGATATGCCGAAACCAGTTCTATTCACGGTCGATGATGATCCTGAAGTTCTGCGCGCGATTGAGCGTGATTTGCGCGGGCGTTATGCAAATCGTTATCGCGTCATGCGCGCTGGTTCCGGGGCCGCCGCGCTGGCCACCCTGCGGGAACTAAAAACACGAAACAATCCCGTGGCACTTCTGCTGGCGGACCAACGCATGCCCCATATGGATGGCGTGCACTTCCTCAGCGAAGCCATGGAACTTCATCCGCAGGCCAAGCGGGCCCTGCTGACGGCCTACGCTGATACCAACGCCGCCATTGAAGCCATCAATGAGGCTCGAATTCACTATTATTTGATGAAGCCGTGGGATCCTCCCGAGGAAAAACTATTCCCGATCATCGATGACCTTCTTTTGGATTGGAATTCCGGTTATCGCGCCCCGTATGAAGGCATTCGCGTGCTGGGCACTCGCTGGTCGAACAGCTCCTACGAACTGCGCGATTTTATGGCGCGCAATCAGGTGCCGTACCAGTGGATTGATGTTGAGCTGGCACAAACAGATTCCGAAGTGCGCGGTTTGATCGATTCCCTGGGGCCGGAAGCGGAAACCCTGCCCATCATTCTATTTCCCGATGGCGAACGGTTGGCGGAGCCGCCGCTGCCGGCGGTAGCTGACAAACTGGGACTGCGCACCCATGCCCAGACCAATTTCTATGATCTGGCCATTGTAGGCGGCGGACCGGCCGGGCTGGCCGCCGCCGTCTATGGCGCCAGCGAAGGCCTGCGAACCGTCATGATTGAACGCGAAGCGCCCGGTGGACAGGCCGGACTGAGCTCGCGGATTGAAAATTATCTTGGGTTCCCTGCAGGACTTTCCGGAAGCGACTTGGCGCGTCGCGCCGTTGCGCAGGCGCGACGTTTCGGCGTCGAAATACTCTCTCCGCAAGAGGCCTTGGAAGTTCGCGTGGATGGTCCTTACCGGTACCTGAAGCTGGCCGATGGCTCGGAAATTTCCTGCAATGCCTTGCTGCTGGCCATGGGAGTTCAGTGGCGGAACCTCGACATACCGGGCGTCGACCGGCTGCAAGGCGCGGGCGTGTACTACGGCGGAGGCACTTCAGAAGCGTTGTCCTGTAAAGGCGAAACCGTCTACATCATCGGCGGAGCGAATTCGGCCGGGCAGGCGGCCATGCACTTTGCAAAGTATGCAGAGAAAGTTGTCATGGTGGTGCGGGGGCGCTCGCTGGCCGCTACCATGTCGCACTACCTGATTGAGCAAATCCAGAAGACTTCCAATATCGAAGTCTGGAATTGCGCGCAAGTCACCGCAGCACACGGAGAAACGCGCCTCACGGGGATCACCGTACAGCGCGAAGGGGTTGAAGAGCTGCAGGAATTTCCTGCCTCAAGTCTGTTTATTTTCATCGGTGCACTGCCGCGTACGGAGTGGCTGGGCGACCTGATCGAACGTGATGAGCGCGGCTTTATTATTTCCGGCCCTGATTTGATTCGCGACGGCAAAAGGCCCGCTTCCTGGACACTGGATCGCGACCCTGGCTTGCTCGAAACCAATGTTCCGGGCATATTCGTGGTCGGCGACGTGCGCCATGGTTCGGTGAAACGCGTGGCTTCCGGCGTGGGAGAGGGAGCCGTCGTCGTTCAGTTCATGCACCAGTATCTGGCCAAAGTTCAGTGATGCGAAAATCGGAGAGGATGCCTCAGGAATGACGGAAACTCCGGACCAATCACACCTGTCCGTTTTGATCGCGGATCTTCGAAAAGTCCCCGCGTTCGCAGATCAGCCGGAAGCCGATCTTGAATGGTTTATCTCGCAAAGCGAAGAGCGCCGTGTGGCAGCAGGTGAAATCTCCATCTATGAAGATGCTCCAGCCGACCGGATGATCGTGCTGCTCGAAGGGGAAGTCCGGGCGCGACGCGAGAGTGGGCCGGTCGACGGCCCCGTTTTCTCCGTGCGGGGAGGCAGCGTAACCGGCCTTCTTCCGTTTTCCAGAATGAAAACGTATACGGTCACCGGGCGCGCGGTGGTCCCCTCGCACGCGCTTTATTTTCCGGCAAGATGTTTCCCCGAACTTTTCCACCGCATGCCGGATTTAGCCGGTCGGCTGGTCAGTCTGCTGACCGATCGGGTGCGCGATTCGACTCGCATTGAGCAGCAATACGAAAAACTAGCCGCACTGGGAAAGTTGTCTGCAGGCCTGGCTCATGAATTGAACAACCCTTCCGCCGCGGCCCGCCGGTCCGCCGGCGCACTTCGCGAATGTTTGCAGCGCCTTCGCGATGCGGGACGATCATCGACGATCGGCCCGGATGATTGCGCTCTGCTCGCTAAACGGGAAGAAGAGATCCGCGCGGCCCTCCGGCCGGCGAATTTCAAGGACGAGTTTGCGCGCGTCGAGCGCGAGGAAGCGATTCAAACCTGGTTGGAAGCACGGGGCATTGAAGACGGATGGAAGCTGGCACCCCTGATCGCAGACGCCAATCTTTCCGACGCGCATCTGGAAAGTTTTGCACAGGTGTCTGGACCGTCGTTGGGCCCGGAACTCACCCGCTTTGCCACACTTCTCGAGATGGATCACATCGCCGAAGAGATGGAAGTCAGCACGTCGCGAATCTCTGACCTCATCAAAGCCATCAAGGAATATTCCTACATGGATCAGTCGCCATTGCAGGACGTGGACATCATAAAAAGCATCGAGACCACCCTGACCATCATGCATCACAAGTTGAAGCGCGGCATCGTGGTCACTCGCGACTACGCTCCCGATTTGCCGAAAGTGATGGCCAACGGCAGCGAACTCAATCAGGTCTGGACCAATCTGATTGACAATGCCGCCGACGCCATGAAAGATAAAGGCACACTCATTGTGCGGGCCGTTCGCGACAACGACTACGTACTCGTTGAAATTGCGGACACCGGCCCCGGCATTCCTCCGGAAATACAATCGCGAATCTATGAACCTTTTTTTACGACCAAAGGGGTAGGACAAGGTACCGGACTGGGGCTCGATGTGGTGTACCGGATCATGAAGCAAATGCGCGGACTGATCACGGTGAAATCAGTGCCCGGCGATACCCGCTTTCAAATTCGTATTCCGATACAAGGCGCTGAGCCGGCCAAAGGAGCCTGAGATGGCTGAAGTTTGCACACATATTGCGCATATTAAGCGCGTGAAGGCGAAGTCCAAAGGCTGCGAAGAGTGCCTGAAGATGGGCGACACCTGGGTGCACTTGCGCCTTTGCCTGGAGTGTGGCCATGTCGGGTGCTGCGACTCATCCAAGAACAAACATGCCACCAAGCACTTTCACGCGACCAAGCATCCGGTCGTGCAATCGATGGAACCCGGCGAAAGCTGGATGTGGTGTTACGTGGACGAAGTCATGTTTGAAGATTGACGGGCTAGTTTTTTTTCCTGGCGGGTTTGGCAGGAAACGCCAGGGAGGCAACCAGGGCTGTCGCCAGCATTCCGGCCACAATTCCCAGTGAAACCTGTACCGGCACGTGAATCCAGGGTTCCGCGATCATCTTCCCGCCGATAAACAGCAAAACAAAGGCCAGGCCCGCATCGAGAAAACGTAACCGGTCCAGAACCCCCGCCAGCAAAAAGAACAGCGCGCGCAGCCCAAGAATTGCGAAAACATTGGACGTGTAAACGATAAACGCGTCGTGCGTGATGCCAAAGATTGCCGGAATGGAATCCACCGCCAACGTCACGTCGGTAATCTCGACGACCAGCAGGACCAGGAAAAGCGGAGTCGCGAAAAGCTTGCCGGCCTGCCGGACAAAGAAATTATGGCCGTGGTAGTCCTTGGTTACCCGAAGATGCTTGCTCGCAAAACGAAATAAAGGGTTTTTCTCCGGGTGGGCATCTTCTTTGTTGAGGAAAAGCATGTGCACGCCCGCATAAACCAGAAAGGCTCCGAAGACGTACATAATCCACGAGAACCGTTCCACCAGCGCCGCTCCTGCGGCGATCATGATGGCCCGCATGATCAGCGCGCCCAGGATTCCCCACTCCAGAATGCGGTGTTGGACGCGGTCATCGACGGAGAACGCGCGAAAGATCACCAGAAACAGGAAGAGGTTGTCGACACTCAGCGCTTTTTCAATCAGATAGCCAGTAAAAAACTCCAGTGCGGGCTGGCGCCCAAAATAGTGCATGACGCCCAGGCCAAAAATAATACTCAAGGCAACCCAGATCACACTCCAGATGCCCGCTTCGCGCACGGATATCTTATGCGCTGTGCGATGGAAAACCTTCAAATCGAGCACAATCGCGATAATTACGAATAGGTTGAAGAACAGCCAAAGCAGAGGAGTGCCCATGATTTCGTCGCTTCCGCGTCTACTGCGCGGAGGCCGCCCGCGCATCTGTGGCGTTCAGATTGGTAAGATCGAGGCGCGTGGTCTGCCCGGCCTGAATCGCAATGGCCACATCCCAACGCACGCGCGCATCTCCGGCGTCGGCGTTCAGGTTCAGCGTGCTGATCCAATAGTCGCCCGGCGGGATTCCATTGATTCGCGCATGGCCGTCAAGATCGGTATCCACTTTTGTCACTAAATATTTCGTCTGGGCCACATCAGGAGACAGCCGCTGAATTCTCCTTCTATGTTCACTCTCGAGTTTTGCCCACTTGCGCTGTGGATTCACGCCGTCCAGTTCCAGTTCCATGCCATTCACGGTTTCCGGATGTGCCTGAATGAACTTTTTCAGCGCTGTCAGATATTCTTTCTGCTGTCTTTCGTATTTCTCCGGATGCGCAGTCTTGTCGGCATCGGCATATTTCGGTTTCGGAATTCCGTTGGTTACTCCGCCGCTGTTCGAACGCTGATAGGCCAACAGAAATTCCGGCACGTTAATTACGTCGTCCGGGGTCACGGCCTTGTCGAATCCCGGCAGCGTCAAATCCATGATGTCATGGGTTTTCAGCCAGGTTCTCAGTTCGGTGGAAAGTTTCAGGTCGTCTATGAATTTATCGCGCGGCACCAGCATGTCCCCGCTTTCTACTTCCTTGCAGACGTCCGCATAGCTTTTCCGTAAAACGTAAAAGGTAAATTGGCGCACCGGCTCGGGCCGTGCAGCCGTAGGCGTTATGCGGGCTGAAAACTCCAGTGCTCCGCTCGCTGGCGATTGCGCAAAGGCTGCGCTGGCCATCAGCAGGGAACAGGCCAAGCCAAGAATCGGGGTGTTCTTGTAAGTTAGGTTCATGCCCGCAATCCTAGCAGAATCAGGGGTTGGTTCTTCCAGCGATTTCATCGCTGAATTCGTACGAGCCATCCCTCCGCACGCTCACGCGGGGCAGCTGATGCGTCCGCTCAAAAAAATCATAGCCCACCTTCAAATTCTTCCAAAATTCAAGCAATCCGTCCTGCCCTTGGTGGGTTGCGGCGAGAGTAGCGAGTCCCGGTCCGTTCAGTCGTGCCGGAAATATTGCAATCGGCAAGTGCCGCCCCCCACGGTCGCGAACCAGTACCGCCAACCAGAATACTTCCTTGATTCCATCATCGGTAATCGGAAGACAGCCAATCGTGACGCAGTTTCCGTGCAGGAAAATATCTCCTCCCGGATTCTCGCGGGAACCCAAAATACGGTCGGAGGCATTGGGATAGCTTACGTGCAGGCTCAGATAGAAATTACTCTGGGGATTCAACCAATCCAGTTCGTAGAATCCCTCGGGAACCTGCACGTCGCCGAAACGCCGTTTCGGTCCCAGGGTTCCAGACGTCGCGCAGATTTTGTAGGTGTGCACCAGCGTGTACGGTTCGCCCGATTTTCCCGCTGCCCACAATTCCAGATCCCCTTCTTTTTTGAATGCTCGCAGCAGGATCGCGTGCGGCGGGAAGCGAACCTTCTTTTCTGCAAAGCGTTTTCGCAGCAACCCGTCTTTCTCCTTTTCCGCAGTGCGCACGCGGGGAAAGCGTGATTGCTCGGCACGGAACGATGCCCGGTCCGTGGGCAGGGCCGGGAAGGGGAGTGCCAGCCAAAAAGCTGCCGCAAGCAAGAGCGATTGCATCGCAAGAGTTCGCTGACACGAGGCACGGACTTGTCCCGGAGCATGCGCGATGATATTTCACCTCCGCTCAAAACAGCCGAAAAACCGTCTCGATCGCAATCCAACGCCGAACGCGCGGCCGTTCCGGTCCCGGGCTGGATGGAAGCGCCATCCGGCAATGGTGTGCGCCGCTCGTTCGTCCAATCCCAAACCAAGACCTTTTGCCACCCGCACATCGAGCGCTCGCCCGTCGGCGCCGACCAGGACTTCGAGCATCACCGAACCTTGGATTTTTTCATGCCGCGCTTCGTCGGTGTAAGCCGGATTGGGGCAATACGCGCACGTCGGTTCGGAGGCGACCCCGTCATGGCCCGCGCCCGGCAATCCGATGCCATCCCCGCCGTCATCCCCGGTACCCGCTCGATGACCCGGTCCGTCTCCAATACCAGTGCCCGGCCCCGGGCCGCCGGAGTCGGTCTTCCGGCTCATCCACGGCAGTCCGAGTTGATTGACCGGAGCAATCAGCGCCGGCGCCTCCGGATCGAAAAGCGCCTGTGGCACGGGCGCTTTCACGTTCTCGTTTTCTGGAATCCGCGGCGGCGCCAGAGCGACCGAAGAGTACGGAGGCAGCAAACCACGCGTAGCTGGAATGGGGTTGCGGGCGCCACCACTCATGTTTCCTCCGGTGCCGGTTTTAGCAGGCAGGAAGGCCTTCGGCGCGGTGTAGGTAATAGGTCCCGAAGGTTTCGCGACACAGTCAGGGCAATTCGTCGGAGCGAGTGGCGAGTGCAGCGCAAGCAAAAGAAGGGCGCCGGTGGCAATCCCGTGCGTCAATAACGACGCCGTCTGCGCGCCGCCTGCCCGCCGGATGGGCGCCGAGTCCATCAGGTGGAAGGCCTGGCCGCCCGCCGCCGGGGAGGCGATACAAGCGGGAGCAAGCAATTGTTGCGCATTCTCGCGAATCCGACGGGTCCAGGAATCTGTCTTGGTGAGAACCGAGGAAGCAAAGCGAAGCCTGGCATCACTCACAAAGCCTCCGAGCCCGCCGCAGTCCGGCGCGCAACAATTGGCAGGTGAGAAGGGACTCAACAGGGATTGGTTGCCCTACAGAGCGTATGAGTAAACGAATTGTGAGCAGGCCAGGAACGTTGCCGAGAGCTAGAACAGCCGGAACGTCACTTCAATCGGCACACGTACTGCTACGATCTTGCCGCTGGGCCCGGCAGCCGGCTTGAACTTCCAGCCCTTTACAGCTTCGATGGCTTTCTCTTCCAGTCCGAGGCCCGGGCCCTTTACGACTTGAATATCGATCGCGCGGCCATCCGGAGTAATCGTCACCAGCAGCACGACAGTGCCCTGGTATTTCGCTTTTCGCGCTTCATCTGAATATTGCGGATAGGGGCAATAGAGGCACACAGGAACGCCTACACCATTCACACCGGCGCGGAAGGCTCCGCCTCCGGTGCCGCCGCCTTCTCCGGGCCCTAAGCCTCCGCCAGAACCGCTTCCTACGCCACCCATTTCCCCGGTGCCAATTCCGCCGCCACCGCCGGAACCACCGGACAGGTTCACGGCAGCAGCCATCGGATCGCCCATGTTATTCAGCGCCGGATTCTGCACCTTCAGGTCCGGGGGGCCGAGTAGAGACGGATCCATCGGTAGCTTCGGGTTCGGATTCTTAATTTTTGCTTCCGGCGGGGTGAACTGATCCCACTTAAACTTCGGCGCTTTGCCCTTGGTTGGCGGTTCAACCGATCGGTCGCCGCCGCCGCCGCCGCCCCCGGCTTTTTGTGCCCCGGCCGGCAGTTTGGAAACGTAGGGCGACAAATCGATGGGCGTTATGTCCACCTTGTTTTTTGCTTCCGTAGAAGCCGGCAGGATCTTCGTGAACAGCGGAATCACCAGCAATGCGATGAGCGCCGCGTGCAAGGAAATCGAAATAACCTGGGTCCAGCCGAAATTCTCATCCTTCGACCAGATGTCTTTCACTTTGATCGGCTTGCTTGTGACCATCAGCGGAGCTTGTTTTTGGGGAAAGAAAAGCTCTTTTAGGCGATCGCCAAAGCCACCAAATCCGGCACCCCACGCCACGACCAATTTGCTGTCGATCGGGCCTTTCGGTCCGGGTTTCGATGCAAAAAATTCTTTCAGATTCTCGCCAAACCCTCCGCCGTACTCGGTCGGCATCAAAGGAGAGCGCACGGCGCCAGTAATCTTGATGGGCCGTTCGGTAAGAAATTGTTTCAGGTTGGACCAAAATCCATCGGTAACCACACGCCGGGGGGTGGCGAAGTTTGGAACCGCGAACGCCGGGACCGGCTTTTGGCCCTCTGCGGACGCACTTCTTCTGGTTACATCAGGAGGCAGCAGATTGATGATTGGATCCGGCACCATCTTCCCCCAAGTTAGACGCAGCTTCCCCTTATTGGGTGCCCGTCATTGGTACGATTCAACCCTCCGTGGAAAGGTTGCGTGGCCCCAGCGGCTGACACCAACTCCCATTCATTGTAACATACGGTATTACACTGCTTTGCGATGTTTCCCGCCGTGCACCTGAAAAGTCCGGCAAGCACCACAAATAAGGGGATTTCCGAGCGCTCAAACTATGGCCGAACCACTGGAACTCAAGAAGACTCTCAATTTACCGAAGACCGATTTCCCCATGAAAGCAGGCCTCCCGCAGAACGAGCCGAAGCAGCTGGAAGCCTGGCAGGGATCGCATCTTTACGAGCGCATTCTGGAGGCCCGCAAAGGCAAACCGCTCTTCGTTTTACATGACGGGCCGCCCTATCCCACAGGCACCATTCACCTGGGCACCGGCCTGAACAAAATCTTGAAAGACATGATCGTCAAGTCCCGGAGCATGGCCGGGCATTATGCGCCGTATGTTCCCGGCTGGGATTGCCACGGTCTCCCAATTGAAACGCAAGTCGAAAAAGAACTCGGCGGCAAAGGAAAAGTTTCCGCAGCCGAATTCAGGAAACTGTGCCGCGAATTCGCCACCCGCTATGTGGAGCAACACAAAAAAGATTTCAAGCGATTGGGAGTTTTCGGCCGCTGGAATGATCCGTATCTTACAATGAGCTTCGATTATGAAGCCACCATCGCCGGTGCGTTTCTCGATTTCATGGAAAAGGGCTACGTCTATCGCGGCCGCAAGCCCGTCTATTGGTGTCTTGTCGATCAGACGGCCTTGGCGGAAGCGGAAGTCGAATACGAAGATCACACCAGCCCATCCATCTGGGTGAAGTTCGCCCGCGTGAGCGGCGGACAAGGGGAAGCCGCAACTCTGGGCACTGATGTCAGTGCGGTCATCTGGACCACCACTCCCTGGACCATTCCTCACAACCGCGGACTCGCGTTTCATCCGGATTTTGCATATGTCGTCGTTGACACCGAAAAAGGCGCACTGCTGCTGGCCGCTGATCGCGTCGCCGCACTGCAAGCGGAGTGCGACATCAAGGAAGCGACGGTTCGTGCCACCTTCAAAGGCCGCGACTTTGAAGGCATGAAGTTCCAGCATCCATTTCTGCCGATCGAGGTCCCCGGTCTTCTGGCTGACTACGTCACGTTGGATCAAGGCAGCGGCATCGTTCACACCGCTCCCGGTCACGGTGCCGACGACTTCAACACCGGCCAAAAATACGGCCTTGAAATTTATGCGCCGCTCGACAACCAGGGCGTGTACACCGAAGGTTTGCCCGAATACAAAGGGAAAGACGTTTTTACGGCGAATCCTATCGTGGTAAAGCTCTTGGGCGAACGTGGCGCACTGCTGGGCCATCACCCCTACAAACACAGCTACCCGCACTGCTGGCGCTGCCACAACCCGGTAATTTTCCGCGCCACCGAACAGTGGTTCATTAAAATGGACGCCGCTGCTCGCGGCGCCACCAAATCCCTGCGTACCGAAGCTCTTGAAGAAATCAAGAACGTAAAATGGATTCCCGCCTGGGGAGAAGACCGCATCTACGAAATGATCGAAAAGCGTCCAGACTGGTGCGTCTCCCGCCAGCGTTTCTGGGGCGTACCGATCATCGTTTTCTATTGCGATGCCTGCGGCAAGCGTCTGGAAGATTTCAGCGCGCTCCGCAACGTAGTGAAATGGTTTGAACGAGAAGGCGCCGACGCTTGGTACCAGCACGCCCCGGAAGAACTGCTTCCTGCCGGAACCACCTGTAGTTGCGGGGGAAAAAAGTGGCGCAAAGAAAACGACATCCTGGACGTTTGGTTCGACTCCGGCTCATCCAATCTTGCCGTCCTCAAAGGGGACGAATGGCCGGCCGACGTCTACCTCGAAGGCCCCGACCAATATCGCGGTTGGTTCCACAGCTCGCTGCTCGTTGCCACCGGCGTCCGCAACGCCGCGCCCTACAAAGGAGTGGTCACCCACGGCTGGACGCTGGACGAACAGGGCCGCCCGATGTCGAAGTCTCTCGGCAACGTCGTTCTGCCCACGGAAATTTGCGAAAAATGGGGCGCCGATCTGCTCCGCCTATGGGTTGCGTCACAGGAATACCAAGCCGACGTAAAGATGAGCGATCGCGTCATGACCCAGCTCAGCGAAGCCTACCGCAAAATTCGCAACACCTTCCGCTTTGGCCTCGGGAATCTCGGCGATTTCGGTCCATCACACGACGCTGTTCCTGCCGACCAGATGGAAGAAATCGATCGTTGGATGCTCGAGCGTACCGCCGACCTCGTAAAAAAATGCCATGAGTGGTACGGCACTTACGAATTCCACCGCATCTACCATGCCATTCACGACTATTGCGTCGTCGATCTCAGCGCGTTTTACTACGATGTGCTGAAAGATCGCCTGTACACCAAAGCCGCAAAGAATCGATCGCGCCGCTCCGCACAAACCGCGATCTGGAAAATTACCAGCGCCCTCGTTCGCCTGCTGACTCCGGTCCTGGTGTTCACCGCCGAAGAAATCTGGAAATATCTCCCCAAGGCGCAGGACGAACCGGCGAGCGTGCACATGGCGCTGTTCCCGACCGAAGCCGAACTCCGCAACAATGTTCCCGCGGACAAAACCGCCGCCTGGGAATTGCTGGCCAAAGTTCGCGGCGAAGTCCTGAAAGCGCTTGAAGTTGCGCGCAACGAAAAGAGAATCAACTCCGGACTTGAAGCCAAGGTTTTGCTCGGCGGCGAACCGGAACTCAAAGCCAAGCTGAAAGCCTATCTTCCGCTTCTGCCGGGCCTGTTCATCGTGTCGCAAGTCGATTTTTTGAGCGCCGGAACGGGAGGCTATCACTCCGACGTGGTGCCGAGCCTGGAAGTCACAATTCAAAAAGCCGCCGGCACAAAATGTGAACGCTGCTGGAACTATTCAACCCACGTCGGCGAGAACCCCGAGTATCCGACCGTTTGCGAACGCTGCAGCGAAGCACTGCGAGAAATCGCGGCCGGCCAATCGTGACCGTGCCCGCGCGCTTCCGCTGGCTCTGGCTGACGCTCGGCGTTGTGGTTTTCGATCGCGCCACAAAGGCGTGGTTTGAGGCGCAAACCGAGGAAGGATGGCGCCACGAAGTCGTCCATAACTTCATTTATCTGGTGCACAGCAAAAATCCTGGTATTGCCTTCAGCTTTTTTGCCGGCTCGTCCTCACCGTGGACGCGCATCCTGCTGGTTTTCGGAGCGCTCGCGATCATTGGTGTTCTCGCCTGGCTGCTGGTCACCAACAAATCCGCGACCCCTCTCGCCGCCTCCGGCATCGCGTTAATTCTGGGCGGCGCCACGGGCAATGTCACCGACCGCATCCTGCACGGCGCGGTCACCGATTTCCTCGAAGTCTGGCTCGGATCCTACCGCTGGCCGGCCTTCAACGTAGCCGACTCCGCCATCACGGTCGGCGCCATCGTGCTGATCCTCGATGTCCTGCTGACCACGCGGCCATCCGCCAAATCCTCCGCTCACTGACCGCCGTGATCTGGCAAACGGCTGCGCGCGCCAGTTGCGCGTGCTGCCCGCGTGACACGAATTGGTGCGGAAGCGCCGGAACCTAGCGAAGCGTCGGGAGCTTTCTCGGCGCAATCAGCCGGTGGGCCTCGGTCACGTGAAAACCCAGTTCATCGTCGCTGACTGCCCGCAGTTCAATGCCGACCCATCCTTTCGCTCCCACATAGGGCGGAAAATAATATTTCTCCGGCTCGGATTGCAGTAGGGCCGCTTGTACTCCGGGCGGCGCCGGCACCAGCACCGCCAAATGCCCGTCATTGTGATGATTGTTCGAAATCATCGCAAAAACCTTCTTTCCTGTAAAAAATGTGGGTTCCCCGTGGGAAAGTTTTTCCGTCACCTCGGGCATAGCCATGCAAATCATTCGCACTCGGCGAATGTGTTCAGTGGCGAGCGCCCCCAACGTTGCCCTGGGGGCGATATTTTTCTTTCGGGGTTTTCCCTTAACTAGTTTCACAGCCGCCTCGCGAGGGTACGCGAGCCAATTTACGCCGCGGACCGGCTTTAGTCCACGAAATCGATGATCGCGCCGTCGCGGCGATCCAGGAATCCGGCGAATTGTCCAAACAGCGGCGAAGTCACGTTGTTGTACACATCATGGAAATTTCCATGGTTTGTCACGTTCAGGGAATAGAAACCCAGTCGAATGTGATGGGTCTTTCCGTTTTTATTTCCGAGAAAGGGGATTTTAAACTGGCGGTAAATTTTTATATCCAGGGAAAGATACGTCGCGAAACGCTGCCCGTTGGGCGTGCCCACATAATCCTGCGCCACGTCCACATTCGAATAGGGATATCCAGTGTGCACGTCGAAAATCGGACTGAACTTGAATTCCCGCGGGAGCGAGAAAATTCCCCAGGTCACAATGCGATTCGGAATATCCTGCGGCAAAATCCCATACACATTCGGACGAATGACCGGCTCGGCGAACGGTATCAACACGCTCGAAAGGTTGTTTAAATCCCCGCGTGTCTGGCTCCAGATGTAGGAGGCGTTGACCTCGTGCCGTTCCCCGATGGAAAAATGCACGGTATTCTCAAATTCGCGATACGTCGATGACCCGTTGTTCATCAGCCCCAGAAACGACGTCCCGCCCAGAGTATTCGTGAACGGATTCACCACAAACAGATACGTGGTGTGGCTGTCGATATAGCTGGAGCGCAAGGAAACGTTCCGGCGCAGCCGGTGATCGACTTCCGCATTCCATGTGAAATTTCGCGGAGTCGTCGATGGCTGCCCCGGCAAAGTGACTCCCGCGAGCGGATTGCCGCTGCCCACGTAGGCATTCTCATACGTGACGGGTGCACCGATCAGGACGCCGGTCGGATCGAACTGGCTGACAATCCGCGTGGGATTCTCCAGGAAATCCGCGGTCATCAGCGGCAGCAGGCTGTAGAAAAAACCGGCTCCCGCCCGAATCACCGTGCGTCCCGCTTTATCGGGCGAATAGGCAATGCCCGCCCGCGGCGCGAACGCCGCCGACCATCCGGTGGTTTCGGTTGAAAACCGGCCGCCCAAATCGATGGACCAGTGCGGATTCAGTATCCAGTGATCCTGAACAAATTCCGCCACCGCCGTGTCGGTCGCGTCTTGTGGAGGCGCGCCATCAAAATCAATCTGCTCGGCGAGCGTTCCATCTTCGCGCAGCAGCTGCACGGGATGCGATACGTTGGTCCCGGTATACGCGCGATGATCTACGTCAACGCCTACGCGAATCTGATGCCGTCCCCAAAAATCCTTCTCGGAAAACTGGTACGTCGGCACAAACTGAAACTCTTTCCCGCGCCGCGACCAGCGATTGAAAAAGTTTCCTCCCCAGCCTTCCGGAGTAACGAGCATGTCGGCAATTCCCTGGCCATGACCGGTACTGTCAAACCGCGTGTACTGCGCAATCGCGCTTAAAATCGCGCCCGAATCAAACTGGTATTTATCCGCCAGATAAACGGCCACGCCGCTCTGGCTCAAATCGTTCGAAGCCGGCTCCGGCACCAGCGCATTAATGTCGGCATAGCGGATACGCTGCGGAAAGGCGTTCACCGTCAGCGTCATCACCTGATGATCGGAAAGGATCGCTTCCAGCGTCGTAAACGAATTGAATCCCTGTCGTTTGGTAATATCGTTGGGCCACGGCAATCCGCGCACCGAAATCTTTTTCATGTCGTACTTAAAAACTTCAGAGAAAAACAGTTTCTTCCTGTAGAGCGGGCCGCCGAAATCCACGCCCGGCTGCGCTTCCGCCAAACCCACAATCGATCCCTGTTTTCCCAGAATCGACGGCACAAAACTTTTTAGATTGAAATTCCAATGATCTTCCGGCGGTTTCGTCTCAATCGCCGTCAGCCCGCCGGAAAAACTTCCCAGTCCCGCGTCATAAGGCGTTTTGTAAACCGCAAACGACTGTACGGCATCGGCTGGCAAGGAAATGGAAAAGCTCCCGGTCACCGGATCAGTGGTCCGCGCCGAGTTCACCAAAAGCAAACTTTGATTCTCATCCGCGCCCTTAAAATTCAATTTCCCGTTCTGCGTGCGCACCACTCCTGGAGTAACCGGCAGAACTTCAATCACTCTTCCGCTGGCCGTAGGCAGCGAAAGGATCTGGCGGCTGGTCACCGTTTCAGTGGGTGTCGATACATTCTCCGTCGTCACATTCTGCGTCTCTTCGTTTACTTCCACCTTTTCAGAAACCGTTTCAATCTCGAGCGTAATGTCCTGGGCAAGGTCAATGCCCGCGCCCGCCTCCACCTGCCGCGTCACCGCCTTGAATCCCGGCAAGGCCACCGACAAGGTATAGGTGCCTGCCGCTAGATTCCGGAACTCGTAGCGCCCGGTATCATCGGTATCGGCCGAGAGCGCAGCGCCACCCCCCTCTTTCGCCGTCAACTTCACCGAAATTCCCGCGATGCCGCTGAGCACGTTGTCTTGCTTGGTGGAAACCACGCCGTGCAGCGTCCCGCGCGCCGCATTCTGCTTGCTTCCGGCCTGCGCCGCAGACTCCGGCGCACCGCTGGCTTTTCCGGCAGCCTGGCCTATCGCACTTCCGGCGGCGAGCACCAGAGCCAAAGCCACCGCGCGCCGCGCCGACCGGGGCAGAATTCGTCTCCGCTCGCCGGTCGTCAGCCCCCAACACTTCTGCAAATCCATCCAGTTGATAGAGATCAAGAGTGAAAAAATTTCCTTCCCCAAGAAATTTGTTTCGGATTGGCGCATCGCGCCAGGCGGTACAACCGCGAACGTCTTCGCGCGGCTCTATTTCAAATATTCCAATTCCTCAAGCAAACTTGCCCTCGAAAAATTCTCGATCAGCTCGCGCAGACAAACTTCCTGCCGGTGTCATTCGACTTGCGAAATCGTAAAACACACCATCGACTTATTTCGATGTCTCTTTGCTGAATCCCGTTGTGTCTTTTTTTCAACAAAATCGATGCTGCGCACGGTCGACTCGCTGATTTGCCGCGAGAGAACTGGTCCTGACCAGACTACCTTTCTTCCTTATCACCCGCCACCACCTGTGCCACACCCATTAACAACCAGTACGCACACGGCGGTCGCCCGTCTCTTCGCCTGTGGCCCGGAAACGTTTCGGTCGCCAGCGACGTTATCTAGCAAGACACCCCGCACGCGTGAGGACTGCTCGGATGGAAAATCTCGGCAAAGATTTGCGTTATGCAGTGCGCATGTTGTTAAAAAATAAGGGCTTTGCCTTTGTCGCCATTCTCACTCTGGGACTGGGCATCGGCGCCAGCACCGCCATTTTCAGCGTCTTCAACGGCATGCTCTGGCGTCATCTCCCGGTCAAAGATGCCGACCAACTCGTGGTGCTTGCCGCCAATCCTCGCAACACCGATTTCTTCACTCCCATTTCCTATCCCGACTTTCTCGACTACAGGAAACTGGACTCCGCGTTTGCCGATGTCGCCGCTTTCAGCCCCACCCCTGTCAATTTCGGAGCCGACGGCCGTCCCGAACGGGTCTGGGCCGAACTGGTTTCCGGCAACTTTTTCTCGATGCTGGGGGTTCCAGCAGCTCCCGGGCGCATGTTCTCCGCGGACGAAGGCTGGGTTCCCGGCAAAGACGCCCTGGTCGTTCTCAGTCACAAATATTGGCTAAAACGTTTTGCCGGCGATCCGGCCGTCGTCGGCCGGTCCGTCCAGGTCAATCAGCATCCCTTCACAATCATCGGAGTCGCTCCGGAAAATTTTCACGGCGCTTATTATTTTCTTGAACCGGACTTTTATCTTCCGCTCAGCGAACTCGCTACCCTGGACAGCACCCAGTTGACGGCTCTGACCAATCGCGGAAGCGCCATGTTTCGTGTCATTGGCCGCCTGCGGCCGGGAGTCACGGCGACGCAAGCTGCTGCCATCGCCCAACCTTTGGACCAGCGCCTCTCCCAGGAGTTTCCAGAAGTCCACAAGGACGTTTCTCTGGCCGTCATCCCGGAGCTGGCAGCGCGCCCTGAACCCGGTTTCGGTGGATTCATGACCACCGCACTTTCGGTCTTCATGGCCCTCGCCGGACTTGTCCTGCTCATCGCCAGTGCCAACGTCGCCAATTTGATCCTGGCCCGCGCCAACGGGCGCCGTAAAGAGCTCGCCACTCGCACGGCCATGGGTGCCAGTCGGGTGCGCATGGTCCGCCAACTTCTGACCGAGAGCGTCCTTCTCTCGTTATGTGGTGGCGCCGCTGGCCTGGTTCTCGCCTATTGGGTCGGGCTTTTCCTCACCTCCATTCGTGTTTCCCCGGACATTCCTGTCCGCTTGTTCGATGTTCAGATGGACTGGCGGATTTTTGTGTTCGGTTTTGTCGCCGCCGTGCTCACCGGGGTGATCGCGGGCCTGGTTCCCGCCGTTCAAGCCTCGAAAACAAACTTGGCCGACACTCTAAAGGCTGGCGGTCGTTCAGGTGGCGGGGCCGCAGGTCATAGCCGTTTTCGCAACGCGCTTGTTGTTACCCAGGTCGCCGTCTCTGTTCTTCTCCTGGCCTGCGCCGGGCTCTTCCTGCGCAGCCTTCGCAATTCTGCACAAGTCGACATGGGTTTCCGTGTCGATCATCTGCTCATGCTGAATGTCGATCTCGGACTGCAAGGCTACCAAGAAGATCGCGGCCAGCGTTTCTATGAGCAGCTGAGGACCCGTGTCTCGTCCCTGCCCGGTGTTCGCGGCGCCGCGGCTTCTGCTTATATTCCCATGGGCTTAGGTGCCGCGTTGGTGGACATCAAACCAGATGGCCAAGTCGTTGATGGCAAAACCGCGAACGAAGCCGCAATTCAAAACAGTGTCCAGCCCGGTTATTTCGCGGCACTCGGCGTGCCGCTCATCTCCGGTCGCGAATTTACCGAAGCGGATTCCGCCACTGCCGGGAATGTTGCCATCGTCAACGACGCGTTCGCGAAAAAAATCTGGCCCAATCAAGACCCGCTCGGCAAAACATTTCGCACCACAAAAGACGGCCAGCCCATTCAAGTTGTCGGACTCACGCGCACTGGCAAATATCTTTTTCTCTATGAAGCGCCGCAGATGTATGTCTATTTTCCACTCGCCCAGCGTTATTCCTCCTCCGCCACGCTGATGGTCCACTCCGAGGGCGATCCTGCCAGCCTGACCGCCGCCGTTCGCGAACAAATCAGCCAGCTCGACTCCACGCTCCCCGTCTTCGACGTGCAAACCATGGCCGCCCACGTCCAATACGGTAAGCCTCTGTTGCCGGCGCGCATCGCCGCGATGCTGGTAGGTGCCTTCGGTCTGCTGGGGCTGGCCTTGGCGACGGTCGGCGTCTACGGCGTGGTCTCTTATTCCGTCAGCCAGCAAACCCAGGAAATCGGCATCCGCACCGCTCTCGGCGCCCAACGCCGCAATATTTTGGGCTTGGTCCTAAAGCAAGGCATGACCATGTCCTTGCTCGGCACGGCCCTCGGAGCGGCTATCGCCTCCGTCGTACTCCGCGCCCTCCACTCCATTCTCTACGGCGTCCGGTCGACCGACATCGCCACGCTGGCCAGTGTCTCCGGTCTCCTCCTGCTTGTAGCCTTCACAGCCACGTGCATACCGGCCCTCCGCGCCACCCGCGTAGACCCGGTCATTGCGCTCCGCGGAGAATAAGTCCTTCCCGCTCGAACACCAGACAGGCAAACCTTGGTGGCCGCACGCAGCCGGCGCCTGTCTGCTCGCGAAATCCCGCCCAACCCCTCAACCTGCTAGAATCGTCGCCGTGCCCGTGCCCGTCCCCGTAACTCATGCCTTTACCGTTGAACCGGCCGAAGTCGGCCAGCGTCTTGACCGCGTCATTGCCG
This sequence comes from Saccharimonadales bacterium (SeqCode), assembly GCA_035317965.1. GTDB lineage: Bacteria > Acidobacteriota > Terriglobia > Acidiferrales > UBA7541 > Acidiferrum. The sequence continues at coordinate 15,660 of DATHFT010000077.1, read as the reverse complement.
CCCGTTTCTCGGACATTAGTCGCACTCGGGTGAGTGAGCTCATCGCCGCCACACTGGTCCTGCTGAACGGGATTCCCGCCAGAAAATGCGCCCAACTTCTCAAAGCGGGCGACACGGTCTCGCTTGAAGCTCCCGAGCGCCCCTCGGTTGAGGCCATCGCCGAATCCATCCCCCTCGAGGTGCTCTACGAAGATGACGATGTCATTGTTATCAACAAAGCCGCAGGCATGACCGTGCATGCCGGGGCCGGGACCTCCACCGGAACTCTGGTCAACGCTCTCCTCGGACGCGGCCAATCGCTGTCGAGCGGCGGCGACTCTCTGCGTCCAGGCATCGTGCATCGCCTCGACAAGGAGACCTCCGGCGTAATCCTCGTCGCCAAAAATGACGCGGCTCACGCTCATCTCGGCGAAGCCTTTCGCCAACGGGCGGTCAAGAAAACCTATCTGGCTCTGGTGCAGGGCGCTCTGAAGGAAAAATCCGGCCGCATCGAACTCGCCATTGGACGCGACCCCATGCGCCGCACCCGCATGACGACAGCGGGGAAAAGCTGGCACGGCGAAGCCCTGATCGACGCCCGCGAAGCCCGCACCGACTGGAAAACTCTCGTGCTCGTCGCTTCGACCACGCTCGTCGAGGTCCAACTCCATACCGGACGCACGCATCAAATCCGCGTGCACTTCTCGGCCCTCAAGCATCCTGTCGTGGGGGACACGCTCTACGGCGCGGCCGCGCACCTTCGCGTCGGTACTCAGCAATTACCGGCACTCGATCGCAATTTCCTGCACGCCGCCAAACTGGGCTTCCGGCAACCGCGCACCAGCCAGTGGATCGAAGTCCAAGCTCCCGTCCCCCCAGAGCTTTGCAATTTTCTGCAAAAACTTGCAACCGCCGCCGGCGAAGACCACGGTCGAATTGACGCTGCGCTAGCGGGGTACCTATAATCGGGCACATGCGACGGACCATCCTAGCCACTGTTCTTATTACTCTGTTCCTCACTGCTGCCAGCGATCGCGCCCAACAGCCCGCTCCCGCGCCGCCGCCACCCCCGCAGGAGCAACAAAAAACTCCCAGCATCATCCAGAACGTCAACCTGGTCGATGTCCTGTTCACGGTTCTAAACCGTCGCAACAAGCTGGTTCCCGATCTTGAGGAAAAGGATTTCAAGGTCCTGGACGACAACGCGGCGCAAGACATTCGCTACTTCAGCAAACAGTCCAACCTTCCGCTGCGCATCGGCATGTTGCTCGATACATCCAACAGCATTCGCGACCGTCTGAAATTCGAGCAGGAAGCTTCCAATAATTTTCTCTACAGTGTCTTGCGTCACGGAAAAGATGAAGCCTTCGTCATGATCTTTGATGATGAGCCGCAAATTCTGCAGGGCTTTACCGGAGACGTCGGAAAGCTGCGTGACGAAATCATCAAGACCCGCGCCGGCGGTGGAACGGCGGTTTACGACGCGGTGTATGACGCCTGTTACAAGGAACTCAGCCATCCGCCTCGTCCGCCGGGAGATCAACCGGACGTTGTGCGCCGCGTCATGATTCTCATCAGCGATGGCGAGGACAATCTTTCCTTGCATACCCGCGCCGACGCCATTGAAATGGCCCAGCGCACGAGCGTGGTCATCTATACCATCAGCACCAGCACACAGTGGATTCAGCTTTCGCAGACCGATCCGTCGAAAGCGGCCGACCGCAAGAACCATCTCACCGACGGCGACAAAATTCTCAAGGAGTTGGCCGAAGAAACCGGCGGCCGTGCGTTCTTTCCCTACCACGTCGACGATCTCGATCAATCGTTCCAGGACATCGGCGACGAACTGCGCAACCAATATTCGATTGCGTACAGTCCCAAAAACTATGTTCTCGACGGCCGCTATCACAAGATTCGCATCGAAACTCCGGAACACAAGGGCTTCCAGTTGCGCTCACGCCGCGGCTATTTTGCGCGCGCCAATGGCGACCTGTCCACGGCACCTCCCAAACCTGCCGGAGCAGCTCCTCCTGCGGCGGGCACCGCGAAGCCTGCAGGAACTGCGCCTGCGGCAAAACCCAAGTCATAGGCGAAGTTTGCCGGGGAATAAAACATTTTCCGCGGAAGACGGAAAAGGCCATGGCCTCGAGGGGTTCGCGGAGAGACTTCAGTGCTGGACGCTTCGCAAAAGAATGGCGTCACTGTCGGAATGGCCGCGATATACCAGCATTTGCGAGCCAGCCGGCGAAAATCCAAAATACAAAATACGCTCGGCCGTAAAATGCGTTAGCGGCCGGTAGGCTGAACCATCCAGTGGCTGCAGCCAAACGTTATCTACGCCTTTTTCGCGCACCAGATAGGCGACGGATTTTCCGTCCGGTCCAAACGCCATCTGCCAGGTGATGTGCGGATCGGCATCCAGATATTTGACATCTTTGGAATCGGTCGACAGCAGCGCCAGCGTCCTTTTGCGATCCAGATCGCGGACGGTGCCAAGCACAACGGTGTTGCCGTCGGGAGAAATTGCAAATCCTCCGACCGACTTCTTAAACATTGTTTCCGGCGCGCCACCTTCGGTTGGTGCGCGCTTCAAGAGTTCATGGTCGTCCCAGTCGATGTAATACAGCCATTTTCCGTCGGGCGAACACACGCCGAATTCATCGTCGCTGCCGTGGGTGAGTTGCAGCAGGTTTCCGCCATTGCGATCCATTTTCCAGAAGTTTAGGGAATATTTTCCATCGCGGCTGTACGACTGAAAAGCGATGGAGTCTCCGCATGGCGCAGGTTCGCTCGAGAAATGTTCAGCGTCACCCAGCACCGTCCTCTCCTGCGCAGTTTTTGTGTCGAGCGCCAGAATATTTCCGCCTTGTGCAAACAATATTTCGCGATCCGAGTCCCAGCTCGCTCTTTGAATGTCCATGCGCGAGGCAATGGTCATGTTGCGCCCGGAGTCCGGGTCGTTCGATGGAGCCAGATAGAGCTGGTACTTCTTCTCGCGCTGGATGGTAGTGATCTCTGAACCATCGGCTGAAGAACTCACATCCAAATAATCGCTGGTATCTTCCGTTATGTGCCGGTACTTGCCATCCGGAAAGCTCAGCATGGCGAGCTGGCCACGGTACAGTCCGCTTTTCGGCGACCCCACACGAACCGCCAGTTGGCCGGTATTTCCCAGCCACTGCACTTGCAGCAAAAGCTTGTCCTGTGAGCCGGCGAATTCCCGCGCCGTGCCGGTCTCCACATCGATGGCCAGCGCGGAACTGAGTTTTCCGGTAGGCTGCGCCAGCGGCACCACAATGGTTTTTGCATCTCCCGACCATGCCAGCGAATAGTTGATTTGTGCGGGAAATTTGTCGAAAAGTATTTTTTCTCCCGATCCATCCGCTTGCACCAGCAGGACCGCGTGCTTGTTGGTTGCCGGGTTTTCGCGCAAGAAGGCCAGTCGGCGGCCATCCGGGGCCACGCTTACCGGACCATCTACGTCGCGCACCAGAAGTTGCGGCGTTCCGCCCAGCACCGGCGCCCGATACAGAATGCCAATCGCTTGCTGAGAATCATCGCGCCTCACGAAATAGATAAAGTTTCCATCGGCGGAGAAAGTCACGCCGTCGTACAGCGTTGCGGCAGGAGCAATCACCTGCGTATTGCTTCTGGTTGGAAGGTGTTTCAACCACAGCGAATCCAACCCATTCTCGGTCTGCACGTATAACAAATATTTTCCGTCGGGAGAGATGGCCGCCAGTTTCACTTGTCCGTTGTTCGTGACATTTTCAATTTCAACGTGCTCGAATGGCGCATCGTGTTCATGATGCAGTAAGGTGTAAATTCCAAAGGCGGCGGCCGCCAGAATCAGAAACAGGAACAGAAACGTGAATCCTGTTCCAATTTTGTGTTTCTTGGCCGCTGCCACGATGACGGAACTGCCGGAAGGCGTAGAGATGGCCAGCTGCTCGCGGCCGTCTCCGGCAAAAGCTGCCGGTTCCACCCGCCGCGAAGAGGGCGAGGAAATCCCCGTTCGTCCGGAGTCTATCTCCCTTTGCAAGCGCTTCAAGTCCGCGCGAAGCTCGGCCGCAATCTGGTATCGCAGCTCGCGGTCTTTTTCCAGAAGCTTGTTTACGATCCGTTCCAGTTCAGAAGGTATTCCAGCGTTGAGGGCCAGCGGCGCAACCGGTGGATTGTGAAGTATGTTGTCGAATATGACGGCGCTGGTTGAACCGGGGAAGGGGTGCCGTCCCATCAGCATCTGGTACAGCACCGCACCGAGTGAAAATAAGTCACTCCGGACGTCGAGTTCTTCTCCGCGGGCTTGCTCCGGAGACATATAAGCGATTGTTCCGACCGCCACACCGGGGCTCGTCAGATGGATCAGACCGGGGTCGGCCGTGGTAACGCCTGGCCCGTACATATCGTGCTCCGGCAGCAACTTTGCCAGTCCAAAATCCAGAATCTTGGCGGGGCCGCGGTCCACCAAAAATATATTGGCTGGTTTGATGTCGCGATGCAGGATGCCCTTTTTCTGCGCGGCATCCAGCGCATCGGCAAGTTGGATCGCAATTTCCAGCGTGCGGGAAAGCGCAATCGGTCCGGACACCAGCAGCTTGTCGAGCGGTAGCCCCTCGAGCAATTCCATGGCAATAAATGTCTGGCCGCTGTTCTCCTCTACCGCATAGATCGTGCAAATTCCGGGATGATTCAGCGCCGAAGCGGATCGCGCTTCGCGCAGGAATCGTTCCAAAGTCTGGGGATCGCGGTTGGTCTCCGGGGGCAGGAATTTCAGCGCAACGCGACGGCCCAGTTTGGAATCTTCCGCTTCATACACAACACCCATGCCGCCCCCGCCAAGCTTGCGGACGATTCGGTAGTGCAGGATATTTTGGTTTTCCATGACGGCTAGGCGCGGGGGAATGTTAGTCGCTCAGTCCCGTTCGGTCAATCGAACGCCGGCCGAGGCCCAACGGCGGAAGGGGAGGGCCCGTCTATTCTTTTGGCGCGTAGTAGCCTTTTCTCGCCAGCACCTTCAAGTCTTTGTTTGTCGTATCGACCTTAATCTTCCGGAATTTTCCATCGTGCGAGCCATTTGTCGGATAGTAGCCGAGAGTGTACTGGCTGCGCAGTTCTTCCGATATCTGGTCGAACGCTTCCTGCAATCTTTTTTCCGAAGAAACATCAATGACCCGCCCGCCGGTTTCCTCCGCCAGCTTTCGGGCAATGTCTCCACGGGCGCCGAATTGTGGATCATGTACCAGCAGGATGTGAATCACGGTGTCGGTGCGCTGGGCAGCTTCAATGGCTTCCTCCAGCCGCACCTTGCTGCCTTCATCATTGGCGTCCGTGATGATCACCAGGGCCTTCCGCCCTGCTTCGCTCGAGAGCTTTTCGCTGCACGCCACATAAATCCCGTCGTAGAACGCCGTCCCCCGTCCTGAATTGGATATGGGTCCGCCGCTGAATCCCACATTGACCCGGGCCTTACGAATCGCCCGGTCCAGCTGTGCCTGGCTGTCTGTAAAATCTGACAGCAGGTCGACGTCGGTATCGAATGAAATTACCATCGCTTCGTCGCCCTTTCGCAAAACGCGGGTGACGAATCGGGACGCCGCTTCCTGCTCGGCACCGAGGCGGTTCTGTTCGCTGCCGCTGGTATCGATCAGCAGCCCCAAGGTGATCGGCAGGGTCACTTCCTTTGAGAAAAAAGCAACTTTCTGGGGCTGCCCATCCTCATTGATCTGAAAATCTTCCTGCTTCATCTCCGTCATGATGTGCTTGCTTTTGTCGCGTACCGTCACGAACAGGTTGATCAAAGTCACTTGCTGCTTGATGACCGGTTCCTGTCCCGGTTCCTGCGCAATGCCAGGACTGGCTATGCCGCTCAGCAAGGCGCAGGCAACGCTCAGCTTTACAATTTGCATCATCGAAGGCATGTATGATTTCCTTTTAAACAGCACATACTGCAGAGAGTCCGCTGGTCAATCGCATGGGGCCAAGCCGGAAACTGCCTGCAAGAACCTTGCACGTTCGCCCGGCATCTAACCATTGGCTACTCAAAAGCCAGTGCTTGCTCTGATGCATCGAATACGTGCTATGGATGCGCGGCTGGGAAGGCGCAATCAAACTTTACGCCAGAAAGTTTGGCCCGAGGACCATGAAAAGTCTACGAAAAACAGTTTTGCTGGCAACGGCCACAGTGCTTGGTGCCGGTGCGTTTTGCCTGATCGCGCGCGCGCGGCCCCAACAGAGCGGCAACAATAACCCCCGGCCGCCTGCTCAGGCACCGGCCGCTCCGCAGGATCAAAAGACGCAGGGTCCGGCGATTATCGCCAATGTCAACCTTGTCAATCTTTCCGTCACCGTCAAAGACGGTAGCGGAAACCTGGTTCCCGATCTCCACAAAGACGAATTCCGCATTTTTGAAGACGACGTCGAACAGAGCATCGATACCTTTACCTCCGATGCCTATCCGCTGTCCCTGGTCCTGCTCATCGATAACGACTTGAAGGCGAAAGACGCACAGCAGGTACAGGAAAGCATCCGGGCGGCGATTGCCGGACTCAGCGCGAACGACGAAGCGTTTGTCTGCCGATTCGATCAATTCTTCCATCCGGGGAAAGGTTGGACTGCGGACCAAGACCAACTGCTAACTGAGCTGAAACGAACGGAGGCGGACCCGACCATGAGGCAGGATGCGGCTCCCCCGTCGGGGGCCATCAATAACGGACCCACCATCAATGGACACTCGGCAATCGGCGATGCTCCATCCAATGTGGCGACCACCATGGTGATCAAAGGCCAGAGCAACAAGGCGCTGGACGATGCCGTGTTTGCCGCAGCGGATTTGTTAAGGGAGCGCGGGAAGAACCGGCGCAAACTGATTTTGCTGGTCTCTGACGGGCAAAACGGCCCGAAATTCAACAAGAATAATTTCGACGTGACCGTCAAGGAACTCATCCGCAACGAAGTTGCGGTTTACAGCCTGGCAGTGAGCAGCGCCTATTTCGAAAGAAAATTCAACCGCCTGGTGGCGTATTCAAAACGCAGCGGTGGCGATGTCTATTTCGCGGCCAAGCAGAGCACCATGGAAGAACTCTACTCGCGCATCACCGAGGAAGCCCGCCATCAATATTTGCTGAGCTACATTCCGCGCGGCACGGATCGCAAAGCCCCTTATCACTCGATTGAAGTGCGCGTGAAGCGTGAAGGATTGAACATTCTCACGCGCGAAGGCTACTTCACCGACGCGGTTCAGAGATAATCCAGGAAAAATATTTTCTTGTGCATTTTTTCCTCCACTTACGTGGCATACTCCTACACGTAACATGATGCGGGAGCGGGCGGTGACGCCCGCTCCCCGCTAAAGTGAAAAAGGAGGTTTTACGATGGCCAAGAAATCCGCGAAGAAGGCAGCAAAGAAAGCGCCAAAAAAAGGCGCAAAAAAGGGAAAGTAGTCTTTCCTCAAATATTGTCTAAAAAGAGCGCTGCGCAATATCCGGCGCTCTTTTTTTTTACGGCAAAATCGCCGCTGGCGAAAATTCCTAGTGGCAAAGGGCTTCTTCAAATGCCGGGCAGATCGGCTTATACGCGCAAGTCTTGCAGGCGAAACCCTCTTTTGCAGGAAATTCTCCCGCGCGGATATCCGCCGCCGCTTCTTGAACTATTTTTTGCGCTTCATCCAATTGCTTGGCGTCGCGCGTAGTCGCTTGAATCTGATTGTTCTGCAAATAGTGAAAAACCAGCCGGACGGGATTCCATTCAAAAATTTCTTTGGCTGCCAGGGCATAGATGCTTAGTTGCAGGTCTCTCTTCGCATCCAGGTCTTTTTTGGGTTTTCCTGTTTTAAAATCCACAATCTCAACGTCGTTTCCGCCCAGCGAATTCACCTGGTCCATACGCCCGGTGATTACCACGTTATTTTCAAGCGGTAGTTCGAAGGCCTTCTCCTGCTCCAGCACTTGCGGCGGCGCTTCCAGCAGCGCCGCATGGAATGTCCGCAGCTGCTCGATGCCGTCCTTTCTATATTCGCCTTCTTGGTAGTCGTCTTCGAAACCCACGGAGCGCCACTCCGCTTCAAAAATTCTCTGAACTTCATCAAACGCCAGCTTGTTCCCCTTGCGTAGTTCGCCGAGAAATCTGCGAATCGTCCCGTGCATAATGCTGCCAAAGCTCAATACCGCCTTCGGCCCTTCCCGCAGGGACCATAACCGCCCGAACAAAAATTGTTGAGGGCATTTTCGATAGTTGTCCACCGCCGAAGGACTCAGTTGCAGCGGTTCGGGACTGGCCGGATGAAAGGTCTCAGCCCAACTCGCAATGCGGCTGAAAATTCTGGGCTGGCCCTGGCTCACGGGGAAGAGCAATGCGCTTGCGGCAGCGGCTTGCAAGGCTCCGGCAGCGGGTTCCGGCAGGGGCGGCACTTTGGGAGCGGTTTGCAAAATATCCATGCGCTTGACGGCGGGGTCCATCAAAATGTCTTCAAGGAACACCGGCACTTTTCCTTTTTTCTCCGTGACCGTCGTTAGGGTGAGCCGGTGCTCGGCTCGCGTAAGCGCTACGTAAAACAACCGCCGTTCTTCCTGAATATGAAATTGCTCGGCCGGTTCTCCCTCTTTCATGAGCGCGGCGGGGAATTCAAATACCCGCGAGCGCTCCATTGCCGGAAACTTCTTGTTGTTCACCCGCAGCACAAAGACCTGCGAAAACTCCAAGCCTTTGGCTCCATGCACCGTCATCAATTGCACGGCGTCGCGTGGCGCATCGTCATCGAGACTGATGGTGCCGCCCGCCTGCCCGTAATACCCGAGATACTCGACAAATTCCGCCAGTCCGCGCGTATCGCTCTTGGGCTCCCATTCTTTGGCGAATTCGACCAGCCGCCAGACATACTTCTGGTCCTGCTCGGAAGCGCGCTGAGGAATTTCCAGCCACTCAATCAGATTCGAAACAATTTCCCGCGCCGTCTGGCGCTTCAACGTTTTGCGCTGCGCTGACAAGAATTCCAGGAGTTCCGGCAGCGCTGTTTGCGATCCGTCAAACGGCAATTCCGATTGCGGCGCTTGCAGCACGTCGTACAGCGCCGTGCCGCGTTTTTTGGCAGCACGTTCTGTCAATCGCAATAGATCTTCCGGCTGCAAGTGCCAGGCCGGAGCGGAAAGCACCCGCGCGCACGCGATGTCGTCAACAGGTTTGGCGATGAGCCGCAAATAGGCGATTACATCCTTAACGAGCGGATGATCGAGAATGGACAGCTTGCTGATGACGAACGGAATTCTTCTCAGCGAAAGTTGTTCAACCAAGCCGTCGCGGTGGGCGTGCCCGCGATACAGAATTGCAAAGTCCTTCCACCGGCGCCCGGCACTGTGAATGCGCTCAAGTTCGCTCGCCACCCAGATGGCTTCGTCTTTTTCTGTTTCCAGTTCGACCACACGGATTTTTTCGCCTTCCGGCCTATTGGCGTTCAAAACTTTCTTCGGGAAATCCGCGCTGACCGCGTTTTGCCCAATCACCTGTGTCGCCACCCGCAGAATATTCGGGGAAGAACGGTAATTGTCGGTCAGGGAAACGCGGAACGGAGTGGAGTCCTGGCCTTCGCGCCATCCCGCAAAGCGCTCCAGAAAAAGCTTAAAACTTCCAAACGACGCGCCGCGAAAGCGATAAATGGCCTGGTCATTGTCGCCCACGGCCACAATGTTTTTGCTGGCACCCGTCAAAAGCTCCAGCAAGCGCAATTGCGCAATGTTGGTATCCTGAAATTCATCAACGAGTATGTAGCGAAACCTGGCACGCAGCGTTTCGCGCAGTTCGTGGTTGCGTTCGAGCAGATCGACGGCTCCGGTAATGGAAGAGCCGAAGGAGACGCGTTTTTTCTCCGCCAGCAGATCCTCGCTGGCGCGGTACGCCCGCGCCACTTCCATGTGCAAGGCAACTTCCTCTTCGCGCTCCTGGTAGGTGTCCTCGTCAAGCACAGTGCGCTCATCCTGCAGTTTCCTCGCCAAAGAATCCGCGTAGTCCTGATAGTCGCCACTGGTTACAAGTTCATCCTGGCAGCGCGAGAAAAAATCCACAAAGTCGTTCAAAAATTGACCGGGCTCCGCCAGTCGCCGGTACTTGTCGAGCTTTAGCCGCTCCAGATTGCGCCGCAGCAGAATCCAGTGATCGACCTTGTCCAGAATCAGCCGGTCGGGCACCGCTTCCGTCAGAAGACCTTCGCAAAAGGCATGAAACGTGGAAACCAGCACTGCTTTGCCGCGATCTCCGGCGGCCTTAACCACGCGGGCCTTCATTTCTCCCGTCGCTTTGTTGGTAAACGTCAGCGCCAGGATATTTTCGCCGGCAAGCGTCGCGTCCGACAGCAGCAAATGCCGGATGCGTTCGGTAATGACGCGCGTTTTCCCCGTTCCGGCACCGGCAATCACCAGAAGGGGCCCGGCGCCGTGGGTAATGGCTCGCCGCTGCGCATCGTTCAACAGCAGTCCGCTGTCCGGCAGCGGTTCCATCTCAAACAAAGTAGCCATAAGACTAGAGCCTATCGAATTTTGCGGCCAAGAGGAAACCAGCGTGCAGTTGTCACTCCAACTGCTCCTGTTAAATTGCTGGCGGCGAGCGCTAGCGTCAGCGCTGCGATTTTTCGCCGGCAGCAATATCGGCATTGAATTGCGCGGATTGTTTCTTCGCCACCGTCAAAGATTTCCAGGTGGCCCCGGTGTAGTGTCTTGCCAAATAGACGATCTGCCCCACGTGATAGGGATAATGCGCTGTCTGCCGGTTGACGGCCTGCATCACAGAATGGGGCTCCCCGCGAATCGTCACCGTCTTTGCCAAATCGGCTTCCTCGAGAGGGTCAAGCGCCGCGAACAGACAGTTCCATCCCGAGTCCCACAAGTCATACAGCTCGGCGCGCGTCCGGCAGGGCCTTTCAAATTCACCGTCCCGATTCCTGTTTTCTTTTTCTCCGTCGGTGGTCAGGAAATCAGTCCACCGCGACCGCATGTTGCCGGATAGATGTTTAACAATGATGGCAATAGAATTGGATTCCGCATCCAGTACTGTAAATAATCCTTCATCCGGGCACTGCCCCATGGCTCTTTCCGCCAGGTTTTTGTAGTAACGGAACAAACTGATCGAATCTTTCAGGTACGCAGTCGTAAGTTCGTGGGCCATGTCGCCGTTTCTCCGCAAGTGCTGAGAGCCATCATAGCGAAATTCGGGGCGACCGGCAGCGAGAGGGGGAAAGGCGGCGGCAGGCAAAATGGCTGTTGACAATTCGCCTTTTCTTCGCCTACTATTTCCGCGCTGACTTCCATGCTGAAAACCGTTAGATGGAGACGAAAGACATGAGCCTCATTCCCTTGTTGCTAACCGAATTTGATCAGGAAATGCAAAATACGCAAAAAACGCTGGAGCGCGTTCCCGCCGACAAGTGGGATTGGAAGCCGCATGACAAATCGGGAAACCTTGGATGGCTGGCGGGTCACGTGGCAACCCTGCCGCGATTTGTGGTGCCGGTGGTTGCAGAATCAAAAATGGATATTAGCGGCTATCCTTCACCGAAAGTAAATCATCCTTCCGAATTGCTGCAGGCATTTGCCAAGAGCAGGGAAGACGCCCGTCAGGCGCTCACCACTCTGAAAGACGACCGGTTGAACGAAACTTGGACTCTGACTTGGGAGGGCAAGGAGATATTTTCCATGCCTCGCTATCACGTGCTGCGCGTGATGTGCTTCAACCACTCTGTTCATCACCGCGCGCAGCTTACGGTGTATTTGCGGTTGCTCGATGTAGCGGTTCCGGCCATTTATGGCCCGAGCGCTGACGAACAGTTCTAGGTCGCAACCAGGCTGAGACCCCGCGCATCCCGGCGAGCGGCACGCCCCCAGCGGAACGCCAATTTGTCTCCGTCTGAGGGGCGCCCCGGCCAAAGCGCGTTTTTGCCCGTGGCGTTACAATAGGGGTGTCAGTTCCCGGAGGCACCCTTGGCAATCGAAACTCCCGTTATTCTTTCCGCGGTTCGTACCGCCGTTGGCAAATTCCAGGGTGGGTTGTCCAGTTTCAGCGCGCCCGAGCTGGGCGGCAAAGTCATTGCGGAAGCCGCGCGGCGCGCAGGAATTGCCTCCAAACAAATCGACGAAGCCATTCTCGGCAACGTTGTGCAGGCCGGCCTCGGACAAAATCCCGCCCGCCAGGCGGCCCTCAAAGGTGGCTGTGACCCCCGCGTCGCCGCGCTCACGATCAACAAGGTTTGCGGCTCCGGACTGAAAGCTGTGGCACTGGCCGCGCAGGCCATCCAACTTGGAGAATCGGAAATCGAGGTGGCCGGCGGCATGGAGTCCATGTCCAATTGTCCGTATCTGCTTCCGCAAGCCCGCACCGGCTACCGTCTTGGTGACGGAAAAGTTGTCGACTCCATGATTCATGACGGACTCTGGGACGCATACGAGAATTTTCACATGGGCATCACCGGGGAACTGGTCGCCGAGAAATATTCGATCTCCCGTGAAGAGCAGGATAAATTCGCCTTCGAGAGCCACCAGAAGGCCGTCGCTGCGCGCAAATCCGGTTATCTTGATTCGCAGATTCTTCCCATTGAAGTTCCCCAGAAAAAAGGCGACCCTATCATTTTTAAAAATGACGAATCGCCGCGCGAAGACACGTCGCTAGAAGTGCTCGCCAGACTGAAACCGGCCTTCAAGAAAGATGGCACGGTGACCGCTGGAAACGCGCCCGGAACCAATGATGGGGCCGCGGCCCTGATCGTCACCAGTGAACGCAACGCCAACACCCTTGGCAAGCAGCCCATCGCGCGCATTGTCGCGCAAGCAGTCAGCGGCGTAGAACCGAAGTGGGTCATGATGGCTCCGGTCGAGGCCGTCGAAAAACTCCTCGCCAAAACCGGCTGGGACCGCAACAAAGACGTCGACCTTGTCGAGCTCAATGAAGCGTTTGCCGTAGCGGCCATCGCCGTCACGCGTCAGCTCAAACTGGACCCTGCCAAAGTGAACGTAAATGGCGGAGCAGTGGCTTTGGGGCATCCTATCGGTGCCAGCGGGGCGCGCATCCTGGTCACGCTGTTGTATGAACTCGAGCGACGTAAATTGCAGCGCGGGATCGCCGCTCTGTGCCTGGGCGGTGGCAACGCCGTGGCCCTGGCCGTGGAACGCTTCTAGAGAAAACCAATGAGATATTGCCCGATTTGCGATTCCGAGTACGCGGATGGAGCGGCGCATTGCCCAGAATGCGGCGTCGATCTGGTTTCTTCCCAAGAACGCTTGGCGCCGCTACATGAGAGTGACCGGAACGAGCGCGTGGAAATTCTCTGGCGGAGCGGGGATCCGACGGCAGTCAGCGCGGTGATCGCCATCCTCCGGCAGGAAGGTATCCGCCACCACGTTCAGCCCAGCAATGATCACATGGTGTTTGAAATTGGCATCCCCAGGCCTAAGTTTGTGGTGCGCGTTTTCTCGTCCGACATGCCCCGTGCCAAGGAGTTTCTGGCGGACATTCACGAAATTTCACCCTTTGGCTTCCAGGACGATGATACGGCGGACGGCTTTGGGCCGGCTGCCCCGTCTTTGCCGATTTCCACGCCCACGCCTTGGAATCCTGCAGAAGCCACGATCGAACTCTGGAAAGGGTCGGAAATCGCGCGTGCGGACTACCTGGAAGCCTGCCTGGCCGAAAATCAGATTGGCGTGCGGCGGGTGGAATCGCAGAAACAATCCGGAATGTTCAGTCTGTTCGTAATGCCGCCTGATGAGCCGCTGGCGCTGGAAATCTTGCGCGAAATCACCGATTCCACGCCGCGCATATGAACCTTGTTCAGTTCAGCTACTGCCGTCCCACGACCGAAGGATAAACGACGGCACCCACACCCGGAGCGGTGATTTCCATTCCACGATTTGTTCTAGCCAGTCACAGGTTGCGATTCGGCCGAAGACTTCTCGTTCAGTTCGTAGGCGCAATAGGGACAAAACTTATCGGTCTCGGCCACTTCCCGCTTACACTGCGGACAGGACGGATGCAGGTTGCACTTACAAGTGGGGCAAAAATTGAACCTGGCACCCACGCTGTTTCCGCATTGCGGGCAAGGATACGGCAAGGGTTCGCGCATCAAAAAATAAATCACAAATCCTACGAAGCACCAGGCCGGCAAAAGAATGAGGACCAGGATCGTCCACAGCGCTGCGCTCATTCCGCGGCGGGAAGCGTCGCGGTTCACGTAGGCTACAAAAAAAATCATCAACGACACCACCAACGTTATACCCGTTACAATCCCAGCCATGGCGAGCGAAGCCAGCAGCGGATTATCGCGGAGTTCCTGAGGCTGCATTTCATTGCCATTCGGATTGCGCCCCGCATGCAAATTCACGCTGATGGCAATGACCAGCGCGGCTACGTACAGAAAAGCGACCAACCCCCTCAGCCATCCAGGAATAATTCCGAACTCTGCCCAGAAATGCAGATGTTCCTTTTTGCGCCGCAAGCGGATCAGGCGCATGCGCTCGTTCCAGGAATTGCTTACGCGTTGTGGATAGTCCGTCATCTTCAGTCCTTGTCTAAGTTCCACTCGATGCAAAGTTCCTACTGATTTTCTGTTGAATATTCGGGTTCTGCGGATTGCCGCGCATTTTCCAACACCGCCACTCCGGCGGCTATCAACGCCGGTATTGCCCACCACAATCCAAAACTCAATTGCAAAACAATTTTAGGCGCGCCGGTGTGAGCGCCGATCCATTGCAACGCCTGCCAAACATACGGCGCACTGGCAACGCCGAGAGCCCAGGACATGCCGCACGCTGCCCACATCCAGCGTCGTCCGGGTTCGCGCTCACGCAATTCCTGTGCGCGCAGTCGTACACGAAACTGTGTCCGGCTCGCCAGATCCTTCGGGAAAGGAATCGCCATTCCGCGCAAACCGCGCACGGCGGCTTCCGTCTTCCTCGCAAATGTCGCGCACTCCGAGCATTCGCGCAGGTGGCTCGCGGCCCAGTCGTGTTCCGCCGCAGAAATTCCTTCCACACGCTCTTGCTCAAGCAACCGCCGCGCCCGCCGGTGGAGTTCTTCGCTCATGCAATTCCTTCCGGCAACGTCATTCGCAGGGCTGCAAGCCCGCGGTACAAACGCGACTTCACCGTAGACATCGGGGTGCTCATGACTGCGGCAATTTCCTCGATCTGCATCTCTTCCTGAAAACGCAAAACCAGTACCTCGCGATAAATCGCCGCAATTTGTCCCAGCGAATTCTGCATGGTCGCTTCCTGCTCCAGCGACAAAACCTGGCTCAACGGAGAAGGCTCCGATTCATTCACTAGTTCGAGCGGCGCTCCTTGTTCCGGATCCATGAGCGAGTCCAGACTCTGCATCTTCTTCTGCCGCTGCCAGTCGATCACCAGGTGCCGAGCAATCGCAAACAGCCATCCTTCAAATTTGGATTTGCCGTCGTACTGGTGGCCGCGCTCGAGGACGCGGATCCAAGTTTCCTGAAAAAAATCCTCCGCCCGTTCCTTGTTTGCGGTGATATAAACCAAATAGCGGAACAAGCGAAATTTGTACGTCTCAATCAAAAAATCCAGCAACTCCGGATCGCGTTCCCGCAACCCGCGAGCGACAGCTTGGCGATCTTCCGTGTCCTGCACAGAACTCAAATAAATAGCCCGTTCCGCAATCAGAGTTAAGGTTGAGGCGCTCATTCTA
>DATHFT010000076.1:0-80942 GCA_035317965.1 Saccharimonadales bacterium (SeqCode) | reverse complement strand
GTTACCTGCTCCTGACTGCGGCCGATCTTGGCATTTCGAATCGAGTATCCATGGACGTTTCTCCGTTTGTGTTCACATCGCGCAGCCACAGGTGACGGGTATCGGTGGTCAGTCCTGGATGCTAAGCCCAGAAACGCTCCCGGAAACCGCAGAACGAAATCATTCTTTCGCCGGGAAGAGGTAATATCTGATACGTTATCCCGGTGTCTGGGTGCCGGCATGAACGGTTCGATTCCGTGCCGCTGTTTCCAACGATGAACATCGAGTAGGGCAATGAAAAAACTGAGTGGTTGTGAGCCTATACGGATCGATTGGCATCGGCTGCTGCCGGGCCTTTTCCTCTGGATGGCGCTCGCCTCCAGCGTATGCGCGCAGGCCGTGGCGGTTGAGGTCCAGCCAAGTGCAATCCCGGCGGCGGTTTCCTACTCTGAGGTGCAGGCCCGAGTCATCCTGAAGAATCCAACTTCGTCGGCGATCACGGGGCTGTTGCTTTCGGCGATGACCAACGATGGCTTTGAGATCCAAATCGGAACTCAGTCGGCCAAGAGCCTGGGCGCGGGCCAATCAGTGGTATGGCCGATAAAGATCAAGAATCTCAATCGTGCGCGCATTCCTGGAACGATTCTGCTTGACGCTGAGTACCGTGCGGCTACCGGCGGCACGCAACATGCTTTCGCCACGGTCGCGATAACGGCAGAACCGGACGGGACTACCAAACCGGTTGAAGCATCGATTGAAGGGAATTTCGACGCAGTGTCTCAACAGCGGCCGGGCACGGGCTCGCTCCTCGTCACGAATAATCTCAGTGTTCCCGTCCAGATTTCGGTTCATGCGCACTCTCCAGAGAATACCTTTGTCGCTCCGGACGTAGAGTCGTTCGAGGTAGCGCCTCGCTCTGTTACGGCAAAGGAAATCAAACTAAATGCCGAGAAGCAGGTTACTCCGGGCACGTATTACGTGGTGTTTGAACTTGAAGCGCAGTGGAATCTGGGCGCAGCTGTAGAGAAGCGCCGATTGGTTGTGAGCAAGCAAGCTACGGCGGGTGTGTTCTTCGAATCGGAAGTACTCAAGGCCCTCGGCGTACCCTCGCTGCTCGTATTGCCGGGGTGCCTGGTAATCTTCACGATGCAACTGCTATTAACTTTGGGCATTTGGGGCTTGAAGAATGATTCCAAGCTTCCCGAACTGACCATTTCATCGCCTGGATTCTGGATCGTGGCAATCTCGTTCTCCGGTCTGTTCGCCATCGGCTATACGTGGGTGACACACCACAACTACATACTCCGCTATGGCCCGGAGGATGTCCGGAACGTTTGGCTGGTGAGCATCGCTTTCGGGATTGCCTTTTATTTGCTGCTCGCTGGTTCGACAGCAAGGCATAGGCGTGACTACATTCCGACCGCTGACGACACCCCCACAACAATTCTGAAAAAGCTGTCAAAAAACCGGCTCACGATTCTCAGGCCGCAGGTGCAATTCAAGCTGAACGGTGTCGATCTGAAAGGGTATGTGGTGGAGCGCATCGATGAAGAGCAAACGAAGGTTTGGGTTGTCCCTTCCATCATCACCGACTGGGGCAGCACTGCGGAGGCTCTTAAGGCCCAGGAAGCGTTTCAAAAAGGCATAGATGGCAGGAGCGAGCCGGAGTCTCTTGCCAAACAACTGGATGACGCCATGCAGAGGAACTACGTAAGCGTTCGTTGGGCTTCGCAGGAAGCGGTTCCCAATCCGTTTCACCTAAAGGTGGAAATGATTGCGAATTATGGTCAGCCTGACGTAGTTTTTGGCGTTTGAGGGCGGGAACCCGGGACAGAGGGAACCGGGACGAACCTTGCGGCCCGTCCCGGAAGTTTGCTCTACTGAGCAGGCTCGGCAACCCGTAAGGTCGCTGATTAGTCTCCTCGAGGATATGCGAACTTAGGTCAGGAAGCAACGAAATGAAGATCAATGGCTTGCGGTTAAGTTTCATATCGATGGAAATCTTCACGCAACCGCTGCGTTCTTTGCAGCCGCCACCGATTCCATTTTCTTTCCTTCTGAGCGGGCCACTGCTGGAAGGCAAGCTGGCCGAAGCGCTCAATGGACAAGGGCCATTCGACCGGCCCTTGCGTGGCAAGTACGGCAAGTTGTTTTGGACCAGGTACCTTGCCAAAAGGCCAGCCACAACCAAGGATTTGTGGCGTGCGCTAATCCCTCTCAGCTGGCGGCTGGATTCTGCCGTCGCCGGCAACGAGCCGATCGTTGAATCCGAGCTTCGCGTCTACCTGTATCCATGGGGTATCGGCGCCATCATAGATATGGAAATCGGCGGCCCTCTGGAACTCGCTGAGGCCGCGAGTTTGGCTCAAGCAGTTCGCTACACAGAAAAATTTGATCTGACGACGAAAGGCTCGCAGCACGAAGTTTCACTGAAGGGCTTAATGGATTTCTGCCTGGGTGTCGTTCGCGGCCAAGCCTACGGACCGAACTATCCGCAGGGCGAGCAAACGGAAATGTTCACGGTTGCTACGGTGTTGGACGCGGACGGCACGGATCCTGCGCTGCCAGTCGTTCAGGGCAGCGACCTGCACCGGACTCTCGAGGCCATGTGCGGGTGGAACACCCTTTGGAAATCGCTCAAGCTCAATCCACTCTCCGGGTCGTCCATCGAAATCAGGCAATCTCCACCTGGCCATCTTCTCTACGGAGGGCGGCGCGGGAGGGTCGTGTGGTTCCCCGGGAGCTTTCAAAGCGTCGGCCCAAACGAGCACACGCTCTCTTGCTATCACCGCAATCTGAGTGTTGCTGCCCTGCACGTCGAGAGTCTCTGCCGGATCTGCAAGGATGCGGCGGATGCGATTGACGCCAGCCAGCCGTTTGCAAATTTCTCAACAACCTATCGGGCTTGCGCACAATTTGCCGCCGGGACGCTTGGTCGCCTCTACGGCGGGACTTTCGACACCTACCGGTCCCATAGCATCAGCCAACAGATCGCGAACATGTACAAGGACCCGGTAAACGCGACCCGCAAACAATTTGGAATGGGCTTGCTGGGCGCCTAAGTTCGTTTTCCATTTGGACGTGACGTGATGCCCAATCTCGACTTCCTGGTTCACCTGCCACTTCTAAGAATCGAAGAAGAGCTATTGCCGTTTGGCCCATGCCAGCTCTATCGCATGCCCTTCAAGCAATACGATGAGATATCGCTAGGCGCATTCAGCGAGCAGAAGAGCCTCTATGAGGCGACCGAACCGGTGTTTCTGTCGCTCTCAGTCGCCGTACCGGAAGGCAATTTAAGCCCGGCAGAAGAACAGGGCAGGGGCATCGTAGAGCTCAAACTACCGACCAACCGGTGGTCGATGCTCGACGAACTAGGGCTCGGGCCAGTCAATTGGATGCATGCAGAATTTGCGCGACCAGCCTGGACTGCTTTGCTTCTCGCCGCGCCAGCATCGGCCCTGGTGCCACCGTCTTGGTCACAAACATTCGTGGCTGCCGACCAGGGTTTTGCGCTTCGACTTGCCGCGGGAGTGAGAAGGGCAGCCCGCGTTCAAGGCGAAGCTGATCATGAATATCTGTTCCTGCCTGAAGCGGCCGGTGAACGAATTCCTGCGGCTGACATTTCACGGGCGGCGCTGATTTTCAAACAATTACACGAGTGGGAGTCTGTCCCTGAGCTTCGCGCAGGCCTGCAAACTCTTCGGGCAACAGGTTCGCCGCTGCTCTCATCGCCTCATCGCGCGACGTTGGCAGTGCGCGGGCTAGAGTCCCTGTTGCTCCCTGAGGTGGAGATCGCACTGCAAGAAACATTTGCCCGCAGGGCCGCAGCGCTCCTCGCCGACAGCAGAGAGGATACTGACAGAGTGGCATTGCGGGCCGGCGAGTTATACAGCCTAAGGAGCGAGACCCTGCACGGAGCCGCGGTTCTGACGGGCACTCATCTGTTGCAGGAGGGGTCGGCGGAAGAAATGCTTGCCCTGGCGATTCAAAACATCGGGAAACTTGTGTCGGGCGGACAAACCATAAAAGCAGCTCGACGGGAGCTCGACAAAGGATTTCGAGATGGCCGGAGTTCCGTTACCTTTCAGTTCGACAAGGCGCCCATCGGTCAAGCAGCCAAGGATCGTCTGGCCCGCAGAAAACCGTCCGACGTTTATGTCGTAAATTCCAGCATGAAGGCCGAGGAGGATCGCGTCTGCTGCTGGTCACCACTTCTTGGACTCAGGACTGAAGGTCTTGAAAAAACGGGAGGAATGCTGCTGGGCCAAGCCCCGGCACCCATTCTGATGCCACTCACTCCGGAAGAACTGTTCGATCTGGAAGAGCGCGACATTCGACGGGATTTCATGGCTGAGTTTCGGCAACACGGGCACCCGATGGCGATCCTAATGACCGTGCCGGAGGACGGCGGAGGTGGGGATCCTGAGGTCCTTACTCCTTTTCTTGAGCGCATGCGCGACCTCGGCGTCGTGGCGCTCAGGCTTGCGGGGTACGACCGGTTTCACGATCCCGAGCTGTTCGGTTCAGCGGTTTTTGCCGGTTCACGACGCCTGCGACGACCAACTGTGCTCCGTCAGACGGTATCCGAGGAAGTACGCCACGAAGCCGTGCAGCGGGCCGGCCCTTCTGAGCTGCCGCGTCTGGCCGCGATATGGAAGCAAATCTGGCAATACGAGTCTGCCGGGCGGTCAACAGAGGTAGAGCATGTGCTTTCTCTTTTTCGCAGAAGCTTCGATCGGGAGTTTCTGCACGCCGAGGGCAGGGCGATTATTCTCTTGAGCCTGTTGGAGGCACTGATGGGTCGGTTCAGGCCCCGCAACGAGCCGGTGCAGGTCGAGGATCTGGTGGAAGCATTGTTGGGCCTTACTCCCGATGTACGGTGGTTCAGGAAAGCGGGCAAGATTTTTCGGAATCAAGTCGCTCACAGTCGGCTGGATACCAGCCGAGTGAATAAGGCGCTCGATGCGCTTTCACGCTTAGTATGCGGACTCGTCCTTGCTTTGCTAGAAACTTGGAATGCGGTCGACGAGCGGGACCGCACGCGTCGACCATCGGACCTTTTGGTCTCACATGCGTCGAGGTTGCACGAAAAAAAACGAGCCTTGGGCGGGGTAACCTGATCGCCGGCAACTGTTTGCGCTAGCCAGTCCAATTGCGGTGCGAATCTTATAGCGTCTTGAGATATTCGATCAGCGCACGCCGTTCATCGGGGCTCAAAGCCGCTCCGATGACCCCAGGCTTTTGCTTTTCATTGGAAAATTCGTGGCCGGTGTTGCGATTGCCACGAATGGAGGTGTCGAATTCGAAGCCTCCGGGGAAAGATTCGGTGCGATAACCAACGTTCGCCGGATCGTATTCACGGCTACCCAGATAGAATTTTTTCGGCCGTTCATCGACCGGCGAGAGCAAGGCATAAAGGTTTGGGACCGAACCATTGTGCAAGTAGGGTGGAGTGGCCCAGATGCCGTTAAGCGGGCGAACTTTATACTCGAGCGGAGCACGCACGCCGTTTGGACGACGGCCGTTCATTTCCTCGCGAGCGTCGGCGGTAATTGGCGGTTGCTGTTGGTCATACCAATGATTAACCGTTTTTTCGGCAACGATTCCGAGTGCGGTTCCAAAATCGGTCGCAGCGATGCCGAGGCTGGCCGGAAGCTTCACTTGGCGTTTGCTCATGTCTTCGGCTTGCGCGGGGTCCGTGCCAACGTAGCGGACGGGGATTTGTGCGAGGTTCAAATACCGTTCACCTGCCGCGTTCGGCGGAGACCATCGGGGATTCGTCCAGAAGGCTGCCTCGGAGATCGGAGCCATATGGCACTTCTCGCACCGGTCTTTGTAGAGAACTGCCCCCTCGGCGGCTAGACGCTCGTTTATGGGCGGTAAACTCGAGTCCCGCCATTTTGGAGAACTGAGGCCTTGGAAACCAGTCAGCGCCGATGGCGGCGAGGTGCCGGCGAGCGCTTGCTCAAGTTTGAATATCGTCTGCACATGGGCACTGGTGTCAAAGAGCTGATTCCCGTCGCCGGAAAGGCTTACCTTGGCACCCACGCCAAGAGCTTCGCCAACGTTGCGGACCATGGGTTGTTCGATCGAGCCGTTGTATTGAACCCATTCGAACCAAGATGCTTGCCAGATGCGCGGAAAGTGTACCGGAGCGGAGTAGGCGACATAGTTCGCCGGTTCATCAAGATCAACGGAGAACACAATGTTGCCGATCCGGTTCAGCGCGTCGAGACGGCCATATCCTTCGCTGACCGTTTGAGTTTGGTTTTTGCTCTCGGCGTTCCGGATCGTCCCTATCTGGGATACCACGGCTTCCAATTGTTTCCGCAGAGCCGCTTTTGCATCTTCGCTGGCGCCGGGGCCCAGAACACGGCGAGCAAAGCGAGCAAAGCGGAAGGGTAGGTATTTTGTAAACATCAGGGATTCTGCAAGCCCTTTTTGGAACAGCGCAAGATTGGTTAACGCCGGGCCGCCATCGATCAGAATCGTCGTGTTTTGGTAGCTCAAGCGGCCGGTGTGGCAAGCGGCGCAGGTCAATCCCAGGGAGGTCAAAGGAACCTTGGTCTGGAGATTAAGCGTGGGAGTTCCATCAGGATTTTTCAATAAGCTGCCATGAGCGAAGCCGATGGGCAGTTCCGTATGGACGGAATTAGGGGTGGAAATAAAGCCGTAGCGGTCGAGATATGCAGGATCGCTCAGCAGGCCGGGATTCCTGAGGGCCAGGGCCGGTTGTTCAAGAGCGATGAACCATTCATAGGGAATGCCGAAAGTCTGGGTACCCTGGTCGGCATGATAGAACCAATCGCGTTGCTGGGGGGTCCAATTCTGATTGAGCCAGACCACGGTTCCCGTCGGGGCATAAGTGGGCAGCTGAATTTCCAGATTATCGTGCCACCATTTTGCTCCGGCGAACGCACCGATGATGACGGCGACGCAAATAAAGATTGCCACCTTTTTCATGCTGTCGGGCCTCCGTTCCCGCCTGCTCCCAGGGGAAGGTTGCTGTCGGTTGCTGGAAAACACGGAGCACTTCGCAATACGGCCCGCTTGGGTACCCATCGGTTGCGGTGCAGAACAGTACGGGCTCGGAAACAATCTGGTAGAGAGAGAAGGAACGTCAGCATAGTTTAAGAAGGCTAACTTCGCGGCTTGCCAAATGCAACGATTTCAGTGGGAACGGACTTTTTAGCTAGAGCGTTGTGGCGAGATATTGGCTATGACAATCCGGACGCGGGAGCGGCCGCTAGGGCTTTCAGGACCGGCGTGGTGGCCAGGGTTGTGACGACGGCCATGATCACAAACATTGCAAAAAGTGTCGGAGAGAGAACCCCGAGGTCGAGTCCAACGTTCAGAACGACAAGCTCCATCAGGCCGCGGGTGTTCATCAGAATGCCGAGCGAGGCAGCTTCTCGGTTGTCCGATCCGGTTATACGCGCCGCGATAAAGCTGCCGCCGAACTTGCCCACCGAAGCGATCAAAATGATGACCACACAAACCAACCAGTCGGCCGGTTCCGTCAACAGGCCAACCTGCGTGCGCATGCCCGTGAAAGCAAAAAATACCGGCAAGAAAAGCACGACGACGAGGTCTTCACACTTTTCTCGAATGTCGAGCGCAAGCTGAGAGTCATGGGGAACGATTGCGCCGAGGAGAAACGCGCCAAAAAGCGCGTGAATTCCGATGCGCTCTGTAATCAGCGCCGAAACAAGCAAACAAACACAGACGATCGCAAACATCTGCTGTGTTGTTTTGCCTTTGCAGGTCTGGCGCCGCACCAGCCACAGGGCGCCTCTCCTGGCGATAACCAGTACCAAGAGAGTGAACGCTATGGCGGCGCCGACCGTTACCAGCACGCGTCCTGGTTGAGCGCGAGCTACTCCGACAACAAGCGCAAGAAGGCACCATGCTGTGACGTCGTCAACGGCGGCGCATGCCAAAGCCAGCACACCCATACGGCTCTTTTGTTTTTTGGTATCGGTAAGGATTCGCGCCAGAACGGGAAACGCCGTGACCGACATGGCCACGCCGATGAATAGCGCAAACGCCGTAAAGGAAATGCCGTCCCCGGCAAATCGCGGGTAGAGCCAAAGCGCCAGACTCGTGCCCAGGAGAAACGGCGCCAAGATGCTGGCGTGCGAAATCGCTATGGAGGCCTGTGTCCGCTGCCGCAACAAATCCGTGTCCAGTTCCAATCCGACCAGAAACATGAACAGGATGATGCCAATCTGCGCAATGACGGCCAAGAACGGCGCTATCGCCTGAGGCAGAAGTTGCGACGAAATCTGCGGCGCCAGCCAGCCGAGGAAAGAAGGCCCAAGCAGCAATCCGGCGATGACTTCGCCCATCACTTGCGGCTGATGCAACAAGCGGAATATCGCGCCTAAGACGCGGGCGGCGGTGACGATGACGACCAAAGCGAAAAGGACATGCAGGAAAACGCTGGTCGTTTCGCCGCGCAATGGCAGCTCAACCATACCGGGACCGGACCTAGATTGCGGCGCAACGAGCCTGATTCCGGCAGATTGAATCAAAAAAAAGATGCAGACCGCGGCAACCAAACTGGCCGCATATAAGAGGATGGCGCGCGATTTTCGCATTAGGACCGCGCTGGAAAGATTTCCGCGCATAGAAGAAGGTTGCGGCCCTTATGCTCAGCGCATCTCATGGACGTTTCCAGGTGAATCCCTTTCGCGTTGCAGATGTTCTTCGAGTCGCTGCGCTTGCGCCAGCTTGCGTTTTGCGCCTGCCGAGTTCCAATAGAGAAGCCGCAGCCCGAGCGGAAGCAAGTTTACCGCCAGCAAAGACGGCCACAACAGTTCAAATTCGGATCGCCAGTCGGCAATGAACAGCGTTAGGGCCGCCACCAGCGAAGCAATTGCCATGACCTTGCGGCGCTTCACCCAGGTCGGACCTAGCTCGTCCTTTCGAGCCGCATTGGCATTTATGATGACCAGCAAGGGAGGCTTAGCCTTCCCTTGCGCATCGAAAATCTCGCAGCACATGGAAGGATACCTCTGCACTTGCGCTTCGCAGTAGTCACGGGCCTCCGCCAGATGGTCGAAAAGCAGAAACCGACAATTGCTTAGGTGACCGATTGCGCTCCCGTCGGTTGCCAGCGGGTTGGCCGTCTCCAGGTCTTTGAGGAATACGGCGCACTGCGTGGGGCCCACGAGGGAGGTCCACTCCGCCGGCTGCCGCGTTTTGTCGTATACCTTGAACTCTCGAAACGTGTTTTGCTGAATGGTAGCCACGCACGTGCCCTTTTCCGCCGTAAAATCCGATGAAACAGCATTACCACAAATTGGGGAGAAGGTGGAAGCAGACCAATGAGGCAGAACGGGAACTCATCCGCTCGTCCGCAGGCCTTCGCCTGGGCGAGCCTGTCGCGAATTATGGTTTGCGATTGGATTCTATTGACACCCTTCTCCGTATTTGCCAGCATCAAGTCACCATATATCGCTAAGCGGACATACCTGGTTCGGAGCCGTGTGGCCTTTTCGTGCACGTATTTTACGATTTGGCCTGTGCTTGTTTTGCTGTGTGGACTGTGAAAACACTCGGAAAATTCGAAATCATCGGCAAAGTTGGTCAAGGCGCGATGGGCGTCGTCTATAAGGCCCACGATCCCTTCATCGACCGAATTGTGGCTGTAAAAACAGTAACCGCAGGAGTGGGTGAAAATTCGAATCTTCTGAAACGTTTCTATTCAGAAGCCCGTTCCGCTGGCAGTCTCCGTCATCCCAACATCGTCACCATTTACGAACTGGGCCACGAAGGCGAAACACCGTTTATTGCCATGCAGTTTCTGAACGGGGAAAGCCTCGACAAGTTAATTCTTCGCCGCCCAATTTTGCCACTCTCGCAGAAACTTGGATATATCGTTCAAATCTGCCGGGCGCTGGACCATGCCCACCAGCAAGTTCCCCCCGTTATTCATCGCGATATTAAACCGGGGAACGTTATGGTGACTCCGGAGGGATGCATCGTAGTTGTCGATTTTGGAATTGCGCGTTTGGGTGACAGTACCGTCTCGCAATCGGCTGGTTTCCTGATAGGAACGTTGGGCTACATGTCGCCGCAGCTGTTTCGCGGCGACGCGGCCGACGCCGTCTCGGACATCTGGTCAACCGGAGTGCTCTTCTATGAACTCCTGGCCTATTCCAGGCCATTTGACGGCGACAGCGCGGCTGCTTTGATGTCGAAGATCGTGCTTGAGAACTACCGTCCCATTCTTGAACTTGCTCCTGATACCCCGGCGGACGTGCGGGCAATTCTGGAGCGTATGCTCGCTAAGGAAGTTCGCGATCGATACCAGAGCATGGCCGAGGTCTTGAGCGAGCTGGAGCCAGCGTGGCGGCGGCTCCTGCAGAAAGACGTTTCCGTTCTGCTAGAAAGTTGTGAGGAATATTTTCGCGATGGCGATCTGCTTGCTGCGCAATCCGAAATCATTCAAATTTTCATCTGGGATCCGTCGAACCCGCAAGCCAGATCTCTTTCCGACAGAATTAGCCTTGAGCTTCGCCGCCAGAATCATGCGCCGCTAGTAAAATCGGGCATTGAAAAAGCGCAAAGACTTCTCGCCGAAGGCCGCCGGGGGGAGGCGCGAGCGGAAGCTGAAGCAGTATTGAAGCTGGACTCGGCTTGTCAGCCCGCGCGCGATCTACTTCTATTGCTCGATGGCCCAGTCACCCGAAACGACGACAAGGAAAAGCAAAGACTATTGAAGCAGCGCATACGGGAAGTCGAAAGGATGATCGACCGTCAACAGCTCACCGATGCCGTTGATCTCGCACGTCAAAGCATCACTACGATTGGTCCGAACTCGGGCCTCTCGAACGCGCTTCACAAGGCAGAAAAAGAGATCGAATTTCGAGAGCAGAAAAAGCGCAGACAAGATGACACGATCCGACTGGTCCGCACCTTGCTCGGTCAAGCTAAACTGGACGACGCACATGCGGTGATGACGCACTCGATTGAAAACAATCTTTTTTCTCCGGTGGACCCGCGCGTCGCGCAAGTTCTTGGCGAAATCGAAGTTAAGAAGAGGGTCGTAGCGGAGCCAGCGGTAACCGACTTTGGCCGCGTGCCGGGCACTGAAGCCGGGAAAGACTACGTCTATTCGCGAGAGGTATCGACCAGGAATGCCCATGCCGGTAAGGAGGAAGATTTCTCAAAAGCTTCTCCGGGCGGCGAGGCGGGCAAATCGGACGGCGAATTAGTGCACGGGCTGCAAGCCCATGGCGGGCATGCAACTCGGACGGATACCGAGCGCCTGTTCCTGGCCGCCGTCGAACGACACCTCATGACTTTCTTGGGTCCGATTGCTGCGATCATGGTGAAACGGGCCGCAGCCACGAGTGCGAATCCGGCCGCCTTGCTCTTTTCTCTCGCTTCGACAATACCTGCAGAAAAGGACCGGAAAGCTTTCCTTGCCCGAAAGGATGAACTGCTCCGGGAATTTTCCGATGCGCAAGGAGCTCCGGAAAGCGCCAAGGCAGCGGAATCAAGTTCCACGCCCTTGCCATCGGTTGGCCCGCCACCCAGCCCCGCCGAGCTAAGTCATGCAACCGAACTGCTGGCGCGGCGGTTGGGCCCTCTGGCCCGCATCTTGACCGAACGGGCAGCCAAGCGCGCGCCCAGCCTGCAATCGCTGTACCTTCTTCTTGCTGAACACCTTGGGGACAAAACCGAGCGCGGCCAGTTTCTCCGTGAAGCCGGTTTCCCGCAGGGCTAATTTCCTGGCTTAGGTACGTAGCAGCTTCATCGCCTCTGCCAGGCTCCGCCCCATCCGATTGAACGATTGCGACAATTCCGCGATTTCATCTTGGCCCGATACAGCTACCTCGGAGATCTCCGAATTTCCTAAGCTCATACTGGTGGCAACGGTCGACAGCCGATTCACAGGACGGACGATCAGGATAATCAGCAGGGCATTGATGGCGATCATCAACACAAGAAAAACGGCAGCGAGAGATATCATGAACGTCCAAAACGCCCCGTGCGCGCGTTGCACTGCCAGTTGCGTCGGCACGGAAACGATTTGCGCCGTAACGATGTCATTCAATTTCCACCCGAATCCGTTCGCGCTTCCATAGCGGTCGATCATGGTTCGCGGCGCGCTCTCCGCGGTATCGTGGCAAGTCAAACAGGCCATGCTCGAAACGATCATCGGCCGCGCCATGTACAGCGACCCTCCGTTGGGCGTGTCGCGCTCCCCTACGATTTCCGTCTTATCGTGCGATTTTCGGAACTCTCCGATCAGATCGGCTTCCCAGTCTGTCGCGCGATTGATTGGGTTGGTAGGATTCAACGTGGCTTCCTTGTATGAGTACGCAGGGAATTTTTTCTGCAGCTGGCTGAAGTACTGATTTGCGGAATACGCGGGAACCGTTTGCGGGACAAACGAATATTTATTCTGCGTGTCTAGGAGCGGTTTGATTTGTGTCGCGGTGTAGGTACGCACGGCGATTGCCGCTTCCATCATGATTCTTGCATTCTCCATGATTTCCGCTTTGGCGTTTTGCTGCAGCAGTCGATTGCAGACGGTTGCGGCCACCGCCAAGCCGACGGCAAAGACCAGAAGAAGTACCAAATTGAATTTCAACAATAGTTTCATGCTCAGGGCCTCGGCTGCGGAGTTTCAGTACTGGGAATGGCTGTGCTGGAGCTGCCCGGTGGATTCTTTTCAGGGTACAGAATCGGGCGCCACTCCGGAAATTGCGACAGGTGCGCTTCGATCTCTTTTCGAAATTCAGGATCTTTTAACTTCGGCGTAAAGCGCGAGGCGAACCCTCTGCGCCACCGCGTCGGCATCGTAAGCCAACTCTCGAGCTCTGCGTAACTCGTGCCGCGGACCACTTTCGGCTCGATTGCCTTTCCCGCGAAATGCGCTGCGCGCGGAGGCAACGTATCGCGAAATGCCGGCGGCAGCGAATCGACGAAGGCAGCGGTCGGACGAGGTGCTGAGTTCAAGCTCTTGTCGGCTCGGCAGGAATAAAACTGTCCGGCTTTCACCGCTTGCGCCTGGCGAAGCGCACCGTCCGGACTTACTCCGCTGATGGTCGCCGCACCGGCTTCCACAAAAACGGCGCAAGCCTGGTCCTCGCGGTGCAGGATCACGGTGCCGGTCGAGGCACTGGCTGCAATCGCCGGGCTTTCGTAGGTGTATGGGGCGCCGTTCGCTTGCCCCTTTAACCATCCCCGCAGGAGAACCAGTTCCATTGGCGCCGTGGTTTTTGCGGAGGCACTTTTCAGAACCCGCAGCAGATACAAACGTGTCGCAGGTCCCAATGCGACAATTCCTCCGTCGGCAAATTCCATTTGCACAAAGCCCTTGTCCCCGGTCTCCAGGATGTCACCTGGCCTGAGACTCATGCCTTCCACGCCGCCCAGCTGCTCCGTATTTCGAATAAC
The DNA here is from genome assembly GCA_035317965.1 of Saccharimonadales bacterium (SeqCode). Lineage (GTDB taxonomy): Bacteria > Acidobacteriota > Terriglobia > Acidiferrales > UBA7541 > Acidiferrum. Next base: position 67,547 of record DATHFT010000076.1, on the reverse strand, counting down.
GTGCAAAGGTCCTTCCAGAAGGGTAATCAGGCCCGCAGCGGGTTCGGCGGCGGGCATTGGCAGCAGCGAAAATGCCAACAAAAGGAATCGAGGATTCATCGAATTCTCAACGGGAAGAATTGCGCCGTAACTTCTGTAATTTCAAGATAACTGATGCTAAGAAACGCGCCATCGTTAGTCAAGGCCGGGAATCTGGGTGCCGCAATGGATAGCCAGCACCCTAAAGCTGGCCTTGGTTAAGGTAGCCAAGCTGTTGTTAACTGCATTCCTTGAGAACCGCTTCTGCGCCGGTACTTTCACGGCGGATTGTCGGCAACCGGAAGCTTCCCCCTGCAGCCCCGGCGACCTGTGCTTGACGCGAGAGTTGCGCCGGCCTATGGTTGCGCGTAGCAGTGAACCGCGAAGGCGGGCGGCTTCGACTAGAGGTGAGCGAAAGCCAACAAACCGCAGGAGTGGAGGTGACCCGCCCCGTTCGTTCCCATTTCCCCAGCCAGACATGTACCGGATCCTGAATTTTCCGAGGACGCGCGCAAAACGTCCCCGCAGTCCACGCCGAGTGCGAAAGGAGAATTTCAATGAGCAGGCACGGGCCAAAACTGGTATCTCTTCTTATTTTCGTTACAGGAGCGCTCATCGCGTCGTGTTCAGAGTCCTACCACGAGAGAAACGAACGCTACGTGTTTGTGGCCACCAATATCAACCTGCCGTACTGGCAGAAGGCGCGGGCGGGGTTTTTGGACGCGGCCAAAGCGCTCGGTGTGAAAGGCGAACTCGTTGGGCCGACAGGCTATGCCCCGAACGCGGAACTAGGAGTATTCCGCCAGATCGTTGACGAACACCCCGCCGGAATCTGTCTTTCCGCGGCGCGGCCCGAAATTTTCCAGGCCGAAATTGACAAAGCCGTGGCCCAGGGCATACCGGTGATTTGCGTGGATGCGGATGTACCGAATTCCAAGCGCGTGCTGTACATCGGAACGGATAACTTCAAGGCGGGCCGGGAAAGCCTGAGACGGATGGCCGCGCTCGTTCCCGGTAATGCGAGCGTGGTCGTCATCACAATTCCAGGGCAGCGGAACCTCGATGACCGGGTGGCGGGCGTAGCGGACGCGCTGAAGAATTTTCCCGCCATTCAACTGATCAAGATACTTGACGACAAAGGCGATGCGCGAACTGCCTTTGATCAGGTTGCCGAGCTGATACAGAAGAAAGAAAAAGTAGACGGAATTATTTGTCTGGAGGCAGCCGGGGGTTCTGGCGCCGCCGAAGCGCTGCACCGCTCGAGCATGGAAGGCAAGCTGCGGATTGTGGCATTTGACGACGATCCTGAAACCCTTGATTGGATCGATCGCGGCGCAATTACCGCTACCATCACGCAAAAACCCTACGTCATGAGTTACTACGGCCTAAAATTCCTCGACGACTTGCACCACAATGCAGCTCCGATGCCGACACTGGTGGATACTGGCACGGTCGTCGTAGACAAGAGCACTCTCCAGCTCTATCGCGAGACCATCGCCAAATACCCCAAGTCGTTCTAGAGTCGCGCCCTGGGATAGCCCGCTGCCGGGGCCGGGCCTCTCACTGCTCCCGTCAGTGGGACAGCGCGACCGGGCGGCGGGCGAGCAACGTTACTCGGGATATGAGAAACCAATTTCCGCTAAGAGCCTGTGGAACGGGACGTGTCGCGGCCGGGGACAACATCGATTTGCAGTTTTGGGTCGGCGGCAGGAATGTAGGTGGTAGCAAGGCCGAGCTCGCGGCGGACGATGTTGCTGCCCTGGGCGATGGCAGTGGTTTTGTAGAAGGCGATTTCCCGGTTGCAGCCCTGACGGCCGAAGCCGCAGTCGTTCGAGACGATGAGTTTTTCGGCGGGGATGTATTTCAGTGCTTTGCGGATTTCGCCCGCGACTTCTTCCGGACGGTCCGCCTGCAGAGTGCGGTGGCTGACCACCCCGATGCAGATTTTTTTCTTGAGATCGTTCTTGAACGGCGCGAACAGTTCGAGATCCTTCTGGTTGCGGTCCTTCATTTCCAGCGTCCAGACATCGCCGCGGCAGCGTTCGAGATAGATCTCGAGCGAGTTGGCGTAACCGGTTTCCTCCATTACCCGCTGCATGTTGGGATTGCCCCAACAGGTGTGAATCCAGAGTTCCACATCATCAAGGCCCTGCACTTCACGGTTGAAAGCGTCCACCATGAATTTCACTTCGTCGTGATCCTTGCCAAAGGTGTTGGCCATGAAATGGAAGGTCGGCTCTTCGATCTGGATACAGCGGCAGCCGGCGTCGCGCAGCGCGAGAAGTTCCTTGTTCATGGCTTCGGCCATATCCCAAATGACCTGGCGCTTGTCCTTGTATTTTGGCGTATGAATGTCGAGAAACAGGGCCATTACCTGCGAGCAGCAGGTGCCGAACTTGACGGGCTTGCGCGTTTTTCCCTGCGCCATGCGCCAGAGTTTTGGATAGTCAAGGGGGCGGTGCTCGATTTTGTCGACGACGTGGGGCCAGCGCCAGCCGGTGTAGATTTCATTAAGGAGCGTACCGGGCGGGTAGTGCAGCCACGGGGCCGTGGTTTCTTCCGGCTGTAGATGGTCCCCCGCAAAGCCGGCCCAGCGTTGCAAAGGATAGTGATGCCATGCGCGGCCCGCGAGATCTTCGTCCACGTGGAGATCGCCGTGCCCCAGGATGTCGAGGCCGGCGCGTTCCTGATCGGCCATGACCACCGCGAGGGCATCCTGAAATTTTTCGCGAAAGCGAATATCGAGCATGCAAGTGTCGAGCGGGCGGCCCCACATGCTGACATCAAACCAACGCGGCCGCGGGAAAGAACCTGTAACGGTGCTTGGAAGAATAAGCTCTGCTGTAGCAGTGAACATGAGTTTCTCCAGGGAATATGGCTTTTCCGTATTTACAGCTGCCCGGGCGGCGGCAGACGCGTGAACCCGGCCTGGCCTTCCGGCAATCCGATCTAGACGAGATTTTTCAGCAAAAACCAGGCGTTCGCCGGCCGTTCCGCCAGTCTTCGCACGAACCAAGGATACCAATAGTGCCCATACGCAATCAGCACAATTGAGCGCCAGCCCTCGGTGGCCAATCGTTCCTGTTCCTTTCTCTGAATCCCATACAGCATGTGGACTTCAACATCCGTTTTGGCCATCGCCGTTGCAGCGGCGAGTCCGGTGATGCGCCGGATCATTCCGAGATCATGCGTGCCAAAGGTGCAGCGCCCCATCTGATTGTTCTTCTTTGCGCGCAACAGTTCTGCAGCAATTGCAAAGTAGTTTTCGTCCACATCTGATTTCTTGGGGAAGGCCGCGCTGGCTGGTTCGTTGTAGGCGCCCTTCACAAGGCGAATTGACGGCCGCAGCTGCAGCAGTTTCCCCACGTCATCCTTGCTCCTGAATAAATAAGACTGCAGGCAGATTCCAGTCACAGGAAATTGTTGTAGAGCCCGCCGATAGATGTCCAAAGTGGGATCGACGTACCGGCTGGATTCCATGTCGATCCAAACGGTCGAAGTCCCCGGGCCTTTGCTCAAAATTGCCTTGAGATTTGCAAAGCAAAGCTCCGGAGAAATATCCAGGCCCAACTGCGTCAGTTTTATGGAAATCTCTGTCTGCAATCCACGCTGCTGCAGCTCGTCGAGAGCCAGAAGATATTGTTCGGTGACCTGCTGCGCTTCACTCGCGTCGTTCACGTTTTCGCCAAGATGTGTGAATACGGCCCCAATGTTTTTGCTTTGCAGAGCTTCGGCCGCCTGCATGGCATCCGCAAACTCTTCGCCGGGCATGAAACGGGACACGGTTCGCCGCACAAATCCGTAGCTTGCCGCGCGATTGCGCAGCCATTTATTCGTCGATGCCGCGAGCAAAATGGAACGCGAAACACCCATCGCAATATTCATCCTTCAAACCGGAATCATTTTCAAGCACAATTTCCATTCATTCTATTGCACATTGTTCTGCGGCGGCGAGCTAGGACTTTGCGCGGGAAAACCTGGATGACGGCAGGGAAAGCGCTTCGTTAGCCATCTCGCGTTTCAGCCGCCGCACGGTCGCCGCTTCACGCGCGAGAAGCTTCTCGCTCTCCATGCGGGCGTGCACGATGGCCGAGAGCTCATCGCCAGGAATCGCGCTCACCAACTCTTCCGCCTGCAGGAAGCACGCGAAAACCAATTTTTCCGGCTGTTGCTGTCGTCTGAGAAACTGGCCATAGTTAAACCAATCGGACGCCGCACTCCGCGGATCGGAAAGGGAAGCGTCCAAGCGAAGCGCTTTCTGAAAATCCAGCGCGGCCTCCGCCGCCTCTCCGCGCCGCTCTTCCAGTTCCGCCAGGTGCACCAGCGCCAGGCTCTGCAAGGTTTTATCGGCGGAATTTTCCGCAAATCCGGCGGCGCTTTTATACCCCCGGTAAGCTGAATCGATTCGATTCGCTGCCGCATCCGCGTCCGCTACTTTCAGTAGCGCCGCTAGCACTGTCGTGGCCTCGCTGCGATGCTCTTCGCTATGGGTGCTCACAATTTCCAGGTAAGCGCGATAGTGCCGGGCAGCCGCTTGCACTTCTCCGCGATGATCCAGGGCCTGCGCCAGGTACAGCTGAGCGCTGGTCTGGGCGGGGGCCACGTCGACTGCGCGCTGCCAATCCTCGATGGCCTCATCGCCGTGGCCAAACTGTTGCGCCAGCAGTCCGGAATTGACCAAAGAATCGGCATCGCGATTCCAGCGCGCAAGAATCGTCTGGTACTGGTTGTACGCTTCCGTCTTGCGTCCCGCTTCAATCAGTCCGCGCGCATAAGCTTGCTGCAGAGAAAGATTTCCGCTACTTAAAGCAGCCGCCCGCTGCAAAGAGGCCAGAGAGCTTTCTACATCACCGGCGAGTTTTTCCGCGCGGGCCAGCCGCAGCTGAGCCACGCTATCATCCGGATTCAATTGCACCGCGTGCCGCAAGGCCTCAATGTTTTTCGTGCCGGACCAGTAGAAATGCAACTGGTCCAGGGCCCCCCAGCCTAGTAGCACGGCTACGGTTGCGATGCGCAGGGCCTGCGCCCCGCGTGCGCCGCTCGCAATCCAGTGCGCTACTCGACGAACCGAGTTTCGCTTGCCTGGTTCACTCGCGAGGGCAGGTTCTTGCGAATTCAAAAGGAACGAAGCGATCCGCGAATCGCGTAGTTTCCAAAGCGCTCCGTCCAGTATGAAGTGGTGGATATTCACGAGTGCTGTGAATGTCAGGAAGCTGGCGGCAAAATCGGCATGGAATAGCCGGCTCACGAGCCATGGTCCCGGAATAAAAAGGGCAATGCCTCCAGCAACGAGCGTCAGGAAGTACCGCCAGGACTTCCAACGCACATTACCGGATTCGCGAGCCTCGCGTTCCTGAAAATAGCTGGTAATCCACAAGTACTGCGCCGAATGCAGAACCGCCAGAATTCCGCTGCTATAGCGTGTTTGCGGGACTTCGCGGCCGCTCCCCAGCTCAATCAAAACCGGCAGCAGAAACCACAAAAATTGCGTGAGGGCCAGCGTCAGCGGGGCCATGATCGTGCGCACGGTGCTGCGGCGCGCAAGCGAGGTGAGCGCCCACCCGCTGGCCAGCATAAAAAATCCGGCAAGCGCTGCTCGCGCAGGTAACGTGAATTTTGCAGGAAGGCCTAGCGACAAGATCATCGTGTCGCCTGACGGGCCGGTATGGAAACTCAGCATCAGCATCACGTAGGAAGCTAAAAACGCGAGGTGAATCGCGCGTCTTTCCGCCGCCGTCGGGTGCAGTCCGCTGCGCCGTGCAAACATCATCAGCAGGCCAAAATTCTGCCCGGTGTAGTGCCAGGGGCTCCAGCAGATGTACACGGTGAAAATCCACGGGAGCAGTGGATACCAGAAGTGCGCCAAAACTCCCGCAACGGCAAGCAGCAGGGCTACATGCACGGTGAAGATTCGATACTTCGTGAACTCGGTCTCCGTGTGGTACGCGCGGTAGACAGTGGCCATGAAGTGCGGATAGTTGAAGAGCAGCGCCAAGAAATAGAAGCCCATGCTCCATGCGCGATCATGGGAACTGGCGGCATAAAATCCCAGCAAAAGCAGCGGAGCAGACCAGGCTCCGCACCCGATCAACAAATCAACCCACGGACGATAAATCCACGGGTTGGGCGGCGGATTTGTCACAGTTCTGTCAACAGAGTCAGGAACTGCGGGGTTGGACGGGGCTCGCTGCATTCCTCTGCAGATTAGCGCAACGTTGCCCGCGCTGCAGTGTTTACACAGGTATGTAGCGGTGAATCGGTTACTTTGCGGTTGCGATTCACTGAGCGCTCATGAGGAGAGGTGTGGAGGCCGGCTTGGATCGTTGCACGCTGGTTCTCGGAAAGTCCTGAATCGGGAAGTCGCCTTCCCGTACGATGTATGCAAATTGGGCCAATAGTGCATCTAATTAGCAGTGATACGAGAAAAGGAGCTTTAACCCATGAAAAGGACGATTCCACTTCTAGGGGCCCTGTTACTGGCTGGCGTTACCTTTGTGACCTCTGCCCAGGCCGCACAAAAGCAGGCAGCATCCGGTACATCAACAGTCACCATGACCATCACCGCTGTTGGCAAAAAAGGTACGACTCCGCCAGCGCTTAAAAAGGATGACGTTCAGCCGTACAAAAACAAGGAGCGCTTGCAAGTGGCCGATCTCCGGCGCGGCGAAGATCTGCTTCTGGCGGTGGTCATTGACGATTCGCTGGAAAGCAGTATCGCCAACCAGTGGAGCGATTTGAAGGCATTTTTTGAAGCGCAGCCGGCCACGACCGCGATCGGCGTCTTTTATTCAAGTAACGGCTCGGTACGGGTGGCCCAGGACTTTACGACAGATCATGCCCTGGCAGCCAAGGCCCTGCGCCTGCCCATCGGCAATCGCGGCGCGTTTTCCAGCCCCTATCTTGCTTTACAAGACATGATGAAGCGTTGGCCTTCGGCGGGCAGCCGTCGTTCCATTGTTCTGATCTCTTCCGGTATTGATTATTTCCGGCGCGGCTTCGGTCCCAAGAGTCCGGATCTGGACCCCACAATCGAGCGCGCGCAAAAGCAGAACATCAATATCTGGACCGTTTATGCTCCGGATGCTGGTCACTTCGGTGCTGGCTACTTTCGTCAGTTTAATGCGCAATCGAATCTTAGCGAACTGTCGGAAGAAACTGGCGGCGAATCCTATTTTCTTGGCACTTCCGCTCCGGTCACGCTCAAACCGTACTTTGACGAGATTGCGGAGCATCTGAACAACCAGTATCTGATTTCATTCTCTGGAACGGGTGGCGGCAAAAAGGGAAAGTTCGAGCGTGTCCGCGTAGCGACCGAGGTTCCCAACTTGGAATTCCTAACGCCGACCAATACGTTCTTGCCTCCATCGCAATAGAACCAGATCAAATTGCAGGAAACGGAGCGCCGGCTGTACCCGCTGGCGCTCCCTTTTTTTCCCCACCGCTCTTGTGTCCCGCGCGTCGGCCGCGCTAGACTACGGCGCATTCATTTCCCATCGTCTCGGCAGGGATTTGCGTATAGTTGAATCGGTTTAAATGCTCGAAGCGCTTCGCTGCCAGATTCTGCACTGAAGGAGAATTTTGTGAATCTCTCAATCTTCCGTTTTGTGCATCGCTCCGCCACCGGCCGTCTCCTCTGGGCGGTGCTCCTGGCGCTGACGGCCGGCACGTCGCCCAGGGCCCGAGCCGACGGAGAGATCACCCTCCACGATGGGTGGGCGCTGCAGTCCTCCGCCCACGTCAAGGAAAGCGGCGCGCAAATCTCGCAAGTTGGGTACGAAGCCGGGGGCTGGTACAAAGCCACCGCTCCCAGAACAGTGTTTGCCGTGCTCGTCGACAACGGTGTGTACAAAGATCCTTTTTTCGGCATGAACCTGCGGACATTTCCCGGAGTGGACTACAAAGTCCACGGCGGAGGCTTTGCCCGCGAGGAAATGTCGGCAACCAGCCCCTACGCCGTGCCTTGGTGGTATCGCTCCGAATTTGAAGTCCCCGCGGGCTACCAGGGGAAGACCATCTGGCTGGCCTTTCGCGGCATCAACTACCGCGCCAATATTTGGATCAACGGAAAACAGCTGGCCGGTTCCGATACGGTTGTTGGCGCATTCCGCCGTTACGAGTTTGACGTCACCTCCTTGGTGAAGGCCGGCAAGAAAAATGCCGTAGCCGTGGAAGTCTCTGCGCCCCACGCGGGCGAATTGGGAATCACCTTTGTCGATTGGAACCCCACGGCCCCCGACAAGGAAATGGGCCTTTGGCAGGAGGTGGTCCTTTCTGCGACCGGCCCGGTGGCTATCCGACATTCGTTCGTGGATACCAAGCTGGACCTTCCCGCTGCCGGTACCGCCCGCCTTACGGTTCGCGCGGAGCTTCGAAATACCACAGACAAACCGGTCCGGGGAACGCTGCAGGGAAAAATAACTGGGGCGGCGGAGCCGATAGAATTTTCCCAAGCAGTCGAACTCGAAGCCAATCAAACGAGTGAATTGACCTTCACCCCGGAAAAAGTCGCTGTTCTCGACGTGAAAAACCCTCGGCTGTGGTGGCCCTACCAGATGGGCGCGCCGTATTTGCACAGGCTGTCGCTGAATTTTGTGACGGATGCGGGGGCTGTTTCTGACGTGCAGAATATCTCGTTCGGCATGGTGCAAATGGATTCGGAGATGACCCCGACCGGCGGCAAGCTGCTGAAGGTAAACGGCAAGCCGGTTCTTGTGCGCGGCGGTGGCTGGACACCGGACATGATGTTGCGAGTTGATGAAAAACGTCGCGAAGCGGAATTTCGCTACGTCAAGGAAATGGGACTCAACACCGTCCGCCTCGAAGGAAAATTGGAAGACGAAGCGTTCCTGGATCGCGCGGACCGCGACGGGATACTCGTCATGGCCGGATGGTGTTGCTGCGACGCGTGGGAGCAATGGGGTAAGTGGAACGAAGAAAACAAGCGCGTCTCCGTCGATTCATTGCGAGACCAAATGTTGCGCCTTCGCCAGCATCCGAGTTTGCTCGTCTGGCTCAATGGAAGCGATAATCCCCCGCCTCCGGATCGGGAACTTGCCTATTTGAAAATCGAAAAAGAAACCAATTGGCCAAAGCCACTGATTTCTTCCGCTACCGCGAAGAAAACCGAGACAACCGGCGATACCGGCGTCAAAATGTCCGGACCGTACGAGTACGTCTCTCCCAATTATTGGCTAACGGACACAAAAGCAGGCGGCGCGTATGCCTTCAATACGGAAACAAGTCCCGGCGCGGCCATACCTCCGGTCGAAGGCCTCCAGGCCATGCTGCCGCCCGACAAGCTCTGGCCCATCAATGAATTCTGGGAATACCACGCGGGCGGCGGGAAGTTCGGCAATATCAAAATATATGCAGAAGCCCTCGAGAAGCACTACGGCAAAGCGACTGACGCCGCGGACTTTGCCTGGAAGTCGCAGGCCGTGGCGTATGACGGCGAACGCGCCATGTTTGAAGCCTATGGCCGCAACAAATACAACTCCACCGGCGTGATTCAGTGGATGCTGAACAACGCCTGGCCGGGCATTATCTGGCACCTCTATGACTACGACCTGCGTCCCGCCGGAGGATACTTTGGTTCCAAGAAAGCGCTCGAACCGGTACACGTCCAGTTCTCCTATGACGACCGCAGCATTGCCGTGGTCAACGGCAAACAGGAACCTGTAAATGATTTGAAGCTGGTCGCTAAACTCTACGACACAAGCATGAAAGAGAGATTTTCCCAGGAAGCAAAAGTAAACGTTGGCGCCGATGCCGTCGCCAGATCGTTCATCATCCCGGAGCCCCGGGACATCAGCAAAACCTATTTTCTCAATCTTGGACTGTTTTCGTCTTCCGGTGAACTGGTCAGCCGCAATTTCTATTGGCTCTCCACCGAGCCCGACGTCCTCGATTTCAGCAAGACCACCTGGTTCTACACGCCACTCACATCATTTGCAGACATGACCGCGCTCGCGGATCTTCCCAAAACCGCTCTCAAAGCTTCCATGAAGCTTTCCAGCGCGGGCAAGGACGCCGTGGCCCACGTCACCGTGCAGAATCCCGGCAGCGGCCTCGCGTTTCTCGTTCGCCTCCGCTTGCTTCACAAAAGCGATAACTCCGAGGTTCTTCCTATTTTCTGGGACGATAACTATTTCCCACTTCTCCCCGGCGAAAAACGTGAAATCACCGTTCACGTTCGCCAGGCGGATCTCGGCGAATCGCGCCCAGTGCTGGCCGTCGACGGATTCAATGTAACTCCAACAACCGTTCAATGAATTACTGAAAAGGAACGGAGCCGGACGACCAGTTCATCCGGCTCCGTTCCTTTCTGCTCGCCGTCCGACTCTTAGTCCTCGCCGCTCACCTTAGCCACCCGCGTGGAGTCGCGAATCACCAGCTCCGGATTCGTCTTCTGATGGGAAATCGTCCAGTCGCGTTTCTCCAATCCTGCGTTGACCCCTTCCATGACAATATTCACCGCCAGGCTTCCCATCGCTTCCAGGGGCTGGCGAACGGTGGTCAGCGAAGGCGCCGACAGCGCGGAAAGCGCCACATCATCAAATCCCGCCACCGAACAATGTTCCGGCACCTTCACGCCTGCCTTCGTCAGTGCTCGAATCGCGCCCAGTGCCGTCAAATCGTCAAATGCCATCAGCGCCGTAAATTTCTTTTTCTTCTGCAGCAGTTCTTCCGTGATCCGATAACCGCCCTCAAACCCCGAATTGGGATCAAAGGAATCAGGCAGCTGCGAAATCAGCGCCGCCTCGATCTCCATCCCGACTGAATGACAAAATTTCTGAATTCCACGCCAACGCGGCGCGCTGTCGATCAGCATCTTGGGCCCGCGGATGAAAGCAATTTTTCTGTGCCCCAATTGATACAAATGTTCAATCGCCAGCCTTCCGCCCGCTTCGTTATCAACCATGACCGAGCTGATCGTGTCGCCCGGCAGTTCCCATCCAATGGTGGTCGCGGGAATATTGCGTTTGCTCAAATCCGCCAGCACGTGAATGTCGACAAACAGCCAGTTTGCTACAACAATCAGCGCTTCGACGTGGTGCTCCAGCAGCATTTCCAGATAGCGCTCGAAACGATTCCGTTGATTGTGGGCATCAGCAAAAATCGGCACGTAGGAAAATTGGTACAGCGCGTTTTCAATTCCGCGCAACACCGGCGTACAAAATGGGTCGGTTATATCGAAAAACATCACGCCGACCGTGTGGCTGCGCTTGCTGCGCAGGAAGCGCGCCATGGCATTGGGCCGGTACCCCAGTTTTTTCGCGACTTCTTCAATGCGTTTTTTGGTGTTTGCGGCGATGTATCTCGCCAGCGGCGCGTTATTCAACACAATCGAAACGGTTGCGGGCGAAAAGCCACTGGCCTTCGCCACATCCCGCATCGTCACCATCTGGTTTTTGGCGGCAACTTTCTTCAATCCGGCGCGCCTCCAGGGCAGACCATCATCCTTCTACCTTCCCTTGAGATGCAACTTTCTTGTTTTGGCAGAAGCCCCTATTCCGCGGGCACTTCAAACGAGAGCGGTTCGCGGAATCCGCGCGTTTTCCAAATGCCAAACAAGATTCCCGTGGTCATCCAGATCGATCCGGCAATGATCGCCGGCTTGCTCAAATTCAGCCACAGCCCCAAACAGATCAGAAATCCCAGAACGGGCGGAATTAGATTCCACACGGTTTTTTCTTTCGCGCGCACAAAGTAACGCAGAAACGCCGCGGCATTTACGCCCATGAAGGCGATAAGCGCGCCAAAGTTCAGCAGTTCCGCCCCACGTCCGTAGGACATCAAAAACGATCCTGTCAGCACAATCGCGCCCACGAAAAGCACATTGTTTCGCGGAATATGATGCTTCGGATCGACCGCGCCGAAAAAGGACTTCGGCAATGCATTGCTGCGTCCCATCCCATAGAGCAAACGCGCCGCCCCGAGTTGTGCACCCATGCCCGATCCAAAATTTGCAAGCAACAAAGTTGCACCCACCACCACTCCCAGAATCGGCAGCACGCGTCCCATGATCTCCACATACGCGGTGTCCACATTTGCAAACGGCTGCGTCGCCGGCCAGATCACCTGCGCCAGATACACTTCAACGGCAGACAACACGCCAATCACCACGCAGGTCAGGACCGTCGCGTACATGATGTTGCGACGCGGATTCTCCGCTTCTTCAGACAACGTGGAAATCCCGTCGAACCCTATGTAGGTCAGTACGGCAATGGAAGTCGCCCCGAACAACGCTTTGGTATTGAACAGCGATGGATTGTAGAACGGATGCGTGAAGAATCCCGGCGCGTCGTGCGGATGCCCGAATATATAGCGTGCCGAAGCCACAATCACCACCACCACCACGGCTCCCATGAATGCCGCCATCGCCGTATTGATGCGCGCCGAAGTTTTCACGCCGCGAATATTCAGCATCGTAAAAACCACTGCGAAAAATACTTTCCACGCCCAGATCGGCACTCCGGGCGCAAACGCATTCGCTTGCCCCGCGCACCAAATCGTGCAAATCAGCGGGTTGAGCATGTAGTCCATCACCATGCTCCACCCCGTCACAAATCCCGCGCTGGGATGAATCTCCTGCGCCACGTACGTGAATGCTGAGCCTGCGCTCGGATAAGCCCGTGCCATCCGGCCATAACTGATGCCGGTAAACAGCATCGCCACCATGGCAATCAACAGGGCCGTAACGACGTGGCCCCTGCCACGCTCGCTCAAGACCCCGAACACCGACATCGGCGCAACCGGCTGAATCACAATTACGCCATATAAGATTAAGTCCCAAAGCGTGAGTGTACGTTTCAGCCTGGTCGAACTGGGGCTCGCTTCGTTGCTCAAGCGATTCTCCTTTGCGCCATACCGCCCTGCGCTTTACGGGGGATCAATGGTGTTTCCGTTCCTCGGGCACTCGGTACAAGCGCCTGAATCTTATCAGCATTTCCTTCAGCTGACGGCATTCCTTTTTGTCTTCGCCCCGCCCTTTTGGCCCTGCGAAAGCTTTCGCCGGTCTGCGCTAAATCGATTCAAATCAGGTATTCCTTGGCAATGCAGCCTTGGCTTGCCGGCACAAAAAGCTTCCGCGCCTGCCAGTGATTGCCCCGGCGTTGTCTCCGAAAAGTTTCCGCCTGTCCTTTCGTACAGTTTTGGGACAGTCAGGTTAAATTCCACAGAACGGTATCTTTTCGTTCAATTCACGTAACTTTTGGCGCAACGCTGCAAGCATCTGCATAGTCTAATTGTGTAGGCAGCCAGCCGCCGCCTGAGCGAACTTCTATGGGCCAAGTAACCCGCGTAAACAACCGCAGTGCCGTCACGATTGTTCTGACGCATGCGGTCGCATTCACCGTGATTTTTATTGCCGCCATGTGGCTGCGGCTCGTCAAGGTTCAACTGGACCCCGACCTCCAGGGATACCTGCAAGTCATTACCGGCCTTCTCGCCTTTGTTTTCGGAGCCGTCACCCTGGTTCGTTTCCAGGGAACGCAGGATCGCATCTCGCTGATCCTCGGCGCCGGATTTCTCCTCTCGGGAACTGTTCTGATCGCCTCCAGCATCTTCTTTTTCCAATTTCTGCAAGACACGCACCCGCCGCTGCTGTCGGCTCCCGTGGTTCTCTGGCTCGGTCGCATGGTTTTGGCGTTTCTCCTGGTCGTTGCGCTGCTGGTGGAGCATTTTCTTCCTCGCTCGCGCCACCCGCGCGGAGAAATTGCCGGCGCGCTGTTCACCGTCATGGGTTTTACCTACCTGATTACCGCCGCCGTTCACCGGCTGCCGCAAGAAGTTTCCAGCCGACCCATCGCGCTGATACCCAGCCCGCAGCAGCTTCTGCCCGCCGCCATCTTCCTGATCAGCTTGCTGTGGTACCGGCGCCGCCTGGCCGTTGATAGCTCCGCGTTTGACCGTTCCATCTACGCGGCGACGTGGCTGAACCTGGCCGCCCAGCTGGTCATCAGCCAGTCGCAACAGTTTTTGGACGCCCCCTTCGTTTTGTCCCAGGGATTTGTAGTCATCAGTTACACGGTGGCGCTGGGGGGAGCGCTGCTCGACAACGCCAGACTGTTTGAACAGGTTCGCCACCTCGCCGTCAGCGACCCTCTTACCGGGCTTGCAAACTACCGCCGCCTTCTGGATGTTCTGGAAAACGAAACCGAACGCACCAACCGCACGGGCCGGCCTTTCGCCGTACTGCTGCTCGATCTCGACGGCTTGAAGAAAATCAACGATACCTTCGGTCACCTGGTTGGCAGCCGCGCGATTTGCCGCCTTGCGGATATTTTGCGGATTCACTGCCGCTCTATTGATACCGCGGCGCGATATGGCGGCGACGAGTTTGCTTTGGTTTTGCCGGAAACGCAGGAAGACGAAGCCAAGCTGGTCTCCGAACGGATTCGCGATGTGATGACCATCGAGCCGGAAAAGCCACAGTTGTCCGCCAGCATCGGCATTGCCATCTATCGCGGCGACGGGGAACGTATTGAGAAGCTGCTCTCGGCTGCCGACGAACACCTGTATGCGGAGAAAGCCAAACGCACCAAGAAAATGGCTGCCGCCGCCGGCGCCGCCCGGCGCAGGACTCCGCGTCCCGGACCTGCCCGATAAATCCAGAGCGTCCGCCGTCCCGTGGGGTTATTTGCTGGCCGGTGTGGCCGGCGCAAAGGGAGCCAGCTGCTCGGTGATTTTTGCCTTATCCCCAACCACCACGATCGCCATTTCGTCCGGCTTCAAATACTGCTTGGCAATCCGCTGCACGTCGGCTGGAGTGACGGCATTTATTTTTTGCACGTACGTTTTCAGGTAGTCTTCCCCAAGACCCTGCAAATCGACAAATTGCAGCTGCCCGATCAGCGCTTGTCGGGTCGAGTTCTGCACCACAAAAATTCCGGAAAGGTAGCTCTGAATCCCTTGCAGTTCCGCTGCAGCGGGAGCTTCGGCCTGTAGCCGTCCGATTTCTCCGAAGATTTCCTTCAGCGAGGGGCCGGTTACCGCCGTGGTCACGTCTGCCACTTCAGCCCAATACGCGTCATGGTAGCGGCGGGATACCACACTGTGCGGAGAATAGGTGTAGCCCTTCTGCTCCCGGATGTTGGCCGTTATGCGCGATGCAAAAGAGCCGCCCAGCAGGGAATTGGTTACCGTGAGCGCGATGTTGTCCGGACTGGTCGTGCCGGGGACCGGCAACCCCACATAGATTGTCGATTGCGGAGCGCCCGGGCGATCGGTAACGTCCAAAACGCGCTGGGCTTTCGGCATGGGCGCATTTTCTACAATGGACGGTCCTTTTGCCCATCCTGTGAAACTTTCCGCAATGGCCCTTTTCACGGCAGCGCTGTCGAATTTCCCGGCAATGTAGAGATGGCTGCGTGCGGCGCCATAGTTCGCCGCATAGAACTTCCGTACGTCATCAATTGAAATCTTATTTATGTTTTCTTCCGTGGGTATCACGGATCCGTAGGGATGATCGCCGTACAGCAGCTTCGAGAAGCGCTCGGCGGCAATTGTTCCCGGTTGCGATTTCGCCAGGGTGATCTGCCGCACGGCGTTCGATTTCAGCCGCGCCAGCTCGGATTCCGGCAGCAGGGGATGCTGCAACACGTCGGCCAGAAGTTTCACAGCGTCCGGACCATTCTCTGAAAGCACATCCAGCCGGAGGATTGTCTCGTCGTCGTCGGCTCCCGCTCCCAGCGAACTACCCATGCGCGCGGTGGCTTCTGCCAGCGCTTGCGAGGATAGCGTCGTGGTCCCTTCTTTTAGAAGGTCGGTTGTAAAGTCGGCAATTCCCCGCAACCCCGCCGGCTCGTTGACGCCGCCTGTCCGCAGCGTAAGGTCAACCGACACCTTCGGAATATTTCCGTAGGGAACCAGCGTAACCTCCAGACCGTTGGGCAGCGCGTAAGTTTCGTGCGCCGGAACAGTAAACGCTTTGGCAGGGCCGCCAGCCGGAGGTGTCTCTTTCTGGGCCTGCGCCAAAGCCGGAGCGGCCGCCAGAGCTAGTGCCCCTGCGCTCAGCAAGAACTTTCTCGTTGGTGTGCGTGTCATCATGCCCCTCTCTCCTCTACTGTTTCTGCGCTGGCGCCTCGGGCGCCGCGACGGGAGCCGCTTGCGGCTGCACCAGCAAAATAGTGCGATTCGCCGGGCGCAAGTACTCGCTCGCGGTTTTTTGCAGCAGCGTCGGAGTTACCTTCTGAAATTCTGAAACCAGACTATTGACGCGCGACGGATTGTCATCAAACAGCGCCATGCTCGCCAGTAGGTCGACGAGTCCGAATCCGCCCTGGGCTCCGACCGTGTCGTAGAGTCCCGATCGCAATTTCACCATTGCGCGATCCAATGTCTTTTGATCGATGGGTTTCGTGCGCAGCGGCTCGATGACTTCATCGATGGATTTCAGAATCGTGTCCGAACTTGTTGCCGGATCGTAGGTCAGATTGGCCAGGAAGAGCATGGGCCCGTGGTAATTGAACATGTTTCCCAGTAGATTGATTCCCCCGCCCACATCGCCCGTGTATCCCCGGCGCTCGACCAGCTCCTGATGCAGGAGGCTATCGTCGCCGTTTAGCAGAATCTGCTCGAGCAGCCCCATTGCGTAGTATTCCGGAGTGTTGCGGTCTGGCATGTGGTACCCAATAGCCAGGGCCGGTCGCTTGGCGAGCGCGTCGGGTTTGCTCGCCCGCTTTTCTTTTTCTTGCCGCGGTTCTGTCAGATCCGGCTGGGGCGGCAATTGCGAGGGCTTGAGAGTTCCGAAATATTTCTCCACAAACTTCTTGGCTTCGGCCGGCTCAAAGTCTCCGGTAATCGCCAGCGCTGCATTGTTTGGCGCATAGTAGGTCTTGAAGAACGACTGCACATCGGTGAGCGTCGCGGCGTCGATGTCTTTCAGATCGCCGTAGAAGTTATGCGAGTTGAACCAGTTGGAGTTCGCATATTGCGGCATGTCCAGCCAGGGAAATCCGCCGTAAGGGCGGTTCAGCACATTTACCTTCACTTCATTGCCGACCACGCCTTGCTGGTTCTTCAGATTTTCCTCAGTGACAGCCAGTCCGCCCATGCGGTCGGCTTCGGCCCAAAGCGCCGTCTCGAGCTTGTTCGCCGGAAGGATTTCAAAATAGTTGGTGAAATCAAACCGCGTGGAGCCATTCAGCGTTCCGCCGTTCTGCTGCACGAGTTTCACGAACTCCATCTTTCCCAGATTGTGCGAACCCTGAAACATCATGTGTTCAAACAAATGCGCGAATCCCGTGCGGTCCCGTGGTTCCACGCGAAACCCAATCCGGTAATAGACCCCCACGCAGATCGTCGGAGAGGTGTGGTTCGGCGAAAGCACCACGCGCAGTCCATTGGGCAGTTTGTAATATTCGACGGGAACCCGGAATTCAGACGACTCTGCCGGTGCCGCCTGGGCGCAGGTTCCGGCACCGAGCAGCGCCGTCCCGATCAAAAGGCCTAGCGCAGTTCTCCTGCGCCGGGCCATCTTCGCTCGTTTGCCAAGCAGAAGCTTCGAATCCATTTTTCCTCCGTACCAATCGACTCCGCAATTCCGAATAAAACTACGGGCTGGTTCGCTGGCGAGACAGAAAGGTCCTATCTAGGCAGACGTATGCCGCCAGCAAAAGTTTCACCGGAAAACTCCGATGGAACGAGAAATCTCAGTAGACCGTCCGCTGTTGCGAACTGGCCTTGGTCTCCAGTAAAAACCGCGGCTCCCCGGCAACCCCATCCAGCATTTGCCCTGCGACATACTCGCCCATTGCCGGGCCATGCTTGAATCCGTGCCCCGAACCGCCTCCGACAAACCAGACATTGCGCATTTCCGGGTGGCGGTCCACCAAAAAGTCTCCATTGCTCGTGTTTTCGTACTGGCATACCCGGGTTTCGACAATCGGCGCGTCGCGCAGCGCCGGAAATCTTCGCGCCACATAGGCCTTGGCAGCCTCCGCCATATGCTGGGAAACCAGTCTGGACTGGGTGTCCGGGTCGGTTCTCTCTCCGTGTCTGTCAAAGGCAATCTTGACGCCACGGTTGTCGAGGTCTGGCATTCCGTACATCTCGTCTTCCTGAAACAGCCAGGTGGGGAGATGTCCGGCAGCAAAGCGCGTGTCGCCCGCGGGAACGCCGAAAAAGAAAATCTCCTGACGTGTTGGGAAAATCCGCGATCCCAGAATCTCCGGAAATAGTTTTGCAAGCCAGGCCCCGCACGCAAAAACAAATTGTTCTGCGGCAATTTTCTCGCCCGCTGTCGTGGTGAGAAACTCGAGTCGGCTGGACGCGTTGCGGGCGGAGGCTGGAGTTACCACACTCGCCATCTGGTAGGTTGCGCCCGTCCCGGGAAAATCAGATACCAGGGCTTGCACCGCGTTTCTGGCCATCAACACGCCGCTTTCCGTTTCAAGAATTCCCGAGGCCACGTCGGCGAAAGCAATCTGCGGATAGCGCCGCTCGAGTTCAGCGCGCTCCATGTCCAGAAACGGAACGCCGCATTTCTGCAAAACCGCCTTCGTTTCGCCCAGCCGCGAGCCGTCTGGGCCGGACAGCCACAGCACTCCGGTCTCACGGAAATATTCGCGCCCAATGCGTGCAAAAAATTCCTTCCACTGCTTGAGCGAGTTCAGCGACCATCGCGTATAAAGTTCGTCTGCCCCGTACCCCATCCGGATAATCCGCGACTCCCCGCCGGAACTAGCCCGCGAATGCGCCGCCCCGTAACCATCCACCAGCACAACACGCTGCCCGCGCCGTGCCAGATGCCACGCCGTCCAGGCCCCAAATACTCCGGCGCCCACCACCGCCACGTCGTATGTATGGTTTCCGCTCATTTGCAGATGTCAACGCACCAGGCGCGGACCCTTCACTTCCGCACCGCTTGGCCCAGAATGTCCGCCCAATGCGCCAGCCCCGCGAGCGATTTCGTGTCCGTCGGATCCAGATGCAGTGGCGTCACCGCCACCGCTCCGGAAAAAATCGCCGCATAGTCCGTCTCCGGCTCAACCGCATCTTGATCAATTTTCTGTTCAAACAACCAATAATACGTTCGCCCTTTCGGATCCCGCCCTTCGCTCAACTGATTCCGCGTAATTTTCCGCGATTGCCGCGCAAACCTCACTTCACCGCCCCACGGCTCCGGCACATTGATATTCAGCAAAACCTGATCCGGCAATCCTTCGCGCAGAATCAATTCCGCTGCCGCGCGCGCCAGCCGCGCCGCATTTTCAAATGTCACGTCCGTTTTCTTGGAGCATAGCGAAATGGCAATCGAGGGAACATGGTGCAGCGCACCTTCACGCGCCGCTCCCACTGTTCCGGAATAGTAGACGTTTTCTCCAAGATTCGCGCCGTGGTTGATTCCGGAAATAATCAGATCCGGTTTCTCCGGCAGAAGCTTGTGAATCGCCACAATCACGCAGTCCGCCGGAGTTCCCTCAATCGCCCAATGCCGCTCGCCCTGCGGATGGCAAATAATGGGACTGCGCAGCGTCAAGGCCTGCGCTTTGCCGCTTTGTTCCACACTCGGCGCAACAATACTTACTCGGGCGAACTTTGAAATTTCCGCCGTAAGGGCCCGGAGCCCGTCGGCTTGATATCCATCGTCATTGGTCAGAAGAATATGAGGCATCGTCATTTTATTGTGACAGAAATCCTGCCCGGCGGAATTCGCTCGGGCGATCTTATTTCGCAGAATGGCGCGCAGCAAAGATGATTCTTGTGGGTTTTATTTTCTGGAAAGAGAAACGGAAAATGGTCGGGACGACTGGATTCGAACCAGCGACCTCACCCACCCCAAGGGTGCGCGATACCAGGCTTCGCTACGTCCCGACCGGAAGCGTCAACTACACTGCAGCAACCCACGCCGCTTTGCAGTTTAGCCTAGACTCACAAGGCTATCATCCGCGTTCCAGAAGCGTCAAGAAAGCCCGCAAACTATCGCGCATATCGAGCAGCATTTTCCGGCTCAAAAGGTCCGCCGGCGTCTCGCCGTTGGCGACCGAACTCTGAGTTGCCAGCGAGCCGTCGCCGTCGGCATTGCCGTTTTGCTCGCGCAGGTGTCTCCGCGCGCCGGCGATCGTAAACCCTTCGTCGTAGAGGAGCCGCTTGATCCGCAGCACCATTTCCACGTCTTCCTGGCGATACAGACGATGGCCCCGCGAGCTCTTCACCGGCTCCAGCATGGGAAACTCCGTCTCCCAGTAGCGCAGCACGAACGGCTTGAGATCGGTCAGACGGCTGACTTCGCCGATGCGGTAGAGTTCCTGCTCCGTTTCTGTCTGGATTGCTGTGCCGTAACTGGACATGTTGTTCTCGCGCTGCGCTAGGCCGCGGGTCGCCTGCTTCTCAATCCTAGGCGAAAATTGGGGGATGTCAACGCTTCTGCGGATGCCGGCAGTGGGCCAAAAGCACCAAGAAAGCCCCCCCGCCTATCCTCGAGAAGTCCAAACGGAGGAACCCGGAAATTAGTCTTCGTCTTGCGAGTGGTCTTCGCGGGATTCGCGTTTGCGCAGGCGCTGGATGAAGCGGATGGGAGTGCCGAGGAAATCGAATCGCTTGCGCAGCTGATTTTCCAAGAAGCGTTGATAGCTGAAATGCAGCGGATCCTTTTGGTTGGTGAAGATCACAAATGACGGCGGGGCGATTTTCGCCTGCGTCATGTAGTAGATCCGGACGGGGCGTGCTTTGGGCGTGGTGCCGCGCTGCAAGTCGACTTCGTCCTTCAGCCAGTTGTTCAGCGCCGGGGTCGAAATCTTGCGGCCGCGCGCTTCCCAGCATTGATCGATGAGCGGGAAAATCTTGTCGGCACGCTCCCCGGTTTTTGCGGAGAGAAAAATAATCGGCGCGTAGCTGAGAAATTTCAGCTTTCCGCGAATCAGTTTTTCGTACTCCACCATCAAGCGGGTGGAGTCGAAATTTTCCGGACGGTGGCGCTCGCCGGGCGCGCGTTTGGCGCGGCCCTTGGTGGTGTCGGCGTCGCGGGCAGCGGAAGCCTTGGCTGCTGCAATTGCCAAGTCCCACTTGTTGATGACAATGACCACCGAGCGGCCGGATTCTTCGGCGTAGCTGGCGATTTGCGCGTCTCCCTGGGTGACGCCCTGCTCCCCGTCAACCACCAGCAGTGCGACGTCGCAGCGTTCCAGCCCGCGGCGCGCCATTACGACGCTGAGTTTTTCCGCGACCAGATTGGTTTTTCCCTTGCGGCGAATTCCCGCGGTGTCCACAAAGCGGTACAGACGGCCGTCGCGCGCAAAGTCCTCGTCCACGTTGTCGATGGTGGTGCCGGCGATGGGCGAAACGATGGAGCGATCCTCGCCCAGCAGGCAATTCAGCAAAGTGGATTTGCCGACGTTGGGCCGTCCGATGATCGCCACCTCGATTCGGTCCGGTTTTTTTTCTTCCTCGGCGCTGGTATGGACGACGGCGACCTGCCGGAGCGCCTCGTCGAGCAAGTCGTCGACGCCCGTGCCATGCTCGGCGGCGATCGGGAAAATTTTGGCGCCGATTTTGTGAAAGGGGTCGGCGTTGGTTTCCTGCGAGAGCGAATCGATCTTGTTGACCGCGACGACAAACGGTTTGCCGGTGGTGCGCAACATGCGCGCGAGTTCCTGGTCGAGCGGCGTCATGCCGGCGTGGCCGTCCACCACGAGGACCAGCAGCGCGGCGCTTTTAATGGCGACGTGGGCCTGACGCAAAATTTCGGTCGGGATGAGCGCCTTGTCGTCCGGGATGATGCCGCCGGTATCTACAATTTCAAGGACCCGCCCGCGCCACTCCGCCTGGCCGTAGATACGGTCGCGCGTGATGCCCGGTTCGTTGGTGACAATGGAACGGCGCGTGCCGGTCAGACGATTGAACAGCGTGGACTTGCCCACGTTGGGCCGTCCGACGATGACGAGCGATGGAAGAGTTTGCGCCATGGTTAGCGATGGTGGAGACAACTGCAATCATCCACTTTACAGCATTGGGAGGTCGGAACGAAGTTCGTGGGCTACGACAAAGCAGTGAGGCAGTGAGAATGCCGGGCGACGAAAGGGATTGGTGGCGCGAGCCGAAGGGCTGGTCAACGGATCTGAACCGCCCCCGCTTCTGCAAGTGTTGATTTTGCCGAACTCGGCGGGGCGCCGCCTCTCCCTGGAAGGCGCTAGAGCCGAGGCAGGGCCTTTTGCGCGAGGGCCGTTTCGATTTGCAGGAGGTCGGCGTCGAATTTTTTGGGGCCTCCGGGTTCGTGCAAGTCTTTCATGAGCAGGTTGGGAAGGGTGAGTTGAATGGAAAACGACGCGTCACCTTTGCGCACATTAAGCGCATACATCGCGTAGACGGATTCGTCTCCCAAGGTGGGAACGGCTGCGGGTCCGTCCGGGTGAGTGCCCGTCATTTGATCGCCCGTTTTCATGGCGGCAAACATGGCCATGGTATCTTCGCGGCTCGCCGTGGTGGTGATCGTTCCGCTGCCGTCGCCCGGATTCTGGGGCAGGTAGGAACAACGGGAGCCGTCGGGTTTCATTTCGGTAATGGGCACGCCGATAGCCTGGGTCATCTCTTCTTTGGTTACCAGGCTGCACGGATCGTGCTTGCTGCTGGCTCTGGCGGGTTCCGACGATCCCTTCTGCCGGGCCGTGGCGTCGTGTCCGCAACCAATACACGTGAACACTGCGGCGAACAAAAGTACGTTCATTTTCATTTGCGATCTCCTCTGTCGATACAAAACGAATGGTTTTTAACGTGAAGCGTAGCCGGCAACCAGGAATGGTTTGAGAAGCTTCCTAGGAGTCACCACAAACAACGTTGGGCGGCGTTTTTTCCTCGCGCGATTCGGTTACCAGTTCGACTTCTTTGGCTCCGACGGACTTGCCGAGAAAATCCGCTCCAGCGCCGACTTTGACTGTGCTGGTGATGGTAATTTTCTGGCAGGGCACGATATTCAGCGGTCCCGAGGCGATGAAGCCGATAGTGCTGACGATTTCCACATAGGCCGCCGCTTCGCTCTTCATGTGTTCCTCGACCGCGCCTTCAGCAGCTTTTCCAATGAGTTTGGAGATGGCTCCGGCGGCGGCATCGGCGAGTTCGGTGGGAACCAATTTCTTGAGAATGCCCATACCGCTCAACTTCAGCTCCAGGCGCGGCATGGCCAGCGCACCGACAAAAGCCATGGGAGCTACGCTGACGCCGAAAGTATTCAATATTTCAGGCGCGGTTTGCGCTTGCTCGCCGCTGCTATCGCCGCTCATGCTGAAGCGATCGGTGCCGTTGTAGGTGACGTTGAACTTGCCGCTGGCGATCTGATTGGGTCCGGAAGGACCGGGGCGGAGGATCATGGATTCGCTAATTTCGAGGGTAAATGGAAGCCCGCCGATGGGGAGCGGAATGGAAATATTCGCGGGAATTTTTATCTCAGGCTTGCCAAGAATGAAATCGGCGGCCGTGGTTTTGCAGGTCCAGGTAAAATTCATTTTTCCGTTCAGATTCTTGTTGGCGTATTTCATGTCCGTGAGCACGCCTTCATGAATTTGAATTGCGGCCGAGGTAGTAAAATTTTGAAGGTAGCCCGTGCCGGTCAGGCTGACCTCGATACCGCGAAGTTTTTTCTCCACAGTTAAGTCGAGGTTCAATTGGCCGCCGCTCGGAGTGACAGTGAGCGTATAGTCCCATTCCTTGAATTTGCCTTTCACGGGAGGAATGGTTGCGGCTTGAACTACGGGCAGGGGGTTCAGCAGGCGGGTAAAAAGGGCCGCGTGGGCTGAAGGCGGCGGGCGGCCCTCTGCCGTGGCGGTACTGAAATCGACGGGCGCTTCAAACTGAATATTGCCTTCGGCGATGGCGTCGGTAAGGGCCGCAGGCTCGGTGCCGACGATCAGTTGCGAACCTTGCCGGATTACCGCCGTAACTTTGCGAACCGCCAATTCTTGCAACAGCATGACGCTGCCGGCCTTCAGTTGCAGTAATTTTTCGTCTGGGTGCTCAAAGACCAGAGTGCTTTCATCCGCGCTGACACTTTTTAGACTTTTCAGGGCGGTAGCCCGGTCGATGACGATGGTATCGGGACTGTACGTTACTTCGAAGACCGAACCCGGAAGAGCCATTAGATCGGCCGTGGGGGTGGCGAGCTGTCCGGAAGAGTTCGGCGTGACAGACGCGAGTGGTGCGGCCCGCCGGTAATATAGGGCCGTACCTGCGAGGAGCGCGACCACCAGCACGGCGATAAAAATGAGGCGATTCAAGGGGAAGCGTTTGGCTGGCGCGACCGGAGCAGCCTGGGTCTCCGGGAAGTGCGCTCGAGTACCGCAGCGGGCGCAGAATTCCTGCTGATCCATGATTGGGCCACCACATTTTTTGCAGAATGAAGTCACAGTTTCTCCTAGCGCGCTGCTGGCGACACACAACTGCAAATTTCGAAAAAACTGGCAACCAGGCCGGCAGACTCTTAGTGCTTGAAACTCGGAGATCGCTCGATGCCGTGCGCGAAGAGCGCCGAAAATGGAGTGAGAGTGTGGAACCCCGGCAAGAGCCTACGCTGTCTGCCAGGAAATAGATAGCCGATTGAGCACTGCCCCGGAGCGAAATTCAACCATTCCGAGGCCGGGAGCGTATTGGGGCGCACAGAAAAGAGCTTGGCCCAGACAGATACAGGGAATTCGCAGGGGGAACTACAGGGAGTATGGCATCGCGGGCAGGGCCCGGGGGTTAGTACGGTGTGGGTCGGCCGAGGCGTAGTTGAGGGCGCGAGAATAGGCGATTGCGACCGGAGGGGCGATGAAAGCAAAAAGCAAGTTGCGCAAGAGGAAGCGGATTACGGTGCCGAACAAGACCTTTACGCGGGAGAAGAATCCGGAAGTGGATTTTACCGGGCCGAATGTGCGGAAAAGGCACCGCAAGGCAGATGAGGTCTATGGGGATACGTCGATACCGGATTCAGAACGTCGGGAGTAGGTGCGCCAGCGCCCAGCGAGGCGAGCTAAATTTCAAGCAGAGCGGGCGCGGGCGCGACGGCTCGTGCCCGCCGTTTTCTTCTAGACCGGCTTGCGCTTGATGAGACGGTCGATGCTCCAGGGACCAGGGC
The DNA here is from genome assembly GCA_035317965.1 of Saccharimonadales bacterium (SeqCode). Lineage (GTDB taxonomy): Bacteria > Acidobacteriota > Terriglobia > Acidiferrales > UBA7541 > Acidiferrum. The sequence goes on along the minus strand of DATHFT010000076.1, from coordinate 42,481 downwards.
CGGCCGAGGAGATGAACAGCCAAAGGAAGCAGAACAAGACCGCTTCGCCACCGCCGTTCAGCAGGGGCCAGAAGCCTTTGTGGGCGTGCTCGATGAAGTAGGCGCAGGCCATTTCTCCAGAGAGGATAAAGGCGACCGGGCGAGTGAAAAGTCCGACGAACAGGAGCGAGCCGCCGATGAGTTCAAGGGTGCCGGCGACGCCGGCGAGCGAGACGAGTGCGGCGGTGCCGCCATCGGGCATCATGGAGGTGGGGAAGGCGAGAAGTTTCCCGCCGCCGTATTGGGTGTAGATGAAGGCGCTGAAAATACGCAGGATGCTGAGCAAATGGGGGGACGCGGACGTCCAGTGGGAAATGGCGGACACGGGCGACTCCTGAACGGGCGGTTAGCCGGGCGATGACAGATTCTGATGCGGGGAACCCGGGGTTTGCTGCCCGCTCCCGGCCCCCGTCACCCGGCCTGGGGCGCGCGCCCGAAGGCGGGTGTAAAAGAGCACACCTCGCGTGTGAATTCTTGACGCCTTCCTCGACTCACGCGTAGTGTTAAAGACACTCATTTGTAAGGGTGCGTTTGAGCGCTTATCGGGGTAAGCGCCAACAACCTGTTCCGGGGATTGCATGAATTCGAGAAATTCTGAGGAGATATCCATGATCAGGTATTTTCGCCACCTGAATGCTCTGGCGTTTGTGTGTTTGACGGCTCTGACGATTTTGTGGGGAGGAGCGGCGGGTGCGCAGACCTTCCGCGGAACGATCCTGGGGACGGTGACGGATTCGTCCGGCGCAGCGATTGCTGGAGCCGCGGTGCAAGTGAAGAATATCGATACCGGACTCGTGCGCACGGTGACCACGTCAGAAGACGGGACGTACGCGGCGCCGGAATTGCCGATTGGAAATTATTCGGTGACGGTCGAGAAGGCGGGATTCCGGAGAGGCGTGGTGACCGGAGTGCGCGTGGAAGTTTCCAGCGAGCTGCGCGCGGATGTGGCGCTGCAAACCGGAGAACTCGCGCAGACGGTGGAAGTGTCTGGCGATACGCTGCCGCAGGTGGAATCGACGTCGAACACGCTCGGCGGCATTATCGAGTCGCGGGTGGTGACGAACTTGCCGGTGAACGGGCGCGACTATCAGAAGCTGATCTTTTTGGTCCCGGGCGTGGCCGGTTCGCCGGACCAGATCACCGATTCGCCGGGATCGTTTGGCATATTTTCTGTGAACGGGGCGCGCGGCCGGGCGAATAATTTCTTGCTGGACGGCACGGACATGAACGATGGTTACCGGAACGATCCGGCGATCAACGAAGCGGGCGTGTTTGGAACTCCGGCCACGATTTTGCCGATTGAGGCGATTGCGGAGTTGCGCGTGGCTTCGAATTTTGAAGCGGAATACGGGCGCAGCGCAGGCGGCGTAATTAACGTTGTAACGAAGAGCGGCACGAACCAGTTTCATGGATCGGGATTTGAGTTTTTGCGGAACAATGCGGTGGACGCCAGGAACTTTTTTAATGATGCCGCGACGCAGCCGCAGAATTCTTTTCACAACAATCAGTTCGGCGGATCGATTGGCGGGCCAATCATAAAGGATAAAACATTTTTCTTTGTGGACTATGAAGGAATGCGGGAAAAGGGAGCAGAAGCGAGCACGGCGTGCGTGCCGACGGCGGGAGATATCGCCACGGCAATCACAAATGCGGGCGGAGAAAATGAGGTCATCGCCAACCTGCTGGCGAGAAATCCGTGGCCGACCCCGAACCTGGGTGGAAGCTGCTACGACGATGGAACCGGCAATCAAGAAGTTCCATTCAATATTACACTGGCAACCCCGTTTTCAAATCGCGTGGACAGCGCCATCGTAAAAATCGACCACAGCTTCAATGCGAACAATCTTCTGACGGGACGGTATTACATCGGCGACAGCGATCAAAGCTTTCCGTTGGCGCTGGTAGGCGGCGGACTTGTACCGGGATACAACACGGTTACCCCTACGCGGGTGCAATTGATTTCACTTTCGTACGTGTCGACGCTTTCTCCTTCCGTGCTGAATGAAGCGCGATTTGGGTGGAACCGATTTGCGGAAGGATTTTTCCCGGAAGACCGCGGCTTTGATCCAACGTCGATAGGATTAAATACAGTTGCTCCGGGTACGACGAACGGGGATAAGTATAATTTCGGTTTGCCGAAGATCAGCGTGGCCAATTTTGCACCGCTCGGGGCGGACAACGGCGACCCGCGACAGCGCGTAGACACCAACTGGCACTACATTGATAACGTTTCGTGGAAGGCGGGAAGGCATGACATCAAGTTTGGGTATGAGTTCCGGCGGACATCGATTTCACAGATGTTCAATCGCGGGTTCCGCGGAACGCTTTCGTTCGACACGCTGGATGATTTCGTCGGGGGAACTCCGGACGACGGGTCGCAGCGGCAGGGAAATACCAACCGCAACACGTTTGAAAATTCCTACTCGGGATATGTTCAGGACAGCTTCCATCTGCGGAAAAATTTCATCGTGAACCTGGGTCTGCGTTACGACTACTACGGATTGGTGCAGGAAAAGCACGGAAACTTTACCAATATCGATCCCACGACAGGTCAGACGGTTGCCGTGGGCCAGGGGCGTCTCTATGAGCCGGACTTCAACAATTTTGCGCCGCGCGTGAGCGTGGCGTGGGATGTGACCGGCAAGGGCAAGACGGTTGTCCGGGCAGGTTACGGCTTTTTCTATGATGCCTTGTCGCAGGATTTGTTCATGGGGCACTTGCCGTGGAACAGCGTGTTTGATCCGGGGCCGGCGTATTCGGGCGCTTTTGGAATTGCACCGAATGCGATTTCGGTTGCAGGAATTACCGGCGGGCCGCTCGATTCCAACCAGCCGGTTTACAGTTTTTTTGCTCCGGGTATTGGGGATGGATTTGGAGTGGATCAGCACCTGCGGACGCCCTACATGCAGAATTTCAACCTGAATTTCCAGCAGGAATTGACGCATCACATGTCGTTCCAGGTTGGATATGTGGGTTCGAATGGGCACAAACTCTATCGCTTCCGCGACATCAACCAGCCGTCGCAGGCCATGATCACAGCAGCAGATCTCGGCTGCGATTGCAGCAGTGATTACGGGGTACCGCGGGTATTCCAGAACACTTCAAATTTGTTCTACATCAACTACGAGGAGAGTTCGGCGAATTCAAGTTATAACTCGCTGCAGACCAGCTATCGAATCAACGATTGGCACGGCGTCACTTCGACCCTGAACTATACGTGGTCGCATTCAATCGATGATGCAAGCGACGGCGAAGATTTTGTGCCGAATGCCTCGCAACCAAATGACAGTGCATCGCCCATTGGTTTAAATCGCGGGAATTCGAATTTTGACATCCGTCACCGACTGACCTGGAATTTCATTTATGAGTTCCCGAATCACAAGGGAAGCTGGCAGAAGTTGACCGATGGATGGGGCTTGAACGGAATCGTCACCGTGCAGTCGGGACAGCCGTTCCAGCTCAACTACAACTTTGAAGGAGACTACGACGGAAGCGGAGAAGGGTTTGGACGCCCCGATGTGGTCGGGCCGATCAAATACAACCAGAACGATCCGAATAACTTCCTGGATTTGACGGCATTTTCCGTGCCTTGCACGCCTTCTGGCGACTTCCAGACGGGCGACGATACTTTGTGCACGCCGGGCACTCGTCACTTTGGAAATCTGGGACGCAATTCGCTGCTGGGACCCCATTTCCGGCAGTTTGATTTCTCGATCTTCAAGAAGACGAACCTGACAGAACACATGAATCTGGAGCTGCGGTTTGAAGCGTATAACCTGTTCAACCATCCCAACTTCGCAAGTCCGTACCTGCCGACGTTTATTGCCGACGCGGCACCGAACGGGTTTACCAGCACCGGACAATCCGCCGGGGCGCTGCGGCTGACGGCCACAGGAGATGTGGGCATTGGGTACCCGTTTTTGGGAAGTGGTGGGCCGCGTGGTTTGCAGATTGCGGCCAAGATCACGTTTTAAGAAGCTGTTAGCTAGAATGCCGGGAGGGCCTGGAGACGGTTTCCGGGCCTTCTTTTTTTTTGGGGCACGAGCCGGACCTGTCCAGTGAGCGATCCCGTCGCCACTTAGGCGCACAGCGGGCGGGTGTCGAGGGCGAGGAGCCTCTCTGTGGGCAGTCGGCAGGCGCCATGGCCCGGAATTCCAGCAATATAGCCTGGTGCCACGCCGCGGATGATTTCTGGTAGAGTGCGGGGTTATGGAAGCCCTGACTTGGGAATAGGTTACAGGTGGGTGGTATATCCCAGGTTGCAATATTGCTGAAAGCTTTTAGGCCCGGGCTGCGTACTAGTCTATGGAATTACAGAGACCAGGTCGGATGAGTGCGCCGGGAATAACGGAACCGACGGATGTAATCGCGCGGGCCCAGGGCGGAGACGCTGAGGCCTGGGGGCACCTTTATCGCGAATACGCGCCGGCGATTTTCCGTTTTTGCCGGAGAGCTTTGCCGACACGGGAAGACGCTGAAGACGCCACGATGGAAGTATTCATGAAATTGAAGGACAAACTCGGGCAGTACGATCAGAGCCGCTCGTTTTCAGCCTGGCTGTACAAGGTGTCGGCCAACCACTGCTGGGATACCCTGCGGCGACGGAAGATCCGGCAGGATAAAGAAACCGAAGATGTGGAGACGATGCCGCTCGAGCACCCGGATCCGAGTCAACTGGATCGGCTGATTGAACAAAGGACCAGCGAGGAAGTGCGCAAGGCGCTCGATAAGCTGGGTGCCCGCGCGCGGATGGCGCTCGTGATGCGCTATTACTCGGATATGAGCTACGACGAAATTGCAGATGCTCTCGGCGTGCGACGCGCTTTTGTGGGCGTGGTGTTGCTGCGGGCGCGGCATGAACTGCGTCAAGCGCTGGAAGGATCGAACACGCTGACGGCAGGAGGCACCGTGTGAGCGACATGGCGGAACGAAACAGGCAACACCTTGATGAAATGACCTGTCTGCTGTACGTCGAGCGACAACTGGACCGCACGCGCGGACTGGAAGTGTCGGCACATGCGCAGGACTGCGAGTCGTGCCGGATGCTGCTGCGCACGCTCGAGCGCGAGTCGCGATTGCTGACGCGCGCGATGCTGGAAGAAGATGACGAGCCGTTGCCTGCCAGGCTCGCGGCATTTCGGCAGCAGGCCCGGAAATCAATGCAGTGGATATGGGGCGTGGTTTTTACACTGGCGGCAACCGGAGTGTACGCCTTGTACACCGGCTACGTGGAACCGTGGCAACAGCAACTGGAGCAAGCCGGATTTGGCGGTACAAACCTGCTGGGACTATTGATTTTTCAAGGCGCAATCTGGAAGGGATGGCAGTCAATGATTACATCGCTTGAAGTAGTGGCACTGCTGACGCTGGCGGTACTATGCGCGGCGGTTTTCCGGCGAAGGTTTCGGCGCGGTTCGGCGCTAGCGCTGATGCTGGCCAGCTTTTGCACGGTGCTGGCGCTCGCTCCTGTCGGAGGCGCTTCAGAAACGCGCAAAGGGCAGTCGGTTGAGATCCGGAAGGATGAAACCATCAAAGGAGACGCCTACCTTTCGGCGCAGCGCGTGCGCATTACCGGCACCGTGGATGGCGACGCGTTTGTCACAGGAGAGGACATCGATATTGATGGCCACGTGACCGGCGACGTAATTACCGCAGGCAAGATGCTGCGGGTTAACGGCGTGGTCGACGGGAACGTGCGGTCCGCGGGAAACACGATACTGGTGAACGGAACGGTGGGCAAAAATATTACCTGGTTTGGCGACACCGTAAACATTGATTCGGCCGGAAAAGTAGGCGGCAGTGTGACCATGTTTGGCGGAACGCTGACCATCGACGGGCACTTGGGCCGCGACGCCATGTTCTTTGGCGGAAAGATCAACATCAATGGAGACGTGGAAGGTGAAGTGCGGGCCCGCGGCGGCTCGATGAATATTGGATCGACGGCCAAGGTGGGCGGGGCGGTGCACTTCCGCGGCGAAAATGAGGCATACATTGCTTCCGGCGCAAAACTGGAGTCGCCTGTGGATTTTACGAAGTTGGAACACAAGCGCAGCTACCGGACAGCGAGTTATTACGTCTGGCAGATCATCTGGATTGCCGCATTTGTGCTATTTGGAATGGTTTTGATTTTGCTCATGCCCAAGTATTCGCAAGAGAGCGTGCACTACGTTGAAAATTACGGAGCCTCGTTTGGACTGGGATTGCTCGTGTTTGTGGCCATGCCCGTCGCGGCCGCTCTGGCCTGCCTGACCGTGGTCGGATTGTTCCTCGGAATATCGGCACTTTTTATCTGGTATGGGGCGCTGTATTTCGCGCAGGTGGTGGTAGGCGCGATGGTGGGGCAGTGGATCCTGGGCCGCACGCAGGAAACCTGGCCACTCATTGGACGGATGGCTCTCGGAGTGGCTGTGGTGCGAATTGGCACAACCATTCCGGAAATTGGAGGCTGGATAAAACTGGGGCTGATGTTCTGGGGACTGGGAGCCCTGTCCCTTGCCGTATACCGCAGGTTTCAGCCGGCCATGACGCCGGGAGGCCCGATTACTCCGGTGGCGCCAACGCTGCCACCCGGCACGATGGGCACCCCGCAGATGGTTTAGAAGCGCAGCCAGAGAACAGTGACATGCTGCTATGCCTCGCTGGAGTCAATGAACATGCGGTCTTGCGCGTTGTTGGAAGCAAGCGATGGAGCGTGGCACATTTTCTGAGGACCATTCAGTACCCTTTCGAATACGAAGGTCGCTTCGTGGCCGTCTGACGCCTACTGCACAGGTCGCGAAGAACCTACGCCGCCGGAAAGGGCGGAATTACTTCTTGTTTGCCGACAGCACAGCTTTCTGCTTGCCTCTATCTAAGTTTGGGCACCGGCCCCAGCCTATTTTGTCCCCGCATCGATGCAGTGAAGGTGAGACCAGCCCGCAATACTTCGGGTGAGAGTATAAACTACAATTTCGCAAACGCTCGGACTGGGAACGTTCCGAACCCCTTCACCTTTGCCGGTACTGCGCTGAAGATGAAGCCGGAGAGCGGCAACCGTTCGAGATCACAGAGGTGCTCGGCGACCGGAATCTCCGCTCCGAGCAGAACGGTATGCACGGGCCGGGTACCTCCCGATGTGTCATCGATGTTCATCGAATCGATTCCCACAAATACCGCGCCCTGTTCTTTCAGGTGTACAGCCGCAGCTTCAGTCAAGAACGTGTGGCCTTCAAGATACTTCTCCGTACGCCAATGTCGCGCCCATCCCGTATGTACCAACACCGCTTTGCCGCGCACATCGGTCTTTAGGAAAGCATCGCGATCCACGGCCCGTCCGGTCATGTTGTTGACTCGAACAACCACAGCCGATAGATCAGCAAACTTTTCGACCGGCATCTCAGAGATGTCCTTTCCATTTTCGAAGCGATGAAACGGACTGTCGACATACGTTCCGGTGTTCGCGATCATCTCGATTTTGCCGATCTGGAACGACGTGCCCTCTGCATAGAATTTCTTCGAAGCCTCGCGGCTCATGAAGTCGCAAATTACCGGACCAGGGAACCCTTTGTAAGTGACCATTCCGTGTTCGATCGTGTGACTCAGATCTACATAACGCGAAGAAGTAGTGTTTGGCATTTTTAGGTCCTAACTACGGGAAATCCTCATCAAGCAGACGCCGAGACGACAAGTATTGTTGTAATGTTGGCGCCCACCGATCCCAAGCCTCGGCGGCAGTATCCCACTGCTCCTTGGTCGTTGCCAGCGGCTTGTTGCATGGTGATCCGCAGCCGCTGGTCTGGTTGTGGACAGGCAGCAAACCCATTTGTGTGGCGGACATGTTGTGAACCCCCGGCCCAGTGCAGCTTGAGGCGGACGGAAGGAGGATCGTCGGCAGTATCGGCGATCACTTCCTGGAGGACGGTGCGCAGAACGCGTTTCTTCAGTGTTACTGGGGAACGAGGATGATTCCAGAGCTGCTCCAGGTCATCGCCCAGTGCCAGCAGTTGTTGGCGCTGCTCGTCGTTCCATCGCTTTTCCAGTTCGGCAGCAACCAGACTGTTCTCCGGTTCCGTTGCCTGATACAGCCATTCGATGCGGCTGCCTTCATAGCGCGCCTTCTGAAGGGCGAGCTCCAGTGAACGCCGCTTTTCATCGGTCTGATCTGAGTACGATCCAGTGCATCGAGCGCGGCCTGCACGCCCAACGGGCGCAGCGCTTCGAGGACTTCGATGGCGACAACCTGGTCCACACGTGTGCCCGCGAAGGTAATGCAACTGCGAACCATCTGCTGACCTCGGTCTCGAGCGCACCAGTAACGCGGCAACAAATGGTGACGATAGTGGATCGTGGCGGTCCTCAAAACATAGGTAGTGTGTGAGTGCTTTGCAGCAAACGAGCGGACGTAAAAATGGGCCGGTCTCGAGAGTCGAGACCGGCCCATGGCCTTTTGCGGAGGCGGTAAAAGGTTTACGGTTTGCGAACTTTGGCGGCGAAGAAGGGGATTTGCAGAGTGCGGTTGTCGTTTTCAATGAAAAGAGCTCGCATGGCCACCGGAGCGCCGGCCGTCAGACCGGTTGGATCGGTAACGCCGTCATAGTTGGTCACCCCTGGACTGCCGGGTGTGCCCGAGAAAGCCTGCACCTGAAAATTGCCGGAGAAAAATGGCGGAAAATCAGTGACGTTGAATTGCGATTGGCTGAATGGAGCAGTCGCCGTGGTGGTCAGGCGCGTATAACGCAAGGTTACCGTACTCACGCTAACCGCGGCGCTCGCGCCGCTGGCGGCGGTAAAGGTCGTAGGACGGACGGCGACCGTCTGACCCGGTTGCATGTTGTCGGTCGTCGTCTGGCCGAGGAAAAATCCGATGTATCCCGGGGCAATGCCTTCCACCGAGAGCCCTTTGGTGTCCACATAAAAAGGCAGCACGGTATTCGGGACGTTGACGATCAGACCGTCGCCGACGCTCAGGCCGGAGAGCACGGAGCCTGAGGCCGCCACATTCAGGTCCGTGACGATCATGGAAAATTGCGTGGGGCCGGAGACGGCCACCACCTGGCCTTCGATCAGATCCTGCGATACCGAACTGAGTGGTTCGTATTCCTGGACAGAAAGTGTGCCGTCAGAGTTGAGGACCGCGTCCATGCTGGCGAGCTGGCCGGCGGTGACGCAAGCATTGAAAGTACCGGGGCTGGCGCACAGGGGATTCTGAGCGAAATCCGGATTGGAATCGAAGATGGTGCTCGAAGTGGCGGTAGCCGTGAGAGTGCCGCGGCTCGGAGAGGTTACCGTAATGGTCTGACCACTGACGCTCGCCACCCCGACGAAATCTTCGATGAGGTCGAGTTTGCCGGAACCGAGAGTGGAACCTGCGCGCGGAAGCGACTGGAAGCTCAGTACCGGAACGGTTGTGTCAAAACTAACGGCGAGAATTCCGCCGGAAACGGTAACGGCGTTCGACAGGTTGAAGTTCAGGTCCAGGCCGGTGCCGCTGCTGCCAACGGTAATCGGACTAGCCAGGGTGATCGTCGGGCTGTTGGCGACGGCCAGATTGGCGGTGCACACCGAACCGTCCGGGCAGGAGCTGTTGGCGTTGGTGATGGCCGCGCCGGTGTTGTTGGCAAACGATATGGCGGCGCCGGAGACGGCGACAATGGCGCTGTCATAGGTGCCGGCGGTAACCGACGGGAACGAGCCGTAGAAGGCCGAATCGCTCTGCAGCCGCATGAGTTCAACGGTCGGGCTCGCAGTGAGGACCAGATTGGCGGTGGCGCCGCTCGAGCTGTTTTTCAGAGTGATGCCGGAGATGGTGACTTTGAAAGAGATAAGGCCAACGCTTGCGGGGGGCGCAGAAGACGTGAGAGTGACACTGACCGCCGCTGTGCCGCCACCACCGCCGCCGCAATTGACGGTGCAGCCGCCGCCTCCGCCCGTATCGCCGAGGCCGCTGCAGGCGGCCAGACCAACAGACGCCAGGAGAAGTGTAACTAGAAAAGGTTTATTACGTGTCATCGTGCACCCCACGGCAGTTTGAACTGAGGTTTCCCAAGCGCCCCAACGGTACCTTCGAATCCCCATATGACTCTAGCGTTTCGCCTGCTGCAATGGGACTGCGAAAGCAGGCGTCGTTGCTCAACTGTTTACTGGACACCGGACAAGAACGGCAAAGCCCGAAAACAAGGGGTTTTCGAGTGATATCAGCGGCTGTGATATGGTTGAAATCCTCGAGGAAAGAGGCGGCGTAGCGCAGAACCGAGGCAGCGACCAGACGCGCCAGGGATTGCCGAACCCGTGAGCGAAAAGGCGGATTTTTTGGCTAAGAGAATGCCCCGGACGGCGGAAGAAGTCATGGAGGAACTGCGCGCTCTGCAGAAAAGGGCGGAGCCTCGGTATGTGCCGCTCGAAGACGACGCAGCCCCTGGCGAAACAAGCCCATCCCCCCTGCCCGAGGAGCAGTTTGACGAACGCAGCGAGGAAACGCCAGAGGCCGCGGCCGCCGGAGACGGGACGGCCAGGCCGTCGATGCATGACGTGTTCGGGCCGGGAGGATTTCTTGAGCGAAGCATGATTGGCGGGTACGAGCACCGTCCGGCACAACTGGAGATGGCCAAACTCGTCGACGACGCGTTTCAAACCCATCACCACACGATTGTGGAGGCCGGGACCGGTACCGGCAAGACGCTCGCGTATCTGCTGCCGGCGATTTGCAGCGGGCGTCGCGTGGTCGTTTCAACGGCCACCAAATCACTCCAGGAACAGCTGTATCAGAAGGACATTCCTTTCCTGCAGAAGCATTTTGCGCCGAATCTGAAGGTCGCGGTGATGAAAGGCCGCGCGAATTTTCTGTGCCGGTCAAAGCTCCATCAGATTGCCGATCAGCCGATGCTGCGCGGGATGGAAGAAATGGATGCGTTTCGGGAAATTGCCAAGTGGGCGAAGCTGACGGAAACGGGCGACCGCGCGGAATTGACATTCTTGCCGGATGATTCCGAACTGTGGTCGAAGCTGGATGCGCGGCGAGATGCCTGCGGCGGATCGCGGTGCCCGGATTTCAATACCTGCTTTGTGACGGCGATGCACGCGCGGGCCAAAGAAGCGGACCTGATTATCGTGAATCATCATCTGTTTTTTGCAGATCTGGCGCTGAAGCAGGACGATTTCGGGAGCATCTTGCCGGAGTACTCGGCGGTGGTCTTTGACGAAGCCCATGAAATGGAGGATGTCGCGAGCGATTATTTCGGGCGGTCCATTTCGAATTTCCGGTTCGAGGAGCTGGCGCGGGATGTGGACGTAGCCCTGCGCCTGACGCGTCAGGGATCGCCATCGGTTCTGCGGAAGACCCAGAGGATACGGGAACGCAGCCGCGGGTTTTTTGAAGCTTTTCCGCCGCGGGACGGGAGATTTTCGTTTTCGCGGGCAGAGCGCGAGGCATTTCTCGAGCACAACCGCGAAGCGTACGACGCGCTGGCTTCGGCGCTGAAGAGTCTGGAAACGGAAATCAACGCAATTACCCAGAAGCCGGAAGAACTGGTGCGCATGTCGCGGCGTAGTTTTGAGCTGCGGCAGGAACTTTCCTTCTTGTTCGAATCGAATGAACGGAACTTCGTGTATTGGTACGAGCGGCGCAACAAAGGCGTGTTTTTGACGGCCACGCCGATTGATGTGAGCCAGATTTTGCGGGAACGCTTGTTTGAACAGTTTGACACGGTGGTGATGACTTCGGCGACGCTGACAGTGGGCGGAAGATTCGACTACATTCGCGCGCGGCTGGGCGTCGACCATTCCCGGGACCAGACCCTGGCCGCGGAGTTTGACTACCCGGCGCAAGCGCTACTGTACCTGCCGAGGAAGATGCCGGATGTGCGCGACGCGGGATTTTCCGCCAAGGCCGCGGATGAGATTGTGCGGCTGCTCGAGCTGAGCCAGGGGCGGGCCTTCTGTCTGTTCACCAGCTACTCGCAGATGAACGATCTGTATCAGCGCGTGAGTTCGCGCGTGACGTTTCCCTTGCTGCTGCAGGGGACGGCGCCGCGCTCCGCCTTGCTCGAGAGATTCAAGAATACGGGAGGCGCGGTGCTTTTTGCGACGGCCAGTTTCTGGCAGGGCGTGGACGTGCCCGGGGACCAGCTTTCCTGCGTGATCGTGGACCGGCTGCCGTTTGCGGTGCCGAGCGATCCGATTGTGGCGGCGCGGGTGAAGGCGCTCGAGGACGAGGGACGGAACCCTTTTGCCGAATTTCAGGTGCCGGCGGCGGTGCTGGCGCTGAAGCAGGGCTTTGGACGGCTCATTCGGACCAAGACTGACAGGGGCGTGCTGGCGCTGCTCGATACGCGCATCCAACGAATGCCCTATGGTAAAATTTTTCTGGAGTCGCTGCCGAGCTACGGGACGACGTATGAGCTGGCGGATGTCGCTCGTTTTCTTGAAGCGTCAAACCCCGACTGAGCCGGCCTCCTCGAGAAAGTTCCGGAGAATGCATGTTTCAGGTGAGTGTGGAAGATACGTTTTCGTCCGGGCACGCCCTGCGCGGTTACAAGGGCAAGTGCGAGAACGTGCACGGGCACAATTATCGCGTGCGGCTGACGATTGAAGGGCCGCAACTGGATGCCATCGGATTGCTGGTGGATTTCACGCAGGTGAAGAAGATCATGCGGGAGATCATGGGACGGTTGGATCATCAGTTCATCAATGATTTGGAGCCGTTCAGAACCCTGAATCCTTCGGCGGAAAATATGGCGCGCTATTTTTTTGAGGAAACGGCCAAGCAGTTGTCGGAACTGCCTCCGGGGGCGCGACTGACCGAAGCCGTCGTCTGGGAGACCGATACCAGCAGGGCTAGCTACCGGCCCGGAGCGTAGACGCGAGAGCGCGCGGAGAGTGACGTGAATTACGCGTACTTGATTATTTTTATGCCGGCGGCGCTGGTGGCGCTTGGCTACATTTTTGTTCTGCGCTCCATGGGATTTGCGCCGGGATATCCGCGGTTGCTTTTCGTCGTGGGGACCTTTGCGGCGGCAATTTATTGGCTGTCCCAGCGGACCCGGAAGAAAAAGGGGCGAACCGAACTCGTTTGACCAGCGCGTCATGTTCATTACCGAAATATTCAAATCCATTCAAGGCGAAGGCACTCGAGCGGGGTTGCCGTGCATTTTCGTGCGCCTGACCGGGTGCAATCTGCGCTGCACCTGGTGTGACACCGCCTATGCCTTCGCCGGAGGGCAGAAGAGAACGGTCGCTGAAGTTCTGGCGAGCGTCGATGAACTGGCAGGACGCCGCGCGGAGAAGCCGGGATCGCCGGCGGCCATCCCGCTGGTCGAATTGACCGGCGGAGAACCACTCCTGCAGGAGGAAGTTTATCCGCTTGCCGAGCGCTTGCTCGAGGCCGGCTATACCGTGATCATTGAGACCAGCGGCGAGAGATTTATCGGCAAACTGCCGCGGGAAGTGCTGAAGATTGTGGATGTGAAATGTCCGGATTCCGGGGAAGCGGATACCTTTGCGATGCGGAATCTTGCAGCGCTCACAGAAAACGATGAAGTGAAGTTTGTACTTTCCACGCGACGCGATTATGAGTTCGCGCGGGACTTTACCCGGGATCACGATTTGCCGCGGCGTGTGCGGCAGGTTCTGTTTTCGCCGGTGTTCGACGATCCGGTAGGGAAGTGGCAGGGACTGGAGCCGCGGCAACTGGTCGAGTGGATTCTTGAGGATAAGCTGCCGGTAAGACTCGGATTGCAGCTGCACAAATTTATATGGCACCCGGCGACCAAGGGCGTTTGAGGAACATGGGTAAGAATTCGCAAAAAGCGGTGGTTCTGTTGAGTGGAGGAATGGACTCCTGTGTCTGTGCCGCAGAAGCGCGCGAAGCGTACGGGGCCGGCGGCCTGGCTCTGCTGCATGCCAGTTACGGGCAAAGAACGCAGCAACGCGAACGGCAGGCGTTTGAAGCCATCGGCGATTTTTATGGAGTCGGCGAGCGACTGGTGGTCGAGCTGGATTACTTTCGCGCGATTGGCGGGTCGGCACTGACCGACACAGCGATTGCCGTGCCGGAAAACGCATTGGCCGCTGGTGAAGCGCACGGGAGCTCGATCCCGGTGACCTATGTGCCGTTTCGCAATGCGCATTTTCTCGCGGTGGCGGTGAGCTGGGCGGAAGCGATGGGGGCCCAGGCGATCTATATTGGCGCCGTGGCCGAAGACAGTTCGGGGTATCCCGATTGCAGGCCCGAGTATTACCGGGTGTTTCAGGAACTGATACGCACGGGGACCCGGCCGGAGACCGAGATTCAGATCCAGACGCCGGTGATCGCGTTGAAAAAGAGCCAGATAATCGGGCGTGGCATCACGCTAGGAGCGCCCCTGCATCTAACCTGGTCATGCTACCAGGGCGAAGCCGAAGCCTGTGGCGCCTGCGATAGTTGCCTGCTGCGCCTGCGAGCGTTTGCGGAGGCCGGAATGAAGGACCCCATATCCTACCGGCAGAGCTCGCCTGCGCACCGCTGAGAATTGGATTGAGCCCATTGGAATCTGGCCCAGATTAGAGATAATAGGTCGCGCAGCGGCAGTCTCGCCGACCGAGGGGCCTTTCCCGAAAATAGGACAGGGAGTAAGCGGGACGATCGCAGCAAGGATTGACCGTTCGGCGGTCGGGGTTAAACACGTAGTGACAGGAGAGTCGAGTATGAGGAGCGGGAAAAAGATTTGGACGCTCGCGTTGTTGTTGGCAGCTGGATTGGCAGCTACGATTGCCCCGCGGGCGATGGCGCAGAACGACGGTGCGATCTCTGGGCAAATTCTCGACGTGGAGGCTAAGCCATGGGCCGATATCGCGATTCAAATCCTCAGTGATCAGGGCGCCAAGGCGGAGACCAAGACCGACAAGAATGGAAATTTTGCATTTCACAATTTACGTTCCGGGCTTTACGACGTATCGATAGTTCTGCCCGCACCCAACCAGCCCTATAAATCACAGGCGCGCGTGCAAGCCGGCGGCGATGCCAAGGTGAGCATCAACTTCAAGGACGTGGTGGGAAAGCAGGGAGCGGAATATCAGGAGAAAGTGAAGAAGCAGGAAGAAGAAAAGAACAAGTTTGAAGGCCTGAAGAAGCACTTTGCGGACGGAAATGCACTGCTTGATCAGGAACGCGCGGCAAAGGCGGACCTGGCCAAAGCCCCGGCCGACCAGCGAGACGCGGCGAAACAGAAAGTAACCGATCTAGCCGACAAAGCTGTCGCAGAATTTCAAGCGGCACAAAAATCCGCCGGAGAAAAGGACGCGAACCTGCACCTGGTCTACGCCAAGCTGGGTGAGGCTTACGACGTGGCCGGGCGGAACGACGAAGCGATCACGGCATATCAACAAGCTATAGCGTCCAAGCCGGACGTTCCCGGGTATTACAACAATATGGGGAACGTGCTGGCCCGGGCGGGAAAAATCGATGAAGCGAAGGCGGCCTATACCAAGAGCGCAGAACTCGATCCTCCCAATGCCGCAGGCGCTTGGCTGAATTTTGGAATTTCCTTGTCAAACGCTGGACGGCTTAAAGAAGCCGTGGAGCCCCTCAAAAAGGCCACCGACATTGACCCCAAGAATCCCAAAACCTGGTATCTGCTGGCCACGGCGATGGTGGGTTCGATGGAAACAAAGAAAGTGGGAGACAAGCTGGAATTTACCGTATTGCCGGGCACCGTTGAAGCCTACCAGAAAGCGCTCGAACTGGATCCCAATGGCACCTGGGGTCTGCAGGCCAAACAGGGGCTCGATGGATTGCAGCAGATGTCGCCCGGAATCGAAACCAAGGTGAACAACAAGAAGAAGAAAAACTAGCGCGATTTTTTGGTCGAACTGAGTATGGCCGGCTCCGCAATTGCGGGGCCGGTTTTTTTTGGTACGGCGATGGCCGCGGGGCCTAGCGGTGCATGAGCGTGCCCGTGATTTTTGTCCGACGAAGAGCCCAAGCAAACGTAACCATCGAGGCCGGCAGGAGAATAATTGCAAATACGGACAGGATGAGCAGCGGCTGCCACAAGACAATCAGCGTCGCGCCGCCCAGTAAAGCGGAGCGCATGGCTTCCAGCGCATAGGTGACCGGATTGAAGCGCGCGACAAGCTGCAGCCACGGCGGAAGAATGCTCACCGGGAACAGCATACCTCCGGTGACACTGGAGACGCCGAGGAACAGCCATTTGGCGGGATTGCCCCGCTTGTACAGGAGAACGTAGCCGGCAGAGAAAATGCCGAGTCCGGAGAAAGCCAGCAGGGTGATGAAAAGTACGGTGATGACGCTCAGCCAATTTGCGCCCGCGAGCGGAAATGCAAACAGCACGGCGGCCCACACGAGATAGACTCCGATGCGTAAGGTCGTCGCCGCAAACGGATATAGCGCTGAACCGGCGAGCATCACAGGAAGCGATGTCTGCGTGATAAGCAGGTGTTCGAATGTGCCGGAATTGCGGGCTTCGTCGATACTGCGGTCAAAGGTGTCCAGGGCGGCGTTGAAATAGTCGAGGAAGACGAATCCCACCAGCGAGAAGGCGAAGTAGGTTCCGCCCTGCGGTAGTGCGTTTTGCAGTTGCGGGCTGTCCACCAGGCGGCCAACGTAATAGAACATGGCCGCTCCGAACAGCGCTTCGACGGCTTCCAGAACAAAAACGGCGCGATAGGTGCGCGCAATCGAGAAGTCGCGATGGAAAAACATCCAGAGCGTGCCGAAGATGCTCATGAAGTCACGTCCGTAGGTGCGCCGGACGGAGTGTGGCCGGTGAGTTTTAAAAAGACTTCTTCAATGGTCCTGGAAGACGATTGCTGTTTTAGAGCAACGGGGGTATCGCAGGCGACGAGTTGGCCGGAATCGATGATGGCGACGCGGTGAGCGAGCTGTTCGATTTCCGGGAGCGTGTGCGAAGCGAAAAGCAGTGAGGTGCTGCCCGTCCCCAGAATTTGCGTTTCAAGGTAATGGCGAAAGTCGGCGGCGGCGATGGCGTCGAGGCTGCGGGTAGGCTCGTCAAGAAGCAGGACGCGAGGCTCGTGAAGCAAGGCGCGGACCAGGCTCAAACGCTGCACGGTGCCGCTCGACAGCGTGCGCACCTGGCGACTAAGCGCGTCCGTGAGATGGAATTGGCTGGAGAGATCGTCAATGCGTTGCGCCACTCGGGCGGGTGCCAGGTAATTTAACCGTCCGAAGAAATGGAGATTCTCGCGACCCGTAAGCCGAGGGTAGAATCCGTGATCGGTTCCGGCATGATAGCCGAAACTGGCACGCGCCAGTCGCGAATCGCGGGCCGTGTCGTAGCCGGCGATGCGGGCCCGTCCGCGCGTGGGAAGCAGAAGAGTGGCAAGAATGCGCAGCAACGTGGATTTGCCCGCGCCGTTCGCGCCGAGCAGAGCGACCGATTCACCCTGCTCGACCGACAGCGATATTCCCGCGAGCGCCACGATCGATGGCTTCTCGAAGGGCTGCAGGAATGCGCGCCAGCCGTTGCGGGTGGGAGGGAAAGCTTTTTCGAGCGCTTCGATGGCAATCGCGACGTTGAACACCAGGAAACTTATAACCTGTCTTTGCTTTGAAGACAAATCGGGCTCGTAAAATGAAAATAGGCCGGACTGCTCTGCCGGTCCACAAACCCGTCGATCACCTGCCGGGCGGGATCGGCCGGGGCCAACTCTCCCGGAGAGACAGACCGCAAACCGCGTTGCTGGCCTGCGGCCTCGTCCCCGCAGCAAGCCCGTAAAAAAATGCCCCCAGCTTCGCTGAGGGCATCTTCTCAGTTATTTGCCGTCCGGCAAGTCAGTTTCCTGACAGTCGGTTGGGTCCGGCGCAGTTCTCGGGCGAACTAGATGTTCGTTTTTTGCTTGATGATGTGTTTCATTTTCAGCTTGCCGGCCGGAGCTGCCGGAAGTTGAACATCCAGAGACGCTTCCGACTTGTTCCGCAACACACCCACTTTGACGGATTGCTCTTTGTCGCTTTCCTTTGCCGATAGTTTCTCGCGAAGATCACCGACAGAACGGATGCGATCCCCGTTGATGCTGGTAATCACATCGCCTGCTTTCATCCCGCTTTTTTCCGCCGGAGATCCTGAATTCACGCTGCGGACGAGGACGCCTTCCCCTTCCGGGGCTCCGAAAAACGTGCCCAGCTGCCCGCTCAGATCTTCTGCGTCAATTCCGAGACGCGGGCGCGCGTTGGGAGCCATCATGGTGTCCCAATTCATGGGGGGGATTTCGGCAATTTCCGGCAGCGCATCGATTTCTGGCATGGGCCCGCCGTCCGGTGTGCGGAAAGCAAATACCCCGGGCGTGGAACGCAGAAACGTCTTGTTACCCATCTCTGATTTGCCCAGTGTGGCGGTGATATTTTGCGAACGGCCATTGCGCCAGACCGCCAGTTGCACGGCGCGCCCGGCGGGAATTTCATGGATAAATCGGCGAAATTGCACGGACCCTTCTACGCGCTGGCCGTTAATTTCAGTGATGACGTCGTTCTCCTTGAGGCCGGCTTTGGCTGCCGGGCTGTCGGGAAGAATCTTTCCGACCAGCACGCCACGCTCGGCCGGGAGTTTGAGTTCCTTGGTCTTGTCCGCAGTTACTTCCTGGGTTTCCACGCCGAGCCAGCTCGAACCGCCGTCAAACATGACATTGAACGTTCCTTCTTCCGGGGCCGGCGGCGGTTCCTGAACCAGAGCCAACCTGGGCGCCTGGTCCTGCATGGATTTTGCGGGGCCGGGAAGCGCTGCCAGAATCAGGCTGACACCGGCGAGCCCGCCCGCCATGAGCACGAGTTTGCTTTTCATTCCTCTCTCCTCCTAAGACACTTAGACGCGGGAAAAACTAAACCGTTGAACGCAATATAACGAGACGAATGCCGCCGTTTACCGTGTGCAGACGGATGGCGGGACCGCCCCGGCCCAGCTGGCCATGTATTTCACGGGGCCGCAGGCTGCTCTGGTAGGTGACCGGAAGTTCGGAAAAGAAATTACCGTTCAGGCAGCGGGCTTCGAAGTCGGCCTGGGTGTCTGCGGGAACGGCAACCAGCACGGAGCCGTTGGTCGTTTCCGCGCTGGCGCCCGATTTCTCGCGGAAATGAGCCATCTCCAGACGCACGTTGCCGTTGGTGGTGTGAGCGCGGATGTTGCCGCCGCCTTCATAGACTTCGATGCTTCCGTTGACGGTGTGCACGTCTTCGATGGAATTGACGCCGGCGATGCGCAGGGTGCCGTTGATTGTGCCGAGATGTTCGAGGTGTGCCGCATGGGGTACGCGGATTTTGTATTCAACAACGACTTCGACGCCTTCATTTTGCGGATAGTGCGTCGAAATGGAAACGGCCCCGGGTTTGGCATCCACGTCGATCGAGACCCGGTCGAGATCGGATTCGCGCTGCTTGGCGGTCTTGACGGCGTGGACCTCGACTTCGTCGCGATCCCAACCCTGGACGTCGACCGTGCCGTTGACATTTTGCAACTCGAATGAGCCGTCTGATTTGAGCGGATACGTTTGATTGAAATCCTTGCTGATGGCGTAGCTCGGAGTGGCCCAGCCGGCAGCCAGGATCAAGGCAAAAACAGAGAGCCATCGTGAGGTGTTGCGCAGCATAGAACTTTACCCCCTTCGAGATGCTTTTCGACTTCGAAAACCCGGGACCCGACAAAGCTTTTGCTCGGCAACAAGACCGGCGAACGCTCATTGCAGCTGAAAATTGAATGTAACCGTCGAGATGACTTCAAGCGGTTTGCCATTGCTCCACACCGGTTTAGCGCGCCATTGCTTTACGGTGACGATGGCGGAATCCGCCAGCACCGGTTCTCCTTGGAGGAGCTTCTGGACTTCCACCCGACCGTCTTTGGTTACGCGGACCTGCAGAGTGACCTTGCCCTGAACGCCAGCGCGTTTTGCAAGATCGGGATAAGAAGGATGCGGAAAATAGATGAGGCGCTTCAGGAACTCGGTAGGATCTTCGCGAAGACCGCCGGTGAAGGCGATTTCCAGCTTGTCCATCCAATTTTCCAGCCAATCGCCCTGCCCTTGGGCAGGCGCCGGAGGACCCGGGTTGACGTCGGGCGCTGGCATGGTTTGCGGCTGCGAATTGGAAACATCTCGCATGCGGCCGCTGATGCGGTCCTGCTGCTCGCGGATCAGAGATTCGCGCAGGGCAGTTTGTGAATCAAGGAATTCCAGACGGATTTTGCCGGAAGTGGTGCGGAGTTTGAGCAGGGGGCCGCCGCCGTTGAGTGCCACGGTTCCTTTTGCCCACGGAGTACCGTTGTTGAGGGCGGATTGAATGGAAAGGTTGAGCGCAGGATCGGCTTCGATTTTGCGTTCGCTGCCGGACGAAACGATGGCGTCGATCGTCGCTGCCAGGTTACGCGGGACAAAGACGATGATGTCGCCCTCGACCGAAGTAAGTTGCGATGGGCCGGAGAGATGAACCATGTCGCCGCCGGACGATGTGTCCGGGCTGATCCAGGCGGTAATCGTGCCGACGCCGGTAGCAGCCTGGATCGTGCCGGAAACGTGGGTGAGACAGATGCTGCCGCCATTGGATTCGACTTCCATGGGGCCGGTGACGTAAAGAATGCGCACGCCGCCGCCACCGGTTTGCGCGCGAACCGAGCCGCGGACTTCGCCGAAATCGATCTGGCCGCCGACGGTGCGCACGTTTACAAAACTCTTGGCATGGCCGACGGTGATGTTGCCGCCGTCGGTGCTGAGGTCGGAGCGACCGCCGATTTGTTCGGCGCGGATATGGCCGCCACCGGTACGAAGAGTGGCGTCTCCTGAAATATTTCCGACATTGATGTGGCCGCCCGCGGTGAAGGCATTCAAGTCACCGGAAACATCGAGGACCTGAATATGCCCGCCTTCGGTTTGCAGTTTAGCAACCGGGCGGCCGGCGGCCGCGTTGCGGATCTTATTGATGCCAATGCGGCCGGTGCGAATGTTGCCGCCCTGGGTCACCAGAGAGGCGGTACCGCCGATGTCCTGGGTTTCGATGTCGCCGCCTTCGGTGTTGACGTCGACGTTGTAGCCGGGCGGGATGGCGATTTCAAATTGCACCCAGAATTGCGCGTTGCTGTTTCCGCGCGCCATTTCCGCCGGAAGGTTTCCAAAAAGCTCGACTCCGGCGGAAGTCGCAGCTGCTTTCAGCGTGTAGTGATCTAAAAGCTTCTGCGCCAGTGGCTGTTTCGCGTCGGTTTCAATTCGAACGGAATAGCGAACGACCGGAGACGTGCCGGATTCCAGGCGAACAATCCGCACGTTGCCGAGATCTGTTTTTACCCTCAGCGTCAAACCATCCTTGGTTTGCAGGGTGCCGGAACGATTTGTGGAAATGTGAGCGCCGCTTAACTCGCCCGGGACACCGAGATTTCCCGGACCGCCAGCGGAAACGGCGGGGGACAAAAACATTGTTGCAAAAATCACGGCGAGGAAGCCGTCAAGAGGCGCAAGCCAAAAGCGGCGAAGAAATATTTGAAAATGGTGCATGCTCAAATCCAGCGGAATCCAGTCTCCGAAGCGCTCGAGCGTCTTCGCCATCCGATGTTATTGAACGTCTCGCGGGCCGATTTGACGCAACGCCGCGGCACTACGCAACCGCACGTAGCGGCTGGGGTCACGATGCTGCAATTCTTCAAGAGCGCGGACGACACGATCCAACGAAGAATCTGCGGGGATAGTAGGCTCGGGGGTGTCCATGGAGTTGGCGGCTTCTGGAGCGTTCATGGAATCCAGAAATTCGCTGCCCTCCAGAGAATGCACCAGCAAGTTCACGGCTTCGACGCGGACGCCGGGATTGGTATCTTTTTCAAGGGCTTCGAGCAGCGCGTCGCGGACGGGTTGGTCGGCGGCGGCATCGCGAAGAGATTCGAAAGCTTTCATGCGCACGGCGGGATTGTCATCCCGGCGTGCGGCCGTAAGCAGAGCCCGGCGGACTTCAAAATCTCTGGCGCGCGCTTTCAAAGCGTCCAGGCAATCCAGGCGGACATCGGCGTGGGTACGATCTCCGTTTTCGACAATGTAGGTCAGCACGCGGCGCATATCCGGATCATCCACGTTGCCGGAAAGGACCAGTGGCTGTTCGGCGCTGAGTTTTACCTGCATGGTGCCCGGTATGGAATTTTGCGCGGGTGAGAAACTGATACCAGCAACTGCCATTTTCGAAAGCTGGTCGTCGGTTAGTTTTGGTCCGGCGATCACGTTCATCGCCTGGCCGGTGTAACTACCGCCGACAAAGCTTTGCAGCCACGGCGTTAGTTGCGCGCCAAGGACGAGTCCGAAGAAAACCAGGAGTGCTCCGCTCCAAGCAGGACGCAGGGCCATCCACTGGCGGAGCCAGCCGAACGGGCGCCAGTTTTCGTTCACCGGGGGAGCCGAAAGATCGTCCAGGCTTTCCGACAGTTCGCTGCGGCACTGGGAAAGCAAGATTCCCGCAATGTCGAGATCGTCAGCCGATTGCGGCAGGGATCGAAACGCTTCCTGCATTCGCCGCTCATCGGCGAGTTGCGCCGAACAATCCGCGCAAAGGGGAAGATGAGATTCAATGGCGATTTGTTCCCGCTCGCTGACTTCGTTGCAGACATAGAAAATGAGCAGCGGCGCAATGTGCTTGCAGGAGATATTGTTCTTGAGGAAGCTCATCGCAAGCCTCCCAGCTGGCTGCGGAGTTTCCGGGTAGCGCGAAAGAGGGAATTCTTCACCGTCTCCTCGGTGGTGCCCAGGGCATCGCCGATGGCGCGCAGCTTCAAGCCTTGGTAGTGCTTCATTTCGAAAACAACCCGTTCACGGGGGGAGAGGCGTTCCATCGCCACGGCAATCTGAGCGCGAATTTCCTGGCCGAAGAGGGTCTTTTCAGGATCAAGTGCGGGGCGGTGCTCGCGCTGGCGTTCGAAGAAGTCGGTAACGCCTTCTTCCTGGTGAGCGGACACCAGCTCGGGAGCCTGGTCCTCCGGTCGCGCCTGGCGGCGACGAAGGTGATCAAGGCAGACGTTGGTGACGATGCGGTAGAGCCAGGTGTAGAAGCTGCATTCGAAGCGGAAACGGTGGAGATTGCGGTAGACCTTGAGGAAAGCTTCCTGATAGACGTCGCGGGCGTCTTCCGGGCGCTTCATGAGGTTTAAAGCCAGACGCAGGACATCGCGGTCATAGCGACGAACCAGTTCCTCAAAAGCGGCGCGGTCGCCACCCTGCGCCTCTGCCACCAAGGTGCGCTCATCAAGGTCGGGCAAAGAGATCACCGAGGCCAAGGCAGTGTGTACGCTGCCTGTTTGGCCTCTTTCATCGGCCAAAGCCAGAGCCCATCTTGGAAGCGGCATAATTCGCTTTCTCTTCGCGTTTGCTCGTGCTGGGACTTGTGCCACAACACTTTAGCCCAGATTCGACGGTCGGGCCAAATAAACACCGCCGGGAGACTACCTTATATCGACGCACAAACACCCCGCGGGTAAGCAACCACTTCCCCTAGTTACAACGCAAGAGCTGTGGAAATTGTTTCCTGCAAACCGCAGAAAAAATGCGATTTATCGGCCCCGGCGACGTCCTCAGGGGGAGTTCAGAGGCGCTGGCCCGCAGGGTCTGCCCCGGCCCTCCGCCACAAGACCACGGGCCACAGGAACAGCACGGCCAGGGCGGCAAGCAGCGCGCAGGCATTCACGCGGTAGAACGGATTCGGCTGGCGAAGCAATTCCTCGGCTGCGCCGAGAATCGTGCTGCCGGCGACCAGTAAAAAGCACCCCAGAATGTTCAACTGCATGAGGTAGCGGACACCGAGCGTGACCATCCCCAGGACGAAAATGCCTGTGGTCCACTGTTTTGCAAAGGCCAGCGGGCCGATCCAGTTGCTGCCCACCGTCGCGAGCGTGGCTAGGAGGAAAAGGAAAATTTTCAGCGAGGTTGGGCGAACGCAAGCAAGAACAAACGACGCCACCAGCGCCACGGCTCCGGTGTACAACAAGCCGCGCATCAGCGCCGTTGCAAAGACGGATGCGGCGGGGAATACGGCATCAAAAGACCCCGCAAAGGAAGACTCCATCCAGCGATGAAGCGTCACAGTGTGGGGCGTGGCAGCCCGGGAAAGATGCTGCAAGCCGGCCAGCACAGCGGAACCGCCAAGACCGATGACGAGTGCGTCACGATAGTAGGCAGACGGCATACCCAGCCAGCCGGGGAGTCGCTCACGGCCAAACGCCACGGTGCCGAAATACCAAGCCACGCTGAACAGAAATGCAAAGGCTCCGAAATAGAAGGGAATGCCCAACAGAAAACCGACGGCCAGGGTGCCAATCATGGTTTTAAAGGGAATGGCGGTCTGGTAGGTGTTCAGGGCGTTGGCGATGGTGCTTCCGCAGGCGAGATTGACGAGGTAGGCGAGAAGTGACCAGGAAGCCCAGAATCCGAGACGCTTCCAGGGAACGGATCGCGCGGCGTCGGAGCGAAGATTTTTCAGGAAAAAAACGAGAATGGTAATGGCGAATCCCAGGAAGAAAATAACCGGCAGAACGTAGCTGAAAATCGCGCGCGGAAGCGTGGTCTCCGCCTGCTGGCGGCGCCACTCGTCCGGAATCTTGATTTCGGTACCGTAGTCGCCCACTTCGTTGCCGAATATCTGCACGGTAATGCGGGAAAAGGCGTCTTTGGCAGGATCGGGCCGAGCGGCTGACGGATTTAGCGGAAGGTTTTGCTGCCAGGTGAGAGAGTGGTCGATACGTTTCGGTTTCTTGTCGGATGTGGATTCCACGAGCTTCCACTGGCTCAGATCGATGTTCTTTTCCTCGCGCAGGTATTTTTCCGCGATGGCCACTGCCTGATCTTTGGGCAATGATTCGCCGGGGGCATCTTCGGCCAGGGTGTGCCGGAACGAATGCAGGGAACCGTCCGGTTTGAGGAATAGCCGGAATTCTTCTGGCTGGCTGTCGCGAAAATAGCGAATCCGCCAGAGCGCGCCGGGAATTTGACTGGCGTAGATGGCGTTGATTTGCGCAACGGTGATGTAGCGGTGCAGGAATTCGTTGGTATAGCGATCCGTGCGATCGGTCATCAAGGTGGCGCTGTGGTATGAGGCCGGATCAATCTTGTGCTGGCGCAGGATTTCATCGGCGCGAAGTTTTGCGCCCCGGGCGTCAACCGACAGTTGCAAGTAGTCGCCGATAGCGTGCGCCGAGGATTGGCCGCGCCACACGAGCATTGCGCCGGCAAATGTGCAGAAGATCAATACGGCGAGAATCGCGGGCGCGAGCGGCTGGTACACCAAGCCCTGCCCCGAGTGCTCGGCGACCGCGACCGGTTCGCTGGACTTGAAATCTATCGCGGGGGCAGGTTGGGCGCCGTTCAGGAGATCTTCATCATCTTCAAATTTACCGCGCGAGAGATAGGAGACCGCCGCAAACGCCAGCGGAGCAACCGCAGCGGCGGCGACAATGACGCCGGAGATTTTGAAGTACAGACTGTTGGAACGCAGCAGGAACAGGCCGACCAGCGAGGCATCGACGGTGTAGTGCCAGATCAAAGTGGCGAGAATCCCCCAGCGGAGCATGACCAGGCCGGCGACGATACCGATAAGCCCGATTTCGATGCCGCGGATGTACGGAGGCTCTTGCGGATAGTTGGCATGCAGAAAGCTCCAGGAAAAGGCGGGAATTAGAACCGCGAGGAAGCGCGAACCGGTGAGGCGGTGGATGAAGGGAATGGCAAAGAGTCGAAAGGTGAATTCCTCGTTCGTTGAAGCAAGAAAGCCAATGGCGACGCCGGCGATCCACGGGAAAATGGTGTTGATGGAATTCTCATAATTCAAATCCTGGGGAGCCCATGCGCCGAAGTGCGTGGCAACGACATAGAACGCCACAACGAACCCGATATGAAAGGCCGCCATGGAAATTCCGACAACTGCCGATGAGAAAAATTCTTTGGTCCGTAGTCCCCGCAACGTGAAGGCCTGGCTGAGGCGCAATTTCCCCGGCAGGAAAGAGCGATAGAGCGGTTCAGCGCCGGGAAGAACCAGAGTAATCGTGATGACTGAGCTCAAGCCGAATAGCAGGGCTTTGGCGAGTTGTTCGAGCACGAAGCTTCCGTAGGAGGTGTTGGTGTCGTAATTGGATTTTTCAACCGGCCAGGTATTGAGCTGCATCAGGAACAGCAAGACAGCCACGAAGATGCCCAGTTTGATGGCCAGACCCCAGCTGGTTTGGCCGCGCTTGGAGAGGACTATGGCCAGCCAGACCGCCGCGCCAAGCAGGAGCATGTAGGGCAGAATCGCGATTTGCGTCAGGAAATCATTCGAGGAGCGAAGCTGCTGATAGCTGCGTGTCCAAGCCTCGGGAACCTTGAGAAACTGTTCTGCGCCGCCGATTTTGTCGCCCTGGATGGTGACCGTGTAGCGATAGGGAGCGTCTTTGGCGCGGAAGGCCCGCTTTTCCCAGGTAAAGTCCCAGTCGGTGCGCGCGGGTTTGGTTTTGGAGTTGGCTTCCTCGCGGAGAAATTCCCAGTCGCTTAAATTGGTGGCCAGCTTGGCAACCAGAAAGGCGGTGGCCGAGGCCTGGGCCGACTCGCGGTCCAGCTGAGCGCCCTTGCGCGATTCTTCGATCTTGTGGTCGTAGCCGACGATTTCTCCGGAAGGACTGAGGCGAACATTGAATTCTTCCTCCTGTTGAGGTTTGAAGAATCGGATGTCCCAATACCAGATGTGCAGCGTGCCAGACATCAGACGGTTCGCTTGTTGCAGTCCCAATTGACGTTCAAGGTAAACTTTGGCTTGATCGTCCACCGAGAAAACGGCGGTCGATTGGTAGCCCGAAACGTTTTCGTCGAGACTGGCGACGAACGATTTTGCGCGGCTCAGAGCTTCTTCGCGGGTGACTTGGAAATTGACGGAGGCTTCCGGGAACGCGCGGAAGTAGAACCGCTGGGCGAAGACGATTCCGAGGATCCCTAAGGCAATCCAAAAGAGCAGGGAACGCTTATCGGAACCTGTTAGACGGGCATCAGCCACAAAGCCTCCCAAACCGCGAACGGCGCAGAACCCACACTGTAGCCATACGCAGGCCCAGGGCGCAAGTTTCATGCGCCGGTTCAATCCTCAAAGGGATGATATAAAAGTAGATAGCCGCGGTTGCTGCGGCTTCGAGACTTTGACATACCAGCGAATAATGCAAACCCTGGCAACTGCAGTGCGCATGATTAAAGGAGTGGGGCCCCAGCGCGCCGAACTTCTCGCAAAGCGCGGAATCCATACGCTTGAAGATTTGCTGGCCTATCTTCCGTTCCGTTATGAAGACCGCATCCAGTTTTCGCACGTGAAAGATATTCAACCGAACGGGACGTATACGATACGCGCGCGTGTGATGAGTGGGCAGGCGGTTCGCGGAATGCGCGGACGGGACGCCATTTACCACCTCCTGGTGCAGGACGACGCCGGCGGATCTCTGCCTTGCAAGTTTTATCACGGCGGCTATTTGGAAGGGCGCCTGAAGCCAGGGCAGCTGCTGGTGCTGCACGGGAAGGCGGAAGTCGATAAATTGCGCCCGGCGCGGCTGGAGATGATCAATCCGCAAATGGAACTGCTGAGTGCGGACGGGATGGATTCAACCGAGGTGGGGCGAATTGTTCCGATCTACGAGGCCATTGGAACATTTGGTTCCCGAGCGATTCGGCGGGCCATGTATGCCGCCGTGCAGTTGGTTGATCCCGCAATGCCGGATGTCTTGCCGGAGACTTTGCGCACGCGTCTGGGGTATCCGGCGCGCGGCGAAGCCATCATTCACACGCATTTTCCGCCGGCCGGAGAATCTCTGGAGGCGTTGAATGCGTTTCGCTCCCCCGCGCAGCGGCGGCTTATTTTCGAGGAATTCTTCCTGTATCAATTGAGCCTGGCGCTGGACAGGAAGAGCGCGCGGAAAGAGCATGCGATCGCGTTTCGATTGCGGGAAGACCATATTCGCCAGGCACTGAAGCGGATCTTGCCGTTCAAGCCGACGGCGGCGCAAAAGCGCGTGTTGCAGGAGATTGCGCAGGATTTGGAAAAACCGGTGCCGATGAACAGGTTGCTGCAGGGAGACGTGGGCAGCGGCAAGACCATTATCGCAATGCAGGCGGCGGTGATCGGGATGGAGAATGGCCTGCAGGCTGCACTGATGGCACCGACAGAAATCCTGGCGGTGCAGCATTATCTTTCCGCCAAATCGATCCTCGCGCCTGCCGGCTACCGGGTGGAGCTGCTGGTTAGCGCGATTCACTGGAAAGAAAAAGCGGCCGTGCTGGAGCGGATCCAAAGCGGCGAAGTGCAATTTGTGATCGGGACGCATGCCCTGATTGAAGAGAACGTAAAATTTGCGAAGTTGGGATTTGTGGCGATTGACGAGCAGCATCGGTTCGGAGTCTTGCAGCGGAAGCGGCTGATGGATAAGGCGGCAGCGCGTGGCCACGTACCACATGTGCTGGTGCTGACGGCGACGCCGATTCCCCGGACACTTTCGCTTACCTTGTATGGAGATCTGGACGTCTCGGTCCTGGATGAATTGCCGCCGGGACGCACCCCGATTGAAACGCGAATGACCACCGAGCCGCATTTGCCGGGAGTGTGGGAGTTTTTGCGGCGTGAGGTGGCGGCGGGGCATCAGGGCTTTATCGTGTATCCGGTGATTGAAGAGTCCAAACTGGAATTGAAAGCGGCGATGGATGAGTATCAGCGGCTTTCACGCGAGGTGTTTCCGAAAATCAAGGTTGGATTGCTGCACGGGCGGTTGTCGAGCGAGGAAAAAGAAGACGTGATGCAGCGCTTTCGGCGAAATGAAGTGCAGATTCTGGTGGCCACGACCGTGGTGGAAGTTGGGGTGGACGTACCGAATGCGACGGTGATGGTGATTGAGCACGCGGAACGTTTTGGATTGTCGCAGTTGCACCAGCTGCGGGGCCGTATCGGGCGAGGCGCGGAGAAGTCGCATTGCATTCTGGTTGCGCCCATGCGCAAGACCGAAGAGGCGCTTGCGCGACTGGAAACCATGGTACGCACGTCCAATGGATTTGAGATTGCGGAGACCGATTTGCTGATTCGGGGGCCAGGAGAGTTTTTTGGCACGCGGCAATCTGGCGAGCTGGGTTTTCACATCGCGAACCCTTTGCGGGATCGCGAATTGCTGGAGTTGGCGCGTCGCGAAGCGTTCGGACTGGTAGATGACGCAGGCCAGCTGGCAGGCTTGCAGCGGGCTTTGCGAGCGCTGCCGCCGCAGTGGCAGAAGCGGTACCACCTCGCTAAAATTGGCTGAGAAACGTCTAAAACTATGCGGGTCATTGCCGGAATCTATCGCAGCCGAATTCTGAGGAGCCTCAAGGGCATGTCGTTGCGTCCCACGAGCGACCGGCTGCGCGAAACACTGTTCAATGTCCTGGGACACGATTTGTCCGGAAGGCGCTTTGTTGATGTGTTTGCGGGCACGGGCGCAATCGGAATTGAAGCGTTGAGCCGCGGCGCTAGCGAAGTCGTGTTTATCGAGAATCACGCACCGGCGGCAACGTTGATTCGCAAGAATTTGCAGTCTCTCGAGATTACGACCGGCGCTACCATAACGACGGCGGACGCCGTCGCCGGATTGGAAAAGCTTGCCCGGAAGCACCGGTCCGATGGAATTACCTATGACTATGTTTATCTTGATCCGCCCTACGCTGAAAGAGGGGAGTATTCCCGGGTGCTGCGCCTTTTGGGGGCGGCGAATTTTCTTGCGCAGGATGCGGCCGTGATTGCAGAGCACAGCCGCGGCTTTGCTCCGCCCGAGAAAGCAGGTAGGCTGGAGAGAGCACGGGTCTTGCAACAGGGAGATGCCGTTCTGAGTTTCTACCGCCACGTCCCCAGCGACAACGGTACGGAGTTTTGCGCCGAGTAAACCCGGGCCTCGGTACGCTCATCTATACCTTTGAGCGGTTTGGCGCCGCCGGCTGCGACCGGCTCAGCTGTCAATTGGGAGTTGAATGGCTTTCAACCAGGCCAGCAATGCACTTAACATTTTGGGACAGGCCGGGAGGCCGGGCGAATCCGTGCGCCTGTCCGCTATCCACCACTGGGACAATCCGAATCTGGAAGTGGGCTGGGGAGAATTCCGTCAGAGTCTGTGGAGCAGTGTGCGGGCGCTGCTGGCAAGACCGTTTGGGCTGAGAAAATTTCAGAATAAGGAATTCTTTCGGGATTCCTGGGTGGAACGGCGCATTCCGGTGATGGCGCTTATCGCCGCGGCTTTGTGGCATATCTTGATTGTTATTTTTCCGTTCCCGCAATTCGCGATAAGGCCCCGGAGAAATCCTTCCTTGGACAATTTTCAACTGACATGGTCCGGTCCAATTAACGATCTGCCTTTGCTGGAAATTCCGGGAGCCAAGGCCAAACCGACTCCCCGTGGCGAGCCCGACAAGCCAGTGCCCGCTAGCGGAGCGGAAGCGTTTCATCCACGGCAGCGTATTTTTACCGATCCGGCGAATCCAACGCATCCGCGGCAGACCCTCATCAATCCCAGCGCGTCGCCGAAAGCGCCAGAAATTCTTCCAGCTTTGCCAAACATCGTGGAGTTGCAGACGACTGCCGGGCCGGCCAAGCCCAAGATTGAAATCAGCGAGGAAATGCTGAAAAAGCTGCGGCCGCGCGAGCATCGGGCCGCTTCCGTTACCGCAGCGCCGTTGCCCGAGGTGCCGACGCTTGCGCAGAAACCCGCGGAAATTACGATGCAAGTTTCGCCGAACGCTCCAGCCCGCCCCAAATTGCAATTGAATGCCGGCGCCGCGCCGCGCGTGGCGCCGCGTGCGCAGAGTGGTGACACCGGACCCGCGCCCGAAGTGGCAGCAGCGCAACAAACCGCGGCGAGCGGAAATCCGGCGACATGGATTGCCTTGTCTTCTGCGCCCGCGCCCCCGGCGGCCGAGGTGCAGCCTCCTGCGGGAAATCTTGCTGCGCAGGTTTCCATTTCGCCGGAAGGACGGAAGGCTGGCGTTCCGGGAGGTTCGCCAAACAGTGTTCCGGCCTTGAATGGGGGCAACAAGGGAACGACGGACAGCCAAGGCGGGGCGGGCGAAGGGAACGGCAAAAATTCGGTCGGAGTGAGTATCAGCGGCGGAAATCCAGCGGCGAAAAGCGGGACCTCTGGACTAGGTGACGCGCCAGCGCACGGCAGTGCGCCCCCGCGTGTTCTGGTTACCAGGCCTGAGCCGCAGGCGCGCGAAGAGGACGCGCCAGAGCGAAATGGTCCGCCGAATTTTGCGGCGCTTCCACCGGGAGCAAAACCCGAGCAGATTTTTGCTTCAAAGAAGGTTTATACGATGTACGTAAATATGCCGAATCTGAACAGTTCGACAGGCAGCTGGATTCTGCACTTTTCCGAGCTGCGCGGCCCGGGCAATGGTCCGCGTGTCGCATCGGCTGCTCTGGCTGGCCCGGTCGCTCTGAAAAAGACCGATCCGAAGTATCCGCCTTCGCTGGTCAACGACCACGTGGAAGGGCAAGTCGTACTCTATGCGGTAATTCGGCGCGACGGATCGGTTGACAGCATTCAACTGGTAAAGGGTTTAGACGAACAGCTGGACGCCAACGCGATCGATGCCCTTGGTCACTGGAAGTTTGCTCCCGCGTCGAAGCAAGGCGAGCCGGTCGATTTGGAAGCCATTGTATACATTCCGTTTCACTCGCCGGTAAACCGCTAAGCAGAACTAAGCCGTAATGACCTCGATCAGGCGATCGATGTCGCGCTCGGTATTGTAAAGATGCGGCGAGACGCGAATGTTGCCTTCGCGCAAGCTGATGATTACATTTTCTTTTTGCAAATTTTCAAAAAGTGCAGCGGTTTTCTCTGGCGTGCGCGCGGCGAAACAGCCGTACGGCCCGCGCTGGGTCGCGTCCAGGGGGCTGGAGGGGATGCAGCGATCCTTCGGGAGACGTTCATAGAGAAGGTCGATCAGTTTACGGTTGTGGGCCGAGACTGTTTGCGGTCCTAGATTCAGGACAAATTGCAGCGACGCGTCCATACCGGCGAGATTGAAATAGCTGGCGGTTTCAGCAGAGTCCCAGCGGCGGGCACCAGCGGCTGGTTTCGGATCGGTAAAAACCAAGGATGCAAACCGGTCGGCCCCGTCGAGCGCCATCCAGTAAAACGGGCCTGGACGCATTTTTGCCACACGTTCGTTTTTTGCCCACAGGAAACCAGTGCCGTAAGGGCTGAGGAGCCATTTGTATCCGGCGCATACGACGAAATCAGCGCCGAGGGTTGCGACGTCCATGGGGATTGCGCCGCAGCATTGGCTGGCGTCGAGAAGCAGAAACGTTCCCTGGGCCCGGCACGCTGCCGCGAGTTTTGCGGCGTCGAGCAAAACTCCGTCGTCAAAGCGAACCAGGCTTGCAGAAACCAGACGCGTCCTGGGACTGAGGGCGGCGATGAAATCGTCCGCGGTGATAAATCGGTTTTGCGGCGAAACGACCGTCAACTTTACGCCTTCGCGCTCTTCCATGGGCTTCCAGGTCGTGAACTGCAGAGGGAATTCGCCTTTGCCGGTAAGCACTTCGTCGCCGGTTTTCCAATCGAGGTTGTAAGCCACCAGGGCCGTTCCTGCGCTGGCGCCGGTGGTGAGCGCAATTTCTTCGGTCTTGGCGCCGATTAATTGCGCGATGGATTCGCGAATGCGCGCCGGGGTCTCGAAGTAAGCGCTGTCCGGAATGCGGTGGGGGAATTTTTTCCAATCGAGCGCGGACTGGGTGGCGCGGAGAGCAACTTTTGGCATGGGAGCATTGCCCGCGGCATTGAGAAAAGTTGCATCTTCAATGTCGAACCACTCTTGTCGCCAGTCGGTGTGAACTGAAGTTGTTGCGGTTGCCATGGGATTGACCTCGAAATCTAGAAATGCCCGCGTAGTTCGCGAAAGGCCGGCAGAATCACAAGTTTTCCCGAGCCTGCCAGGACCGGCTCGTGTTCCATATGCCAGGTATGTTCGTGGGGTATGTAAACGGCGTTCAAGCCAATTTTCATCGCAGGATTGATGTCGCTTCGCGGGCTGTTGCCGATCATCCATCCCTGCGATTTAACGATTTTGTGCTTTTGGATCAGCCCCCCGTACGTTTCGTGATCTTTTTCCGCGACGATTTCGATGAACTCGAAAAACCCCTGCAAGCCTGAGCGTTCAACTTTCGCGGCTTGCTCCGCGGGCTCGCCTTTGGTGAAAAGAATCAGCCGATGCCGCTCGGTTAGATAGGCAAGAGTTTCCGGCACACCGTCCAGGATTTTGGGAGGTGTGCGTTCCAGACCGACGACGCGGTCATGAATCTGTGCCAGTGTTTCGCGCTTGGCCATTTGTTCCGCCAGCTTTAGGTAGGTTTCCTCAAGCGATCTGCCGAAGCAGCGAACCCCGTAGCCATACTGCCGGATATTTTTCCGTTCGGTTTCGTTTAAGATGTGACGGATGTAGGCGCGGGTATAGCCGCAAGGCTCCACCAGGGTGATGAAGTCTTCGATTAGTTTTTCAAAAAAAACGTTGTTTTCCCAGAGGGTATCGTCGGCGTCAATCAGAAGTGTGTGGCGTCGCATTTAGCTTATTTTGAGTGGTGGCCGGCGCTCCCTGATCGCGCTTCAGGCCACGAACCCGTTTAGTCTACCAGCGTCGGCGCACTTTTTCGAAACGGGATTGCCGACGTCTGCAGGGGGCCGAAGATAAAGCGGTGACGCGACACGGGTTACGGGTGTTTGGGTTGCCCGGAAACGAGTTTTTCCAGAATGTCGCGGGCTATCTTTTGCAGTTCGCCGAATCTTGTCAGATAGTTCTGAAACTCGGAATTAAGAATCTGCGCTTCCTGGGGATCATGCTGATGGCGAAGAATCATGTCCCGCATTTTGACGGGATGGGGCATCAGTGCGTCTTCCTGCAATTCTTCAAGCGCCAGTTTGGGGTCGTAGTGATACATGGAATTCTCCCTGTTTATGGACAATTCCCTGATTGTACGCGTAGCGCCGGACAAAGTCGCTTTGCAATGAGGGCAGTGAACCAGATGCGCGGTTTAAGCCGCAGAAGCAGCGGGCACGAATTCGTAATGCTCGATCTTGGCGGCGATGCCGGTTAGACCCTTCGGATTGGATTGCACCCGAATAATTTTGCCCTGGCAGCGAATATTAACCTCGCCCGATTGGGTAATTTGTTGAGGGAGAGTAATGACGAATTCAATTTCGCTGCCGAGCTGAAAATTGGTTTCTGAGAGAAAGAAAATACCCTGGTAGCTGACGTCTCTGGTCTCGGAAACCAGCTCAGGGTTCTGATTCTTGCGCGGGGAAATGCGCAAAGGAAGGGTCATTGTGAATCGCCGCGCTTCGCGGCGGTCCGCTGCGTCGCTCATCAATACCCCCAGGGCTGGCTGTGATGAGCGTCAAACTAACACCGGCATGCAAAAACTGCAACGCGAAAGTGCGATTTTCTTGTTCTAGTACGAGACGTTTACGATTTTACAAATACGGTGCGGGTGGGAGAACTCCTGGTCGCCGCCCCGTGCGTACCGTTACTCCCATGCGCTGCCCGGAGCGCGTCGACCAGTCGCAGTTTCTTTCTTCCATGATGCGTTAGACTTGTTGAGCAACGCATACCCTATGGGCGCAGCGCACGATTCACTCAATTTGTCTCTGGACGGACCAGCCGGGCGGCTGGAGGCCATTTATTGGACTCCGAGCGCCCCGGCGGAGCCGGTGGTAGCGGCACTGGTTTGCCATCCCCATCCGCTTTTTGGCGGAACGATGCACAACAAAGTCGTGTATCAAGCGGCCAAATCGCTCGCCGCGCTGGGCCTTCCTGTCTTGCGATTTAATTTTCGGGGAGCGGGACTGAGCGCTGGCGTTCACGATCACGGTCGCGGAGAAATGGGGGACGTTCAAGCGGGACTGAATTTCCTGGCCACCCGATATCCCGGACTGCCGCTCCTGGTCGCCGGATTTAGCTTCGGCTCCTGGGTAGGGTTGCGCGTTGGATGCCCGGACGAGCGGGTGACGGAGCTGGCTGGTTTGGGAATTCCGGTCAACAATGCGGATTTTTCTTATTTGTCGCAGTGTTACAAGCCGAAATTGTTTATTCACGGCAGCAACGACGAGTTTGGAAATATTACCAAGGCCCGGGAATTCGTTGCCTCGCTTCCCGGGGACAATCGATTCGTCGAAGTTCGTGGCGTAGATCATTTCTTTGCAGGCAAGTTGAATGAGTTGGATGGTGTTATCACGGATTGGATGCTGGAACGCCATCCGCAGCTCAGGCGGTAACGGCGGACTCAGCTTCCTTCACCTCTTGAAAACAACTTGCTGAATTGCTCGACCGTGGCCGGAGCAATGTTCACGAGTCGAGAATTGGCTTTGACGTGTTCTACGCGAGACATTCCAACGAGCGCCGTGGTTATCCCGGGTGAAGAGCGGGCGAACTGGAGCGAACGCTCCGCATCGGTTTCCAGTCCCAAGGCATCTGCGACAAAAGACGGCAGACCCCGTGCCACTTGCCCTTGCAGCAGAGAAGCACTGGCAATGAGCGTGATGTCGAGGTCGCTGGCGGCTTCCATTACTGTTCGCGTGCGTCCGTGAATGGTCTGATTGCCGAGCGTGAGGGCTTCGGTCATTCCCATATTGAAAGGCAGTTGCACGAAGCGGAAATGGTGGCGGCCACCGGCGATTTCCTGGGCGACCTGCGACAGTTCGCCGAGCTGCATGGCATCGCGAACTTTGGCTTCCTGACGGAAGCCTTCCCAGGTTGCAACGCCATAGTATTGCAGCTCCCCGGCATCCACAGCCGATTCCAGGAACGTGAAGGCCTCGCGAATGCGCTCCAGGAATTCGACTTTGGACAGTTCCGCGAGTTGCGTCTCCGGATTGTGCAGATAATAAACGTCAATACAATCAACGCCGAGGTTTTTAAGGCTACGCCCAATTTGATTTTTCAAAAACTTGGGCGCCATACAATGACTGCCACCTACGATGTCCTTGGCGGTGAATACGCCGGGCTGGATATATTCCCGGAAAAAATACTCATTCGGGTCGGACGGCATCGCCCCGTCGGGCGTCAGATAACCGCCCTTGGTGCAGACAACGACTTCTTCACGCTGGAAACCTTTTGCCGCAAGCTGCTGCAACGCGGAGCCAATGTTTCTTTCACTCCGCTGGAATCGATAGTTGATGGCCGCATCGATTACGTTGATGCCTTGTTCGACGGATGCAACAACAGAAGAGGTGTAGCCCGTATCACTTTTCTCATCCGGCTGGCCCAGATACGTTCCGATACCCAGGGAAGAAAAAAGGAGGCGCTGCGCTTCCCGGAAGTGCCCCACGGCGACTTCCGGCGAAAAGCGTTTGGCGTAATGGCGCGTTGCTTCGGGTGTGGCGTGACGGGTCATGTCCTGTCATATCCAGAAAACGGTGATGAACGTCTGCGAAAGTATAGCAGGGGATTTGCAGGTCCCCGAAGGCGCTGCCGGCTACTCTTGCTGGGGTTCCGGTATGGGCGGTGCGAGCAAACGTGAACAAGCTCGCAGAATTCTGCGGTAAGGCCAATCCTTCTCATGAAAGAAAATCTCGCCTTCACGGGGGTTGCTATAGTACCAGCGCGATATGAGTGACAAATGCTCGCCAAGCTCATCCCGGCTGAAACTTGCGGTTGAGGAGGGGGGCGCTTCGCTCCCGTCGGCCGAACTACCTTCCAGATATTTCCGAAAGAGCTGTTCGGCGGAACGTGGCTGACTGGCCAATTCAGCAAAGCGCAGGAAATAAGGTTCCTGCAGCCGGCCGCCGCGGATTCCAAAGATGCCAATCGTCTGCTCCTCGGCAGTGCGCTGTAAAATGACGGCGTTCAAGTCCTGAATCCGGCGCGCTAACTCGGGACGCCCGCGCAAAGCTTCGTCGATTTTCTCCACCCGCTTGTGCAGCGCCGCGGCACGTTCGAAGTCCAATCGGTCACTGGCTTGTTCGCGCTCTTGCTCGATCATTGACCGCAGGGACCCGCCGCTCGATTCCAGAAACTGCACCAGCCGGTGAACCTCGGTCTGGTATTCTTCTTCGCTGCAACCGGCAAAACACGGAGCCAGACACATTTTCATCTCGGAATAGATACAACCCGGAAACGTTGGATCGCGACGGATTTTGATTTGGCAGCGGCGCACTTTGAACAGGTCGAGCGCTTTCTCGGCGAAGGCTTCTGCCAGCTTGCGGGATGCAAATGGGCCGTAGTAAACACCCGCGGTGGGCACCCCGCTTGAATCGACTGCGATTTTCCTCGTAGCGTAGCAGCGCGGATAGGGATTGCGCAGATTTATCTTCAAAACTGCAGCAGGACGAAGTTTCATTAGCGCGCGGTAGCGTTTGGGAAACAATTGCCTGGCGTACCGGTAATAAGTGAAGGTTTGCTCGAACGGCGATCCCGTCAATCGGTAGCGAACCGCACGCGCGAGTCCGCTCAGGTTGAGCCGTTTGCTCGCCGGGTCAACCGGACCCAACAGCCGTTGCAAGCGACGCTGCAAATCCTGGGTGCGGATCAGGTAAGGTTCGGCAGCGTCTTCCCGCAATTCGATCAAACACACGGCCGGCTTGGGCGGGAGAACGGAGAAAAAGTCCGTGGTGCGCAACGCGTCAAATTCCAGTCCGCATTCGAGTTCGAGCACGTGGTCAGGATACTACGGGGAGGCTAGGACTTCAGAACCCAGGAGGAAATTACCAGGCGCTGAATTTCACTTGTACCTTCATAAATTTCAGTGATGCGCGCGTCGCGGTAATTGCGTTCGACAGGATATTCGCGGCTGTAGCCGTTGCCGCCGTGAATTTGAATCGCTTTGTGGGTTACCCGAGTCGCCATTTCACTGGCAAATAATTTCGCAATGGCTGCATCCATGCTGAAACGCGCGCCGGTGTCCTGCTTCCAAGCCGCTTTGCGGTTCAATAGACGCGCGGCGTCGATTTCCGTGGTCATGTCGGCGAGCATGAACTGAATGGCTTGGAATTGGGATATCGGATGACCGAATGCCAAGCGTTCCTGCGAATATTTCAGCGCGGCCGCAAATGCTCCTTGCGCAATACCGGTGGCTTGCGAAGCGATGCCGATGCGGCCGCCATCCAAAGTGGAGAGCGCCACTTTGTAGCCTTCGCCTTCATTGCCAATGCGATTCGCGGCGGGCACTTCGCAATCCGTGAAAATGAGTTCGCTGCAGGCGGTGGCGCTGATTCCAAGTTTCTTTTCCTCTTTGCCAACCTTGAAACCGGAAACTCCTTTTTCAATCACCAGCGCGGTGATCCCCTTTTCGCCTTTTGTGGGATCTGTGTTTACGTAAACGAGGGCCGCATCGGCCGCACCGCCATTGGTAATCCAGGCTTTGGTGCCGTTGACGATGTATTTGTCGCCCTTCTTCACCGCTTTTGTTTGCAGCGCTGCCGCATTGGAGCCGGCTTGCGGTTCCGTCAGTGCGTAGCAGCCAATTTTTTCGCCGCGTGCGAAGGGCAGCAGGAATTTCTTCTTCTGGTCCTCGGTTCCCATTCGGTGGAGAGGATCGCAGTACAGAGAATTCTGGACGGAGAGGATTACGCCTGTTGAAGCGCAACACCGGGAAATCTCTTCAATGACTATGGTGTAGGCGATGTGATCAAAGCCGGCGCCGCCTTCGGATTCAGGAAGGGCCACGCCCGTCAGTCCAAGCTCAGCTGCTTTCTTGAAAAGTTCGCGCGGGAAATGACCCTTTTCGTCATGTTCTTTGGCGAGGGGTTTTACTTCCTGTTCTGCAAATTCGCGCACGCTTTTCTGCAGCAGTTTCTGCTCTTCGGTTAGTTCTAGATTCACCGGGGTTCTCCGTGCTGCAACCAAACGCCTGTTTGAATTGCATATTCTAGCGCGAGTTGGCGGGAAGAGGGAATCAGGCGAAAGTCTTTTTCAGGCGGGTGTAGGTCGTATTTAGTTCTTCAGGATGGACCCTGGTTTCCGCGGTCACGGTCATAAAATTGGAGTCCCCGTACCAGCGGGGCAGGGCATGCAGATGAAGATGTCCGGTAACACCGGCTCCCGCAGCGCGGCCCAGATTCATTCCTAAATTCATTCCGTCCGGCGAATAATTGGAACGAAAGGCGCTCTCCATGTGCTGTGCGAGCAGCATCATCTCCGTCATGGTGTCGGCGTCCAGAAGACTTAACTCCGCGACATGGGCGTAGGGCACGACCATGACATGTCCCGACGTATAGGGAAAACGGTTCAGGATGACAAATGTTTTTTGCCCGCGATGGATGATGAGGGTCTCCTCATCTTTATTGCGCTCCAGCGCGTCGCAGAAAATGCATTCGGGCTGTTTACCGGAAGTGACCTGCTCCATGTACTGATAGCGCCAGGGCGTCCAGAGATAATCCATCGGGCGGCGTCCTCAAACTCGAAACTGACTCGCACAGCATAACGCAGATTCGCGGTGATTCGTTGGCGGCCTTACGTTCAAAAACAAACGCCGGCGAAGCGCCGGCGCCACTGCTGGAAAACCCCATATGCGAAACGAATCAACAATTCTTACGAGGGAGAAGATTCGCTACCGGCAGGAGTCCCTGCGGAAACTTCCGATCCTGTGGTGTTCACGAAATCCTTCAATTCCTTGCTTGGTTTAAAGAAGGGAATTTTTTTCGGCGGTACTTCGACTTTCGCGCCCGTTTTCGGGTTGCGGCCGACCCGGCCGCGCCGCTGGCGCGTGCGGAAGCTGCCAAATCCGCGAATCTCAATTTTGTCGCCCTTCTGCAGCGACTGAATGATGCTTTCAAAGATGGTCTCGACGATCGTCTCCGATTCCTTGCGGGGGAGTTCGGTGATGCGCAAGACTTCCTCGATCAGGTCGGCCTTCGTCAGTGTTGGTAGCTTGGTCATCGTCCCCATGCCTCGTCAGCGTCTATCCATCTGCCAGTACGTCAATTGTTCCACAGTCCTGCGTAAATAGTGTATCGAAAAGGCTTACAGGGACAACCATCCCCCGGTTGCCCCTCTTCCTATCACTAAACTGGCCCAAACGTAAACGAAATTGTACGGAGTCCCTGTTTGAATCCGGATCGGAGCTAGCGGCCCGCCAGCTTGGACTTCAGCACATCGCCAAGCGTGGCCGTTGAAGACGACTTCGACGAAGTTGCCGTCGAACGATATTGGTCGATCTCCTTCCGCTCGATCTGCTTGACCGCCGCGCGGTAACTGAGGCCAATGCGCCGCGTTTCCGGGCTGATTTTTACGATTTTAAAGTCGTATTCCTTGCCCGGCTCGAGAGGCCCGGCGCTCTTCAGCGGTCCGGTGCTGGTGCGGTGCATGGGTCCTTCGTCACGGCCACGCCGGCGGTCTTCAATTTCCGTGTTGTGGCACAGCGCTTCGATGTTCTCGCCCAGTTCGACGAACGCGCCGAACGTGGCGATACGCGACACCTTGCCCTTCACGATCTGGCCGACCTTGTGGTCTTTAAACCAATCGCCCCAGATGTCGTTGACCTGCTTGATGCCAAGCGACACGCGACGGTTTTCGGCGTCGATGCGCAAAACCTTGGCGGTTACGTCTTCGCCCTTCTTGAAGACTTCGTGCGGATTCTTTACCCGGCCGGTCCAACTGACGTCGCCGACGTGGACCAGTCCGTCGAAGCCATCTTCAAGTTCGATGAAGGCGCCAAACTCGGCGATATTGCGAACTTTTCCGGTGACCACCGTGCCCACGGGATACTTTTCCGCCGTGAGCAGCCAGGGATCGGGAAGCGCTTGTTTGATCCCCAGGGAAACGCGGCGGTCGCTCGGCTTGATGTCCAGCACGACGACATCGACTTCATCGCCGACTTTGGCCAGCTTTGAGGGATGCGTGACTTTCTTGTTCCAGCTCATTTCAGAAACGTGGACCAGGCCTTCGATGCCTTGTTCCAGCTCCACAAACACGCCGTAGTCGACCACGCCGACAATCTTGCCCTTGACCTTGCCGCCTGCCGGATATTTTTCCGAAGCGCCGACCCAGGGATCAGGAATCAACTGTTTTAGACCGAGCGAGACGCGCTGCTTTTCTTTATCGAACTTCAGAATGATGACGTCGAGTTCCTGGTCCGGTTTCACCACGTCAGAAGGATGCTTCACGCGCCCCCAGCTGAGGTCGGTGAGGTGCAGAAGGCCATCAATTCCGCCGAGGTCGACGAAAGCGCCGTATTCGGTCACGTTCTTTACGAAGCCGTGAACGATCTGGCCTTCCTTGAGCGACTCCATGAGTTCGCCGCGCTTGGCTTGCTGTTCTTCTTCGAGCAGGGCGCGACGGCTGACGACCACATTGCCGCGGCGGCGATTCAGCTTGGTGATGCGAACCTGAAGTTCCTGTCCCGTCAAATCATCGAGGTTCTGCGTCGGGCGCAAGTCGTACTGCGAACCCGGCAAAAACGCGCGAACGCCGATATCCACCACGAGGCCGCCCTTGATGCGGTCGACAACCTTGCCGGTGATGGTTTCCTTCGCTTTGAAGGAAGCCTCAATCCGTTCCCACGTCTTGCGGCGCAGTACTTTTTGATACGACACGATGGCGTAGCCATCTTTGTGTTCACCCGTGCGCTGTACTTCGATCGTGGCGTTCGGTTCTGGACGGGGAATTTCAGTATCGGTAAATTCGGAGGCGGGGATCAGGCCTTCGGTCTTTCCCCCGATGTCCACCACCACGCCGTGTTCGGTATAAGCAACAACCTTGACCTCGATAACCTCGTTCGACGCTGCAGCTTCCTGCTGCTCGTCGTACTGCGCCATGATCTTGCTCATCTCTTCTGAACCAGCGGCTTCTTCATCAGCCGACGTCGCTGCCGTTTCCTCCGCCGCAGTCGCCGATTGCGCTTCCGCTTGGGCGTGTGCGGCCGCAGGCTCCGCCTGCACAGACGTCGGCGTTGCGGGAGTCCGTTCCCCTGCCTGGTTCTGTTCCGGGCTTCCCGTAGGAGGAGTCGGGTCGGAGGAAGTCGCTTCGGTAGAAGGTGTCTCGGATTCTGATGCAGGAGCGGCGGCTGCCGCCTGGGATAGGTTTTCGTTGTCAAACTGCATGATTGTTGGCCTCCGGGATATGCATCCCTAGTTTTAGTTTTGTCAGCCGTTTTGCGGCTGCCATTTGCCGGACGCCAGGCGTCCGGCGTTTCTTTCGACCCTTTGCGGGTCGTCCTCGACTGCTCGCGGTCGCTGGTCACCAGGAGAAAGCTTCATCCACGTTTCCAGGCGATAGTAGTCCCTTGCGGAATCCCTTCTGGGGTGTGCAAGGAAGGTTACGGTTGCTACAGGACTTGATGCTTGAGGCGTCAAAAACGCTGTAACAGCTCTGAAAGGATACTCGCCGCCTCAGCGTTATGTCAATGAATCCGAGGTCTTGTGTCGTTAGCACATGATATGTCCGGTCGAATTAGCACATGAAATGTCCGCTTTTAGCGAGCCACTAAGGTAGAGCTACCAGCCTGGAGGGGAGGCATGGAGAGCTACTCGAGAGTGGCAGTGGAGCGGGCGATGAAAGT
>DATHFT010000075.1:0-9436 GCA_035317965.1 Saccharimonadales bacterium (SeqCode) | reverse complement strand
CACCTCGTCTCGCGTCTTCTGGTCGCGCTCGGCCTGTTCCTGCTGTTTTTCCGCCGTCGGCTTGTCATACTCAAACCACGAACCACATCCTGCCAACCCTGACGACAGTGCCAAGAGCAAAATGATTCGCTGCGCTCGCATTTCTACCTCCTCGACTACCAAGCAGCTGGTGCTGCGTGTCCCGTTCACCGCACTCCAGATTCAGTTCCGTGGGACCCGGTTCTTGCGTCAAAAGGAAGTGTAACTTTCTTTCCCGGCCCCTTCCCATACAGCCAACTCCCGATACCAGGACTAGCCGGGCTTGCTGCGACGGGAAATCGGGTAGAATGCCCGAATTCGGTGGATGCATTTTAGACGTCCAGCGGGAGACTTCTTCCATGAAAAAGCCCACGATCGCGGTTTGCTTCGCGCTGTTGGTCCTGGCGGCAGGAAATGTACGTTCAGCAAAGCCCCCAGCGGACCAGCCGCGGGACGCGCTACGCTACGTAAACGCTGCCGGACTTTCAACTCCTCCGGGCTACAGCCACGCCGTCGCCGTAGAGCGCGGGAAACTCGTGTATGTCTCAGGACAGGTGGCACTCAACGCCAAAGGGGAAGTGCCTTCCGATTTTCGCGCCGAAGTGGCGCAGGCGTTCCAGAATCTGCGCACCGTCCTGGCAGCGGCTGGCGCCACGCCGGCCGACGTGGTGAAACTCAACTACTACGTGGTGGGGCTAAATCACGAAAAGCTGGTCGTTTTGCGGGAAGCACGAGACGCGTTCATCGCCAAGGACCACGCGCCGGCCAGCACCCTGGCCGGGGTCGCGGCCCTGTTCCGCGAGGATTGTCACATAGAAATCGAGGCGGTCGCCGTTTCACGCTAACCCGCGCGGAAACCGGGGGGCCGCCACCCGCGCCGTTATTTCTTTTCCGGCTGCGCCGTTGGCGGCAAGATCCCGTTCAACCGCAAATAAATCGCCAGCTGCCCGTAGTGATCGTTCCACCCGTCACTTAGAGCAATCCAGGCGACCGCCCGCGGCATCAGCTTCCCGCCAAACAAGGCAATCTGCTCTCCTAGTTTTGTATCATTCTCATTGGCCAGCGCCGTCGTGCAGAATTCAAAGGACTTTTTCAATCCCAACAGCAACTTGTCTTTCCCGTCGACTTCGACGAGTTTTGCGTCCGGCGCCGTCGTCCCGGAAATCTTTGCGCACAAATTGTTATTCGACTGCATGATGTGCATCACGACGTGCCCGAACGTGTTCATCTCCGGCGTGGGCTTGAAGTTATATTTTTCCGCTGGCATGAGTTCGGCAGCGGCCACCATATTCTTTTCATACCTGGCGAGCTGCCCCTTCACCGTCGCACTGACCGGATTCGCCACCGGAGCCGTGTCTTGCGCTCGGACCGCAACAGCCTCCGTCGTCAACCAGGCTCCAGCCACCAGCACACCCACTGCCCAGCAAAGTTTTGTTTTCACGCGCGTCCTCCCGACGTCCAGTGCGAAGCATACCTTGCCCGGAAACACTCTACAATCGGCTCGCGCCGAATATTGATTCCCCCTCCGCCTGCGGCAACCCGACGGGCACTCTCTGCCGCAGCTGCCGGCCGCGGACTTTCCTTTATACTGTTCCCTGCAAACCGCAGGAGAGGACTCTTCGCCGATGAACTACCGCCGCTTTGGCCGCACCGACTGGAATGTCAGCGAAATTGGTTATGGAATGTGGGGACTCGCCGGCTGGACCGAATCCGACGACCAGGAGTCGCTCGACGCCCTGCAGCGGGCTGTCGAACTCGGCGTGAATTTTTTCGACACCGCGTACGCCTATGGCGACGGCCGCAGCGAAGAAATTCTTGGGAAGATCCTGCGCGCGAATTCCGGCAAGAAGCTTTACATCGCCACAAAAATCCCACCGAAGAACCGCCGCTGGCCCAGCCAGCGCGACTTCGCCCTCGATGTTTCCTACCCGCCGGACTACATCGAGGAATACGTCGAAAAAAGCTTGAAAAACCTCGGCGTGGAAAAGCTCGACCTGATGCAGTTCCACACCTGGGAGGACCGCTGGCTCACGGACGAGCGGCTCCCCCGGGCCATTGAAAACATGCGCGCGAGCGGCAAAGTCCGAGCCGTCGGCATCAGCGTCAATCGCTGGGA
This sequence comes from Saccharimonadales bacterium (SeqCode), assembly GCA_035317965.1. Lineage (GTDB taxonomy): Bacteria > Acidobacteriota > Terriglobia > Acidiferrales > UBA7541 > Acidiferrum. Next base: position 7,302 of record DATHFT010000075.1, on the reverse strand, counting down.
GCCCACCAACGGGATTCGCGCCGTGCTTGAAGGCGCCGTCGATGCGGTGCAAGTCATTTACAATATCTTTGACCAGAATCCGGAAGACGCTCTTCTCCCCATCTGCAAAATGAAAGACGTGGCGGTCATCGCCCGCGTCCCGTTCGATGAAGGCACCCTCACCGGCACGTTAACCGTCGACAGCAAGTGGCCCGAGGGCGATTGGCGCAACACCTATTTCGTTCCGGAAAATCTGAAAGCGAGCGTCGCCCGCGCCGAAGCCCTCCGCCCGCTGGTCCCCGCCGACAACTCCATGGCCCAGATGGCGCTCCGCTTCATCCTCAACAATCCCGACATCGCCACCATCATTCCCGGCATGCGCAAACGCCGCAATGTGGAAGCGAACGCCGCCGCCAGCGATCGCGGTCCGCTGCCCCGGGACTTGCACACACGGCTGCGGGCCCACCGCTGGGATCGCAACCCCACCAGCTGGAGCCAATAAAGAAGCAAAACGACATTCGCGCGCGGCACGCGGCGCGCAGCGAAAAACTTCACGTTCCTTTTTTTCTGATCAATGCGGGGGAAACTAGGCCGTCTGTTTTAAGGCGCGTTCGACAAGCGTCAGACAGCGCTCGGCTTGTTCGCGCAGCAATTCTTCGCGCTCGCCTTTATCGCGTTGCGTACCGTGCAGTTCATCGGCAATCGCCAGCGCCGCCAGCACGGCCACTTTCTGCGTATCCACGGTCGCCGTTACATCCGCAATGGCGCGCATCTTTTCATCCACATAGGCTGCCAGCTTCTCCACGTAAGCCTGATCCAGTTCGCCGCGAATCGCGTACGGCTGCCCAAAGATCTGCACTTTCACCGGTACATCCATGCTCATGGTTCGCAGCTCCGTTTGCCAACATACCATACACAACCGTGGGCCATACACTGTCGCAAGCGAAGGTGGCGGCCGGGCGGCTCAGGAGTTGACGGTTTCGGCGGTGGCGCTCGGTGCCGCCGATTTGTAGTTGCGCAGCTTCAGGAAGCCGCGGGCGGCCAGGAGTTCGGCGTTGAGCAAGGCTGCGCCGGCTGCTCCACGGATCAAGTTGTGGGAGAGCAGGGTTAGTTTTACGTCCAGCAGCGAGCATTCGCGAACGCGGCCCACCACGGCGGCCATGCCCTTGCCAGCGTCAACATCGCGGCGGGGTTGCGGGCGATTGTCTTCCTCAAGAACCACCACCGGGTGGCGGACGGCGGTGGGGAGAGAAGCGAGTTCGGCGCTGACCTCGAACCTGCTGAGGGCTTCGCGAACTTCGTTGAGCGAGGCAATTTTCTTCAGGCTGAGCGAGACGCACTCCAGGTGACCGTTGAGGACCGGGACCCGGTTGCAGTGCGCGCTGATGCCCAGACCGGCTTCAACGAAACGCGAGCCGTCCCATTTGCCAAGCAGCTTCTGGGGTTCCTCTTCCATCTTTTCTTCTTCGCCGCTGATGAACGGGATGACGTTGGCCTGGATGTCCATTGCCGGGACGCCGGGGTACCCGGCGCCGGAGATGGCTTGCATGGTGACCACGAAAATTTTTTCCAGACCAAACGCATCCGCCAGTGGTTTCAAGACCAGAACCAAGCCGGCCGTTGAGCAGTTGGGATTGGTGACGATAAACCCGGTGTCGTAGCCGCGCTTTTTTTGCTGGGCGGGAATCGCGTCGAGATGCGCCGCGTTTACTTCCGGGATCAGCAACGGGACCAGCGGATCCATGCGGTGATTCTTGGAATTGCTGACGACTGGATAGCCGGCGCGCGCGAATTCCTCTTCGGCAGTGCCGGCGACGGAGGAATCCAGCGCGGAGAAAACAAAATCGCAGTCGAGTGTGGGCTCGATGTTTTTCACAATGAGATCGCGGGCCGGCCCGGGCATGGGTTCGTCGAGCTGCCAGCGAGCGGCTTCGGCAAAGCGTTTGCCGGAAGAGCGTTCGGAAGCGGCGACTTCACTGAGTTCAAACCATGGATGGCCGGCGAGCAGTTGCACGAGTCGCTGGCCGACGATGCCGGTGGCTCCGAGAACTCCGGCGCGCCATTTCTTTGTGACGCGCGGGGTGCCGGCGTCATGGACACGATTTAATTCCTCCGAACTCATGCCGCACCTCCTTGCTGCGAAGGACCTATTCTAGTGCCACGGGCTTCGGGATTAAAGGTATTCCGCACCCAGACCACCATTTCCGTCTCGGCGGCGAGCGGAAGAACTTTGGCATGCAACACTTTGGCGCCGCTGGCTGCGAGCGCATGAGCTTCTTCGTAGCTCATCTCGTGCAGCAGCTTGGCTTCGGCGGTTTCGCGAGGATTGGCGGTGTAGACGCCGTCGACGTCTGTCCAGATGACGAGTTCGTCGGCAGCCACGACATGGGCGATGATGGCGCCGGTAAAATCCGAACTGTTGCGGCCCAGGGTGGTGATCCGGCCGTCGGGAGTGGCGCCGATGAAGCCGGTGACAACGGGGACGATGCCGTCGAGAAGAAGCGGGAGCAGAATTTCGCGGCCGCGCTGGCGCGTGGATTCAAAGTTCGGTTGCGCTTCGCGAAACGTGTCGCAGGTCAGAACAAAATCCGAAGAGGTGACCGGAACCGCAGGGACGCCGCACTTTTCCAGAGCGGCGGCGAACAGGCGCGCGCTGAAGCGTTCGCCGAACGAAGCGAGACGATCAAACAGCTCGGCGCTGCCGGCGACCTGTCTGGGCAGAGAGCTCGCTTGTGGCGGGACTTCGTGAAGAAGATCGCGACCCAGTGTTTGTAGGCCCCGGCAAACGCGTAGTTCGTTCTCGTCGCTCAGTGCGAGGCCAGCCAGCACGTCGAGATGAAGATCCAGGACAATTTCCGCTTCGCGACGCGCCTGCGGGAATTTTCCGCTGGTGAGGTGGGCGGCGACGGCCAGGAGATGATCGGTGACGCCTTTCATTGCCGAGACCACGACCGTGACTCGGGACGTCTGGGTGGCCGTGCGCACCAGACTCGCGGCATGCAGCATGCGGTCGGCACCGAGGAGCGAACTCCCGCCGAATTTGAATGCGACGATTTCCCTGCTGGTGGAGTTGAGGCTCGCGGGCGCCCCGCCCAGATGTGCCGACTTGCGCACCGCACGGGCGGGGACTCGTTCAGCTACGGCGTCTTCCTGCAAGTTTTCTAAGTTCATGACTGCGCTCCTGGGGTTGCACCGCGGGAGCGTCTCGGGAGGGGGGTTAAAGAGGAAACCCACCGCCGGAGTCGCTTCTGGCGGTGGGTTTCGGAAACTTTTGCTAGTTTGCTAGCTGTTTCGCCACTCGCCGGAAGCGCGCATAATCGACTTCGTCGACGTAATCGACGTAGTGGAGGTAATGCGCTTCATGGCGATGGACAAAATCATATCGAGTCCAAACTCTAGCACACGACGCCGGGCCCGGGAAAGTGAATAAATGATGAGCGCTGAGGCGCGTGCCGCAAGGGTAATGATCCCGCAGAGATCACCCGGGTTGCCGCTATCTTATTTGTCATGAACAGGTTCAGGGAGTTCCTGTTTCCCTGAAATCGTCGAAGAGCAGGCTCGAGCACGTCAGGCCGGATTCGGCTTTTTGCAGTTCAGCGATGTCGACCGGCGCGAGGGCGAAGCCGGCGGCCGCGAGCCGGGCGCTGGTTTTTGGGAACGAAGCCGGAAACAGCACCGTGTCGCCGAGAGCGAGGGCGTTGGCGGCACCGGGCTCTGACGGATCGACATCGATCCAGTCGTAACCGGTGAGCGGACCGGAGTCGAACCAGCCGCGATTGGCGAGCAGTGTATTGCGACCGACGCAGGTGACGGCGGATTTCAGGTGCAGGCAGCCGGCGACCGGCACGCCGATGACTTGGTAATTGTGCGGCTGCAGAATTTTTGCGAGTTGCTCGAGGCCCCGGGCGTTGGTGCGAGTGGACAAGCCGGCGTAGAGTTTACGGCCGATGCGCAGGATATCGCCGCCTTCCATCCTGCCGGGCGCGGTGATGAATTGCAGGGAGCGAAATGGGGCGAGCGCTTGGGCCAAAGATACGGCCTCCGGTTGGCGCGAAGGAGTGCCGAGCGGCATGATGACGGCGAGTTCGTCGAGGACGATGGCGGGATCCTCCACAAACATGGAATCGGGCAGGGCAGGCTCTTCCGGGAGAGTGATGACCCGCGCGCCCAGCTTTTCAAGGGCTCGCTCATAGGCCCGGTGTTGCCGACGCGCCGTCTCGAGGTCGATGGGATGGCGATCGAGAAATGTGAGTTCGCAGTGAACGATCGCGGGGCTGACCGCCCGGGTAATGGCCGTGAGCATGGCCAAGCGAGTTTACATGAGAATCGCGGAGGAGGATTGCCGGTCGGGAGCGAAGAAGGTAGACTCGGCGCAAGAAAAAGCGAGCGAACGGGAGAACCACAGGATGCGACGAAAACTTGTGGCTGGAATTGCAACGGCGACACTGTTGCTCGGCCGATCGGGAATTGCCAGCGCGGCGGGCGTCGAGCAAAACACGAGAGCCGCCGACGCCGTATTTGCGGATTTGCAGAAACCCGGTTCGCCGGGATGCGCCATGGCCGTATTTCGCGACGGGAAAATCGTCTATGCCAAGGGATACGGACTGGCGAATCTGGAAGAGCATGTAGCGATCAAGCCATCCAGCGTGTTCGATATCGGATCAACCTCAAAACAATTTACGGCTGCCAGTATCCTGCTGCTGGAGCGACAGGGACGGCTCTCGGTAAGCGATGATGTGCGGAAATACATTCCGGAATTGCCGGACTACGGAAAAAAAATAACCATACTGCATTTGCTGAACCACACGAGCGGCTTACGCGACTACCTTACGCTGATGGAGCTGGCGGGAACCAATACCGACAGCGTGACGACGGATGAGGACGCGCTGGGAATCATTAACCGGCAAAAGGCGCTGAATTTCGATCCGGGAAGCGAATGGCTGTACAGCAACACGGGATTTTTTCTGCTCTCGATTATTGTGAAGCGGGTCAGTGGACAATCGCTGCGTGAGTTTGCCGCCGCAAATATTTTTTCGCCCCTGCGGATGAACCACACCGAATATCGCGATGATCACACATCACTGGTGGAGAATCGCGCGCTGGCGTATGAACCGGCCGAGCACGGCCGGGGTTTTCGCCTGGATGTTTCCTATTTTGAGCAGACCGGTGACGGCGCCGTGCACACCTCGGTGGAGGATCTGCAGAAATGGGATGAGAATTTCTACAGCGGGACGGTCGGCGGAACGGCTTTCCTCTCCGAGATGCAAAAACCAGGAAAGCTGAACAACGGAAAAGCCCTGAACTACGCCAAGGGACTGTTCATGGAAGATTACCGGGGACTGCCTGCGGTGCGGCATGGCGGCTCCTGGGGCGGTTACCGGGCCGAGCTGCTGCGCTTTCCCAGGCAACATTTTTCCGTGGCGTGTCTTTGCAATGTGGGGAATGCCAATCCAGAAGACCGCGCCGAACGAGTGGCCGAAGTTTTCCTGGGAAGTCTCATGAAACCGAAACCCGCCGGGAAACGGGAGACGGAAACCGAGCCCAAGCACAAGCCGGAAATAGCGCCAGCCGAAGAGCAGCTCAAGGCGTATGCGGGGGAATATTTCAGCGAGGAGCTCGCTGCCGTTTACCGCCTTGAAATGAAAGACGGAAAACTGCGGCTGACGGTGCAGGCAGGACCGGGCCATTTTGTGAGATTGACCAGCGATGCCAAGGACTATCTGCGCCCGACTGCTCCCGATGAATTGGAACTGGCGGAGAGCGGAGTAACAATTCATTTCAAACGCAATGCGGGAGGTGACCCAGCGGGATTTACCTTGGACGCCGGACGCACCAAAGGCGTGGTGTTTGACCGTGTGTGGCCGGGCAAACTGTAAGGGCGGGCGGAACGCCTGGTGCCGGCTCCCGTCCAGATAATTCAGAAAAAAATCAGGGCCAGGGAATTGGCGTCGGGGAAATGTGGGAAATCCATAGCCGCGTGATTCCCGCGCCGAGCAGCATGCCGGCCAGAATCAGTCCAAGCACGCCGATGGTAATCCAGAGATCGGAGCGCAACAGCTCGCGGTTGGCGGCCGGTTGCAGCATCTCTACCTCAGAATCGATCCTGGAAGATTCCTTCAGCGGAACGATGGTCTGCGCTTTATCGGAGAAATTCGGTTCCACGATCAAACAGTAGCCCTTGCGCGGGATGGTCTCAATGTAGAGAGGTTTTTCCGTCGAGTCGCCCAGCGCCAGCCGGAGTTTGTTCACCGTCGTATTTACGTTGGCGTCATAGTTGACGTGAGTGTCCGCTGGCCAGAGGCGCTGCCGCAACTCTTCGCGGGTGACGACTTCCCGCGGCTTTTCCAGAAGAATCAGCAGAACCTGATAAACCTTACCCTGCAGCTTCAGCCGCATCCCATTTTTGGAAACTTCCTGCCGCTGTTGATCAATTTGAAATGGCCCAAAATAAATATAGCGACCGGATAAAAGTGTACTGCTCGCCGTGCTGGCCGCTTCAAACGCTTCGGTCATCGAGATCACTTCCGGTGTCATACACACTCCACCTTTGCTCCGTTTAGACGCAGGCGAAACCACATCGTTTTCCGAGAAAACGAAGAAAAACGACAGGAAGTTCCAGTGATATTTGAAATTGCAAAAAAATGCCGGGCGGCGGATGAGCGGACCCTTTCCCCTGCCCTCGAAACATCTAAATTTAGGCGGATTTATATATCGATGGGCGGAAATTCCCGGAATTGGGACAATTGCCGAACACTTGCCGCGGTGGTATTTGGCTCCGGGGCGTTTAAGGCCCAATTCTGCGCATTTGAAACCGAAGGCCTCAAAGCAGGAACGGGGAAAGCCCCCCGGGGGCCGAGTCTTACGTTTAGGGCGCGCCCGCTGGTTCCAAGGATTCAAGCGCCGTGGGACAGGAGCGGCCGAGGCTACGGAGTGGATTCGCGCAGCGCAGGCCTGGGGGAACAATTGAGGGGCAGCCAGCGCCTGGGAGTTCCTGGTAAAGATCGGGAATTTCACTCCGTGGAAATCACCAGAAATGAGAATGCGATCCTGGCGTTCAACGGAAGTATAGTGATTTGGCTCGACAAGCAAGTGGGACGGGACCATGATTTCAGGAACGAAATGGCAGATTTTTTTCCGGGCGGCGTTGCTGTTTGCCGTGGCGGCAACGGTTACGGCAGCCGCGCAAACGCCCAATGAACCCGCCAAACAGGCTCCTGCAGCGCAAGAAAAACCAGCCGGGCCAACACCAACGCAAACTCCGACTGCCGGGCAAGCGCCTGTCAAGGTCGAGAAACCGCAACCTCCCAGGGAAAAATCGTGGAG
>DATHFT010000074.1:0-7022 GCA_035317965.1 Saccharimonadales bacterium (SeqCode) | reverse complement strand
AGGCGGCTGTCTTTGGCCCCTCTAAATACGGATTGCTTCCGGAAATTCTGCCGCCGGAGAAATTATCGTGGGGCAATGGCGTTCTTGAACTGGGGACCTTCGTGGCCATTATCGGAGGCAGCGTTGGCGCTGGGTTTCTAGCCGACACATTTCCGGGAAGGCAGGTCTATTCCGGGCTGATCTTGGTGGGATTCTCGCTGCTCGGATTTCTCTTCAGCCTGGGAATTACCCGTGTGCCGGCGGTAGCCCCGCTTAAGATTTTCCGGGCGTCCTCCGTTCTCGATCTGTGGTCCCCGGCAAGGTTGATTCGTTCCGACCGTGCTCTGTATCTGGCGGTCGTTGGCAACACCTACTTCTGGTTTCTTGGCACACTTCTGCAATTCAATATTTTCAACTATGGCCAGGATGTTCTGCGCATCAACGCCACTCATTCGGGATTTCTTCAGGCCGGAATTGGGATTGGCATCGGTCTGGGCAGCGTCGCCGCAGGATATTTGTCCGCGGGCAAAATTGAATACGGGCTCATTCCTTTAGGCTCGGCGGGTATGACGATCCTGGGCCTCGGCCTCGGACTTCACGGCTTGACGTTTACCAGCGTCCTCCTGCTGCTTGCCGGACTGGGGTTTTCCGGCGGATTTTTTGCCGTGCCGGTCAATGCGCTGATTCAGCATCAGCCGCCGGACGATCAAAAAGGCGCCGTCATTGCACTGGCGAATTGGCTTTCCTTCCTGGGTGTGGCAGCGGGAGCCGGCGCGATCGTGGTGATGTCGCATTACCTGCACCTGGGTCCGGGAGCGATTTTCCTTTGCGCGGGCCTTGGAACATTCGCAGCGACCGCTTACGTGCTGTGGCTGCTGCCGGACTCTTTGCTGCGATTGCTGTTGTGGATCGCTACCCACACTTTGTACCGCCTGGATGTTGCTGGGCGGGCCAACGTGCCTGCGCGCGGCGGGGCTCTGCTGACCCCCAATCATGTGTCGCTGGCCGATGCAGTTTTTCTGATCGCCACGCTGGATCGGCCGATTCGATTTCTGATGTTCAAGGGTTCCTACGACCATCCTCTGGTCAAACCGTTCGCCCGGATCCTCGGAGTGATTCCGATTGCTTCCGATCAAGGCCCGCGCGACATGATTCACTCATTGCGCCTGGCCACCGAAGCGCTCCAGCAGGGCGAAGTCGTGTGCATTTTTCCCGAAGGGCAGATGACCCGCATCGGGCAGCTTTTGCCGTTTCGCCGGGGATTTGAACGCATTGTAAAGGGTGTGGATGTGCCGATTATCCCGGTAAATCTGGATGGTGTCTGGGGATCGATTTTTAGTTTTTCGGGCGGGCGCTTCCTGTGGAAGTTCCCGCGACACCTGCCCTATCCGGTTCGTGTGACGTTTGGCCCCGCGCTGCCTGCAACCGCCAGCGCACAGGAGGTACGGCAGGCCGTTCAGGATCTCGGCACGCAGGCGTTCGCGCGGCGCAAGAAGCACATGCAGACGCTCCCACGGTCCTTTATTCACACCGCACGAAGTCATCCGCGCCGTTTCGCAATGGCTGACGGACAAACTCCGCGTGTAAATTATCTTGCGGCGCTGGCCCGCGCGATCTATCTGGCGCGCAGACTGCGCAAGCATTGGCAGGGACAAGAGATGGTGGGCATTCTCCTGCCGCCGTCGATTCCCGGCGCCCTCGTAAATTTTGCCGCCATGCTGATGGGCAAAGTTCCCGTCAATTTGAACTACACCGCTTCGAGTGAAACGCTAGCTTCATGCGCCGAGCAGTGCCATCTAAAAACAGTGGTTACGGCCCGCGTTTTTCTTGAGAAAGTCCATGTGCAACCGCCGGGCGAGGCTCTCTTTATCGAGGATATCGCCAAGGAGCCTGGTTTTTTTGAACAATTGCTTGCGGCCGCAGTGGCAGCGCTGGTCCCGGCAAAATGGGTAGCGGGTTGTTGTGGCGGCGAGCGGATTGCGCAACTCGACGACCTGGCGACGGTGATTTTCTCCAGTGGCTCAACTGGCGAGCCGAAAGGCGTGGTCCTGACCCATTATAATGTGGCATCAAACGTCGAACAGCTGAGCCAGGTCTTCATGCTGCATGCTGACGACCGCATCATGGGCATTCTTCCCTTCTTTCATTCCTTTGGGTTCACCGGCACCCTGTGTTTGCCGGCAGTAACAGGGATTGGGGTGATATTTCACCCCAACCCGCTCGATTCGCGCGTGATTGGCGCGCTTGTGCGGAAACATGCCGCCACCATGTTGCTGGCGACTCCAACGTTTCTGAACGCCTACACGCGGCGCTGCGAGCCGGAAGATTTTGGCAGTTTGCGCTTTGTGATGGCCGGAGCGGAAAAATTGCCGGAACGCATTTCACAGGCCTTTGAAGATCGCTTTGGCATTCGGCCGCACGAAGGATATGGCTGCACGGAATGTTCTCCGGCGGTGACCGTGAACGTAATCGACTTTCGCGCCGCTTCGTTTCGTCAGGTAGGCGCCAAACGGGGCAGCATTGGCCATCCTTTGCCCGGCATGAGCGTAAAAATTCTCGATCCGGAAAGCGAGCAACCGCTGGCGAACGATCTGCCGGGACTTTTGTTTGTCCGCGGGCCAAACGTGATGCAAGGCTATCTCGGCAAGCCGGAGAAAACGGCGGCGGTGCTCCGCGATGGTTGGTACAACACCGGCGACATAGCGACACTCGATGAAGATGGATTCCTGCGGGTCACCGACCGCCTGAGCCGATTCAGCAAGATTGGCGGAGAAATGGTGCCTCACATCAAAGTGGAAGATGTGCTTCAGGTATTGGCGGGCGCCACAGAACAGACCTTCGTAGTTACAGCGGTGCCGGATGAGCGAAAGGGAGAACGCCTGATTGTCCTGCACACGCTTGCGGAAGCGGTTCTCGCCGAGGTTCTTGAAAAACTGTCGAAAAGCGATTTGCCTGCGCTTTGGCGTCCGCGAGCCGACCAATTCCTGCGCGTCGAAGGATTGCCGTACCTCGGGACCGGCAAGCTGGACCTGCGCAAGGCTCGGGAACTGGCGCAGCAGCTGGCCGAGCCATAGGCAAGGCGGAGGCGAACCGCAGGAATCCTCCTGGTGAGCGAGCGACACGCCAGCCGCAGTTCAGACGGCGCGGGGGTCAGCTCCCGCCGCCATCCGGCAGGACGGCGTTCACAGCAGGCGGGACAATTCCGAGATCGATGTAAATTGGCCGTATTGCTTTGCGCACGGCCTTCAGCTGAGTGGCGAACCAGAGGGCTCCCGCCAGGCAGCAAACTCCACTCACAATGACCGTTCTCGCTGCTCCAATGGAGTGCGCCAGCGTTCCCGCAAGCAGACTGCCGAACGGGGCCATCCCGACAAACGCCGCCGTGTAGTAGCTCATGACCCGGCCGCGTTTGTCTTCCTCGACGATGGTCTGGATAATCGTATTGCTGGCGGCCATTTGCTGCATCATGCCGAATCCGCAAAACAAGAGAATCAAAAGCGACACCCAGAATATCTTGGAAACCCCGAAAACGATCAGTGCCAGCCCAAAGATGCCGGAGGAAATAGGAATCATCTTTAGCAAGCCGCGCACGTTCGGACGCACAGCCAGAGAATACGCGGAAATCAGTGCGCCTACGCCTACGGCACCCATCAGAAAGCCCAAGGTATGCGCGCCGCCGTGCAGGATCTTGAGCGCAAACACCGGCATCAGCACGGTAAACGGCCAACCCATCAAATTGATGATGGCAAAAAGGGAAAGTATGGTCCGGATCGGCGTCGATTTGGCCACATATTCCCAACCTTCTTTCAATTGTTCGAACATAGGCGCTGCGGTCGCCGGAAGCACGACCGGCTTTACCCGCATCAGGAGCAGCGAAGCAATTACCGCCAGATAACTAAGGCCGTCGATGAGGAAGCAATAGCCCGTGCCAAAAAGTGCGATGACGCCACCGGCCAGCGATGGCCCGACAAGGCGCGCCATATTCACCATGGAAGAATTCAGTGCGATGGCATTCCCCAGGTCCTGTTTGTCTTCAACCATCTGCACCAGAAAAGCCTGGCGGCCGGGCATATCGAACGCATTGATGAGTCCCTGGAAGGCGCTAAGCGCGAGAATTTCATAAACATTGATGTGCCCGCTCAGCGTGAGCACGGCCAGCGCCAGCGACTGCAGCATGGCGAGAACCTGCGTAACCACCAGCACACGCCGGCGATCGAGCCGATCAACCCAAACTCCCGCAAACGGAGCGATGAGAAATGTTGGAATTTGTCCTGCGAACCCTACCACCCCCAGCAGCAGGGGCGAACTCGTGAGTTTGTAGACGAGCCAGCTCGTGGCGATCCGGGTCATCCAGGTGCCAATCAAGGAGATGCTTTGTCCGCTGAAGAATAATCGAAAATTACGGTGACGCAAGGCGCGCCAAATGCGGAAAATTCCGGTCGGTCCCGTCGGAGCAGTTTTAGTGGTGGTCGCAGCAACGGGTTCAGTCATTTGACGGCATTACGTTAGATGTGCGGCGACTGGAAAATGTTCCAGGAACGGCGCCGAGACCCGGCACCGGTCGTCGACTATTGGTGTGGCGATCGTCTGGCGAGGTAGCTGGTAATCGCAGATTCCCATTCCGGACCCTGGCGCGCATCACCGTCGGCGAAGTGCTGAACATGGGCATTGGCCGCGGGGCGGAGTGCCGTGCGTTCATAAACAACGTGGACGCTCGTCACGCCTTTGCTCTCTTCGCTGAGATGAATATCGATCAGCGTGGTCATCGCCTCGGGAATTACATAGACATACTGAACATGGCCTCCGGCGAAATCGGCGGCAGTCATGATCCACGTGGCCTCGATTCCTCCTGGATGCAAGATCTTGAACACAGCTCCCAGCTCATCTTTGGGGGGAACGGGTTGCACAAACTGCGGATTCCAATCCGGAGCCCAGACACGTTCTTCGCTCGCGCCAAACAGCGGAGCGGCCACCGCCATCGGAGCTTGCACCTTGAAGCGAAATTCGTTGTGCGTGTGAAGAGCGGCGACGGAAGGGTTCGCGCTTTGCCGGTCGCCAGGACCGGGCACGAACAACATACCGGCAAACATACCAAACGAAACGATCAAGAAAGTGTTCATGAGCGCTCCTGTAAACGGTGGCTATCACTGGCCTTCAGCTCGAGACCATAGATTTTCCTGAGTTGTTCGATTTCGCGAAGTGTTTCCGGAGCAAACGGAGCCTTGCCTTCGAAAACGTGCAGCACAATCCCTTCGAGCAGATCGCCCAGCGATAAATCCTTAAGTTCAGCAAGTCCTTTGAGAACTTTAAGCAGCCGCTTCTCCAGTCGCACGCCGGTTTGCACTCGTTCGACTTCCACCGCAGGGGGATGCTTGGCAGCCTTCATGATGTACCATTGTACCACGGTACATAAAATCCGCAAGCGATTTTGCGACGCGGGAAACCGGGCCGGCGGCCGCAGAGCGACATCGACATGCTTAGGGATAAGCTGGGGCAGGTGCGAGCTACTTCATTCACAAGATCGTGATTAGTTCCATTGTTTTCTAATTTACTATAGCGAGTCAGGGCTGGATGATTTTGGGGTCAGGTGGTACGCCAGCAGCGTGAGACGGTTCACGCGCCAGATCCAATTACTGGACAGGTTTGGACAAGCGAGTGCCGTGGCGCGAAGAGAAGTTGGCGGTTATTTAGCGCCTGACCATTTTGGACCGATGACCAGAACCTCGGCCAAGTCACGGCCAACGCAAACTTTTTCGTTGTCCGGGACCAGGCGCGCTACCGGCTCACCGTTCTTCAGAAGCACAAACGTAACGTTTTGATAGTGCGCGCGGTTAACGCAGTCTGCGAAATTGCGCGAAGCTTCTGTGACGGTTATGCTCGCTTTCTTCATAAATCTGATTATCAAATCATCCGCTTTTCTTGACTTCGTCAACAGGCTGGCGGTCGAACTCGTGGCATGTCGCCGCTCGCTGACTTTCCGGAATGTCGCCGCTCGCTGACTTTTATCATTGTCGCCTTTCGCTGACTTTGCTACAATGTCACTGTTCGCTGACATTGCTACAGGGAGTCAGACATGTACATTCGCACGCCTTCCGACATGGGGGCCCTTATCCGCGCCCGGCGCACGGCACTCCGTCTCGACCAGAAAACCGTTGCCGAAAAAGTGGGCGTTAGCCGGCAGTGGATGGTCGACGTGGAAAAAGGCAAGCCAGGAGCCGAAATAGGCCTCGTCATGCGCACGGTCGACGCCCTTGGCATCGTCCTAATCGCTGATAAGCCCCCGAAAGGGACAAGGCTGGCGCGTCCCCTCATCCTGGATGCCATCGTCGCGGCTGCACGAAAAAAACGCAAATGACCAAGGAACTAGTCGCTATCCTCGACCGACGTGAGATGGGTCGATTTGTCCGCGACAATCGGGGACGTGTGTCGTTTACATATGATGACAGATGGCGCGAAGCCCGGGACACCTATCCTCTCTCTCTCTCCATGCCTCTTGCCCTTCCGGAGCACGGGCACGCCAAGACAGATCCTTTTTTGTGGGGATTGCTGCCCGATAACGACCGCGTCCTCGCCCAGTGGAGCCGGAACTTCCAGGTGTCGGCTCGCAACGCCTTCGGATTGATCGCGGCCGTGGGCGAGGATTGCGCCGGAGCCGTCCAGTTTGTCCGCCCCGAACGTCTTGACATCATTCTCGGTAAAGCACCTCCCAAAATCGAATGGCTAAGCGTTAACGAAATCGCGATGCGATTGCGGTCCCTACGAGAAGATCAAACATCCTGGCGGACGCCGCGTGACACGGGACAATTCAGCCTCGCCGGGGTGCAGCCCAAGACGGCTTTGCTTTTGGAAAAAGGAAAATGGGGTGTGCCGTCCGGGCGCATGCCGACCACGCATATATTCAAGCCTCCCACGGAGCATTTCGATGGGCACGCGGAAAACGAACACTTCTGTCTGGAGTTGGGGCGCGCCATTGGACTCCCGGTGGCCAACTCGGAAATCATGCGGTTTAAGGGCGAAATCGCGATCGTTATCGAGCGCTACGA
>DATHFT010000073.1:0-22931 GCA_035317965.1 Saccharimonadales bacterium (SeqCode) | reverse complement strand
GCCGTGGGTACATCTAAGTGTTCAGTAGTGCCGCGCGCTGCCGTGGTAACCGTTAGGTGCGCGATCCAAGGGGTGCGGTTTCCGACCCGTCGAACGTGGGGAATACGAATGAGACAAAGATTCATCAGTTTTTCTGCCGTTCTGTGTGCATTCGCTTCGCTTGCCGGCATTTCGGCGAACGCACAAGTGCGGTCGCAAAAAGTCAACGCTGCCGCTTCCGCTAGCCTGGCCTCAGAGACCATCCTCGAAGGAACCATTCTGAAATACACACCCAATTCTTCGAGCGCACCTTTGGGTGCACACATCACGCTGCATACTACTTCCGGTCCCGTGGACGTTCATGTTGGCGACGCGAAATTCCTGAAGCTGAAGAACTTTAACATTGCCGAAGGCAACGCTATCCGCCTGTCAGGACATAGCAAGCTCGTCGGCACCAACACTGTCTTCTTTGCGCGACTGCTTTCGCAAGGGAACCAATCGTTGGCCGTTCGCTCCGCCTCCGGCATGCCGCTGTGGCGTGGCGGAGCAGGTGGGCGCCGTTCCGCTGTGTCGGCAAATCAGAAGGAAGGTGCGCGATGAAGCGCCTTTCTCTCGCGTTGACTCTGCTTGTTTCGGCAGCAATGGCCGCCTGTGGAGGTGGAGGCTCTGGACCCACGCCGCCGCCTCCGGTGGGCGGTTTTTCCAATGCCAGCCTCAATGGCCACTACGCATTTACGATGAGTGGAACGGATCTGAATGGATTCTTCGCGCGCGTTGGCTCTATCACTGCCGATGGTCAGGGGCATATTACCGACGGAATTGAAGACGTGGTAACCGGAGCTGCGGCATCCACGCTGGTATTCATGCCCGGTACCTATCAGATTCAAGCCGACGGTCGTGGAGAAATCCAGCTGTTCAACTCAACCACTCCTGCAAATCAGCCGCTGATTTTCAGTATTACGTTGAGTTCCACTTCGCAGGGTTTGATTGTGCAGACCGACGGGATTGCCACGGCCAGCGGAAACTTTGTCCTGCAAAATACCGCAGCTTTCAGCACCGCTTCGATTTCCGGCGGATATGTATTTGATTTCTCCGGAGAAGCGCTGGACAACGTCAACCAGCTCGGCCCGGATTCCATCGTGGGTCAGTTTGAGGCCAATGGCGGGGGAGGAATCACGAGCGGCGTGCTGGACGAGAATTTTGAAGCCGGCCTTTCCGGCCCGACGACCTTTTCAAACGGGACGTTCACCATGGATGCCACCAACGGTGCGACCTTCGGTCGAGGTACGGTCACGCTCGGTGCCAGCGGTCTCACCTATATCTATTACATTGTGGACGGCACGCGGTTGAAAATGATCGAAGCCAGCGATTCCGCACTTACAGTCGGCGATGCGGTGGCCCAAACCGGCAACGTTCCCACAACGAATGCGGCGTTCACGGGCAATTTTGCATTCCTGACGGCCGGAGCCAGCGGGTCCGGGACTCTTACGCAGGCCGGCCGGTTCACATCGAACGGCGGTGGCGGGCTCGCCGGCGTCGTTCTGGCCGACAATGACAACGGGAATTTCCAGACGGCGCCAAAAGGCACAATCTCGGCCGCTACCTACGCGATTGATCCTGCCTATCCGGGCACCGGTAGGGGAACAATCACTTTTACCGATTCCAGTCTCGGCACCTTTGAATACATTGTTTATATGAACTCCGCTACCCGCGGGGTCATTCAAAACGTGGTGAATGAACGCGTAGCTGACGGCACCATCAGTGCGCAGGCTGCCGGGCCGTTTACCGCCGCCTCTTTTGCCGGGAATTATGCGTTGAACTGGAGCGGCGTGAGCTACAACAGTAGCCTGCAGGTTCAGGGCGAGGAAGACTATGTCGGGCAATTGGTTTTCTCCAACGCCAGCTCGAACAACGTTTCCGGCGCACTGGACTTCAACGCCTTCTCTTCGAATCAGGGCGTTTTCCTGAATAAGACCATCACCGGCAACGGCCTAACGATCAACGGGGATGGTACGCAGGCAAACGACTTGTCCGTGAAGGTCAACACGAGTCCTGCGGCAACGCTGGATTTCAAGGCGTTTGTCGTGGATCAGAACACCATCTACGTCGTTTCCAGTGACAGCGATCGCTCTACGGCCGGCGTTATCATCAGCCAAAGCCAGTAGAGAGTCTATGCAGCAGAAGAGAAATGCCCGGTCCGCGATGGCCGGGCATTTTTATTTGTGCAGAAGTTTTTCCACGCGTTCAACATCTTCCTGCACATCGACGCTCACCGCGTCGTGCTCCACTTCGGCAACGCGAATTTTCCAGCCATTTTCCATCCAGCGCAATTGCTCGAGCTGTTCAATCTTTTCCAGCTCGCCTTGTGGCAGCGTCGGATATTCAAGAAGAGCGTCGCGCTGAAAGACGTACAGTCCCAGATGCTTCAAGGGACGAACGTGAACTTTGTTTGCCGCATCGCGCACCCAGGGAATCGGCGCGCGCGAAAAGTACAGCGCGTTGTTGTCAAAATCCAGAACAGTTTTCACCACATTCGGATCCATGATGTCGGCCGGTGTTTTCACCGGGGTCGCGACAGTGGCGATCTGCGCAGCCGGTTCCTCGAACAGCGCCGCGACGGCGGTGTCGATGGCCAGCGGATCGAGGAGCGGTTCGTCCCCCTGCACATTTACAAAAACATCTCCTTCTTCGTGGGCTGCTACTTCGGCTACCCGTTCGGTTCCGGTGCGGTGATCGGGCCTGGTCATCCGCGCTTCGCCGCCAAAGGCTGCAACCGCTTTCATGATCCGTTCATCTTCGGTCGCAACAATGACGCGACTGACCCTCTGGGCCAGTTTGGCGCGTTCATAAACGCGCTCAATCATGGTTTTCCCCGCGAGGAGGACTAGGGGTTTGCCGGGTAGGCGCGTGGCGCCATAGCGTGCGGGAATAACCACCACGACCTTTGGAGAACTCATTGTTTTCCTTAACTCCGGGCGTTTGGATGGGCAAAAATCTTAGATGCTTCGGGAATAGGCAAAAATTCGCAAAATCTTTCTTGCGGTCCCAGTCGTCTAAATGACGATGCTACCATACGCGGCTCGCCCGGCCCGCGCCGTGATCCAGCCCGCAGGTCCCGGCCGTTGTTCACGAGCCGGCTCGCCAGAGGAGACAAGAAATTTACAATAGGCAGTCGCGGGTTGCCGGGGATTGGGATTACACTCAGTTCAGCCGCGATTCTTCTTGTTTTCAGCTTCTCGAGTGATAGACTCGCGGATAGTCCGTTCCGCGCGGCGCTCCTGGTTCGCCGGGTGATGGAGGAAGCCGTGAAGCGCGATACATCGAAGTTTCGCGTTCCTTTTCTTCTGGTTTTGGGTGTTTTGCTGGTCATTCCCGCAATTGCCTGCACCGTGTTTCCTGCGCTTGCCCAGGCGGCCCCGGACGAAAAAAAGGCCAAAGACGACGCGAAGAAGGACACTCCCGGCATTTCCCTGAGTCCTGCCAAACCCCTGAAAGTTGATGTCGATCTGGCGCTCGTCAACGTAACCGTTACGGACCCCTACAACCGGCTGGTCACCGGCCTTGAGACCGATAATTTCCGAGTGTTTGAAGACAATATTGAACAGGAAGTTGTCACGTTTTCGGCCGAAGATGTGCCCATTTCCATCGGCGTAATTTTCGATTTGAGCGGCAGCATGAACAACAAGGTCAGCAAGGCGCGCGAGGCTGCCATCCAGTTTTTCAAGACCGCCAATCCGCAAGATGAATTTTTTCTGGTAAGTTTCAACGAACGGGCAGAACTGACCAGTTCGTTCACCAATAGCGTTGAGGATTTACAAAGCCGCATGCTCCTGACTTCTGCAAAAGGACGCACCGCGCTGCTGGACGCGATTTATCTCGGTCTGAGCCAGATGAGGGGTGCACGAAACGCCAAGCGCGCCTTGCTCATCCTGTCGGATGGAGGGGATAATCATAGTAGGTACAACGAAAGCGATATCAAGCGGCTGGTGAAGGAAGCGGATACCCAGCTCTATGCCATCGGCATCTTTGACCCGCTCGGATATCGCACCCGGACGCCGGAAGAACTGAACGGACCCTCGTTGCTCGGTGAAGTTACGGAGATGACGGGTGGACGAGTTTTTTCGGTGGAAAACCTGAACGATCTTCCGGACATCGCATCAAAAATAGGCATGGAGCTGCGAAACCAATATGTCCTCGGATACAGGCCAAGCAATAAGGCACACGATGCACGCTGGCGAAAAGTCAAAATCAAGCTGCGAGCCCCGCGCGGCCTTCCGCCTCTTTCGGTCTATTCCAAGACCGGGTACTACGCGCCCAGCCACTAATTCTGTCCCCCGGAACTCTTCACGCTTGTTTTTCCGGGCGTTGATGACCATTGCGGTGGTCACTCTTGCCTGGGGTTTCCTTTCTGCGGGAGCGCTCGCGCAGATTCCCATTCCCAACAAACAGCCGCTTCCGCCGGGGCAAGACCCGAGTGCGGGCGGGCAGGGAGGAACCATCAAGGTGGACGTCAACCTGGTGGTGTTGCACACCACTGTGATGGACGACCGCCAGCGCTTTGCTGAAGGGCTCAAGCAGGAAAACTTCCGCGTTTTCGAAGATAAAGTCGAACAAAAGCTTTCGGTATTCAAGCGGGAAGATGTACCTGTCAGCATGGGCTTGGTCATTGACAACAGCGGGAGCATGCGCGACAAGCGTCCGCGGGTGAATGAAGCAGCCATTACCTTGGTGCAAGCCAGCAATCCCCAGGACGAAGCGTTTGTCGTCAACTTTAATGACGATTTTTATCTCGATCTCGACAAGGATTTCACCAACAGTGTTCCTGAACTAAAGGAGGCGCTCGAGCGCATCGATTCCCGCGGCAGCACGGCGCTGTATGACGCGCTTATCGGCTCTCTCGACCACTTGAAGAAGGCTTCAAAGGATAAACGGGTTTTGCTGCTGGTCACCGATGGGGAAGACAATACCAGCCATAACTCGCTCGAGAAAACGATTCGCGAGTTGCAGCGCACCGATACCGTCGTATACACGATCGGCCTGCTCGGAGAGGAAAACAAAAAGAACGCCAAGCGCGCGCGCAAAGCTCTCGAGCAGATCGCTCAGGCATCCGGCGGATTGTCGTTTTTCCCGGAGAACGTCGAAGATGTCCATAACATCTGCGAACAGGTGGCCCACGATATCCGCAACCAATACACTCTGGCCTACTATCCAACCAACACCAGGCGCGACGGGACCTTCCGGATCGTCCAGGTTGAGGTCATTCCGCCTCGTGGCCGCGGCAAGCTCATACCGCGCACCCGCAACGGGTACTACGCTCCCGGCTCGGCAGCCACAGCATCGGGAGCGGGGAAGTAGCGAGCAACCCCCGGGGGGTGGCGGTTTACCGTCTGATCGCTCCTAACTCCTAGGTATGTAGACATTTATTTTTTATCAAACTTTTTGCTCTCCAAGTACGTCTTTATCCTTGACAGGCATACCAAGGCAGCCTATATGTAGACTGGTTACATATAGAGGCTGAGGTATTTGCCATGCCTATGGAAAAAAACGACCTTCATCGCGGGACGCTGGACATGTTGATTTTGAAAGTGGTGGCGGCTGGGCCGCTGCACGGCTACGCCATTGCCCAGCGGCTGCAGCAGATCTCCAAGGACTATTTTCAGGTGCCGCAGGGTTCATTGTATCCGGCGCTGCACCGGCTGGAGGAGCGCGATTGGCTCGAAGCCGAATGGAAAGACACCAGCACGGGGCGGGAAGCGAAGTTTTATACGGTGACGCGCAAGGGCCGCAAGCAGCTCGAAGCCGAAGTCGAAAGCTGGGAGCGGCTTTCCGACGCGGTTTCCTTGATTTTGCGCACCGCTGAATAGGAAAAATAACCATGCGTTGGCTGAGCCGGGTCTGGCAAAAGTCGCTCACCGAAAAGAAGCTCGATTCCGAGCTGCAATTCCATATTGAGCAGCGTATTGCGGAACATGTCGCCTCGGGCATGGCGCCTGACGAAGCGCAGCGCCAGGCCAAAGTTGAATTTGGCGGTGTGGAACTCTACAAAGAGGAATGCCGCGAATCCCGTTGGGAAAATCAGCTGGAGATTATGGCCCGCGATCTCCGCCTCGCCTTCCGCACGTTAAGGAAGGAAAAGCGGTTCACGATTATCGCCGTGCTGGCCCTGGCACTGGGCATCGGCTCGTCTACGGCCATGTTCAGCGTGGTTTACAACGGACTCATCTCGCCATTTGCCTATAGAGACGCAGATCGGCTCGTCACGGTGTCCATCCGCGACACCGATCAAAGCCAGGACAACGGCCGTAGCAGCCTGAGCTATTCCGAGTTGCAGGATTTCAAGAAACTCAACCATGTTTTTGATCAGGTCATCGCGAATTCCGAGGATGACATCGTCTATGAAACGGGGCGAAACAATCTGCGATTTGCCGCGAACTACGTGACCCCCGGATCCTTCGAGACGCTCGGCATCCCGCCGTTCCTCGGCCGCTCTCTTGAAGCCTACGACTACGATCCCGCAGCGCCGCCCGTGTTCGTGATGCGCTACAAAACGTGGATGACCCAGTTTGCCGGCGATCGTTCTCTTATCGGCAAGCCTTTCGTGCTGAACGGCACGAACCGCATTTTGGTGGGGGTTGCCGGGCCACGCTTTGCGTGGGGCGGAATCGATTTCTGGATCCCGGAAGTTCCCGGCATTCAAAAAACCAGGAACGCCGCTGGAGCGGAAACCTATTGGGGATTGTTGGGACATTTGAGGGAGGACGTTTCCCTCGCACAAGCGGAAGCCGACCTGAATGTCCTCGCGCAGAGTCTTTCGAAAAAATACGCCAAGGATTATCCGCAGCATTTTCACGCCGAGGTAGACACCCTTTCACACGCAGTAGTCGGACGCAATTTTCGAAAAACCGTTTATACGCTCTTTGCGGCCGTCGGCTTGCTCCTGCTCATCGGTTGCGCCAATGTGGCCAATCTTTTGCTGGCGCGCTCGACCATTCGCGGCAGGGAATTCGCGGTGCGCACGGCGCTGGGGGCCAGCCGCTCTCGATTGGTGCGCCAACTGTTGGCAGAAAGCTTTATCCTTGCAATCACCAGCGCATTCATAGGACTGCTTTTTGCGTGGATTGGCGTGAAACTTCTTGCAGAAGGGATGCCGCAATTTACCGTTCCTTCAGAAACCGTGATAGAGCTGAATCCGTACGTCTTGGTTTTTGCAATTTTAGTCGGAGCGTTAACGACGGTAATTTTCGGGCTGTTCCCCGCGCTGCAGGCCGCAAAAGCCCAGCCGCAGGATGCTCTGCGCGACGGCGGCAAAGGGCTTGGCGGCACGAACACCAAATCGCGCTTGCGCCACACGGTAGTCATTGTTGAAGTGGCTATGTCGGTGATTCTGCTGTTCACCGCAGGGCTTTTTACACGTGGATACTTCAAGTTGCAATCGGTGCAGCTGGGATTTGATCCGACGAATGTTCTCTCTACTCGAATTCCGCTCCCGGAAGACATGTTTAAAACGCCGGAACAAATCACCAATTTTTATCGGCCGCTAATGGAGCAATTGCGAGCGACGCCTGGCATCGAGTCCGTATCTGTTACGACCGGAATACCGCCGTATGGAGGAATTGAAACAAACGTCCTGATCCCAGGAAAGGATCATAGAGACAAATGGCTGGCAATTTTCCAGCTAGCCAGCGAAGACTTTTTTGCGGTCATGCGCATTCCGATGATTTCCGGGCGAACTTTTACGTCGGAAGAAGTGAACAACAAACGGAAAGTCGCCGTCATCAATAGAAAATTTCAGCAAACATACTTTGCCGATCAGGATCCAATAGGCCGCACAGTTGTGCTTGACGAACTAAAGCAATTTTCTCAGCCGGTTGAGGATCCTACATTTCAAATCGTTGGAGTCGTCGAGGACTCGCAAAACTATTCACTGGAAAACCCGATCGCACCTGAAGCCTGGGTCCCCTATAACGTAACGGGCGCCGCGAGTAGAGGCTTGCTGATTCGGACGAACGGCAGTTCGTACGGCATGCGGCAGGCGATTTACCACGCTTCGTGGGCCACGGATTCGCGGGTGGCTATGGTCGACCTGTATTCGGTTGACTACTTTCTCGAATTGTTTACGTACGCCGTTCCCCGATTCAGTTTTTACATCGTAAGCATCTTCGCGCTGATTGGTCTGGTCCTGGTAATTATCGGCGTCTACAGCGTGATTGCCTACAATACCGCGCAGCGAACGCATGAGATTGGTATTCGCGTCGCTTTGGGCGCCGCACAAGGCGACGTCCTGTCATTGATTTTGCGCCAGGGTTTTGCAGTTCTGGTGGCGGGAATAGTCATTGGAATGGCGGTGAGTTTTGCGATTGCAAAACTTGTGACCAGCTTGATTTGGGGTGTCAAGCCCTACGATCCCATGACCGCGGGATTCGTAGTCGGACTAATTTTGGTCATTGGCCTTCTGGCGTGCTGGTTTCCGGCGCGGCGCGCGACTCGCGTCGATCCCATGGCCGCATTGCGTTACGAATAGATTTTTGGAGCGTACCCACAAAATGCGCTGGTTGCGTCGCCTCTGGCAAAAGCCGCTCACGGAACGGAAGCTCGATTCCGAGCTGCAATTCCATGTTGAGCAGCGTATCGCAGAAAACATAGCCTCCGGAATGTCGCCAGAAGAGGCTAACCGGCAAGCCAAAATCGAATTCGGCGGCATTGAACTGTTCAAAGAAGAGTGCCGCGACGAGCGTCCCGAAACGCACATTCATTCTTTTTTCTATGATCTTCGCTTTGCCTGGCGCAATCTTCGCAAGGACGCGCGTTTCTTCTTCCTCGCCGTTTTCGCACTGGCCCTCGGGGTTGGCTCGTCGACTGTCATTTTCAGCGTGGTTTACAACGGGATGTTGCACCCGTTTCCCTATCGCGCGGCGGACCGCCTGGTGGCGCTCGGGTTTGCGGAAAAAGGCGATCCGCTAAAGCGGCAGGTGATGTTCAAGCTGGACGATATTGCTGCCATGCGCGGCGGAAATCACACCCTCGATGACCTGGTCGCCTATTCAAACTGGTTTGCGGTCTACAACGGCTCCGGCGCTGCCGAAAATCTTCACGGTTGCCGTGTTTCCGGAAATTTTGGCGATTTTTTTGGTGTGGCTCCCCTGCTCGGCAGAGGCATTGAGCCCGCGGACGAAATTTCCGGAGCGCCTCCGGTCGTCGTCTTGAGTTTCATTGCCTGGAATCGTTCGTTCCACGCAGATCCGAACATCGTGGGCCAGAATATTCTCCTCGATGGAAGCGGCTTTACCGTTGTCGGGGTCATGCCCAGGCGCTTCACCGTGGATGGAGCTGATTTCTGGGCTCCTATTGCGCCGGCATCGCGCGCCAAGATCGACCCGCCGGAAATTACGAATGAGCCGGAATACTTCTTTGCGACGGGAATCTTGAAGCCGGGCGTGACCCGCGCCACGGCCGATGCCGACCTGCAAGTGATCGCCCGGGAGAACGCGCGAATCCATCCGGATCGCTATCCCAGCACGTTTCTTTTTCGGACGGAGTCGCTCAACGATGCCGTAGTCTCGGATTTTAGATCTATTCTCATCTTGCTGATGGCCGCTGTCTGCATGCTGATGCTGATCTCCTGCAGCAACGTAACCAACCTGCTGTTGGCCCGCGCCACGGCGCGAGAAAAAGAAATGGCCCTGCGCGCCTCTATTGGAGCGAGCCGGGGACGTCTGGTCCGCCAACTCCTCACCGAATCGCTGCTGCTGGCGGCCATCAGCGGCAGCGTGGGGTGCGCGCTGGCCTTTGCTGGATTGAAGCTGGTTGTTCCGCAGCTTCCCAGCCGAATTCCCGGCGAAGCTGATATTTCAATGAATTTTGCGGTTCTGCTGTTTGCGCTGGGAATTTCCACGTTGGCCGTTTTCATCTGCGGGCTTTCTCCAGCCCTGCACGCTTCAAACGGCAAATATCAAGGGAAGCTCTCCGGCCCCGGACCCGGTTCCGCCACGCAATACCGGCATTCAAAGTTGCGTTCTGGACTGGTCATTGCCGAAGTGGCGCTGGCCATGGTTCTGCTGGTCTGCTCAGGGCTCATCATGCGCAGCTTTCATGCGCTCACACACGTCAACCTGGGTTTCGATCCAGCAAAAGTGATGAGCGCCTCCCTGCATTTTCCCAAAGGCCGCTACAGCACGGCGGTGGAAAAGAATCAATATTTTCACCGGGTGCTGGAAAGCGTAGGGACCGTACCCGGAGTTGCGACTGCCAGCATTGCCCTCGGCGTACCTCCGCTGGGCGGTGGCGGAAGCCTTATCAAGATTCCCGGCAAGCAGCTGGAAGAACACGCGGGCGCAATGATGGACCTGTGTAGTGCTTCGATTTTCAAAATCTTCGATCTGCAACTCCTCGCCGGCCGCACCCTCTCGGCTGAGGATGTCGAAGGCGCCAACAAAGTGGTTGTCGTCAATCGAGCATTTGCAAAGAAATTCTTTGGCGGTGACGACCCTGTTGGCCATGTCATGCGCATCAATGCCTTTGACGAAGTTCCTGAAGCGCCAAAGAACGCCGACCTGGAAATCGTGGGAGTGGTGAGTGACATTCAGAATCGCGGAATTGGCGATCCGCCCCTGCCGCAAATGTACGTCCCGTATACCCTGGTCGGCTTCGGCGACCGCAGTTTGCTCATTCGTACCACCGTCGATCCCAATTCCATCTTGAAAGCGGTGCGAGAACGAGTTGTCGCCGTGGACCGTGAAGTGGTTTTTGCCGACGCGGCCGGACTCAATGGTCTTCTGAGCCAGGCTCTGTTCGTCGCCCCGCAATTCGCCATGTTCACAATCACCTCCTTTGCCATTATCGGATTAACCCTCGTCGTGATCGGTATTTTCGGGCTGATGGCCTATACCACCTCTCTGCAGAGACATGAAATCGGCATTCGCATGGCTCTTGGCGCCGAACCCACCAACATTCTGCACATGGTCTTGCGCAAAGGCATCATTCTTGTTGGTTCGGGTATCGCCATTGGCGTGCTCGTTTCCTTCCACATTGCCTGGATTCTCCGCCATCAGTTCTGGCAGTTTTCCCCTGCCGACCCGCTCACCTACCTGTCGGTCGGCGGTATCCTGGTGATGGCCGGTCTGGCCGCCTGCTGGCTGCCGGCGCACCGGGCGACACGCGTCGACCCCATGACCGCGCTGCGTTACGAATAGTTCCAAATCCCCCCGATAAGTTTTTTTCGATTTATTTCATTTTTCATGGAACATTTAGACGTGTAGGCCGTCTATGTATATAGGTAGGGAGTCTACAGGTAGACGTGCTGCCTGTCAGGGTTCCCTCCCCAAAAACCGTTGCGAAGTTCTCCATCTCGGAGGAGGGAAGCTATGAACGCATCAGGAAAGAAAAATTCAGAAACGAAGTCATCTGTGGGGTTTTTGACACTGGCAGGGCCGGCCCTGCTGGCCGTCTTTCTATTCCAGCCACTCGCCCAAGCGCAAATCGCCCCCGAAGCGAGTCCGCAAACCTGTGTCCTGCCTCAGATGTCGCGCTTGATTGTCGAGGAAGGCGCAGGCGCACGAGTTGACTCGAGCCGGGAACTCCCGGGATCCCCCGCCGGCCGACCGGAGAACGAAAAGGGAATCGCAGCCACGCGGAACCTGGAAATCGACCGTGGCCTGCAGCAAGCCCGCGCCTGGTTTGAGAAAGGCGCCCGTAAAGGCTACGCGCCAGCCGAAATAAATCTGGCGGTTGCCTTGCTTGCAGGATGGGGCGGCCCGAGAAACCCGGCACAGTCCCTTTACTGGCTGCAGGAAGCTGCGGGCCAACATTACCCGGTTGCCTACTTTGATCTGGGAATCGTCTACCTCGAAGGTTGCGGCGTGCGCCAGGACTACCTGCAAGCAGCACACTATTTCGAACTGGGCGCCAGAGAAGGCCACGCGGCATCGCAAATGAACCTCGGCTACCTTTACGATCATGGGCTGGGCGTAACGCAGGACCGAGCTATCGCCGCTGCCTGGTACCGCAAAGCCGCCGACAGTGACGAACCCAGCGCCCAGTACAATCTCGCCGACCTCTATCTGCGCGGCGAAGGTGTGTCGCAGGACGATTCCCTGGCCTTCACCTGGTTCGAGAAATCGGCAGCGCAAGGCCACGCCGCAGCCTGCATCATGGTCGGTTCGCTATACGCGGCAGGGCGCGGCAGGCCGCGGGATTTGTCAGCCGCCTATCAATGGCTCACAGCCGCAAAATTGCAAGGCGATACTCGCGCGGACGCCAAACTTGCTGCAATTGAATCCCAACTGCCGGCAGAGCAAATCAAGCAGGCGAAGTCCCGAGCGCAATCATTGCCACGTTTGACCAGGCCAGTGGGAGAAGTTGCCCTCTTGCACTAAGTCCGGCGAGGGACGGGGAGCACGCCGGCTCTGCCAGGCGGTGTGCTCTTTGCTTGGTTCATTTCGATTTGCATTGGTCGCCGGAAAACAATCGCCTTGGTCTCATCCGGATGCACAATGACAGCGACGTCATTCTGCTCAAAGAAACCGGCGCCCAATAAAGGGTAGTCGTGTTGGAAGGCGGCCTCGCGACAAACTTTCTTCTGACCGACGGCTGCGTTGAGCTATTTTTTTGCGAGTTCCAGCAAAAAGCTGGTCCCGTGTGGAATGCGTCCGCCGAAATTGTTGGCGATGGTCTGCCCCATATCCGCCAGCGTTTCCCGCACCCCCAAGTCTCGTCCGTGCGCATTCCCCGGCGAATACGCCAGGATGGGCACATATTCACGCGAGTGATCCGTGGTGGCCCAGCGGGGATCAGGATCGCAGCCATGATCGGCAGTGATTAACAGCAAGTCACTGGCGTCCAGCATCGACAGGAAGCCTTCAAGAAACGCGTCAAACTCTTCCAGTGATTTGGCGAAACCACTTACATCTTTGCGATGTCCAAAAAGCATGTCGAAATCCACGAGGTTACAAAAAATCAGTCCGTTGCCTCGTCCGTGAACCGCCACCTTTAACTTTTCCATTCCGTCCGCGTTGCTCTTGGTGGTGACAAAATCGTCCACACCACGCCCGTTGTAAATGTCGTGAATCTTCCCGATTCCAAACACAGGCACTTGCAGATCCGCCAGCACGTCCATGAGCATCGGCTTGGGCGGATCAACCGCGTAATCATGGCGCCGCGAAGTGCGCACAAAATGTCCGGCAGTTCCAGTAAATGGCCGCGCAATCACGCGCCCTACGCGATGCGGCCCATCGAGCAGCTTTCGCGCAATTTCACACATGTGATACAGCTCAGGCACTGGGATAACATCCTCATGCGCCGCAATCTGAAACACGCTATCACCCGAAGTGTAGACAATAGGCTTCCCGCTTCGAACATGCTCCTCGCCCAGCTGTTTTAGAATTTCCGTACCCGAGGCCGGATAGTTGCCGAGTGTCTCGTGTCCAATCTGCCGCGCAAACTCCTCCATTAGCCCAGCCGGAAATCCCGTCTTGTATACCGGAAACGCTTGCTCCAGCCAGATTCCGGCCATCTCCCAGTGTCCGGTGGTGGTGTCCTTGCCTGGTGAATGCGTTTTGCCTTTCCCGAAGGCCCCGATCGGCGAAGAAGAGGGTGTCAGGTTTCGCAAGGGCGCGATATCGGCTAGGCCCAGTTCGACGAGATTTGGCAGCCGCAAGGGCCTGGACTCGGCGATGTGTCCTAGGGTGTTTCGTCCCACATCCCCGTAGTCGGCGGCATCCGGCAGCTCGCCGATCCCCACGCTATCCAGCACAATCCAAACGACCCGCTTGAATGGTCCCATGACTGGTCTCCCAAAGCGTCTTCCTCCAGACTCTAGCACAGCCGAAAGAGGCCCTCTCAGGCCACAATAATCTTGCCCGGGCCTGAACTTTTTCTAAATCCGGTGCGTAGTACAGGGTGAAGAGGTGTGTCATGCCCCCAACTGGCCAAGTCCGTGGAACCTCGCTTGTCTTCCCGATTGCCCTGATCATCATTGGCATACTTTTTCTGGTTGCCAATTGGAGGCCCAATTTTGACGCCGTCCACGTACTACACACGTACTGGCCGTTGATTCTCATTTTCCTGGGGCTTGGAAAGATCTACGACAACACGCGGCCACAAACCGATCCCCAGTCGCCGCGCAGTTCTTCGACAGGTTCGATCATCGGACTGGTCATTTTTGTTCTCGTCATTGTGGCCATTTTTGGCCACGGCCGGGGATTTCATCGAGACCGCGATCGCGGACGCTATTTTTCCGACATGCAGCATCGCGTCCAGAGCATTGACCGGCAGGACGCGAAATCGGTACGCGCCGAAGTCAATATGGGCGCCGGAGAACTCCACCTGGGCGGGGGGTCGAGCCACCTGCTGGATGCCACCTTCGATTTCCGCAATACCACCGAGCCGCGCGTTGAATACAACGTCAACAACGGCGAGGGCAGTCTTAATATTTCACAGAAGGGAAGTACTTCTTTTTTCGGGCGTACCGACAACACTTGGAACCTCGAACTTTCCAATGAGGTGCCGCTTACTTTGGAAGTAAACATGGGTGCCGGCCAAGGCAACATTCATTTGGCAAATCTCAATGTGTCGAAGTTTGAAGTCAACATCGGCGCCGGCCAGGCCAATGTCGATCTCACCGGCGACCGAAAGTCCGATCTGAGTGCGCAGGTAAACGGTGGCGTCGGCGAAGCCGACATTCGCCTTCCCAAGAATGTCGGTGTAGTGGTCAGCGCCAGCGGCGTAATCGGCTCCATCGACACCCACGGTCTCAAGCACGAAGGTGGTCAATACACGAACGAGGCCTACGGCAAGTCGCCGAGCACGATTCATCTCTCCGTGAATGGAGCCATCGGCCGCATCAACCTGGAGCAGGAATAGGGAAACGCCTCGTTTGACCAGTAGGGCAGTTCTGCTTTCGGGCAGGTGTCGGCTGGCGAACAGGAGAACCGGCAGCATTGCTGCGGCAGTGTCTCCGGTACGCACTACCACCCGCCACGCGATGGTTGCTCCGCTTCGCCATCACACGTATAATTTAGAGTTTAGACAGCACGTGTTGAACGCGCTGTCTGAGCCATCCCTTGGCGACCAACGAACTCATTCCGCAAAAGACCGAACAGGAAACCATTGTCGTCCGTGGTGCCCGCGTTCACAATCTGCGAAATATCAGCGTCGAAATTCCCCACAACGCCATCACCGTCGTCACTGGTGTGAGTGGTTCTGGCAAATCCTCGCTTGCCTTTGACACCATCTACGCTGAAGGCCAGCGCCGCTATGTCGAATCCCTTTCCGCCTACGCGCGGCAATTTCTCGAGCGCATGGAAAAACCCGACGTCGATGAAATTTCCGGCATTGCGCCCGCCGTGGCCATTCGGCAAAAAAATTCTACGCGCAATCCGCGCTCGACCGTCGGGACTTCCACCGAGATTTACGACTATCTGCGCTTGCTCTATGCCCGTGCCGGCACCACCTATTGCATCAAGTGCGGGGCCATCGTAAAGCGCGACAATCCCGATGAAATCGCCGACCGTGTCCTGGCTCTCGGCGCGGGCCGGCGTTTCTATATCCTGTACCAGTTTCGTGTGGCCGCACTGCCATCGGCCGCACCGTCCCGCAAGCTGGCCAAGAAAAAGGAAAGCGCCCCTCCCCAGGACCTCTTGCGCCAGGCTCTTATCGACATCCAAAAGCGCGGCTTCAATCGTATCTACCAAAACGATCGCATCCACGAATTTTCCACTCCCGAATCGCTCCTCGACGTAGACTTCTCGAAACCCGCCTATGTTCTCGTCGACCGCCTGGCGGTCTCGCCGGAGTCCCGCTCGCGGCTGATCGATTCCATCGAAATCTGCTACCGCGAAGCGGGCGAAGCCATCCTGCAATTTGTCGCCGACGGCTCGGGCAGTCCCGCCGAACGACTTACGTTCAACGAGCGCTTTGAGTGCAAAAATGACGGCACGCTCTATCAGGAGCCCGAGCCGCGCCTCTTTTCCTTTAACAATCCGTATGGTGCATGCCCGCGCTGCCAGGGCTTTGGCAATACCATCGACTTCGATCTCAACCTCGTCGTGCCCGATGCCAGCAAGACACTCGATGAAGGCGCTGTCGAGCCGTGGACCAAGCCGCGCTTTCGCACGCTCCAGCAGGACATGAAAAAATGGCTGCGCGCGCGCAACATTCCGTCCAACGTTCCTTGGCGACAGCTCACCGCCGAGCAGCGCCGCCTGGTCCTTGAAGGGGATCCTGAAAACGCTTATGAAGGCGTGCAGGGCTTTTTCAACTGGCTGGAGCGCAAGAAATACAAACTCCATGTGCGCGTCTTCCTGAGCCGCTATCGCGGCTATGCCACGTGCCCTGAATGCGGCGGCACACGCCTGCGCGCGGAAGCCCGCGCCGTGCGGGTGTCGGGAAAATCCATCACCGACGCTTGCAAGCTGACCGTGAAAGAAGCGCGAGTTTTCTTCTCGTCCCTGCAACTTTCCGACGAACACGCCAAGCTCGCCGAGAAAATCCTCGATGAAATTCGCTCGCGTCTGCAATTCCTCGATGAAGTGGGCCTGGACTACCTCACGCTCGACCGTCTCACGTCCACTCTTTCCGGCGGCGAGTCGCAACGCATCCAGCTGGCTACATCGCTTGGTTCGCATCTGGTTGGCGCACTGTACGTTCTTGACGAGCCTTCCATCGGCCTGCATCCACGCGATACCAAGCGTCTAATCGATATCCTTAAATCTCTCCGGGACCTCGGAAACACGGTCCTTGTCGTCGAACACGACCCCGACACGATAATCGCCGCTGACAAAGTAATCGACCTCGGTCCGGGGGCCGGAGAACTCGGCGGCAAGCTCCTTTTCGCCGGCACGTATCCGGAGATGCTGGTTGAACCCAAGTCCCTTACCGGACGGTATCTGAACGGCGAACTCCGCATCCCGGTTCCCAACACGCGCCACAAACCTGCGGGCCGCTTCCTCAAGGTTTTTGGCGCGAATCTCCACAATCTGCAAAATGTGGATCTGATGATTCCGCTCAGCACGCTGGTCGTGGTCAGCGGTGTCAGCGGCTCTGGCAAATCCACGCTTGTTCACGACGTCATCTACCGCGCGCTTGGCGCAAAGCGTGTTGGCAGCAGCATCAAGGAGTTTTGCGAGCGCATCGAAGGCGACGCCCTGATCCGCGAAGTCGTAATCGTCGACCAGTCGCCCATCGGACGCACGCCGCGTTCAAACCCCGCCACCTACATGAAGGCGTTTGATGCCATCCGCGAAGCGTTTGCCGAATCGCCCGACGCCAAGCGCCGCGGTTATACGCCGGGCCATTTTTCTTTCAACGTTCCCGGCGGCCGCTGTGAAACCTGCCAGGGTGACGGCACGGTCACCGTCGAGATGCAATTTCTCGCCGATGTTGAACTGGTGTGCGAAGAGTGCCGCGGCACCCGCTTCAAAAGCGGCGTTCTGGAAGTCCGCTATCACGGAAAAAATATCAACGACATCCTGCATCTCACCGTGCGCGAAGCGCTCGCATTTTTCGTAAACGTGCCGAAGATTGTTTCAAAACTCCGCGTCCTCAATGAAATAGGTCTTGGCTACCTGCGTCTCGGGCAATCCGCCACCACTCTTTCCGGCGGAGAAGCGCAGCGGCTTAAACTTGCGGCCCATCTCACCCGCACGGAAAATCAGGGCATTCTGTACATTCTTGACGAGCCGACCACCGGTCTCCATTTCGATGACATCGCCAAACTCCTGGCCGCCTTTCGCAAACTGCTCGAATCCGGCGCATCGCTCCTCGTCATCGAACACAATCTCGACGTCATCAAATCGGCCGACTGGGTCGTCGACATGGGTCCGGAAGGCGGCGACCAGGGCGGGCGAATCATCGCCACCGGCACCCCGGAACAAGTTGCCCGCAACACGCAGTCCCATACCGGAAAATTTCTCGCCAAAGTGCTGGCCGAAAACGGCCAGGCAAAGCGCCCGTCAAACGGTGCATCTCATTCCCCAGAGCCTTCAGTTACAATAAAAAACGGAGCCAAATTTCCTGCCGCAAAGTGATGAGTCGCGTGCTTGCACTCCGCACAACCCGTAAGACCTATATTGCCGTCTTCGTTCTGGCCGGGGCGCCATCGCTTGCGCTTGCCATCCAGCCGCCCGCCAGCGCGCAAACGTCCGCAAAACCACCCGTGCAAGGCAAAACGCACACGCTCGCAAACCCTTTGAACGACTATCTGGACGAAGCCCAAAAATCCATCGACAAGAACGATTTCGCGTCCGCCATCGTGCCGCTCGAGAAATTCATCGCCGAAAAACCGGACGTGGCGTTTGCGCACTTCCAGCTGGCCTACGTCTATACCGCGCTGAAACGCTTTGCAGAAGCCCGTCCCGAACTTGAACGGGCCGTCGCCATCGATCCCAAAATGCCTGAAGCGCAATTGAATCTCGGCATCTTGCTGCTGGAACGCGACCCGGCCGCGGCCATCGCCCCGCTCAGCAAAGCCGTCGAACTGCTCCCGGCACAAAGCCGACCGCGCTTCCTGCTCGGCGCGGCCCAGGAAAAAACCGGCAACCTTACAGCGGCCGCCAATTCCTATGAAGGCGCCGCGCATCTCGATTCAAGTGATCCCGAAGCTCTGATTCATCTCGGAACGATCTATCTGAATCTGAAACGCGCTCCGGAAGCGGAAGCGAAATTTCGCGCCGCGCTCGGCATGCAACCCGGCGCGCCTCCCGCCCTGCTCGGCCTGGCAAAAAGTCTGGAAGCGCAAAAGAAACCGGAAGCCGCCGAAGCCTACAAGAATTATCTGGCCACGCAGCCCGCCGATCCCGGCGCCAGCTCCCGCATGGTCCGTACCCTCATGGATCAGCAGAAATACGACGAAGCCCTCGCCGAATTGGACCGCACGGAAGCCGGCAAGCCGCCCACCCTCGACGCACTGCGGATGAGGGCCGACGTCCAGATTGCGCAAAAAAAATGGAGTGATGCCGCTGCCACCATCCGGCGGGCCATCGCGCTGGCTCCCGAGGACGCCGAGCTGCATGGCGGCTTGGGCCGCGTCTACATGCAGAACCGGGACTTTGCTGCCGCTGACAAAGAGCTGAAGGCGGCCCTGGCCCTGGACCGCAACAAGCTCGCCTATTGGAAAGACCTCAGTACGAATTACTACCTGGGAGGCAATTTCCCGGCCACCCTGGTTACACTGGACATCATTGCTAAGGTGGAACCTCCGGGGCCAGGCACATGGTTTGTTCGCGCGCTCTGCTACGATAAGCTGAACCAGCCGAAGCCTGCTCTCGATGCCTATCAGAAGTTTCTGGATGCCGACAAGGGCAGCAATCCGGATCAGGTCTGGCAAGCTCAGCAACGAATCAAAGCATTGAAGCTTGTTCTCGAGCACAAGCACTGAGTTTGACGTTGGTTTCTATCCATCTGACTCATGCGCGGAGCTGCACAGCCGTCTCATGAGTGACGTCCAAAGGGCCATGAAGACTCTTCGAACCAGTTCTGGCGCTCTTATTCTTCTCGTGGTCCTTGGGTGTTTTGCAGTATTCGGTGCGGAAACTGTCAGTCAGTTGCAAACCCGGTTTGAGGCCGAAAACAACTCCGTCCGTAAAGCGAAGATATTTGAAAAATTGAGCGACGCGCAATTCTTCGCAATTCGTTCGGCGGAAAGGGCCGGCGACCACAACACCGTGGGACTCACCTTTGAAAAATATCGCGACAATTTGCGCGTGAGCGTCGATGCCCTGAAAAAACAGCATCCTGACGCCGAAAAACAATCCAATGGCTACAAGCAGGTGGAAGTCACGGTTCGCAAAGGGATCCGGGAAATTGATGAATCGATTCTCGTGGCGCCCCCGGAATACCTTCCCCCGCTCAAATTGGTAAGGCAGGACCTGGTGATTACCGACAACGAACTCCTGCATCTTTTGTTTCCAAGACGCCCCGGCGAGCAGCCCCGTCCGCTGCCAACCTCAGACCCGCCCCCGGCATCGGATACTCAGCCATGAAAAACACCATGATTCTCGCCGTCCTGTTCGCCGCTCTGCTGCCTTCAGCGGCGGGGGCGCAGGACTTGAAAAAAGACTACCTCTCCGCTACGGAAGCCGACAAAATCCGCGACGCCGAGACGGCCAATGAACGCATCAAGTTATTCATCAGCTTTGCCGATGATCGCCTCAAGAAATTTCAATACGAGATGGAACACCCTTCCTCCAATCGCCACGGCGACATGCTCAATTTTCTTTTGAATGCGTATGGGGGCTGCCTGGACGACGCTGCCGATTTAATCCAGCTGGGAATTGAAAAACAGGAAAATGTGCGGCAGGGAATCGACCTGATGGCTTCGCGCACCAAGGAATTCCTCGCCATTCTCCAGAAAATTTCAACCGAGGGCGCCGAGCGCGAAATCTACAAAGACAATCTCGACGACGCCATTGAAGGCACCCGCGACGCCATGAACGAAGCCCAAGAAGCCAAGAAAACCGTAGCTCCGCCTCCTGTCCGCCGCAAAAACTAGGAATGCCAGAATACGCCCGGAGCCTTCGCCGATTCCTTGCGCCCGTTTTGCCTCCAGCGCGAACTTGCCGTAGATTAGCAAGGGAGAGAATTGTTCTCGGCCTGATTCCCGCATGAAACAAAAGCCACGCCTCAGCGCACTCGTTCCCGGCGGAGAAATTCTCTTCCAGCGCATTTTTACACGCCTGAATTGCGAAGGCCGCCCCCCGCGATTTAAAGTCGAGTTTTATCCGTACTCCAGTCTGGTCCTGACGATCCGCCGTCGCGAAGACGTCGTTTACGTCCGCTTTTCCGATCTACTCCATCGCGCCCCACGAACGGTCTTGGAAGGAGCTGCCGCACTGCTGCTCTCGCGAGTTTATCGCCGCCGCGCTCCCAAGGCTCTGGTCAACCCGTATCTGGACTACGCCCGCTCCGCCCGCACGCGCGACCGCATGAACCGCATGCGGAGCGGCCGCGTCCGTCTCTCGCCGGTCAGCCCACAGGGCGCGCACTACGATCTCCACAAGCTATTCGATGAACTGAACCAGAAATATTTCCAAGGTCAGCTGCAGCGCCCCCATATCGGCTGGAGCAGCAAAAGCTGGCGACGCCAATTCGGCTGCTACGATCCCGGTCCCAACCAGATCCTTCTGAATCGCCGCATGGACCGCCCCGGAATCCCGCAATGCGTTGTCGAGTACGTTCTCTACCACGAAATGCTGCACGTCAAACATCCCACGCGCCGCTCCGGCTGCAGCATGGTTTCGCATTCCCCGGAATTCCGCGCCGAAGAACGACTCTTCCGGGAATACAGTACGGCCCGCAGGCTACTTGATCATTTGGCCCGCTAGTAACCCGAGAGGGGGGGCGGTACCGCTATAGCCGGCAAGAATCTGCTGGACATTACGGGCACTTTACGGCTAGATTAACGTTATAGTTGTAGTTAAAGCCCGGAACGGTGACGGATTGTGAGCCGATCTCATTTACTTCAAGCTTTGCCCTTGTTGGTCCTGCTGCTTGCCGTTTTTACCAATCTTGCGATCCGCAAACGCAATCGACTCCGCGAGCACTCGGAATGGGACCGTATCTTTGACGCCGCCCAGAAGACCCGGCAGCAAATTCGCCAGGCATTGTACCGGTCCCCGGTCGGTCTCCCGGCGAACAAACTCGAAGCCCGCCCCCCGGCGGAAATGCCGAAGTTCAAATTGTCGTAACGGATCCGCAACACCCGCTGCGCCCCGCCGGCGCGGTTCGCGCAACCCCCTGCACAAAAGTCAGTCCGATTTTCGCTTCGCAATCTCCTTGTAAAGCTTGTCGATTTTCTTCTCGATTTTCTCTTTGTCTTCGGCGTGCGGATAGAGATCCAGATACCTCTTGTACGACTTTACGGCCTGCTTCTTGAGTCCCTTTTTCTCCTGCGCTTCGCCCAAATAGCGAAAGGGAACGGCATACCCGGGCTTAGCCTCAATCGCGTCTTGAAAGCGGTCAATCGCCGCATCCACGTCGCCGCGCCGCATGTAATACTGCCCCACTTCCAAATCTTTCTCGGCACGCAACGGGTCCCATTTCGGCTGATCGTCTGCCGATTGCGTCGCAGAATCTTTCTGTTTTTTCCCTGAACTTTTTGCCGGTGGCGCAGGACTCCCAGGCTGGTCCGCTGGCTTGGCTGGCGCATCCTGGGCAGGCTCCGGTGGCCGCTCCGACGCGGCAGCGCCCGGAGATCCGCTGACGCCAGCAGCCATCGCTAGAATCGCCACCCACAGCGAAGCTTGACGAAAACCAATCCTCACAGCGTCCTCAATTCTCGTGCCAGCGCAGTCGGTCCCGGTTTGAGTGCAGCGCTGCGCCAGCCTGTCTCTAAGATTCATTCTCGCACGCCCAACGTTGCACGCGCGCAAGCTCTTCGCCTGGAGGCCTCCGGCAATTCCCCTGCACAGGCCGGACTCGCGGGCCCCGGGGCCGGTGAACCATCTCGGGCAGGGCCGCCACGGACGGGGCAGGGGCCTGGTGAGCTAGCTGTTCTTGGACGGGTCAGAGAACACAATATCGTAGTGCGACGCGTGGCGGTCATATTCAACGAGCAGCGATGCGGCTTCTTCGGAAACGACCGCGGCTTCGGTGTCGGGTCCGGAAAATCCCTGGATGTGTTCCATTGATACCCACATGGTGACGACCGTAATCTCCACCATACCGTTGTGCGTGCGCGTCAATACCTTGCAGGACAGATAGCCGTCGACGGTCTTAAGCTGGGGGACGACATGCGCTTCAAAATATTTGATGTAAGTGCCGGACTGCGCAACGTTGGTTTTGGCGGTCCACAAGCGAGCGATCATCTATTTCACAACCTCGGGCTCGTAGGCAATTCCCACGACGACATTCCAAGCGCGGATATCCCATGTCTTGACCAAACCGTTTACAACGTAAGGATCATTTTTCGCAAAAGCTTCGGGGACGGCGCGATCGCTCGCCCGAAAAACGAGCAAGGCCCG
>DATHFT010000072.1:0-29488 GCA_035317965.1 Saccharimonadales bacterium (SeqCode) | reverse complement strand
CATGACCGAAGGCAACGAAACGCCGATCGGCGCCGTCCGCACCGACGGCACGGAAAAAGAAGAAGCCACCGTCCTCCGCGCCTTTGCACAGTTCGCAAAATCCGCCAGTCCGTATCTCGTAAATCCGAAAACGCCGGACGTGGCTATCATCACCTCGCAAGCCGCGCAGTTTTCCGTTCTGCAGGAGTTTCAAATCGCAGCGCAACGCACGTCCGTGCGCGCGCTGGCCTACGGCTCGCGCATCGAGCCGTACGTCATCGCGGAAAACCAGATCGCAAAACTCGGCCAGCCCAAACTAGCGATCCTCCCATCCGCGCAACTCCTTAGGGAATCCACCTGGCAGACTCTGCTCGCGTATGTCGCCTCCGGCGGCCAGCTCCTCATCACAGGCCCCAT
Source organism: Saccharimonadales bacterium (SeqCode) (assembly GCA_035317965.1). Classification (GTDB taxonomy): domain Bacteria; phylum Acidobacteriota; class Terriglobia; order Acidiferrales; family UBA7541; genus Acidiferrum. The sequence continues at coordinate 29,092 of DATHFT010000072.1, read as the reverse complement.
CAACCGCAACGAACATTTCGAGGCTATTGATCGCACAGCACAACTGAAACTGGGCGGGACCGTCGAGCCGCTCACCTATCACGAAGCCACGATCGCCTTGCCGGTTCCCGGCAGCGGGTCCGGGCGCCCGAAGCAAAATTCGCCATCAAACACAGCAAAGCCCCTGACGCTCGATTTCGACCAGAACGCGCAAAACTGGCTCGAATCCGTGCGCTTCACGGACAACGCAACTTTTAAGGAAATTCCGCACGGCCAGGGACGAATCTTCTGGACTTCGTACCCCGTAGAGCTCTCAGGCGACCCAGACTCTGCAACCGAACTCTACAACTACGTCCTCGATAAAATCTCTCTGAAGCCCGCCTACGAACTCCGGAAACCGGTCTCGAGCGGCGTCCTCATCTACCGCACCGCGCTCCAGGACGCCACCATGTACATTGCCATCTCCGATTCAGCGAGCGATTCGCAAATCGATCTGATTGATGGCTTAACCAAAGCCCGTCTCACATTCACTCTACCCAGCGAGCACGCCGCCATCGCCATCATCGACAACAAAACGGGAAGAGTCGCGGCGCAATACGGTTTCTGACGTCCTTGGCGTTCGCAGCTTCTGCCTTACTCCTTTTTCTTGCCCGTCCCTTCCACAATTTCCATGTACCGATCGACCGGCAAGTCCACAAACCGTTCGAGCAGGCCGCTCGGCTGCGGCCACTTCACGTCCACCCAATCGAGTTTTTTCCTGTCGCCAATTCCCAAAACCACCCGCGGATCATGCGATGACAGGAAGCTTCCCCCACCCACCTTCATCCGCGTCCTCTTCAGATCCCCGGCCTGATACGCAATCCGCGCCCCTACCGCGTCCCGATTGCATTTCTTCCCGACCAGCGTCAGCCCCAGCCAATGATTCCCGCGGCCCCGATTGTTCTTGAGCAGGACCGGCGCCCCGTCGTTCACCGCAACCAGAACATCAACCGCTCCATCATTATTGAAGTCGCCCAGCGCCAGCCCGCGCGCTGCAAACTTTTTCGCAAACACCGGTCCGCTTCCGGCGCTCACATTCTCGAAACGTTTCCCTGCGTTCCGGAAGAGCAGGAGTGGTTCCCGGTACGTCACCTGATGCGACAGTTCTTCCACCAGATCATCCGGAAATCCATTGGCCAGAATCAGATCCATATTCCCGTCGTTGTCATAGTCAAAAAACTTCAAACCCCAGCCGCTCATCCACCGCGTCGCCATTCCAATCCCTTGTTCGATGGCCACATCTTCAAACGTTTCGCCCTGCAAATTCCGATAAAGAGCAAAAATCTCCTGGTCGATGTTGGCCACAAACAAGTCCATCCGCCCGTCTTCATCGAAATCCGCCGAGTCCACACCCATTCCCGACCGCGCCCGGCCATCCGCGCTGTACGCCACATCCGCCGCTAGCCCCACTTCTTCAAATTTCCCGCCACGGTTCAGGAACAGAAAATTCGCGACCGTATCATTCGCCACAAATAAATCCATCCGCCCGTCATTATTCACGTCCGTCGCGACCACGCCCCAGGCCTTACCCGGATGGCCTGCAATCCCGGTCTCGCGGCTCACATCGGTAAACGTGCCGTCGCCATTGTTGTGAAAGAGCCAGCTCAGCCGCGGCTTGAAAATCCGGGGGATGCAATAGTGATGCACTCCCTGGGCATCGGTGCCGCACCCGAGCGCCGCATCAAACTCCGCGAACTGGCAGACAAACAGATCGAGCCGCCCGTCATTGTCGTAATCAAACCACACCGCACTCGAACTCCACCCCGGCGCTCCCACGCCGGCCTTGGCCGTCACATCGGTAAACGTCCCGTTCCCGTTGTTGTGGTACAAAATGCTTCGCCCATACTGCGTCACATACAAATCCGTAAACCCGTCCCCGTCATAGTCCGCTGCCGCTACGCCCATCCCGTAGCCGCCCCCCCCGACGCCAGCTTTAGCGGTCACATCGGTAAACGTCCCGTCCCGATTGTTCTTGTACAGCGCATTGCGGAGCGGCGCCGCCGGCGAATAAAAATCGCTCTTGCCGCTGTTCACGAGATAAATGTCCATCCAGCCATCATTATCAAAGTCCAGAAACGCGCATCCAGCGCCACTGGTCTCCGGCAAGTATTTCTCCGCCGACTTCCCTGCCGTATGCACCCAGGAAATCCCGCTGCGGCTGGCGGGAATCTCCTCAAACGCAGGGAATCCCGCCGGTCCTTCCGCTAAAGCGCTAAATTTTGTAAAAGGAAAAATAGTTCCCAGAGAGATCAGTCTCTCGAGAAACGAACGCCGCGACCACAATTCATTCTGAAACCTGACGTTTCGATGGGACATTGCCCGCATTATGCCCACAACCACCAGCTGATGCAAAACAAGATTCCCAGCGCTCCAGGGTGAACTTAGTGGGGGCGTTCTCAAGAACGCTGGCAATCTGTGAGGTGAACCCGGGTGCTTGTGGAGGCACAATGGCCCGCGATCGCTTCCAGCATCGACTTTCTGGGAATTAGCAGCGCACGGTCAATCAACAGTGGGGCGTCACTCAGCGAGAATGCCGCCTTGACGCCTGCCGGGGTAGGTGTATCGTTTCTCAATCGGAAAGACTTTGCAGCATTTGGCCAATAAACCGTGGCCACGGCAAACTCCATCACACAGATTTCGATTTTCCGCGGAGTTCTGCATAGAAGTATGGAGGCGTAATGAACAGGATCTCAGCAACATTTATTTCTCTCGGTCTGGCTCTTGTTTTCTTCGCGGGTGGTTTGCGGGCTCAGATGCCCGCTCCTGATGCTCACGATCACATGGCTGGCCCGTGTCCGTACGTACCCAAAGAGAAGCGGCCGGAGTTTGGCTGTTGGCGGGTCGCCGCGTCGAGAGACCTGAAATTCAGTCAATCAATGATTTATTGGCATCTCCGTACGTTTACAAGCCGGGCGGCCGCAGATGTCGCCAAGAGTCCGACCGGGATTGTTATCGAAGAAGACGGACGAGTTTGGCTCTCAGAATTCGGATCAAAGGAGATCGCGGCGCGCGGCGGCGACTTGGTTGCCGTGGTGGGGCCACTGGAGCTTCTTCCTGCAAAGACCTACGATGCCGAGATTGCCTACGCTGTCCTGCGTCCCGGCGACCGTACTCCTGCACACACACATGCCGGGCCGGAAGCCTGGTATATGATCGCGGGAGAGCAGTGTTTGGAAACTCCGGAAGGAATTAAGAGAGCCGGCTCCGGAGAAACCATGTCCGTAAAGCACAGCGTTCCCATGGAACTGCGTATTGTCGGCACGAATACTCGGCGCTCGCTCACGCTGGTGGTTCATGATTCCGCACAGGGATTTGGAACGAATGTTAACTGGAAGCCGACGGGAGCGTGCGGGAGCTAACTTCCCAGACGCGATTCGCGAGCATGTAAGGTCGGCATATGGAAAGTCAGGCACTCGATTAGTCAACGAATAGATGGCCGAAAGGCTGCTCTAAAACCGTGCATTTCCACCTGAGTGAAAACAAGGCAAAGCAGGCAAACGTGACTATTACTTCGGACACCTTCCTGTCGGCTTCCATTGGTCGCCTCGCATTACCATCGTCCAGGGCTGCGTTGAGTCGTGCAGGACGAGGGCAAAGACGTTGCGCGTTTCTGTCCCAACGCTCGACAGGATCATCGGAAGCCCCTCTCGCACGACCGCACTGTCGCCAGCATGGGCGAGAGTAATACCCTCCGGGGTTTCAAGGCACTCTGCACCAGCCAGGAGATACCAGGCCTCTGCTCCCGGGTGGGTATGTACGGGCGTGTGTTCTCCCGGCGGAATAACCGCTTCCAAGTATCGAGCGGTGTAGTTTTTGTCGACCGAGTGAGGGAGTGGCCCCACTGCTGCGATCCGTTCGCCGGCGGGCGACCGCCAATCATTGGGTGCGATCGAAAACAACCAGATTTTGCCGAACGCCTCAATGATGCTGTATCGAGGCGCCTTTGCGGCCTCGGCTGCTTTGCGACTTTGAAAAACATACAAGTGCCAGAACAGCGGAACGTCCGGAAGTTGCCCGAGGGACTTGATCTCTGCCACATAACAACCGATGTCACCTTTGCGTTCGCTGACTGGTACTTCGCAACGTCCGGGCATTTGGGCCCAGGCAGAAGATGCCAGCAGTACGACCATGGCGATCGCCGCTGTGCGAAGCATGAGGGGCCCGGATGCGTTGATTGTGTGGCTATGGATGAATGTCATGTCAGCGGAATCTCCTTTTCTGGCAAATGTTCCTGGGTCCATTTCAAATAGTTCACGGTGCGGCAATTTATACCATAGACCTACTTAAGTCCCCGTAAGTTGGCAAGTATTATTAACCTGCTTCGGGAGATGAAAGTCAGGGACACATGCGTTCGCACCCCTGGAGTCAACGTCGTTAGATCGATTCCAAGAACGCCAACAAGCGGTCGTCTGCGTGGAACCGGCGGAATCTCCATAGTTCATTGCCCGGCACTATGCCTGTAACCGGCCGGAGTGCCAAATTCTGTCCATTTCCTCTAAAAAACGATGCTAGTCCCATTACTTAATTTTGGAGATAACTTGAAACGCTTCCCTGTCCTTTGGCACATCTCAGTAAGGTCGCAAGACCCAAACTCGCTTAGAAGAAAGAAGGTACTCTACAATGCCGATCAATCCTGATGCGGTTCGTCATCGGTTCGATGCTGTGGCCAAGGATCTCCTGGCTTTTGCCGAATCGATTCAATCCCATCACCACATCATTATCCCGCAAAAATGGACCACCACTCCTGCCGAGCTTCTGGCCGCCGAAGGACTTGTCAACATCTTCGAACAGCACGTCGCCACCAGCAAGAGCCTGATTGAAATCACCGCAAAGACAGCCAAAGCGTCGACCGAAGTTGTTGCGGGAAAATCCGCCAGCCAAGGCGCCTGAATCCAGGCGAGCAGCATGCAGCCACCTCAGATGAACGTCGTATCAAGGTCCGGTCCACCTGCCCCAGCCTCCTCGTGGACGCGGACTTGGCTGCATCCAGACACCGGGATCGTCGAACGCCTGGCGTTTGAGGGCGCGGACGGGACCCCTGGAACACTCCCCATCTGTGCTTCCGCTTGGCTGCGTGGTTCTGTGCCCCAGGAAATGGGTTTGGGTAAAGGAATCAATCCAACGGGCGCACTCGTCAGTGCCGTGGGCGAGGCCATGGAAATCTTCGCCAGCTCACAATTCAATTCCTTCGAACTGGTCCACAAGTCTTGGCGAAGTCTCGGCTCGGATTCGCTTGACCCGCAAAGTCTTTCGCTCTATGAAGAGTCTGCCTACGACGAACCCGGCTTCCCGTATTCGCGCTTTGATCCTCAGCGCCCCATTCACTGGGTGCAGGGCCAGTGGCTCGGAACTGACAGCCCGGTACTGGTTCCTGCGCTGCCAACGTTCCGCTATTTTCCCGCCACACCTGAAGAACGCTTTTGCCAGGTCACATCGAACGGTCTGGCTTGCGGTTTTGATTTTCGCGATGCCGCTCTGCGTGCCACGCTCGAACTGATCGAGCGCGACGCGCTTATGATCACCTGGCTCGCGCGCCTCCCGCAAAGGGAGCTGCTGTTTGACGAAGGCCTCGCGCCCCCGTTCCAGGAGATTGTCGAGAACGTCCGGCAATTCGGAGCCGATGTGCGCCTGTTCGTTCTGAAAGCCGGCATTAATGTCCCGGTCGTTCTCGCCGTCGCATTTGGCGACGGCCGGAACTGGCCCGGAGCCGTCGTTGGTTCCGGCGCCGACCTCACTCTTCGCGGAGCTGCCGAAAAAGCCATTCTTGAAATAGGCCAGATGGGTCACTATCTTCGCTCGGTCCTGCGCCACAATCCGGATTCCATTCCGGCCCGGCCCGAGAGTGTCCGTTCCATGCCCGATCACTCGCTCTACTACCTCCCCAAGCGCCGCAATTCCGCATTCGATTTTCTCTCTGCCGAAAACCGGTCTCCGGTCTCACTCGACTTCCAATTGCCCGCGCCGGACGGAGCTACGCTCGAGCCGGGCGATCCGCTCGATGCGGTCATTCACGCTCTCGAGGAAGCGCATCTCCGCGTGGCCCTGGTCAACTTGACGACAGCCGCCCTGCACAAAACTCCATTCACCGTTGTTCGGGCCCTTGGCGAAAACCTCCAGCAAAACCATTTCGGCCATCATCTCGCCCGCACACGCAACCCTCGTCTGCGTCAATTCCTCGTGTCATCTCCAAACCCGGACGTCACGCCTCTCAGCTAGAAATCTTCGCTCCCGCTTGCGTTTCAAACACTAAGCGCAAATTGTCGGACCCGCGGTAGTATCGAGTGAATGCTGTCCCGCAATCCACGTCGTCCACGTGCACCGAGGCTCGTCCCGGCGATCGCTCTAACCGTTCTCTGTCTTGCGGCAGGCGCGCGGGTGTCGGCCCAGTCCGGCTTCGACGCGCTCGCCAAGTCGGCCGCCGCGGCCCGCGAAGCCGGCAACATTCCCGAAGCGCTTCGCGATTACAGGGCCGCGGTCAGTGTTCATCCCGACTGGCAAGAAGGCTGGTGGTATCTCGGCACACTCGAGTACGACCTGGACCACTACAGGGAAGCTATCCCCGCTTTTGAGAAACTCCTGGCCATTGATCCGCAGAACTCGGCAGCCTGGGCCTTCCTCGGCCTCAGCGAATTTCAAACGAGGGACTACGACGGCGCCCTGGCGCATCTTCTGAAATCCCAGCCCCGCAACCTGGCCGACGATCCCGAACTCGCTCGCGTTGCGCGCTACCATTTGGCCCTGCTCGAAATCCGCGCCGCACAGTTCGACGACGCCACGTCCACGCTCGCCGACGAACTAAGCGTTAAATATTCGGCGCAATTGGCATTTGCGCTGGGACTCGCCTCCCTTCGCGTTCCACTACTCCCGGCGGAAATAGATCCCTCGCGTGAAGCGCTGCTCCGTTCTGCCGGCGAGGCTGCTACGTCGCTCCGAAAAAATGACCTAGCTCGCGCCGCGCGTGCCTACGACGAGCTAGTCCACACAAATCCCGAACTTCCCTATCTCCATTACAGCTACGGCCTCGCGCTTGAAGCGGCCGGCAAAGGGAGCGAAGCCCTTGAACAATTTGAGCAAGAAGTGAAACTTTCGCCGCAAAGCCCGCTCTCGCTCGCAGCCATTGCCCGCATCAAGCGAGCACTCGACCACCCGGAAACGGCCAAACAAGCGACGACTGATTCGAAGCCTCTTGCTCCAGAAACTCCTGTGCGTGAGCCCCGCATTCTCGCTCTCTATTCCTCGGGCGGCCGACGGGCAGACACCACAAATTCGGTCCCGGACCCAGCTCTTTGGGACCGCGCGATGCAATCTTTTTCAGCTTCCCGCTACGCGGACGCGATCGCTGACTTGAAAACATTTGTTATCACCAATCCCGGCAACGGCACCGCCTGGGCGGTTATGGGCCTGTCTGAGTATCGCTTGAAGGACTACGGCAGCGCGCTCGTGCACCTCGAGCGGGGCAACGAACTCGGTCTTGGCGGCAGTCCGGATTCCGTCGAGCTTGCAAAATCCACGCTGGCCGCCCTCCTGAATCACGCTGGACAGCGCAGCGCCGCCGAACGCCTGCTGTCTGGTGAGACGGGTTCCGGGCCGCGCGACCGCCTGATTCAGGTTATTGCCGGAATGTTGCTGCTGCATGTCTCCGGCTTGCCTGAGGAGCTGGAGCCCCAGGCTCGTCCGCTGGTTGTAGCGGCGGGAGAGATTTATCTACTCCTCGAGCAAAGCAAATACGACGAGGCATTTCCGAAGCTTGACGCGCTCATCAAGCAAAACCCGGCGACGCCATTCCTTCACTACGCCTACGGCGTCGCGCTCGCTTCTCTCTCGGAATACCCTGAAGCGGAAGCGCAGTTTCGCGAAGAAGCGCGTCTGTCCCCGGAAAGCGAATTGCCGCATATCCGGTTGGCATCGCTCGCCCTGCGTTCGCGCCGGTCCGCCGGCGCCGTCGCTCCCGCTAAACGAGCGATTGAACTTGCTCCAAATTCTGCAGAAGCCCATTACACGCTCGGCCGCGCGTACCTGGATTTGAACCAGATTGCCGATGCCGTTAGTGAACTCGAAATGGCCAGCAAGCTCGAAGCCGGCAGTCCCGAGATTCACTTTAGTCTTGCGAGAGCTTACGCCCGGGCCAACCGGCCCGAGCGAGCCGACGAGGAACGCGCTACGTTCCGCCGCCTCAACGCGCTTGCCGAAAAACAAAAAAGCCTCCGCGGGAACCAGTCCTACGGAGGCTCTCATGACCCGTCTGATGTCTCTCTGCCCGCCCTGCAACCCGCGCCCGCCGTCCCTCGCGCCGAGCGGTAGTGCAGCCGGCTATTTCGGACGACTATTTGCCTTCCGGCTGGTAGCCGGGACCGCGCAGCGCGCGGCCGGCGACCACTCCTGTCAACTTGCCGTCGGCAAACTCCAGCTGGCCATTGACGAAAACAAAGTTCACTCCTTCAGACAAGTTGTCCGAATTCTCATACGTCGCCTTATCTTTGATGGTCTTGGGATCGAACACGGTGATGTCTGCAAAATATCCAACCTTCAGCAGCCCGCGGTCAACCAGGCGTTCGCGCTGCGCGGGAAGAGACGTCATTTTGCGAATGCCCTGCTCGAGCGGCATGAGCTTCATGTCGCGAACGTAGCGGCCGAGAAAACGCGGCATGGCGCCGAACGCCCGCGGATGGTTGTGCTCTTCAAACAGCGGACCGTCGAGTGAGGTTTCGCCCGCATCCAGGCACAAACTGGTCCACGGCTGTTTGAGTCCGGTCTGCAAATCCACTTCGCTGGCCATGAAGTACAGCGCGCCAGTCATTCCCTTGTCGGCAATGACAAAGTCCATCAAAGCGTCGAGTTCGGATTTCTTCTGCATGACCGCAATTTGCGCGATGGTTTTTCCGTTGTACTTTTTAAGGTCCGGGTTCGTCACTCCGGAAACCATTACACCGGCGCCATTGTTGCTGTCGAAAAAGAGATTTTCCCAGTTGGGATGGTCGGCCGCCATTTCGAGTTTTATCTTTGCGCGTGTCGCCGGATCCTGGATGCGTTGCAAGAGTTTTTCCGTGCCGCCGTCAGCAACCCACGGCGGAAGCGCTGAGGCCAGCGCCGTGCCGCCCGCAATGTACGGATACATGTTGGCGGTGACGTCCTGACCCGAGTCGCGCGCCGCCTGAATCTGCGCCACAATCTTTTTCATGTTACCCCAGCGCGTTTTTCCGCTGACTTTCAGGTGAAAAATCTCGACCGGAAGTTTCGCTTCGCGCCCGATGCGCAGCGCTTCGTCAACGGCCGCCGGCTCGCTCTGCCCTTCACTCCGCATATGCGATCCGTAGATTCCGCCGTAGTGCGCAGCGACTTTTGAAAGCTCAATCAACTCTTCCGTTTTCGCGTAGTGACCCGGAGGATAAATCAAGGCCGTCGAAACGCCGAAGGCCCCGTCTTTCATGCCCTCGGCGACCAGCGCTTTCATTCGCTCCAGTTCGTCCGGCGTCGGAGCACGGTCATCATCGCCAATGACTGCCTGGCGAACCTGCCCGAGCCCGATATAGGTTCCGATATTCAGAGGGGTACCTTTTTCAGCGAGCCTTTTGAAATAGCCGTCGAGCGTCGTCCAGTCCACCTTGAGGTGAAACTGGTCGGCCAGTGGCTGCATGGCGGCAATCGTTTTCTCGGTTTGCGGGGCGATCGATCCCCCTTCGCCGGTAATTTCCGTCGTGATGCCCTGCGAGAGTTTGCTGACCGAACGGTTGTCGATGAGCAGGGAAAACTCGGATTGGCCCAGCATGTCGATAAAGCCCGGAGAAACGACCATGCCCGTCGCGTCGATCGTGCGCTTGGCGCGCACGCCACCCAATTTTCCAATGGCGGCAATACGGTCTCCGCGAATGGCCAGATCGCCTGAAACCCAGGGATTCCCCGAGCCATCGATGATCGAGCCGTTTCTGATAATTACGTCGTATTCGTCATTCGGTGTGGCCGCAGCGGCTGATTTTACGGGACTCGCGGCCGGCGCGTCATAGGCCGCGGCGGCAATTTCGCCGAGCGCTTCGCCGGGAATTTTGGTTACCGCGTCGGGATCGTCGAGTGTGAGAGAAACCATATTGACGTACAGCGCCAGAATCAGGTGCTGCCCGCTGGCCGTGTCCATATAGCCCGCAAGACCTTTGCCGGTGATCAAAAGTTTTTTGTTGAGCGCGTCATAGGTGCCAAACGTTCCGGTTTTTGCGTGCACGTGGCCGGCAGCAGGAGAATTCACCTGGACTTTTACAAGCGTACCGTCCCGCCCCAGGACGGGCAGCGCGCGGCGGAAGTCCTCATAGTATTTTTGCTTCGATATGTGCATCAGGTAGTGAACCATGAAGTCCGGAGTGTAATGCGCGTTGCCCCCGGCGCCGTCGCTCTGCATCGCGCCGGTCAAATCGAGTCCGGCTTTTGTGAGGAATTGATTTTCGAGCTCAAATCCGGCCTGGTCGACTTGCTTGTCTTTTTTGGCAACGAGCGACCCCCACCAGAAGGGCATGGAGCTGGCGTGGAGGTTCTGGCTGACCTTTAAAGTGACTTTTGCTTCTTCGCGGAGCGGCGGAGAGATGTGCTCGGCAACGACATTTTCGTCCTTGTAATTGGCGGAAAGCTTCTTGAAATCAAGAGTTTCGGCGGGTGCGGCCAGGGACGACGTGATTCCCTGCTCCTTTAAGGCTTCCGCCAGTACGGCCGCGGCAAAGCGGCTCGGCTCAGGAACCGGATAGGCAACCATGCTGGGTTTTGTGTCGACGGCGATGGTTCCGGTCAAGGTGGCCGAACGAGTGCCGTCGGGATTCTGTTTTTCCTTTTCGTAGGTGAGCGTTGTGCGCGATCCGGCTTTCGCGGTTGTCGCCTCACTCGTGATGCCGACATACGACGTTTTGAACGCGGCTATCATCTGGACGGGGGCACCCTCGGTCGCGCCGGGCGACGCGATCACGTCAATGACGTTGTCATTGACCACGATTGGCGAAATCACGACGCCGGAGCCGAGTTCGCGTTCGCCTTCCGGAAACAGACTGATATCGACCAGCACGCGGCCCTTGATTCGCTTGATTCCTTTGGCGGCGATTTGCTTGGCGAAATCGTGAATGACAACGAGCGGATCGCCAGGGAGACCTTTGCTGTCGGGACCCCCGTAGGAGTGGTCTTCATCTTCAAAAATCATGGTGCCATCGGGCTGAATGCGGTTCGACAAATCCGGGTCGCCGCTGGCGACGAGAATGAGATCGCCTTCCAGCGTGCCGTTTTTTGCGATAGGGCCGGTGCGATAGATTTTTGTGTGGAATTTGTAGTCGGGGCCGAGAAGCTCGAGCGAGGTGCCGGTACTGAGCAACTTGGTCGTCGAACCGGGCACGAAAAGTTGCTGGGCGTTCAGTTCGTAAACGGTAGCGCCGGTGTCGGCAGAAATAAATTTAACGCCGAATCGGCTGTGCGCATATTCGGGCCGTTCGGTGATTTTCTTGATTCTTTCCTCCAGAGTGGCAGAGGATTGCGCGCGCAGATTCACCGAACATACGGAGAGCAGCACTCCTACTACCGCGGCTGCTCGAAGGCCAAACGTTTTACAACGGGTCATTTGAGTGCACCTCAGTGAATTTTCGAAACCACGAAAAAACTTTCAGGCGCCTTCCAGGAAAGCGCATTCGAGCGCTTCCTAGACGGACACGATCTTGGGACTCCAGCGATCGCTGCGCACGGTCAGATTTTCAATCAGATCCAAACGAAGCGCGTAGCCGAGTCCGGGAGTTGCCGGAATCGGAATGGTGCCTTTTGCGGAGACGGTGATCTCCGGTTCAACGATATCGTCCTGATAGTACCGGGCGCTGGCTGAAACATCGCCAGGAAGAGTGAACCCGGCGAGCGAGGACATGGCAATGTTATGCGCGCGGCCAATTCCCGTTTCGAGCATTCCCCCGCACCAAACCGGAATCCCATGTTCCCGCGACACTTGCTGCACCAGCCGCGCTTCGCTGTGGCCGCCCACCCGGCCGAGCTTGATATTGATAATGCGGCAAGCCTTCAGTTCGATGGCGGTAAGCGCGTGGCGCGAATTGCTGATGCATTCATCAAGACAAATCGCCGTTTCAATCTGTGCCTGCAGCTTGGCGTGGGCGTGAATATCGTCCCAATTGAGGGGCTGCTCCATCATCAGAAGGTTGTAGACGTCGAGTTTGCGGAGATGCGCGACGTCCTCCAGCCGGTAAGCTGAATTGGCATCCACGGACAGAAGAATCTTCGGAAATTCCCGGCGGACCGCGGCAACGTAGTCAAGATCTTTGCCGGGTTTGATTTTCAGCTTGATGCGCTGGTACCCGCTGGCGAGTTCCTCCCCCACCTTTTTTACCAGCGCCGCGGGGTTTTCCCGGATGCCGAGTGAAACGCCGCTGGCAATTTCGGTAAGCGTGCCGCCCAGGAGTCTGGCGAGCGGAAGCTTCTTTTGCTGCGCTTCCACATCCCACAGGGCGTTTTCAATTCCGCTTTTGGCCATCTGGTGGCCGCGCACGTGTTCCATCAGCTCCGGGAGGTCTTGGGCGGACGCGACACTCCTGCCAATGAGCTGGGGAGCCAGGAAATCGGAGATGACATGCCAGGCCGTGTCGGTCGTTTCCGAATTGTAGTTGGGCATTTCCATGGCGGTGACTTCGCCCCAGCCCGAGACGCCGTCCGCCACGACTTCAACAAGCAGGATCCGGCGATCAAAGGAGGCGCCGAAGCTGGTTTCAAACGGGGACTTGAGCTGCATGCGAATTTCACGCATGACGATGGATTCGATCTTCATAACTCTCCTGAGAGAACTTCAATTCCTTCGGGATCGCTCTCGGCCGTGCGGCTCAGCCGCTCGCAGTGCCCGGCGGGAGTGCGCGGTTCGCCGTGCGTCGCCAAAAAAGATAAGCGGGAGCACCGATAAAGACGATCGCCAGGCCCACAACGGCGCGCCGGGGCTGGGATGCAATCGTGTTCGCGACGAGCGCAGCGGCGGCGAGGATAAAGACGAGCGGCGTAAACGGGTAACCGGGTACCCGGTACGGCCGGTCCTCGGTCGGAAAGCGGCGGCGATAGACAAAGATGCTGGCGGCAGCCAGAGCGTAGAAAATCCAGCCTATAAACACGACATAGGTCAGCAGCTGCTCGAAGGTGCCGCTGGCGGCAAGAATGGCGGACCAAACTCCGGCGGCGATGACGGCAAGCGCCGGCGTACCGAATTTTGGATGTACTTGCGAAAGGCTTTTGAAGAAAAGGCCGTCTTTTGCCATGGCGTAATAAACGCGCGGCGCATTGAGAATGATCGAATTGGCAGCGCTCAACATGGAAATGAGAATGGCCACGGCGACAAGTTTCGCGACGCCCGGCCCAACAACAGCGCCGAGAGCCGACGCCGCGACGCGCGTCGAACCCGCAACGCCGTCCGTGCCAAGCGCGGCGAGATAGCCTAGATTCGCAAAAAGATAGATGCCAATGAGCGCCGCAGAGCCGATGAGAAAGGAAAGGGGAAAATTGCGCTGCGGATTGACCGTTTCGCCGGCGCTGCAGGTGGCGTATTGCCAACCTTCGTACGCCCAGAGGACGCTGATCATCGCCAGACCGAAACCAGAAAGGAGCGAGCCGGTCTGCGGCGACGAATTAACGTCGTGAAAGATGGGATTTCGCCCCAGCCACAGCAGTGCGACGCTCATGGCCAGGAGCGCAAAGACTTTGATGGCGGTTGTGACATTCATGAGATCGGCGCTCTGGCGCGTGCCACGAACATTCACGGCAGTGATGACCACAATCATCAACACGGCAACGACTTTGGTTCCTGCCGCAGAGAGCTCGACAAAGGTGCCCAGATAGTTGCCGAAGGCTACGGCGAGCGTAGCGATGGAGCCGGAACTGATAACAAAAAAAAGTGTCCAGCCGTAGAGAAAGGCGGGAAGCGGGCCGAAGCAATCACGGATATAGATGTACAGACCGCCGGCCTGCGGGCGCATGGCGCTCAACTCACCATAGGTGAGCGCGCCGAGAAGGGAAAGCACGCCACCCACGAGCCATACCGTAAGCGCCAGCGGCACCGAACCATTGACGGACATGAGAATGGTTCCGGGAACGAGAAAAATTCCCGAACCGATGACCGTGCCGACAATCATCAATATGAGATCCCGCATGCCGAGAATCCGGCGGAGTTGCGCGGGTGCTGCGCCCGCCTGCGTCACACCGGATGAAGTTGCGTCTCTGCTCTGCACACTATTCCTTGGGCTTTGGCGGCGCCGGGGGCCGTGCGAAAACGATGTCGTGGTCGAGCGAGCGTTCAAGCGGAACGGAGACACTGTCGATGTCGCCGGTTGTGCTCACGTGAAAGCTGAACTTGGTGCCGGCGAATTGCGAATCGGACGTCTCGGGAACGAAGAACATATCATAGTGATAATGCTCGACGGGGATACTGAGCGAATTGAGGGTTAGCGTAAAAGCGTCGCCACGAGCCTCGACTTTGATTGTGCCGTACGCGCGATTCTCGTACGTCCCCAGGTACTCCTTCAAATCATGCGAGGGATGAGTTCCCTTTTTGCGGTTGACGTCGCCCTTTTTCTCTTCTTCGGCTTCCGCCCGTTTCTCCTCGTCGCGGCTTTGGCGCATGCGCCCGGTCCAGTCGACCGGGTCCATTCCGAGCAGATGGTCGTACACATCGTATTCGATCAGTTCAGGGAGCGGGCTGCCGCTTAGATTTGTAAGTACGACGAGGCCCATGTTGTCGTTCGGCAGCAGGGACAGCAGCGCATAGAAGCCGTCAATGCCCCCGTTATGCCAGACCAGTTTGTGTCCACGGTAAGCGGTCACGACCCAGCACAGGCCATACGACGCAGCGCCGAGCTCGGCGTATTTTTCCGGGGCCCCGATCACCATTTGCGGGGCGTGCATGTCGAGAAGGCGGGCTTCAGAAACGATCTGCTTGTCGCCGAACTTTCCTTTGCCGAGTTGAAATGTCAAATAACGCGACATGTCTTCGACACTCGAATTGATGGAGCCGGCCGGGCCGATCGGGTCGATGAGATGAAACGGGACTTCGACGACCGTTTCTTTCCTTTTTTCATAAGGCTTTGCAAAATCAGCCGTCTTCATGCTGTCGGTGTCGGAAAAATTGGAGTGCGTCATGCCCAGGGGATCGAGGATGCGTTGCTTGACGAGGCCTTCCCAGCCAAGCCCGCTGACTTTGCCCTCGAGGTAGCCGATGGTGGCGATGGTGAGATTGTTGTACTGCCAGGTGCTGCGGAAGTCCTTGTTGGGCTCGGCATAAGCGAGGCGATCGACGAGATCGGCGCGCGAGAAGTTTGACGAGTACCAGATCAGGTCGTGGCGCGGGACGCCGGTGCGGTGCGAGAGCAGATCGCGGGGCACGGCGCGTTCGGTGGCCACCTGGTCGAATAACTTGAATTCGGGAAGATAGTTGCGGACCGGTTTGTCGAGATCGACTTTGCCGTCATCGGCCAGAATATTGAAGGCCAGCGAGGTGAACGATTTGGTAATCGAGCCGATGGCAAAAAGAGTTGCGGGGGTGACGGGAAGATTTTCCCGTACGTTCCGAAGGCCGTAGCCCTTCACATAGATGACCTGGCCGTCTTTGACAATGGCTAGGGCCAGGCCGGGAACGTTCCATTCCTTCATGCGGCTCGCGACGAATTCGTCGAGCCCGTCGAGCTTGGCCGCGACTTGCTTACTGGCGCCGGTAGGCGGTGTGCCTCCCGTTTGCGCAGAAGCGTTGACGCCAGCAAAGATAATTGCAAGGATAAGGGAAAGTTTCCCGATTTGGCGCATTGCGCTCCTTCTTGCGGCCACCCCAAGAGATACTGCCGGGCTAGTTGTGTCCTGCAACAAGTGTTGCAGATTGACGGCAGGGCGCAGTGTATTTGCGACGGCGGGGCGTGTCAACGGCAAATAAAGAATTGGCTCCGGAAGTGAGCGGACGCAGGCTCGGGGACGCGTCCCAGACGCGCGGGCCGTGAGGAAATGAAGAAATACCCCATAAATAGCGGCATTTGAAAGTTTGATCGACCGGGAGCAAGTAATAGTTCGCAACGCCTATTGCTATTACTTGACATAACGCAACATTCGTTGTATCACCCTGCTTTCCTATTCTTGTTGCGGAACGGGTTCCCCTTCCGCTTTAGCTAGTGGGCCTCATCCCTGATCGCTGTGGTGGAACAGTGCGACGCAGGATGAACCAACCGCTCTTGGCAGAGGGCGAAACTCAATTGAGGTGTAACGGCATGCGCAAACCATCGGTGATATTGCGAGTTGGATTTTATTGGGAGTCTTCGCGAAACTGCCTGGCGTCGGTTTGTTGGCTGGCTCTGATGCTTGTGATGGGGATGACTTTCGGTGTGGAGCAGGCGGCTGCGCAGACCACTTCGACGATTGAAGGGACGGTTACCGACAAACAAGGACTACGGGTGGCCGGGGCGACGGTTTTGGTCGAAGGCGATGCGCTGGCCACGTCACGGACAGTGACGACGGAGACGAACGGCACCTATTCTCTGCCCGGGCTTCCGGCAGGAACGTATTCGATCTCCGTGAGCCACACAGGATTTGCCACACGAGTTTCCAAGGGCTTGGCATTGACGCTCAACCGGACGGTGACGCTGGATATTGCGCTCGAACTCGGAAGCAACAAGGAAGAGGTTGTGGTGACGAGCGACTTGCCACTGCTGGAGACGAACGCCTCGGCGACCAGCACAACGATTACCCCAGACCAGATTCTTAACGTCCCGTTGAACGGCAGAAATTATCTCGATTTGCTGCAACTCGTGCCGGGCGTGGCGATCAACCGGCAGGCAGATCTGGGAAGCGACAACGCGACAAACGTGTTGGGCGAGCGCGGAAACAACACCGGTTTTTTGATCGATGGATTTCCAAACCAGAACGAACTCTCGGTTGGCGCGGCAGCGCAATTTAACCAAGACACGATTGCGGAATTTCAGGTGATCACGTCGGGTTATAAGGCGGAATTTGGGCACGCGTCGGGCGGTGTTGTAAACGTGATTACCAAGTCCGGCGGAAACGACACCCATGGACTCGCTTCGGTGTATCACCGAAACAATGTTCTCGACACCTCGGATATCCCCAATACCGATGTTCCATACCTTTTGCGATGGGACTACGACGCGGCGGCCGGCGGCGCAGTGATCCGGGACAAGTTTTTCTGGTTTGCATCTGCGGAAGGAATTCATGAGAACCGGCAATTGAATTTTGTAGCTCCTGACGGCACACCACAGTTTCTCCTGAATAACGAAAACAGATACGACACGCCGACGACCGACCGCGAGACGAGAATCTTCGGCAAGCTCGACCAAACCTTCGGCGATCACCATTTGGCCGAACAAATCAACTACACAAACGCCCACTTGGGGAATTTCAATCCACTGTCTCTGGCAACCAGCCTGCCATCGACGAGAACCAACATCGGCGACCGCACCATGCAGCTCGGATTTTCCGATTCGGCAACGCTCGGCGATCGCACAAACCCATTTATCCTCAGTCTGCGCGGCCAGTACCGTCGGGAAAAAACCATGAATAGCCCTGCTCATGCGGACGCCGGGCCGAACACGATATTCAACATATTTAGCGGCTTCGAGACGGGTCTGGTGTTTGGCGACGTGGGAACGCCGAACTACGGTGCCGTGCTTACGGCTTCAACGCTCGACCAGCAGTATACGACCTTTGGCACGAGCATTTCGAAAACGCGAGGCAGGCACACTGTGAAACTTGGTTGGGACTTCGAACGGACCAAGGTGAACGGAGTTGAGGCGAGCGGGGTGCAGGATCAATTGTTCGCTACGCAAGCCGACTATGAAGAGTTCGGTCCGATCAATTCCGGATTTTTCCTGTTGCTGACGATCGGAGGACTAACGCCCGAGGCCAACGATATCAAGCTGCGGAACAACTACAACGGACTCTATTTGCAGGATGACTGGAAGGTCGCTCGTAACCTGACACTGAATCTCGGCGTGCGCTGGGATTACGATTCCGAATTCAAGAAGACGACGGATGTTTCACCGCGACTTGGTTTCGCATGGTCCGTGACACCGAAAACAGTGGTGCGGGGCAGTTGGGGACTGTTTTATGACCGCTTTCGCCTCGGAATTGCGCGGGACGTACCCGGATTCGGCGGCGCAGACTTGCGGCAAATTCAACCGCTGTCGTATCCGAGATTGTTCTTCGGGGTGCCCACGATTGCGCCGGTGCTGTTCGGATTGTGTTTGTCCCCTACGCAGACCGACGCTCAACTTGCGGGAGGAAGCGCGACGTGCCCGTACGACGGAGTGTTTGTTCCTCCCAATACACCCATTTATGGCGTCGACCATTTGAACAATGTGGTGGCTCCGGGGCATGCGGCGATTCCGAGCAATTCGGTCGTGAATCAAAGCAACATTCAACAGGTATCCGGACTGTCACCGGACGCCTACCTGACGGCGGCCGACGCGGCAATCGGTGCGGCCTCTGACTTCTTTTTCTGGGGACCCTACGGCACGCTGTCCTACAACGTAATTCAACCCAGCCAGTACCCGGTATCGATCGATCCTCGTTTTTCCACTCCCTACACACGAAGCTTGACGTTTGGCGTGCAGAGGCAGTTGACGAACAACTGGGTCGTTACCGCGGATTACTATCACAAGGGAATCGAGAATATTTTGGGAACCCGGCAAACGAACCTCGCGTTTGAATCCCGAATCGCGAACGACTCGATCGTACCGTTCGAAAATGGGTATGGTCCGTGGTATTCGGGAACGTACGACGCGGGGATTTTCTCCTTCGAAAAACGAATGAGCCAGCACTTCACGTTGGGCGGAAGCTACGCGTACGTATCGGAACACGACGATGCGCTTTGTTCGAATCTTGCGACCAGCTCGGTAAGCGCCGGCAGTTGCTTTCCGACGGACAGCTATCGCGGAACGCCGCCGGTTGTCACGGATCCCGGAGGAGCTGGCTGCCCAAGTCAGACGAACGCCGACGGTTCGTTCATCGCTTGCAACGGAAACTTTGTGCCGAAAGCTGGACAATATTACGATGGCGCCACTTTGGACAACGGGCCGTCCGATTTTGCGCTGCGGCATACCTTTGAGTTGCACGGTTTAGTTGAGTTGCCGTGGAAAATTCAGTTCAGTAGTTTGTTCCGTGCGCAAAGCGGATTCCGGTACACGGCACAAGCAAAATCTCCGCTGGACCAGGATGGTAATGGAAATTACGGTCCGCGAGACCAGGTGACTGGCCGAAATTCGTTCACCTCGCCAACATTTGCGAACATGGACCTGAGAATCATGAAATCGTGGGTCATTCGTGAGCGGTTCAAAGTGCAGGGCATGTTTGAGTTTTTCAACTTGTTCAACAACGCGAATCCTGCGGCAATTCAGACGCAACAAAGCCAGACGACTACCTTCGGAACAGTATCGCAACATCTACCGGGGCGAGAGGGTCAGGTGGGTCTGCGGCTGGAGTTTTAGGTTGGGGTTATGGGGCCAGAGAAATCTGGCCCCCTTTTTTGTGTGCGGACCTTTTGTGATTGCTTAGTTTTTTGAGTTTGGTAGATTTGTTGGCCACTCTGGAAGTGCGTGATCTTTCCTTTTCGATGGAGGCGGTGCTCATGCGAGTGCGGAAAATGTTGGGCGTGACGGGAATTGGATGTGCACTTCTCGTTGGGTATGGATCCATTCGGGCACAGCAACCAAAGACCGAAGGGCCGGTGCCGGCGTTGCCGAAGCCGGCAGCGAATGCCAAAGGCGCGGCGGTGGTTGTTCCAATGGCGAATCCGGAGGGAACGCACGAGCTGACGGCGGTCGATCTGGAGGCGTATCTGGATGGCATGATGCCGGCGCAACTGGCGCGCGAAGATGTTGCCGGCGCGACGATTGCTGTCGTCAAAGACGGACACGTGTTGTTCGCCAAAGGATATGGCTTTGCCGATGTGGAGAACCGGAAACCCGTCGTGGCGGATACCACCTTGTTTCGCCCCGGATCGATTTCGAAATTGTTTACCTGGACATCGGTGATGCAGCTGGTCGAACAGGGAAAACTCGATCTGGACAAAGACATTAACGAATATCTGGATTTCAAGATTCCGCCGGCTTTTGACAAGCCCATTACCTTGCGGAATGTGATGACTCACACGCCGGGATTTGAGGAGTCCATCAAGGATTTGTTTGTCGGGAACGCGCAGCAGATGGTTCCGCTGGAAAAGTATATGAAGGCGCACATGCCGGACCGGATTTATCCGCCGGGAACGACGCCGGCGTATTCGAACTATGCGACCTCGATTGCCGGTTACATCGTGCAACGCGTTTCAGGAAAGCCGTTCGAACAGTATGTACATGACAACATCTATGCGCCCCTCGGAATGAACCACACCACGTTTGTGCAGCCGTTGCCTGCGGACATGCAGCCCAACATGTCGAACGGGTATTCGCGAGCTTCGCAGAAAGCCCAATCCTTTGAATTTGTCCAGGGCTTCCCTGCCGGCAGCGTTGCGACGACGGCGACGGATATGTGCAAGTTCATGATGGCGCATCTGCAGGACGGCCAGTTCAACGGGGCGCAAATCCTGAAACCGGAGACGGCCAAGCTGATGCATTCCGCGCAAATCGGACCTGACCCGCGACTGAACAAGATGGCGCTGGGTTTCTATGAAGAGACCCAGAACGGTCACCGCATCATCGGACACGGCGGCGACACGGTTTACTTCCACAGCGACCTGCACCTGATTCTGGACGCGGATGTGGGATTCTTTGTTTCTTATAACAGTGCGGGCCGCGGAGAAGTTTCGCCGCGTACACTTCTTTTTGACGGCTTTTTGGACCGCTACTTCCCTTACAGCGTTCCTCCGGGCGAAACGCTCAGCGCAGAGCAGAAGAAACAGGATGCCGCTGCGGTGGCGGGTTTGTATATTTCCAGCCGGCGCCCAGAATCCTCGTTTATGAAAGTACTTTCCATGGCTGGGCAGTCGAAGGTGTATCCGAACGCGGATGGCACGATCAGCGTGGACTCTTTCAAGGATCCCAATGGCCAGCCGAAAAAGTATGAGGAGATTGGATCGCTTCTCTACCGGCAAGTTCATGGACAATCGCACATTGCCTTCTCGAAAAATGCCGAAGGCCGAATGGAGTTTGCCATTGACTGGCCTTTTTTCAACTGGAAACGCGCTTCGATGACCGATAGCAGGAACTTCAATTTGTTTGTGCTGATTTCGGCTCTCGTAGTGATCGTGCTGGTCTTGATCTTGTGGCCGGTCGGGGCATGGGCTCGCTGGCACTACGGAAAGAAGCTCGAATTGACACCCCAGCACAAACGGCAGCGACGAGTGATCCGTTTGGCATGCGTTCTGAATCTTGTGTTCCTTCTTTCGCTGGTACTGCTCATCTCTTCACTGAAGGGTCCGGCAGACATTACGGACTCGATAAACACAAAAGTAATTCTGCTGCAGTGCCTCGGCTGGATGGCCGCACTCGGAACACTGGCGGCGATTCTCTCGGCACTAAAATCATGGGAAGAAAAGACCACTTGGTTTTGGGCGCGATTGGGCAATCTAGCCGTTGCCTTGTCTTGCCTCGGACTCTTCTGGTTTGCGATTCACTGGAATTTGATGAATTTCCGGCTGAATTTCTAGACGTAGCGAAGTTGTTCGCTGTTTGAAAACCGGCGACATTGCTGCCACACGGGTGCGGTGAGCTTTGCCCACGCGACGCCTAAGCTCCCTGCTCAATCTTCCAAGGTTCCTTAGCTTGCTGGTGCGTGATCCAGAATGGTTTCCGTTTTGGCGTCCCAGTACAACTTTTTACCGGACCAATAGGATTTGGCGGCCATGGTACAGGCGACCGCGTGCGAGAACCCATTTTGCACCGTGGCGTTAGGTTGTTTGCGGCTGCGCAGGCAATCGAGCCAGTTGGTCATGTGCGAGAGATCTTCGTCGCCGATCCCCCCGGGCGGCAGGGATTTGTCTCCGGGCAGCAGAATGTCTTTCACGCCGCGCTGGTTGTCGACCGCGTAGTCGTCTTCGTGGTTTCCCTTTTCTTCAACGAGCTGCCAGCGCGGACTGCCCTCTCCCCCTGTGTTGAGCATCGTGGCTTTTTTACCCATGATGCGCGTGAAGCTGGGAGCGTCATTGCCGAAACTCGTGGCATAGCTGGCCATGAACCCTTTCGGATAGGTGACCAGCGCCTGGAAGGTATCGGGATTTTCGCGGCCGTCGTGCCAGGCAAAGATGCCGCCGCTGGCCACTACGGATTGCGGATAGATTTCATCGGTGAAGAAATGGCAGAGATCGATGCCATGGCTCATCCACTGATCGGCAATGCCGCTGGAGAAATCTTTATAGAGCCGGTATTCGAAATAGAGTTGCGGATCGAATGGGCGATGCGGCTTATTCATCAGCCAGGCATTCCAGTCGACGTCTTGCTCACGGACTTCTTTTACTTCCGGGCGACCGCGCCAGCGGGGCCCGTGATAGTTCCAGACGATTTCATATTTACTGATTTCGCCAATAGCACCGGACCGGATTTTTTCGCGAACCGCGAGCTGATACGGCTCGCTGCGATGCTGCGTGCCGATCTGGACGATGATTTTTCTCGATTGGACCGCGTCGCGAGCGGCTTTCACTTCTTCGAGCACGTTGCCCATGGGCTTTTCAGAGTAGGCGTCTTTGTTGGCTTCGGCCACTTTGCGGAGGAGCAGCGAATGGGAATGTTCCGGAGTGGAAATTACGATCGCGTCGAGATCGGCCAGTGCAATTAGTTCTTCGGGATGAGAGAACGCACGCGGGGCTTTACCGTACAACTTATGGTTGGCGGCAACCGCGCGTTCGCGATACTGGGTCCAGAGATCACAGACCGCAGTCATCTCCACGTTCTTGGAATCTTTGAGCTGGCCGATCATGCGGTCCAGTTCGCTGCCGCGGTTGCCAATGCCGATGTGGCCGATGGAGATGCGGTCGTTTGCGCCGGCAATTCGGCTGTAGGAAAGCGCCGATGAGCTAATGGCGGCGCTTCCGGCGGCCGCGAGTGCGCTTTTTTGCAAAAATTCCCTGCGATCAATTTTTCCGTCCGTCGGACTCATCCGTGGCTCCCGCTGATATTGAAATTCGCGTCAACGTGCACGCGCCGAGCAAAACTGAGATAGTTGTTCACATCTTTATACTCTGGATTGCGAAAATTTGGCAGTGCGATCAAGCAGCAACAGGAACTTGGAGCTAAAGAAAGCATCTGCGTGAGTTTTGCTTGTCTTTTGGCGGGATGACGGTCGTGTGGTATTATTTTTGTCACAGTGCGCCCGTAGCTCAGCTGGATAGAGCGTCTGGCTACGAACCAGAAGGTCGAGAGTTCGAATCCCTCCGGGCGCACCATTTTTCTTCTGTACAGTCCGGCCCAGAGTGTCAGGCCGCTCAACCTTACGAATCAAAATGTTGCGGCCATTTCCTGATCTACTCCCACTTCAATAACTTTTGAAGTTTCAACTGGTTTTGAACAACAACGGATAGAGCAGTGAAGCCTTCGGATGCGTGGGGGCAATTTCCTCGCCGTGAGGAGGTGCGCCAACGTCATCAAAGAATGATGCCTCGTTGGCAGCGTTGATCGTCTTCGGCCTTGGCGAAGAGCCTGTTGGAGAGGACGACCGACGGATAGTTTCCGGTCTCGTTCAAACAAAAATGCCCCCACCGCTCGTGTAGAGAGGGCTTTCCTTGTCTGGTGAAAACTGAATTTTGAAAAAGCTACCGATCCATATAATATCCCGCCTGCTGAGGTAACTCATGCTTTATATGCTCCACAGCTTAGCTATAGGCATAATCGCGGTTTTGTCGCCACTGGCTTCGCTGCTGGCGATTTTTAGATATTTCGGGTTTTCTCACAAGAAACTCGAGGGTCTCGGGAAGTTTGTGGCGAGTACAAAGACGAAGAAATCGGGAGGAACTGAGCCGACTGTAACGGCCTCTCGTTCAACAATCTTGTGGATTGTTGGGTTTCTGCTGGTGTCGGCTGCTTGCGGTTCCTACTTTTTGTATGGCGATTATCAGAGATATCACGCCCCAATTCTTACCAGTTGGAGGAGCGACTTCCAGAGTACTTGCGAGACTGTAGTCGACACAACTGCTATTAAAGACCTGGCTGGTGATTACGATGTTGGTTTGGCCTGCCTACTGGTTGACAACACGGGTAACCCTATGGAGCAGACCAACATGCTCGTTAGTGGGCCGATGATAATCAGGGGAACTTATCAACCCATTGTAGCGACCGCACGACCGAACGCAGAGTTCACGGCCTACATGAAAACAATCCCCGGTGGAACAAGCGTAACAATGTGGTATCGGCCTTTCATCGTCCCGAAGTACACCGACATAAACGCAATTCGTAAACTGGCGGATATAGCACGGCTAAATGGCAGAGTGTACTTCCCGCAAACTAAGAGCCAAACGACTACTCAGATTTATCCTAGTTTCTAAGGAACAGGTTTCGACTCTTGAGGTTGATTGACAACGTGCTTCATAGTCGTGTCTTCATAGTCGTTGATTCCGACGCCGGTTCCGTTTACATTTTGATCGCACATTGTGCAGTTATTAGCGATAGAATTAACTTCTAGATGCCCATTCGAACCCTTGTCGCTATCTTTGCTTTTATTGGCATGATGGTTTGCATTTTGACCTCAGTCATACTCAATTTTCAGATTCTAGACAACGTGAATAGACTCTTGCCAGAAAAAGAACAATTTCCTTGGCTTTGGTGGACTCTACCCAAGACTCTGCGGATGCATAGAGAATACAAGCGACTTTATCCCGATGGCAGCCTCCTGACGAAATATTGGATCCTCACGGCATCGGCCTGTGTTTTCTTTTTTGTCTTTGGTTTCTCTGTTGCTCCATGAGGTCTTTGAGACCCTGCACAGTGTGCAGTAACCGCGAGGTTTTTCGTGCAACGTGCGTGCAGCTAAGACCGCGTGCCTTCCCCAAATCAGGGAGAAGTGTCACCTATGTGTTCGGTACGATGTGTTACCTATGTCTCAGGCCGCTCAAAATCTACCCCCTCAATTGGTTACGCGGCTTTTTCAGAATTATTTTCCGCGATTTTTTGTAGCCCAACGTAGCCCAACTCAACACGATTGGCCCACTCCTTCCGGTACTCAACGTCCTCATTCAATTGCAACACGTAATCATCCGTGACACTTTTGCCCGCGTGGCCCAACCACAAGCCAATCAAGGCTTCGGGCACACGCGCCTTGCGTAGCACGGACGCACGGAACCGCCTGGACGCATAGGTTCGCGCCGGGCCTCTGGCAACAGAACGGCGCACACCCCAAACTGTAGCGGTCATTCAGGAGGGCTCGATGCCGAAAAATAACGACGGAATGGTTGGCGTCATCTGTTCTTTCGCAAATGTGTAGTGCTAGAGTAAAGTCAACCGCAAATGTTTCTAGCGGATAGTGCTCGTTAGACAGAAAAGGATTCAGGCTCATTGGACAGATTTGTCATTTACGTTCCGGACCGCTCGAGTTCCGCTGGATACAGAGCAGGCTATATAAACAAGGACGGATTGGTCACAATTCGTCCTAAATTTGATGATGGTCTCTCTTTTCGGGAGCAGCTGGCATCTGTTAAATCAGGCCGCAAATGGGGATTCATCGCAACAGACGGAGAATTTGCAATTCAGCCGAAGTTCATTTCCTACTCAAGATTCTATGAGGGTTTGGCGCGAACTACCAAGCATTCCCTCTGTGGGTTCATAAATCGTTTTGGAGAAGTCGCTATTGAATGCAAGTACGAGTTTGTAGGAGATTTTTCGGAGCATCTCGCCGTTTTCAGTAAAAAAAATAAATTTGGATTTATCGACAAAGACGGAACTGAAATTATTCCGCCGACGTATGAAGACGCTCGCGCTTTTTCAGATGG
The DNA here is from genome assembly GCA_035317965.1 of Saccharimonadales bacterium (SeqCode). Classification (GTDB taxonomy): domain Bacteria; phylum Acidobacteriota; class Terriglobia; order Acidiferrales; family UBA7541; genus Acidiferrum. The sequence goes on along the minus strand of DATHFT010000072.1, from coordinate 3,177 downwards.
ATTGGCGGCGGTCAAGGTAAAAGACGATTGGGGATATATTAATCCTTATGGAGATATAGTTATTCCACCTTGGTTCAAGGCTGACAAACTAGCTGCTGCCGGTCAATTTTCCGAAGGGTTAGCTCATGTACCGGTCAAGGGTAAATTCGGCTATATCGACAGGTCTGGGAGGATGGTCGTCTCACCGCAATTTGATACTCCCGGCCTGTTTCGAGATGGTGTTTCATGCGTTAGGCTGGGTTCTTCAATGGGATTCATTGACGCGGCTGGAGAATTTCGAATTCCTCCACAATATGAGTTTGCCTCGGACTTCCACGATGGTCTTGCCCGGGTGAGCATCAATGATCGATTTGGCTTTATTGACAATTCAGGAGCCCTCGCAATACCTGCGGAATATTGGGACGCTGAAGATTTCGAAAATGGACTCTGCTCGGTCTCTTCCGAAAATCTAGCTGCCTACATAAATGTGGCAGGCGAAATAGTATGGAATGGTCCCTATGTGGAAGGTAGGAGCGGTTCCCTTCGCTGAGTACCTTCGTTTTTCCTCCTCGCCCCCTATCCGTGAGCGGTTTTTTCCCGCAGCAATGGGAACTGTTCTTGCCGCCCCAAGTGCGCCAATCAACTCGGGCCACGAACTTTACGGCGGAGTTCTTCGAAGAAATTGAAAATGAAGCTGACCTTGCTGATCGAAGGGATTTCAGCGTCAGGAGTTTTCATTACCATGATGCGTTTGCCGTCTGGGTGCACATCAAAATTCCGGCTCGGTCCCCGGGCAGTGAATTGACCGGGTGACCATTGCCGTGGCCCGCCGGCAAGGTAGTCTCATTCATCCAGACCACACCGAATGGTTCGCTCCGCGGAGAAGGACTGGAGGATCTCCCTCATCACGCCCTCGGGACCTAGTCGTTCATCGCCAAGAGTTGTTGAATCTGTTGGGATAAGGTAAAGAAGTGGTTAGGGGGCGTGAGCGTCCGAGACAATGCACCTTGTCCTAGTCATTTGCGCGATTCTATTCCTCATTTTCTGGGTGTCAAACGCTGCGATTATGCTCGTATCTCCTAAACTTTGGTTTCGATTGCCGTCTTGGATTGGTGTCCGCGGAACGATCACTGAGCAGCAATACGGAAATACCAATGGATATTTGATAGTCAGAATGTTGGGGACAATTTTTCTGGTCGCCGGCTTGGGGATTATCTACGGCGTAATTTCTAACTAACCCGCTACCAATCGTTCAGAATTCTCTTTGGTGAACTATGCCAGCACGAAGGTTCGTCGCAACCGCGCTCCACACCGCTTGTTTTCAAATTAATGCAAACGAACAACTATCAGGAAGCTAGAATGATCTATACATTGACCATTTCAGTGGTGAAATTGCGGGATGGCGTTGTAACTCATTCATCGTGAAAAACAAAAACTCCAAGGTCCCACCCGTCAAAGCACCTACACTCTTCGCTCTTGAGGAAGCCTGCGCCGCCCCCCGTGAAGGCAAGATAGAACGCCCGTACAGGGTGCCCGGCATCCACGTCGGAACCTCTGCGTTTACCGCCAAGGGTTGGGCCGGCAGCTTCTTCCCCGCCGGTATGCGCCCCGCGCAATATCTTTCCCACTACGCCACTCAGTTTGAAGCCGTGGAGATTGACTCAACGTATTACGGAACGCCATCGGTCTCCACGGTGAACAACTGGTACGCGAAAACGCCCAGCGATTTTATTTTTGCCGCAAAAGTTCCCCAGGTCATTACCCACGAAAAACTGCTGGTGGACTGCGAAGCAGACTTAGATGAGTTTATCGGGCGGATGAATTTGTTACGCGAGAAATTGGGACCGCTGCTTCTGCAATTTCCATTTTTCAACAAATACACGTTTGCGAGCGCAAATGATTTCTTGCCCCGGTTGCAGTTATTTTTGAAGCGGCTCAAGAGTTATCCGGGCGTGAAGTTGGCCCTGGAGATTCGCAACAAAAGTTGGCTGGACGAGCGCTTCACGGATCTGCTGCGAGAGCACAACGTCGCTCTCGCGCTTACCGACCAATCGTTGATGCCCAGGCCTACTGAACTCTTCGAGAAATTTGACCCTATTACCGCGGACTTCACCTATGTGCGCTGGCTCGGAGACCGGAAAGCCATCGAGGAGCAAACTGCGATGTGGGACAAAACCATCATTGACCGTACTGTCGAAATATCAGAATGGGTCGCGATCCTCAAGCGCGTCATTGCCCGCGGTGGTTTGAAAGCCTTCGCGTTTGCCAACAACCACTATGCGGGTCATGGGCCGGCTACCGTGAAATTGTTTCGTGACAGGTGGAATGACGAGTTGCCACCAAAGTTTCCAGCTCCATTTGCGTGATCCACTAATTTTGCTGTTGCCCGCTTCTGCAGACGGTGCTAGTGTCGGCGGCACGTAACTGCCTGATAGCGCCCAACCCACCAGGCGCCTGGAGTGTCCCACCAGAGGTGTAAATGGCCGCACGAGATCCGCGCCCGAAACTCGCAACCTTGCTTGCGGGGCTCGACATCCGCTCCGGCGCTGAGCGCGCAGCACACGCGCGGCTCGTCTCTCTGCTCGAACGTTCCACAGTGGTTGAAGATCCGGACGCGATCGTTGCCCTTCGCTCGGCGACCGAGCACGCCGACGCGATAGACTCGCCCAGCCCCGACCTCGTGACACCATCTGGCAAGCCGGCTCGGTCGGCAGAGTTCCGCGTGTTTCGCCGAGAAGCGCCTCTCGTATCGCCTGCAAGCGCACTCGCCGTGCCGGACTGGGCCCGAGGCGCGGAGATTGCCGAAACCATCGGGCCATTGCGCGGCAGCGACGGCCGGCTGTTCTGGTACGACTTCTACCGCATTGTCAGGCTGGTGCCGGTGTACTTTACGGGCGACCCGCAGCCTGCCTTCCTTTTTCACCTGCACGAGCATCGTCTCAGGCCCGGCGAGTTGATCGACCTCGGGCAGGTCGTGAGTTTCTTCAGCCGGAACCGCTACGTAATGGAACGCGGGAGCGTCTGGATCCGCGCGGATCTCTTGGCCGCGGGGAGCCCGCCCGCCAGCTACGTGGGCCTGAAGGTCCGCGGCGGCTCGCTGGCCTTCTCGCCCCCGGTCACGATCGTGGCGGACAAACTCACGATTCCTGCCGGTGGAAAGTGCTCGATTCACCTGGACCTAGAGCCTCCAGCTGTTCC
>DATHFT010000071.1:0-5466 GCA_035317965.1 Saccharimonadales bacterium (SeqCode) | reverse complement strand
GTCCGCGATGGTCATCAGGGATTGAGTCGGATCATTGATCATGTTGCCCGGGGCCACCGAGAGCGCCGTGACGCTGCCGCTTATCGGCGCGGTCACGGTGAGCACGCGCGCTGCGGGCTTGGTTTCGAGCGATGCGCCAAGCACTTTCAGCCGCGCCTGGGTCCGCGTGTAGTCGGCGATCGACTGAGCGTAGTCGCTCTTCGCCTGGTCCAAATCCCGGTCTGACGCGACGCCCAGCTTGTTTTGTGCTTCCTGGCGGCCTAGGTTTTTTTCGGTCAAACGGGACGCGTCGGCGGCCTTGTCGTTGTCGTTGTAGGCCTGCGCCAAATCCGGTGAATCGATGACCGCCAGCGCCTGACCGCGAACCACGCGATCGCCGAGTCCCACTTTCAGAGCGATCAACCGGCCGCTCAAGGGCGTGAGCACGGCGGCGGTGCGCACAGGATCGGATTCGACCACGGCGGGCAGCAACAATTTGGGAGAGACCGGCTGCAGGGACACCGGCATCACGCTCAAGCGTGCGCGCAGAGCTGAACCCTCGGGTACCAGGATCTTGTCTCCCTGGCGCACCATCAATTCCGGCTCCGATACGCCCCTGCCGGTTCCACCCAGCAAACCAAAGCCATGGGTGAGGAGCGCGGCCAGCAGCAACAAGCCTAAACCTAAGCCACCCCACAGAAAGGCGCCGCCCCGAAATGATGGCTGATGGTCGTGTATGGCCATGACATATCCCAAAAAGCTCGTCCGCAGAAGCTAGGACAATTCGATTACGAATCGGTGTCCGGAGCACGCTCCCGAGCTCTTTGAGGCAGCGCTCAGGTCCTTCAGGCGCGGCAATCCTAGGCGTCTTCCCTTATCCTGTCTAGGTGGATAGGATACGAACTACCCCAGGAGCGCAAACGATGCATACATTTCCCGAGATCAGAGCGCGGCTGAAACGCGCTGAAGGTCACCTAGCGGCGGTAATCGACATGATGCAGGCCGGACGCCCGTGCATGGACTTGGCGCAGCAGCTTCATGCGGTCGAAAAAGCGATCGGCAACGCCAAGAAGGAACTGATCAAGGATCACATCCACCATTGCATGGAGGAGACCTCCGAGGCGCTGCCCCGCGAATTCCGCGAGCTGATCAAGGAGTTCCAAGGCGTCACGAAGTATCTGTGACGCCTGCCATCAATTTCGTCGAAGGCCTAGACCAAATTCAATTGAGCCGATTGTGCTTCTTCTTCCAAGGTTAGAAACGGGTCCCGAATAGGACGATCGACCTTGGATTGCTCATAAAGACCGGAGAGAGATTTGCTGGCGATGTAATAACGGCCTCGTTTTTCTCCTTTAGCCTCCAAAAGGCCATTTGTTACGAGGATCTTTAGATCCCGTTTCGCGATTTGCGCGGATACATCAGATTCTCGGCGATAGACTGGATTTCGGACACGGCGCCCGGTGGCCGCATCCATCAAGGCTCCTATGGTTCTGCTCGGGATTTTCAGTTCCTTAGTTAATTGCTCAAGTCTTTCCCAAAGCGATCCGACTTCGCCAATTCGTTTCAGTAATGTCTGCGCTTGAAAATGGTGAGCGGTCAAGCAGAATTTAATCCAGGGCAACGCGTCGTTTTCAGGATGCCATTCGCCTTTGCCTACTTCTGCCAGCACCGCGTAGTAGTCAGAAGAATTTCTTCCAACATACTCCTCTATGCTGGAGAAGCGCGGATCGAGTATTCCTTCGCGCGCCAGGACGAATGTTTGTAGAGCACGAGCCATTCGCCCGTTTCCATCCCGGAATGGATGGATCATGGTGAGATTTAAATGAGCCATCGCCGCTCTGACCAAAACCGGCTGCGAGTTTTTCTGTTTCATATTCTCGACAAGCTCACGTACGAGAGCAGGCACCAATTCCGCGTTCGGGGCTTCATAGACAGTTCGACCGCTACTCATGTTGGTTACATGAACTGGCCCTGGCCGGTAACGACCAGGGTTCTTGGCAAGTTCGTGCTTCATCATCATGAAATGCAAACTCAGCAGAGTGCCTTCGTTATGCTCGAACGACGGTTCTTTTGAGAGCTGGATGATGTAGTCCATCGCATCGCGATGCCCAGTCAAGGCCAACCAATTTTCATCCTGTGGATTCGACGGAATATCGCCATCCACTGCGGCCAGGGCGTCGTCGAGTGTCGCATTTACGCCTTCCATCGTATTTGACCCATGGATAGCCCTGGCATAGGCCATCCTTGCAAGAAAGCCGTTCCAACGATTCAAGTTATCGCTGATTGAGAAACGCAGTTTGTTCCGACAATCTTCAATATTTTCAATAATTTGTATGTATGTAGGCGGCAAAACCGGTGTTTGATAAAGCATGATCGTAATACCGTTTAAATCGATAACTGTGATCGATATTAATGGTCAATATGATCTTTGTAAAGGGTCTTACGCTCAACCCGCCGCGAGCAGGGGTAGACCCAACAGTCGTGTCACCAGCCGCCACGATCACAAGAGAGCCAACTCTACCTATTCCAATTCTTCTACTCTTGCTAAACCAATGAATCGACGCCCTTCATTCTTCTTGGTGACCATGACTGTCAGCTGCGTGATTGCATTTGTTGCCTGGAAAGCATTTGAACCATCGTCTTCCGCTGGGACTGCACCTGCCCGACAGTCAATTATGACTGTCGGGCAGCCTGCAGCAGAGCCGTCGGCCAGTGGCGCAGCGAAATCTTCGGTCGCGCCACCAGCAGAGAAATCGTTGCGTGATCGTTTTCGCGAAGCAAAGGACTATGCGCGCTTCGTTGCAGAAATCGCTCCATTGGCAAGCACTGGAAACCCGGAAGCAGAATATCTGATGGCCAAATCCCTCAAGTGGTGCGCTCAAATATCGCGGCTTTATTTTGTAAAGCCGAATAGTGAGGTGCGTACTCTGGAAGAAGTTCAAGCGATAGCGGCAGCGAGACCCGTCGGCCTCTCCCAAGAAGAAATTGTCATGATATACACACGCTGCCGAGGATTTTTGGAGGACCCAGAAATGCTCAAGACGTCCCTTACTTGGAATCAGTGGTTAGACAAAGCGGTAGACGCGGGATATCCGGCTGCGATCGCGCAACAGGCGTTACTCTCAGAGGAAGCGCAAGCGAGAGACTTAGCTTTAAGTGCAGTCCAATCGGGAGATCCGGATGCAATTTTCTCGATGAGTGATTGGGTCCGCACAGGTACGAGGACTGAGGAGGAAACTGCGACGCTCATCAGCGCTTGGAAGATCCTCGCGTGTCAGAAGGGCTATGACTGTGGACCGGGTTCGGATTGGATGCTTTCTGCCTGTAGCTGGAATCCACAATGCGCCAACGGGCGAACGTACACTGATGTTCTGCAGAGGCAACTGGGCAGCCAGTACGATGAGGCAGTGAGGCTCGCAAATTCAATCAGTCAAGCAATAGTCTCAAAAGACGTTCAGGCCTTGAGATCCTATCTGTAAACCCATTGGGACGCCGCGTCGGCGTTCGGTCCGGATCAGTTCAGACCCCTGCGAAGGCGGGTCCGGACTTTAAAACGCGAATCGTGTCTTTTCCTCTTCGGGCACTTTGCTAAGAAACAATCGAAGGGTTCGAGTGGCGGCTGGTGACACGACTGTTGGGTCTGGGCCGAGCACCAGCTAGCCCTTCGGCTTTTCCATGGCGCTCGCGATGACATCGGCCTTCTCTTTGTCGTCCAGCTTGGCGGGCCGCCTCCAAGCATCGATCGAAATCTGCTTCGAGCGCTCCAGGGTCAGTTTGTCGTCGGGCGTGCTGGCGGTAATCGTGGACCCGGCGCCGATGGTCGCGCCTGCGCCGATCCGCACGGGCGCGACCAGCATGCTGCCGGAACCGATGAAGGCCCCGTCTTCAATGAGGGTCGGCCACTTGTTTGCGCCGTCGTAATTGCAGGTGATGCTGCCGGCGCCGACATTCACGTCCTTGCCCACCCGCGAGTCTCCCAGATAGGTTAAGTGATTCGCCTTGCTTCCCGCACCGATTTCCGTGTTTTTGACTTCAACGAAATTGCCGATGTGCACTTCGCGATGCATGACGGTGCCGGGGCGCAAACGCGCGAATGGACCAATGCGGCAACGCTGGGCGACGATGGCATGATCGAGCATGCTGTTGGCAAAGATCTCGGTGCCCTCTCCGATCCGTGAGTCGGCGATGACGCAATTGGGACCCACCTTGACCCCTGCGGCGAGCTGAACCTTGCCGATGAAAACTGTGTTGACGTCGATGAACACGTCGCGGCCCACCTGCACATCGCCGCGTATGTCGATGCGCGTTGGATCCGCCAGAGTGGCGCCGGCCAGCATCAATTCTTCAGCACGCTCGCGCCGGTGGCCCGCTTCTGCTTGTGCGAGCTGAATCTTGTCGTTGACGCCGGCGACCTCGGTGGGATTCGCTGCCAGAACCGCATCGACCCGCGTATTCGCCTGCACGGCGCTCGCGACCACGTCGGTCAAGAAATATTCGCGCTGCGTGTTGTTCCTTCCCAGACCCAACAACCATTCGCGCAAGGGTCCCGCGGCCGCGGCCATGAGTCCGGAATTGACTTCGCGTATTTGCAGCTGCTCAGGGGTGGCGTCCTTGTGCTCGATGATCGCGCTCACGCGGCCTTGGCTGTCGCGAACGATGCGTCCGTAGCCGGCGGCATCCTCCAGATTGACGGTGAGCATGGCGAGCGCGCCCTCGCCGGCGGCGGCGACGAGCTTTTGCAGCGTGGCAGAACGAATCAGCGGCACATCGCCGTACAGCACCAGCACGGTGTGGTCATCCGGAATGACGCACATGGCCTGCATCACGGCATGGCCGGTGCCCAGCTGCTCGGCTTGCAGAATCCATTCGACTTTTTCGTGGACCAGGGCCGCCTGCACCTGTGCGCCGCCATGGCCGTAGACCACATAGATATTGTCCGGATTTACGCCGCGCGCGGCGCTGATCACATGCTGCAGCAGCGGCCGGCCCGCCAAGGGCTGTAGTACTTTCGGTAAGTCGGAGTTCATCCGCTTGCCCTGGCCGGCGGCCAGAATGACGACCGAAAGATGCATTAAGACTCCGAAGTTGCGGAAGACCCCTTAGCGTTTCTTGCGCAGGCGCTCTATGGCGCGCAATTGCGCCACGGCGCGCACCAACTCGGCTTGCGCCTCGGCAATTTGCACTTTGTCGCCACGGCTGCGGACGGCTTCTTCCGCGCGCTGCTTGGCGGCCAGCGCGGCAGCCTCATCCAAGTCCTTGGCTCGCGCCGCCGTGTCGGCGAGCACGGTCACCAGGTGCGGCTGGATTTCCAGGGCGCCGCCGCCCACGTAGAACACCTGTTCCTCCTGGCCTTCCGACTGCACGCGTACTTCGCCGGCCTTCAAGGTCGTCAACAGGGGCGCGTGACGCGGATAGATGCCGAGTTCGCCTTGCGAGCCCGGCACGAACACCACGCTCGCCTCGCCCGAAAAGATCTGTCCTTCGGCG
>DATHFT010000070.1:0-2049 GCA_035317965.1 Saccharimonadales bacterium (SeqCode) | reverse complement strand
AGCCCGGGGTCTCGAAACTTGTCAGCGTCCGCTGGGAAGGCGACGCCGAGCCACAACCGAGACGTAAGGCCGCCACGGCTGCCTGAAACGGCAACGGCGCTTTATTGCCGGATGCTGGCGCCGCGTCTCTGCTTTTTTTCTGATTAGAACATCGAGCGATCCCGCTCGACAGCCACCGGGGAACTCCCGGGTTCGCCTTCACCATTTCCGTCCAGGTCAGTTCGGCAGCAAAACCCTCCAACATCTTGCCGGGAGCGTTTCCCGCCTGCGCAAACCGGAAGAACAACCGCGGGTGGCGTGGCCAGCCGCAATCTGCCCCTGTGCTGCAAGCGCATCCCTGTTTTTTTCTTCCAGCAGCCTTTGACTTCGCGCTTTGCTGCGCTAGAATGCATTTCACTTTGTCGGGGGATTCTTTTCTGTGGCAGCCGGTCCTGGAACTCGGGTAGTTCGCGAAACACAATTTGCCGGACTCACGCCTGCGGCGCGCGGCAAGGTACGTGACATCTACGATCTGGGCGAACGGCTCCTGATTGTCGCAACCGATCGCCTTTCTGCCTTTGATGTAATTCTTCCCACACCGATTCCCGACAAGGGGCGCGTCCTTACGCAACTTTCGCTCTTCTGGTTCAATTTGCTGGCCGACGTCGTGCCCAATCATGTTCTCAGTGCAACGGATTTCCCTGCTCCGTTCGACGTGCATACAGAAGATCTCGCCGGGCGCTCGATGGTCGTACGCAAGACGCAACCGCTTCCGATTGAATGTGTCGTGCGCGGCTACGTTTCCGGCTCCGGCTGGAAGGATTACCGCGCCACGGGAAAAATCTGTGGCATCGATCTGCCTGCCGGATTGCAGGAATCGGATCGGTTGCCGGAACCGATTTTCACGCCCGCCACCAAAGCCGCCACCGGCCACGACGAAAATATTCCATTCGAACAAGCTGCAGAAATGATCGGGAAAAAGCTGGCAGAAAAAGTTCGCGCGATCACCCTGGAGATTTATCGGCGCGCTGCGGCTTACGCGGAACCGCGCGGGGTCATCCTGGCTGACACCAAGTTCGAATTTGGCTTGCTCAATGACGAGTTGATCTGGATCGACGAAGCCCTCACGCCGGATTCCTCCCGCTTCTGGCCGGCCGGCCAATACAAGCCCGGCGGCGCTCAACCGTCTTTCGACAAACAGTTTGTGCGCGACTACCTCGAACGGATCCGCTGGCCCAAAACGCCTCCTGGACCCGAACTGCCCTCCGAGGTGGTCGACGCCACACGTGCCAAGTACCGGGAAGCGTTTCGCATCCTGACTGGGCACGAACTGGACTAGCATCCCGGCCCACTGGGGAACGTATCTTGCGGAGCGTGCTGGCATGAAGGATCAATTGGAAGGGCTTGTCGCCCAGATGGTCGAACGGGGCATCCTTTTTGACGAAGCTGTCGGCGAATTCGAAAAACGATTCATCAAGCGGGTGCTCGACGGCGCGAAAGGCAATCAATCCCGCGCCGCCGAGATTCTCGGTATTCACCGCAACACCCTAAGCCGGAAAATCGACGAATATAAACTAGACACTCGGGCCGCCAGCAACGGTCACCGCCGTCATCGCTAGCGATCGCTTTGTGTGAAGTGGCCGCCTGGACGGTCCCGTTGCAAATAGAAAACGCCCTTCCGTTTGCGAGGAAGGGCGTTTTTCCGTCTTGCGTCTGCTGACGACTAGCTTGGCTTTTTCGCCGTGGGACGCCGAGGTGCTGGTTTTTTCGGTGCCGCTTTTTCCTTCGGGATGTCTTCTTCACTGACCTTGGCTTTGTCCCAGTGCAGCATGAACGCCGGGTCTGGATCAAAGGAAATAAGTGTGCCGGTAAAGTGGATCGGGTTGTCCTTTTCGACGCGACCCGCTTCCGGCTGACCGGCCACTTTCACTTCCATGTTCGGGGTCGTCGCTGCATCGAATTCCGCTTCGCTCGTAACAAACGCAATCTTGAAGACAATGGGTTCGCCAGGCGTGACTTCAATTACTTTGCCCGGTACACCAGGGAATTCGAGTCCGCAAGCTGCGAGCC
>DATHFT010000069.1:0-4289 GCA_035317965.1 Saccharimonadales bacterium (SeqCode) | reverse complement strand
AAAGAATCCAGAAAGCCTGGATAACCTTAACTATCGATTCATCCTTCGAGTGTTAAGCGACGCCGAGAAGCAGTTGCCTCACGGTGAGGCGCTGCCGCTGATGCAGGCACTGTACGCGGCGCACTGGAAGGTGGTCTGGGGTCAGGAGCCGAGTGGCACTTGGCAAGATTTTGCGTTGCTGCTGCTCGAACAAAATCGGTTATCTGAGGCCATTGATGTTTCTACGCATGTAACCGACGAATATTCTCTTATCTCCATGCGAGCGGATCGGCGCTTCGACGCGATTACCGTAGCCAATCCAGCGCAGTTTGACGTGGATGCGGCGATTAGGAAAAACCTGGAGCATTTTCAAGCGGTGGCGGAGCGGACGCCGAAATCGTTGACGCCTAAGATGATCGTCATGCACCGCTTACTGGAGGAGCAACACTATGGCGCCGGACTGGCTGCGGCCGATGGTTTGGTGGCGGAGATTCGATTGCACGCGGAGCCTAAGCAGTGGTACGACGACTTCGACGACCAGTACGTGTGGATACTCGATACCCGCTCTCGATTGCTGCGGCGACTCGGCCGGTGGGATGAGGGCGTTGATCAGCTGGCTGCGGCAAGCTGGGTGCCCGAATGGGAAGGTAAGAACGTTAGCCAGGTCATCAATTTGGGGGAACTCTATTGTGACTTGGGGAACCCTAAGGATGGGCTGGGTACGCTGGTTCGCCTGGGTTTGGAAATGAGTTCTTATGGACACATGCAGGAGGCCGATGTGCGCCTCGATGCCGCTATCCAACTGGGCGACGCTGCGGAAAAAGAGAAATGGCTCGGCTTTATCAAGGAACACCGGCTCGACGCGCCTCGGACCTATGAAGATGCGTTGCTGCGGATGAATGATCTCGATACCGCTGCGAGATGGTTGATCGAGCGGCTGGAGGACAAGGATTTGCGTTCCGCGGCGCTGTTGACCGTTCAGGAGTATGCGGTGCCGCGCGAGACTGCGAGACAAGCGGAGTTACGGAAGCGTAGACGCGAGATGAGAGCGCGGACGGATGTGCAGGCGGAAATTAGTAAGGTGGGGAGGGTAGAGAAGTACAATTTGGAGGCGCTGGGTCAATAGGTAGTGGAGCGAACGGGGAGGATAGCGGCTGATGGATGCGCCTGTTCTAAGCGAAGCTCCCCTAAGCTCGTTCGCGATCGAGCCTGGTTGCATTTTGTTTTCTCCGAGCTGACGGAATTGGAAGAAAGGATTCAGCACACATTGGGCAATATGTGGACGCGGTGCGCACTGGTCGTAAGTGCCAAGTCAGGGACTTTAGTCGTGTTGCAGTCAACGTCTCGGCCCATATCGAAGGACTTGATTGAGGGACAGCCTCGTGCTGGTGTCCAGATAATTAGTATTGACGAGGTCCGGACTGGCTTTGACGGTTATATAGCGTTCCGCTCGGTTCGGCCGAAGTTATCTCAGAACAGCGATGAGCGTCTCTCAGCTTTCGCCTTGGCGAACCATGGCTTACCTTTCAACTTGAGCCCGTACTACGCGCTACGTGCGGCGAGACGGCGCAACAAGGAAGGGAATGGGAAATCGTATTACTGTACGGAATTGGTGGCGGCGGCTCTCCAACATATTGGCGTTCTGGCGATACCACCGGTGAGGCGATCGGCGAGCAACTACGTACCGGGCGATTTCGCCGAATTGTCGCAAGATCTGTGCTTAACTGGTGACCACGGCTTTGCTCAGCAGCGGACATTTCGCGCGCCAATCGCTCTCGGCGTGACTTGAGCTGAGCTTAGTGGCGGCGAGGAATGGCGGCGGCACGTTGAACAAGGAGTTATTCGTGAAGTTATTCATCACTGTTCTTACTGCTGCCTGGCTAATGTCAGGTTGCTTGACTAACCCTCCGGAGCAAGACGGCACTGACGTTGGGCATCGAGATCCGCGCACAGGCTTGTGCCACGACGCCACGCCGCCGCCGTGCCAGCCTCCAAAAGACTAACGGGAATTGGTGGCGCGGCGCCACAGCGACAACGGGAATAAAAGTAAGGCAGACGCCGCGAAGTGTGACTTCGCGCTGGCGATTTCTGGGAGCGGTGTCAAAACGCCTGCTTCATCTCGTCGCTCTTCTCGCACTTACCTATCATGCGCACGGTTTGGCCATCAGATACCCCTGATATGTTCAGGCTCCCAGTGATGCGATCGATGGTGTATTGAAACTCGCTGCGGGACTCATGTCCGCCGGCACTTTCTGCTGACATAGTAGTTGCCTTCCGGGTTCGTGTACAGATGGCGCATCCGTTCGTGGATGGCCTTCACTGTTTCTTTTAGCCTTCACCGTCGTCGAGCGAGGGCAGGAAGCCCGAACGCGAGACCAGACGGAGAATGCAGCTCGGGTCGAGGCAATAGACTACATTTTCGAAGACGTCGCTCGCAACCGCGGAGATTCCGTCGCGGTGTTTAAGAGCGTCGAGAGCGCCGCACTTCAGTGGTTGTAAGTGCCAAAAAAGGCTGGTGGAGCGTGGCGGCGAACGGCTGGCCAGACGGAGTAGACTCTACCAGACGCACAAGGAAAAACAAAAAATGACCGAACACCGCGCTCAAGCATATGGCTTGCTGCTTCTTAGATTGACACTGGGTTCGCTTTTCATCGCTCATTTATATTGGAAGTTCTTCATTCTTCCTGGTGGTACTGCGCGCTGGTGGTCAGGGCTTGAGGCCAACGGATACCCTTGGTTTGTGCCGTGGTATGTGATATCGGCTGAATTTGCCGGCGCGATCTTTTTGATCCCCGGCATCTACACGCGATATGTGAGCCTCTTTTGTATACCGCTGATGCTTGGCGCCGCGCAGTTTTGGATAGTGCGCAAGGGCTTTTATTTCACGTCCGCCGGCGGCGAGCTGCCTGCGATCTGGAGCGTCCTACTTCTGGTACAGGCGTTGGTCGGCGATGGGCCTTATGCGGTGAGCCTTGGCACGCTATCTTGGCAAAAGCCGCGGCATCTTCAGAACGAATTACGGTGATGGCAACGGCGCTGCGCCTCGCATTCATATTCTGGATGGTATGCCCGTTTCTGTACTTTATGACGGCCGGCGCAAATATCTTCACAGTCCCCAAGCTTCGCGACAACGGCGCGATGCTCGGCCAGATTTCTTTTATATCGGGGATGTTGTGTGTGTTCGTCATGGGGCTGTTCCACGGTTTGCTGTTGCCGCTGGCGCTGTGCGGTTGCATTTTCGCACTGTGCTCCGTGCTGCTTTATGAGTGGTCACGGCGCACAGCAGTTGATCGGAGCTTCTATATTGGATTGGCTGGTGAAGTCCCGCCGGCGGTATGCGGCGCTGGTCCTTACCGTTATGTGCGGCACCCATTTTATTTGAGCTACATGGTGGCGTTTCTGGGTGTGGCGGTCGCCTTTCCGTCGCTCGTTGTCAGTGGGGTGTGCTTGCTCAATATTGGATTGCTTGTGTATATGGCGATGGATGATGAGCGGGTCTTGTTAGGCAGCACATTGGGCGCGGACTATCGAGCATATCGCGCGCGGGTGGCGATGTTTGTGCCGCGATTTAGGAGACGGTAGATAGTGGTGAAAATGTTAACAAGTGGTAACCCACTCGCGCTAGGTCAACGCGCACTGCGGCCGCCCGTTCCATCTATTGAAGGTTCATCATAGAAGGATCGCCATCATGAACAAGTTGTCATCCGTTGCGCTGAGTGCCGTCCTTGTCATTGCAGGTGTGGGTGCCAGCGTCTCGGCAGAAGCAAGCTCTTACGCGAGTGTGGCTTGCCCTGGTGGCGCTGTGGTCGAGCGGACTGGTTATGCGCGACCGTTCTATGCTTGGGATTTCTTTGCGCGCGGTCGGTATTGGCATCACGGGTTTGAGCGAGGACGATATGAGCGTTTCCACCGCGATCACTGGGACCGTCGCTAACACTTAAACATTATCGAGAGTTCTTGATCTCCGTAGCCATTCCAAGGAAGGTTTCCAAATGCAATTGCAATCGTTTGCGTGCGTTGTGCTGGCAGGCCGCGCCTATTTAGTTTTTCTAGGGCTGGCAGCGCTCGGGGGCTGTGCATCCTCGAAGTGGGGTTGGGCCTGCGCATGAGGCTGGACAAGGTACCGGTGACGGCATTGTCGGCGACACTCTCTCCTGATCCTGGGTTGGCGCCGGGCAAGTCCGGGCGCCTCATCATAACGGCCACTACGAGCGATGCGAAGCAATTGGTCACGGTTGGGGCGGGTCACGGCAACGTGCTCTTTGATAGCTTCACGTTCACGGCGACCACGGTGACGGTGAATCAAAAAG